>JAFXXU010000062.1 GCA_017542125.1 Ruminococcus sp.
CAACTTGTTGACACTATTCTCCTTGCCGGGCGCCAGCCCGCCTGCGTCGAATTTAGGCAATCTGACGAAAACCTGGACTTCGCATCTGACGCACAGGGGTCGTGCGGTGTTGCCTTAAGCAAAAACTTTGAAAATCTTTGTTGAATATCGCCTTTGACATCAAAAAATATTTTTGCTATAATATTCAGGTAATAATATTATAGCACTGACACACGTTGTATTCTCAGGAATGCGTAAATCTGATCACGGAATCCAGCCGCTGATCAGAACGTGCTTCAAAGCTATATTCAGAAGAAAAGCCGAAACAGCTCAGGCTGTAAAGGCGTAATATTTGTGCAAAACTCCCTTTGCATTTTCTTTCGGAAAGTGCTATAATTATATCAGAGAACGTGTAGCAGTTACTGCGTAAGTCCAGTTACTTGCTTCACGTTCTATTTTTTTGCGAGGTGATACTTGTGTATAAAGTTGACGATATGGTAATGTACGGCTCATTCGGTATATGTAAGGTCACAGCGATAGAAAAGCGTGATCTTACAGGAGAAGAACAGGAATACTATATTCTCAAACATATATACACTGATAAAAACATCTTCTATGTACCGACCAATAACGACAAGGCTCTCAGTAAGATGCACCCGATATGTTCAAAAGCAGAGGTCGATGAGCTGATCTCCCACATGAACTCTGAGGGTCTTATATGGATAGACAACGACATCAAGCGTAAGGAAGAATACAGCCGCATTATAAAGGATGCAGACAAGCACGAGATCATCAGGCTCATCAAAACGCTGTACCTTCGCCGTAAGGAGCTTGCTGAAAGTGGAAAGAAGCTTCGTTCCACGGAAGAGAATTATCTTAGTCTTGCAGAGAATATGCTGTTTGAGGAGTTTGCCTACGCTCTTGATATCGACAAAAGCGAAGTTGTTGAATATATTGAAAAGCATATCGCATGAGATTTGTGAAAAAACACAATTTGAAAAATCACGGAAAATTTGATATAATTAGTACATAACGAGTAGCAATTCTGCGTAAGTCCGGTTATTGCTGCTCGTTTTATTTTTTTTACGGAGGTAGATCATAATGAAAAGAATCAAAGAAGCGTGTATCTGCCAGACACTGCATTTTATGCTCAAGGAAGATGTCGGTCACGACTACGCTGTCAAGGTCGTAAAGGAAGAAATCACAAAGTACAAAGCTTCACTCGAAAGAAGCAGAACAAAGTACAAGATACTCGAAGAAACCGAGCAGCCTGACGGCTCTGTTATCATCAAGATCAAGAAGCAGTACAACACTGCTCCTGTCGGCTCTTATCTCGACTGATATAACAGAATAGCAGATCAAACAGCGTGTGGCGTAAGCGTAATTCCGGCTTATAGCTTCACGCTGTATTTATTAGGAGGAAATCAAATGGAACAAACCGCAAATCAATTCTTAGGGCTTGAGCCTGTGGGCAGACTGATGAAAAAGTACGCCGTGCCGTGCATCATTTCTCTGCTGGTGGGGGCACTCTACAACATCGTTGACCAGATATTCATCGCCAACGCAAGCTACCTCGGCTCTTACGGAAACGCCGCTAATACAGTGGTGTTTCCGCTTACTGTCATAGCTCTTGCGATCGCTGTGATGATCGGTGACGGCTGCTGTGCCTTTGTGAGTTTGAGTCTCGGCAGGAGCGAACCTGATAAAGCAAAGAAAAGTGTCGGAAACTCTGTTCTTATGACGATCGTGAGCAGCCTTATCCTTTGTGCCGTGTATCTGCTATTCAGCGACGGCATCATCGCTATGTTCGGCGGTACGGTCAATGAAGAAACCTTCCGTCACTCAAAGGAATATTTCTTCTGTATCTCGCTTGGAATCCCGTTCTATATGTTCGGACAGGCTATGAACCCTGTGATTCGTGCCGACGGCAGTCCGAAGTTTGCTATGATCTCCACCCTTGCAGGTGCGGTATTGAATATGATACTCGATCCAATATTCATTTTCGCTTTCAGGTGGGGTATGATGGGAGCAGCGGTCGCAACTGTCATCGGGCAGATCGTGACAGCAGTGCTTGCGATATGGTATCTTTGCAATATGAAGCTCGTAAAGCCTGCAAAGACGGATTTCAAGCCCGAAAGTGCAATTATCCGCAAAACGCTGACACTTGGACTTACCAGCTTTCTCTCGCAGATCTCCCTTGTGGCAGCAATGGCAGCGATCAATAATATGATACGCAAATACGGTGCAATGGACGCTGTTTTCGGGCAAGAGCAGTATGCGCAGATACCTATGGCGGTAGTCGGCATCGTTATGAAGTTCTTCCAGATCGTTATTTCTATCGTAGTCGGTATGGCGGCAGGCTGTATCCCGATAGTCGGATTCAATATGGGCGCAGGGCTGAAAATCCGTGTGCGTGAGCTGTTTTCAAAGCTCCTTATAGCGGAAGCGGCTGTCGGCGCGGTCGCCCTGATCTTTGTAGAGTTCTTCCCACGTCAGCTTATCGGCATATTCGGTGCAGCGAACGAGAGCAGTTATTATACTGATTTTGCAGTACACGCATTCCGCATTTATCTCTGCATGATGATATTTGCCTGTGTGAACAAGGCTTGCTTTATCTTCCTGCAAGCTATGGGGAAGGCTGTGGAATCTACTGCTCTTTCTATGATCAGGGAGATCGTGTTCGGTGTGGGCTTTGCGGTAATTCTGCCCCTGTTCTTTGGGCTTGACGGTGTGCTTTACTCAATGCCTGTGTCGGATATTCTTACCTTTGCAGTCGCTTTGTTCCTTATCATCAGAACTTATAAGGAGCTTAGTGCAGAGAGAAAAAGCAAGCCAGTGAACAGTTCTGAGCCTGTAAGCGAAGCATCTTAATATTTTTATAAGGCCAAGTTTTTCCCTCGCCTTCCGCGCTCGCCGTAATAGCTGTATCAAACAGGCCTGTATTGCCAAATGTGGGCGCATAAGCCGCAACGTACAGCACCGCAAGCCCAGCTGCAAGCGTGCGCTTGAAAATGTTATGTTTCATATTATTCCTCCTTTAATTTTAGAAAACAAAAGCACACCCCACGGGACTTATCCCGCAGAGTATGCTGTTTCAACGTATGAAAAATGGGCGCAATTAGCCTGCCTTTTTTTGATTAACGATATATTACGCTGCCTTAGTCTGTCTTGGACAACTTTTGGTCAACAAAGTTATATGAAGCTGCCCGAAGTTGGACGAATGTGATTTCGGTTATTTTTGCATAAATGGCTGTTTTGCGAGGGTTGAGGTTATGGTATGGTTGGGTGGGATGTTTTGGTTTAATTGGGTGGTTTAATACCACAGAAAGCTCAAAAATGCAACACGGCAGGCTCGTTCACCCGACAAAAAAAGAGACTGCCCGCAGGCAGCCTCTTTGAGAGTCTTAAATTACTTGAGCTCAACGGTAGCGCCGGCAGCCTCAAGCTTAGCCTTGAGCTCCTCAGCGTCAGCCTTGGAAACGCCCTCCTTGATAGCCTTGGGAGCGCCCTCAACGAGCTCCTTGGACTCCTTCAGGCCGAGGCCGGTGATCTCCTTAACAGCCTTGATAACGCCCATCTTAGCGTCACCGAAGGAAGCAAGGATTACGTCAAACTCGGTCTTCTCCTCAGCGGCAGCAGCGCCTGCACCGCCTGCAGCGGGAGCAGCAGCGATAGCAGCGGTAACGCCGAACTCCTCCTGGATAGCGTCAACGAGCTCGGAAAGCTCGAGAACGGAAAGACCCTTGATATCTTCTACGAATTTTAAAATCTTCTCTGAAGCCATGGTATTTTACTCCTTTTCAAATTATTAAAGTGTCGGGGGCGATGCCCCTTTTGTTACGCCGCCTCTATGCGGCATCGATGTGTGCCGCGGTAATTACGCAGCGCCGTTCTCCTTGTCCACGATAGCCTGGATCGTAGCAGCAAGCTTCTGGAGGGGACCCTGGAGGGAGCCGACCAGCTGTGCCAGCAGGATATCCTTGGAGGGGATCTTCGACAGAGCCTTAACGCCTGCCTCATCATAGATCTCGCCGTCAACGAAACCGCCCTTGAGCATAAATCTTTCGCCCTTGCAGTCCTCAGAGAACTTTCCGAGGATCCTTGCGGGAGCGGTCTGATCCTCAGCGGAAACAGCGATAGCGGTGGTGCCCTCGAGCTTGTCGGTCAGACCGTCGAGGCCGCAGTTCTTCATAGCGAAGCGGAGCATGGTGTTCTTCTCAACGAAGTAGCTCACACCTGCCTCACGCAGCTCCTTACGAAGCTTGGTGTCCTCCTCAACGGTGATGCCCTTGTAGTCAACGAGCACGCCCGAAACGGAGCCCTTGAGGAGCTCGGTCAGCTTGGCGACCTTTTCCTGCTTTGCAAGCAAAACCTTTTCACTCGGCATTTTTTGATTTCACCTCATTCATAATAGATTGCAGCGCATCAAAAAAATCCTTTCGTCAGAAAGACAAAAGGACAGTAATAAGCAAAAATATATTCTTGCTATTCCTTCCTCGGCCGGACTTCCGCCGAAACGAAGCTCGTTTCACACTGCCGGCTGTCTTTAGATACGAATGCAAGAAATATTATATCACACCCGCCCCCATTTGTCAAGGGCCGGTAAGGGGATACCGTAAACAAAAATATCGCCCCGGCAGGGGCGATATGATATGCACTTTTACCAATCTGCGAAGATCGAATCCGCCTTCTTGTCCTTTTTGCGCTTCTTGCGGTTCTCGCGGATGACCTCCAGCGGGTCGCCGAACATTTCCTTGGCCTTTGCAGGGTCCAGGGGTTGTACCTCGGGCTGCTCCTCGTTCCCCAGGAAGGAGGTCATTTCCTTGAGCAGCAGCTTCTGCTCGAACACGGCCACCGCATCCTCACAGGTATCGGCCTCGCCGTTAACGAGTATCTCCTCGATCTGGTCTATATTGTCCATATAGTCCAGCGACATAAAGTCGATCCTCTTTTTCAGGCCGCGGTAGTAATCGTCGCGCTGCCTGATGAGCTGCTGGTCGCGGAGCTCCAGACCGGCGATCTGCTCCTTGATGCCCTCGTTGACCTCGTGCTGGTTATCCTTGGTATCGTTCAGACGGATCTTGAGGACGTACGCCGCAAGAATCGCAAGACCTGCGGTGAGAACGCCGAACACGATGGCGCCTACCAGCCACATCCCGGTGATGAGGAAGAGCAGCAGACCCATTACCAGGCCTATCGCTGCCGCAACTCCGAGAGTTTTCATGAACTTGCCCTTGAAATTGAATTCGTCCTCTACATCGTAGTCGTTATGTATATAGGTTTTAAGATATTCCTTATTTTGCTGATTGACTGCTACTGCGTCATCGAACTGATAGTAGCGCTGGAAGTAGTCCTTAGCTTGCTTAATTCGTTCAAGCTCGTTAGCCTCGGCCATGTTCAAAAACACCTCAATTATGCATAATAGCGCGTGTAAAGACAGTTATCCTTAAACAGTATAACACACAATACATACTTTGTCAATCATTTTTTCAACGATTATTTGGTTTTTTGCTGTTGAAAGATAAGGGGCTCAGAATAGGTCATCCTTTATCCGGAAAGGTCGCTCCGGGGTGTATTGTAATAATGGCGGTTTTTGCGGACGGGTAAAGATCAAAACTGTCTAAAGCGCCAAAAATCGGATTTGCGGTTGCAATCTGACCTTTGCTGTACTATAATAGGTAAAGCGTATGTTTTCGGAAACACCGAAAGGAAAGAAGTGTTATAACGTGGATAAAATAGGTTTCTTCCGAGACCTGGCGATCATATTCCTCTGCGCGAAGCTGATGGGTCTGGGGGCGCAGAAGCTCAAAGCCCCCCAGGTAGTGGGCGAGATCGTGGCGGGACTGCTCATAGGCCCCTCGGTGCTGGGCTGGGTAGGGCAGTCGGATTTCCTCTCAATGATGGCGGAGATCGGCGTTATCCTGCTGATGTTCGGCGCAGGCATCGATACCGATATGAGAGACCTGCTCAAAACCGGTCCCAAGGCTCTGCTGATAGCCTGTGTGGGAGTGCTGATACCTCTTTGCGGCGGAACGCTGCTCTACGGTGCTTTCTACGGCTTCGGCACCTTCGGCAGCGATCAGTTCCTTTCGGCGGTGTTCATCGGTACGATAATGACAGCCACCTCCGTGGGCATAACCGTCCAGACCCTTAAAGAGCTGGGCAGGCTCAAGGGGCATATCGGCACCCTTATCACCAGCGCCGCCATAATCGACGATATCATCGGCATCGTCGTCCTGACCTTTGTCATCGGCTTCAAGAACCCCGACAGCAATCCTCTCGACGTGGTGCTGCATACGGGTCTGTTCATAGCCTTTGCCCTGGGCGTGGGGTTTGCCGTCTACTATCTTTTCAAGCTCATCGACAAGCGCTGGCCCCATCAGCGCCGCATTCCCATCCTGGGTCTGGCTCTCTGTATGTTCCTGGCATATGCCGCCGAGGAATACTTCGGCATCGCGGATATCACCGGCGCATATGTGGCGGGGCTCATCCTCTGCTCGCTGCACGACTCCAACTATATCGCCCGCAAGATCGACATCAGCTCCTATATGATGTTCGGCCCCGTGTTCTTTGCCAGTATCGGCATCAAGACCAAATTCGAGGGCTTCACTCCGGAGCTGCTGGCATTCTCCCTGGGCTTTGTGGCAGTCGCAATGCTGACCAAGGTGATGGGCTGCGGACTTACCGCCCGCCTTATGAAGTATAGCCGCCGTGACAGCCTAAAAGTGGGCGTCGGTATGATGACCCGAGGCGAGGTGGCGCTGATAGTTTCCCAAAAGGGTCTCTCCGTGGGGATGATGGATGCCAAATACTTCACCTCGGTGATACTGCTCATAATCATTTCCTCCATATCCACTCCGATAATCCTGAAGCTGCTCTACCGCGGCGAGCCCCCGGAGGAGGGCTCGGAGGAAGAGCCGAAACAGGTACCGGCAGAAGCATCGAAGCCCGCCGAAGCCCTGACTGCACAGTGAACCGAACACACAAAGAAAGCCCCGGGAGCTCCCGGGGCTTTTGTTGTTCTTTTGATAGCTTATCAGGCGAACATATCGAGCAGAGCAGAGTCGATGCCGTTATCCTTGGCGATCTTCTTTACTACCTCAAGCATTTCGTCGCCCATTCCGGCAAGCTGATCATAGGTGTAGCCTGCCTTGGTGACCATATCCTCGGTGATGCCGAGAACGGAGAGAGTCATCTTGATGGCCTCTGTCGGGTCAGTGTTGGTGGGATCGTACTTGGTCATCTTGGAAAGATCGGGGAGCTCGATGGTAACATCGTCAAAGGAGATGGAATCGATCTCGACAGTCATATCGCCAAAATCAGAGCCGCTGGTAACGATCTTCTTGATATTGCCGTCGCTGTCGAAGCAGAACTTGCCTTCGCCGCCGCCCGCAATGGTGTACTTCTCAACGGTCAGGCCGTCCTCTTCGGAGCTGCCCACATAGGTGGCGCCGTCGGGAAGAGTCAGGTTATCAGCGAAGGATACATTGACGTTGCTGCCCTCCTGATAGGTGTTGCTAGCGGTGAGCACGGTAATGGAGGTGCCGGCTACAGTGTAGATCTCGGTCTCCATACCCATAAGGGTGGTGTGAACGTAGGAATCACCGTTGTTGTACTTAAACTCGGTGTCGATCATTCCGGTAGCGCCCAGGAACGCGCTTGCATCCATCTTCATCTTCATGGCATACTTGCCGGCTTTGATCTTATCGGCAAAAGCCTGGGTGAGGGGGCCGAAAGTGCCTTCGCCCTCGGGCTCAGAGTCCTCATCGGGCTCAGACTCATCCTCGGAGCTGTCAGCAACGCTCTCCTCGGGGTCCTTCTCTTCGGGCTTGGTCTCCTCGGGCTCGCTCTCATCATCGGCGAGAGTGGTAACGGGAGCCTTGTCATCAGCCTTGCTGGAATCCTTCTTGCTGGAGGAATCGGAATCGCCGCAGGAGGTCAGTACCATAGCGGTCATAACAACAGCTGCGAGCAGTGCACAAAACTTCTTCATAGTATTTGTTCTCCTTTCATTCAAGGGCAGTACAGATGAACATACCCTTTATAATAACAGATAATAGCACACTTTTCTTGATTTGTCAACTATTTGATTATCCCGGCCAGGTATTCGTCTGCCGCAGCCTCGTCCTCCGGGTCTTTGAACACCTTTGCTGCGATCAGCCTGTAATCACCGGAGATGAAGGGGCGCAGCTTGCCCACGGTCTTGCCGATGTCGCTGCCGCCGGAGGTGGCAAAGAGCGCGATACGCTTGCCCGTCCAGTCGAACTGCTTCATAAAGCTCTGGATGATGTTGGGAGCGCCGTAATACCAGATGGGGAAGCCCACCAATACGGTATCGCAGCTCTCAAAGGTCTCGGGCTTGCCCACGGTGGGGATGTCCTTCTTGCCGATCTTTTCCTTGTTGCAGCGCGAGATGGGGTTTTTCCAGTTGATGTCAGCCTCGGTGTAGGGCACCTCGGGCTTTACCTCGAAAAGCTCGCCCCCCGCCTTAGCGGAGATCTTCTCTGCCAGCGCGGCTGTCCTGCCGCCCGCCGAAAAATAAACTGTCAGTACCTTGCTCATATTGATCCTCCTTTTTGCTTTCTCCGTCGGGATCGCTCCCGCAGCTTTCTTACACATTATAACATATCCCGCCCGGGATTTCAAGCCGCAAATAAAAGCCGCCGCCCGTTTTTCACGGACGGCGGCAAAGCTCAGTTGTATTTCATGAATTTCAGCAGATCGGCGAACATCCCCACCAGGGAATAGCCAATGGCGATCACTCCGATTATCCAGAGGATGACCCCAAGTACAACGACCTCCCCCAGCAGAACTATCAGCATTATCGCGGCAATGATTATGCCCAGATAGATGCCGACGTTTATCAGCAGGTTCTTAACATCGAGATCCTTGTCGTGCAGCGGGAATACGGTGGAGAATTCTATATCCCTCAGCTTGTCCAGCAGATCCTGAAATTTCATTGAAAAAGCCCCCCTGTAATCATATTGTTTTCTGTTCTGATTATACATCAATAATTTGATAAAATAAATACCCAAAATCAAAAATCGTGATTTTATATTAACGGGGCCGGGGCGATTTGTTCATAATGACAAAAAAGCCGGCGGGACACATCCGCCGGCTCATAATGCCTGAATAATTAAGCGTTCAGCGACTTGGCAAGCTGCGACTTCTTTCTTGCAGCCTTGTTCTTGTGGATGATACCCTTCGAGCAAGCCATGTCTACCTTCTTGATAGCAGCCTTTACAGCCTCGGCCTTATTCTCAGCGCCGTCTGCAACAGCGGTATTGGCCTTCTTCAGAGCAGTCTTGAGATCGGACTTGAGAGCCTTGTTTCTCATAGTCTTGGCCTCGATGACCTTAACTCTCTTCTTAGCGGATTTAATGTTCGGCATTACCGACACCTCCCTCAGTTTTCTGAATAATCTGCACTTATTCGCATAAACTAACTGCACGACTGAGAGGAAATGCAGCCAGCCACTTAAACAAGCCTCATTGGTTATTATAACACACCGAAAAAATAATTTCAAGGGGCAAGCCAAAAAAATTTGACTTTTTTTGATGACTTTTATTGTGCAATCTGCAACAAAACACCGCAGAAAGGGGCGTTTTACCATGAGGACCGACTTGGCTCTCGAATCCGAGCAGAGGGCTTCCGCTTCGGGGAAGCTGAAGGGCATCCGCAAGCGCGAGCGTTCATACGACGAGGCGGAGCTGGACGTCACCGAGATAGATGTCCTCACCGACGAAGCTGCCGAGCTTATCGGGAAGCCGGTGGGGAGGTATATAACCATAGCCTGCCGCAGCGGGCGGCTCTCAGACCTCTGTGAAAATGCCGAGGCCAGGGCAGAATGCTTAGCCCGGGAGCTGTCGCGGCTGGTGGGCCTGCCGGAAAGGGTGCTGTTCGCAGGGCTGGGGAATGCCCATATAACCCCCGACAGCCTGGGCCCGAGGACTGCCTCGGGGGTGTTGGCGACCCGTCACATCAAGCGCCTCGCCAAGGATATCGACAGCTCGCAGCTCTCGGAGGTCTCGGTGATCTCCGCGGGGGTAATGGCTCAGACGGGGATGGAATCCCAGGAGATGATCCGCTCGGTATGCCGTGAGGCAGGAGCGGAGCTGGTCATCGTGGTGGATGCTCTGGCCTGCGCGGAGCTCTCCCATCTCGGCAGCACCGTTCAGCTCTGCTCAACGGGCATCTCACCGGGGAGCGGTGTGGGCAACTGCCGCTCGGAGCTCTCCGAGGCGACACTGGGGGTACCCTGCGCCGCCATAGGCGTCCCCACCGTGGTGGACTGCGCTGTCATCGCCGAGGCCGCGGGCGGGCAGCCCCTCCCCGAATACACGGGGATGATCGTCACTCCCAAGGATATCGACGAGCTCACCGCCCGGAGCGCCTCGCTTATCGCCAAGGGCATAAACCGCGCACTCCACCCCGAGCTCTCCTTTGAGGAGCTGGATCTCCTTATGAGCTAGGGCAGCGCCGCATAAAACCTGCGGGTCGCTGCCCTAGAAAAAGCTCCAGCTGCTCAGCAGGAAGCCGGGTATCACTACAATGATAAAGAAGGCCCAGCTCACCAGCGTGAACACCTTGATGAACCGCTTGCCCTCACCGGGGTATTCCCGGACGTAGATGCGGTAGTTTATCACAGAGGCCAGGGAGCCTATCAGCGAGCATAGCCCCGCCGTGTCGGCACCGTAGATGAGCCCCGCGAAGTTCTCGGTGAAAGGGTAGAGTACTATGGAGGCGGGCACGTTTGAGATCAGCTGGCTGAGGCCTATGGCCCACCAGTATTCGTTCCCCGCAACGGCCTTGCCCAGCAGCCCTGCGATCTTCTCGTTGGCAGCTATCGAGGATGAGAAGATGAAAAAGCAGAGGAAGGTGAACAGCAGCACATAATCGACTTTGAGAAACAGCCGCCTGTCAACTATCGCCACCGCCCCGATGACTATTGCCACGGCTATGTACCAGTATTCCGTGCGGGTGACTATGGTGAGTATCACCAGTAGGAAGAGCAGGGGGTACATTATCCGCTTCTTTCTGCCCTCGGAGGCCCATTCTCCCAGCATCCGGGATGGGTCGGCTGAGATAGGCTCACGCAGATCCTTGCGGTAGAGCACCAGCACGAATATAATGAGCAGTACAGCCGACATGGCGCAGAGGGGCAGCATATGCAGGATAAAGTTCCCCGCACTCGTCCCCGACTGACCGTACAAAAATAGATTCTGGGGGCTTCCGAAGGGCATCAGCAGAGAGCCCCTTATGGCTGCGATGTTCTCCATTGAGATGACCGGCAGGATGTATTTCTCCTTGCCGCCCCCGCGGAAAATGATTATCGTCAGCGGGACGAATATCATCAGCGAAACATCGTTGGTGACGAACATAGAGGTGAAGAACACCCCGAATATCAGAAACAGCGACACCGCCGTCATATTTCCGAGTTTTGAGGCAAAGCCTATCACCGGCCGCAGGACGTTCTCCTGCTTGAAGCCCTCAAGCACGCAGAGCATCATCAGCAGGGTGCCCAGGGTATGCCAGTCGATATCCCGGAGCAGCTGAGTGCTGGGGGGCGTGATGAACAGCGCCGCTGCTGCCGCCGCAGCCGAAACGGTGAGCATCAGCTCCTTCTTTAAAAATGCCCCTACCTTTTTCATACACTGTTCCCCCCTTTTCCGGAATAATAAGACCGCCAAAGGAAATTATAGCACACCGCCGTGGATAAATCAATTGTCGAAATCCCGAAACGCGGCAAAAGAGCAGCCCTCTGTTCGTCAGATCAGACAAAAACAGGGGCTGCTCTTTGTGCGTGTATACAAAGCTAAAAAGAATGTGAGTGATCTCCGGGGCTTTGTCGTATATAGAGACAGAACGGCCCGGAAGGGCAGAAGGAGGAAAAATATGAAGAAAACAGTTTTGTTGCTTTCGGCGGTTCTGATACTCTCCGCCTGCGCCGATACTCCCGAGGATGTAAAGACAAGGACCGAGCAGCGGGAGTCGGTGCTGAGCGCCGCCCAAAGCGCCGAAGAGAGAGCAAAGTCCCCGGAGAGCAGCTCCGCGCCGGAGCTTGCAAAGCTGCCTGTCTCGGAGCTTGCCGCAGATGCGGAGCAGGCGATCTCAAAGAAGTACTCCAATTTCGTGTTCCGTGAGGGCCTGAAGGCGGAGATCCCCGAGACCCTGCCGGTGTGCGATTTCGAGCAGGTGCGTTACGACCTGGCCAATGCGGAGAAATACGCAAAGCGCTTCTTCACCGAGGAACAGCTCTCGAAGGAAACTCTGGAGGAAAGCTCCTGGACGACGCTCAGTAGTAAATTTCAGGGAGCTTACCCCGAGCTGGTGTTCCGGAGTATGGCCTTCCACGATGAGGATGCGGGTCTGCATTTCTGCTACAACGATAACGGCTTCCTCTGCATGATGACCCCCATCGGCATGGACAGGACCATGAACCATACCGCAGCAGGTGTCGAAGCAATGATCCGTCCCGAGCAGGGCGATGACCTCTCCTATAAATGCGTCCTCGGAGAGGACACCGAGCCCACCACCGCTGCAGAGGCTGTCGAGACAGCGGAGAAGTGGCTCTCCGAGGTCTACGCCGACAACGAGCCCTTCTATGACTTCCGTATCAGCTCAGTCGCCGCAGTGCTTGACGACCTGGGGCAGTATTACTACTCCATCACCGCCGAGAAATACTACAAGGGCATCAAGCTCAATAATTTCGGCATCCGAAACGGGGAAGATGTGGTAGAGGAGTCAACGGGCTATACTTATCACTGCGACATGGACACTCAATGGGAGCTTTGTCTGTTGATGTACAGCAAGGGAAATATTGATTACTTCACCAACGGCTCCGGAGTTATCGAGCCTATCGAAAAGGGCACCCTTGAAGAGGCGGTGTCCCTATCGGCGGCGCTGGAGCATATGCAGCAGACCTTCACCGACTTTAACCAGCCCTTTGAGATAAGCGAGATCAAGCTGAGGTATATGATCACCCCCGACAGCTACGACCCCATAGTTATCTCGATGCCCCGCTATTCCGGGATGAAGAGCACCGGCAGGATAGTCTGGGAGTTCACCTCGGATGTCCCCGCAGAGCAGCTTGTGGGGCTGGGCTCCGCCGACGATGTCCGCAAGTATATCGTCGTCGATGCCGAGACCGGCGAGCTCTGGTTCAATTTCGACCTCAACAACGGATTGTTGTGATAAAAAGAGCCCCGAGGTCGTCCCCGGGGCTCTGCTGTTAATCTGTGACTACCGTAACGATCCCGTCAAGTATATAATGGAAGGAGGGGGCCGAGGAATTCTCGTTCTCGATATACTCCTTGCTCAGATCAACGGTATCCGAGGGATCGTTGGGGTCGGTGCCGGTGTAATCCCCGCAGAAGACCTTGATCCTGCCCTTCTTGAGATCGGCGATGGCTTTGTCAGCCAGCTGGGCGCTGTCCTTGGTGGCGGCAGCCTCGTTGATGTCTATGAGCTTGACCCAGCCCTCCTTGAAGCCTGCGCTGGCATCGTTGCCGTGGATGCTGCCATTGATCCGCTTTTCGATGACCTTGCGGTCAAGCACCGCGCCCACCGCCGAGACCATATAAGGTGCCCAGTCGATGCGGCAGCTGGTCAGGGAGGATGTGGGAGCTACGCTCATCATATCCTGATTGTACCCCACGTGGTAGACGGGGTAGGGCTTGTCGGCATTCTCGCAGGCGATAGCCGAGCCTATGGTGTTGGTGTGGTGTGAGATTATAACGCAGCCATCGTCAATGAGCTTCTCCGCCAGACGCTTTTCAAGGGAGAAGTTGCCCCAGCTGTCGCTGTAACGCACCTTCATGACTGCGCTCGGGCACTGTGACCTGACGCCCAGCAGGAAAGCCGTATATCCCGAGATGACCTCTGCCACGGAGTAAGCCGCAACGTAGCCCACCACAGCCTGTTCCGGGGTTATGAGCCCCTGATCTATCATCTCGTTGAGCTTTGCGCCCGCCAGGATGCCTGTCACATATCTTGCCTCGTAAATCTCACCCATAAAGGTGTGATAGTTGTTCAGGTCGTCAGAGGCGTTGTCGCAGGTGGCGGCGCAGATCTGAACGTCCGGGTGCTTGGCGGCAGCCGCCTTAGCGCCCTCGCCGTAGCCGTAGGAGTTGGTGAAGATTATCTCGCAGCCCAGGGACGCCAGCTCGTCGATGACCGCCTCGCCGGATTCGTGGGGAACGTTGAAGCGCTCGATGATCTCGGCTCTGCCGTCGTACTCGGCGGCTATCATCTCGGCGGCGTCTGTGAAGTTGGCGCTGTAGGGGGTGCCCTCGTCGCCGTCGTATATCAGCCCCACCTTTACCTTGTTCTGGGAGGTATCGGTCTTAAGAGCCACGAAAAGGAGCCATGCTATGCTCAGAGCCAGCAGTGATGCGATCACCGCGCAGAGTATGCCTTGCCTTGATCGCTGCATAGCTTATCCCTCCTTCTTGGTATCCTGGGTTCCTTCTGACTTGTTTTCCTTGTCCCCGTCGGGCTTGCTTTCCTCGGGCTTGGAGGCCTTATCCTCCGCCGGCTTTGTCTCCGGGACTTCCTGGGGGACGTCCTTGTAAAGCGCGTCGATATCTATCTTCTTCTCGTCAATGAGCTTTAAGAAGATATCCAGCAGCTCCGGGTCGAACTGGGTGCCTCTGCCCCTGTGGAGCTCGCCCATAACGTAGTCGATATCCTGCTTCTTGCGGTACACACGGTTGGCGGTCATAGCATCGAAGGCATCGGCAATGGCGATTATCCTGCCGTAAAGCGGGATGTCGTGGCCTTTAAGTCCGTCGGGGTAGCCTCTGCCGTCATAACGCTCGTGGTGATATCTCGCGCCCTCAACAACGTGCTCGATGAGGGTAAAGTCCTTGAGTATCTCCGCGCCGCGGGTAACGTGGGTCTTCATGGTGGCGTATTCCTCGTCGGTAAGGCGGGCGGGCTTGTTGAGCACCGAATCGGGTATGGCTATCTTGCCTATATCGTGGAGCAGAGCCGCCTTGCGGAGGTTCTCGCACTCCTCGGGGGTGAAGCCGTACTCCGCGGCGATCATCGCCGAGTAGTCGGAAACACGCTGTGAATGCTTGCTCGTTCTCAGGTCCTTGGCATCGACGGTCTTTGCTATGGCAAGGATCGTTTCGTTGCCCATCTGTACCTGATGCAGAGCCATGGTCAGTTCTGCTTCCTGCAGCTGTAAGGTGTGCTGCATCTGCTGCCTTGTGATGAACCAGGTGAGCCAGCCTACGAAGATGCCGGCCACCGTGATCAGATAGATCTTGAACCAGATGTTGTCGTAGATCGCTTTATCCTTGCGGATAGAGTAGGAGCTCTCTTCAAGTATCTCTCCCTTGTCGTCCCGGACGGCCAGGTGGAAGGTGTACTTCCCGGGATCAAGGTTGGTATATACCACCGTTAGAAGCTCGCTCTGGCGCACATTCGTCCAGTCGGTATCGAAGCCTTCAAGGTAATAGGATACGGTGGGATCCTCCAGCGTGTAGTTGATGATCTCGGGAACGAACTCCACCTTTGCAGTATCCCTTGCGACCGCGAACTCGTTGGAGCGGTCGATGCTCTTTGTCTCATCGTCTATCCTGATCTCCGAGACCTTCAGTCTGAAGGAGCGCTGCTTCATGATGTAGCGGTCGAGATCCAGGCTGAAAACGCCTCTGTCAGCGGAGATATAGAGCCTCTTGTTCTGATCAACGGCGTTCCAGGCGTTTGCGGTCAGCGAGCCGATCATACCCATTTTCGAGTCCAGCAGGACAGTCTCGGGCGTATTGCCGCTGAGCAACTCCTCTCTGTCCACCACATATATTCCCGCACTTCCGGGAATGAACATCTCGCCGTCGTCATCTATGATGATATCGTAGTTGTTGGAGTAGGGGAAATTGCTGAGAGTGGATATATGCTCGTTTTCCATCCGGCTGATGCTGTTGGAGGTCACGATATAGATGCTGCCGTCTATGGGGTCGGCTACCAGACGGAGTATTACCTCCGAGGTCAGGCCGTCCTCACGGACGAGGCGTCTGACAACTCCTTCACGCCTGATAACGGTTATGCCGTTGCCGTCGGTGCCTGCATAGAGGGTGCCTCCCTCGGTCTCCAGGAAGCAGAGGGCCTGAGCGTAGCCGAACTCGTCGCTGAAGGGTATGCTGCCGATGAGGGCGCCGTTCATTATGAAGAACACACCCTCGGAGCTGCCCACCACCACAGAGCCGTCGGAGAGCTCATATGCTACTCTAACTCTGCTGCCCAGCTCGGGTATCTCCTCGGAAAAGCGGGTGATGTTCCCGCTGCGGTCCACGGAGATGAGCCCTGCGCCGTAGCTGCATATCCAGAGGTTCCCCGACGAATCGGGTATTATGCACCTGATGCGGGAGCCATCCAGCAGCTCGGTGAGCTCGTTCTTTATGCTGAAATGCTTTGAAATGTCGATTATGGTCAGGCCGTCGTCGGTGCCGGCATAGAGCAGCCCGCCGAAGAGCGCAGTAGAGTTCACAACGCTGGGCTCAAGACCCGTATCGGCGTAGATATCAGTAACGGGGGAGGCTGTCATCCTCAGCAGACCAAGCCTCGAGGATGCGAACCACAGGTTCCCCTGATAATCGGCGGTCATATTCTCCACCGAATGGTCAAACTCGTTGGATTCCTGTTTTGTAAAGTTCCGGTTCTTATCCAGGCAGCCGATGCCGTTGTCGGAGCAGATCCATATGGTGCCGTCGGAGGCATGGGTGATGCAGTTTATCTTGGTAAGGCTGCCGCAGAGATCCGAGCGCAGCTCCTTGAAGCTGCCGGAGGAGATATCCAGCTCGTAGATTATGCCGTCCGTGGCACCGACGAACAGGGTGTCATCGGGGCCGAAGCTGCAGCAGGAGAAATTGCCGCAGTCAGGGTCGGGGGACTTCTTTAAGGCTGCCTGCCCGCCGCGTATCAGATAGAGGTCGCCCTCGGAATTCACGGCTGCGGTGGTACCCTTGCTGTCAGAGTCCATCCTGCCCACATACCCGAGCTCGGATATGACCGATTTGACCGAGAAGCCTATCTTGAGCTCCAGCTCCACCACTCCGTCTGAGGTGCCGATGTAGTATTCGCCGGAGGCGTTCTGGGTTATGGAGCGTATCGAGTCGGAGGGGAGACCGTCCGAGGTGGTAAGGACGTTGGTCACCTTGCCGTCTATGACTATCGCCAGACCCGTGTCGTTGGTGCCGACCCAAAGCCTGCCCTCGTCGTCAACATAGAGGCAGTTGACGTTCTTGATGTTGGTGAGCTGCGACATATGGGTGAACTCGGTGCCGTTGTAGCGGTAAAGACCCGCATAGGTGCCTATCCACAGGATGCCGTCATTTGTCTGAGCCACGGCATTGGCGTGCCCGGGAGGAAGCCCGTTATCGCCGCTGTAAACGGTCTGGATGTAGGAGACCTTCTCGGAAGCATCCTCGGCGCTGGCGATGTCGGGGTTCCCGACGGTCACGGCTCCGAAGAGCAGCAGTATCGCCGGGAGGATGGCGGCATCCTTGGCGAGCCGTTTGGAGTCCCGCTTACGCAGAGCCCGTATGATCTTTATCGTTGCGAACATCATCAGGGCGGTGAGCAGCTTATCGGCGAATTCAAGGTAGAATTCCCCGATGAACACCGAGGGTATCTTCGGCAGACCTATTTCCATAAAGTAGTCCTTGACGCCGTCGCCCCATACGTTGTTGGTACTGCCTTCCGAGAGCACCAGACTGAAAACGGTGGAGATCACAGCGGAGCCTACCGTTACCGAGCCGGCTACGGTGGTGGTGTTGAAAAGGGTGTCAAAGTATTTCTTTCTTGCGAACCAGCCCACAGCCAGGGCGATGAATATGCTTACTACCGAATATGCCGCCACTACCGGGCGGGTCAGAGCGATTATGAAATTGCTGGTGGCACCGACTATCGCGCCGGGTATCGGCCCCGCGATATAGGCTGCCAGGAATGTCCCGAAGGAATCCAGCCAGCCGGGGAGCTCAAAATACGAAGCGAATACACGCCCTGCATAGTTTATGAGTATGCAGAGAAAAAGCACCGCGGTCGTGCGGACGTATCCGAAGCTGCCGTTCTTTTTGTACAATTTCCTCACCGCCTTTTGACGAGATATCCATACATTGTTTATTATAGCACATCTGAAATCGATTATCAACCGTTTTGACGCATTTTTGGCAAAATTAGACTATCGGAAATGTGCAAATTGCCGTTTTGAGCCGGAAAGAAAATATTTTTCAAAAAACGCTTGACAAATCATCGGTTATGTTATATAATATATAAACGTGATACGGTTCAGATGCTGCTATGGCTCAGGTGGTAGAGCACATCCTTGGTAAGGATGAGGTCACCAGTTCGAATCTGGTTAGCAGCTCCAACCGCCCCCGATGACCTCGGGGGCGGTTTTTTGTGTTTTTTGCTCCTGCGCTTGATTTTGCGCAGAGGGTGTGATATAATAAACAATGTATGGATATAACAGTTTCTCGGCTTTTGCCTTGTGTGAAAGGAGATGTCTGATTTGAGATCGAGAATACCGGCCGCCCTTGGGCTCAGCGTCCTGCTGCTGCTCTGCGGCTGCGATAAGAACGAGGAAAGCTCGGCGCAGACCGGTGCCGTCACCTCAACGACCACCACGGCCCAGCAAGCCTCCCCGGTAGAGGTGCGGGATTATGAGTTCCCGGAGTTCCTGGAGCTGGACAGCACCGGAGATATGCTGGCAAACGTGGTGCAGGCAGGCTTCGACCCCGAGACTGCCTCCGTTTCGGTGGAGGAGAGCCCCTCGGATAAATACGACTGCAAGAAGTGCCTGCTGGGCGGGTATTACAGCTTCGCCCAGGACGGCTATGTGGGTCTTATCAACTCAGAAGGCACCCTTATCCTCAAGCCGGATAAATACATCTCAGCCACCCCCGTATCCAACGAGCTCATTGAACTGGTCTACCGCGACGATGAGGGAGAGCACAGGGATCTCTTCCTGGTGCGCAGCGGCTTCGGAAGGTTCATCAAGCAGGGCTACGACCCCGCCGAGATAGCCATTACCGAGATAGCCCCCGAGAACGAGCAGGGTACGGCACAGTACTGCCTCAACGTCAGAGGTATCGGCGCAACTCAGGCCTACGATACCATCGAGCCTCTGACTCAGGGGGCTCTCAAGACCTCCACCGTTTACCGCTCGGCTTATAAGGCCTCAGTAGGCGGGAGGTACTACTATCTGATCCTGGACGATTACAGCAGCGTCACCGTCTGCGAGGCGGCCTATGCTCAGATAAGAATGAAGATCGCCGGCACCTACGGCGAGTGCTATATCTTAAACGGCGACCACTACTCCGAGCTCAACAAGATGATCAAGAGCTTCGGCAGGGAGCAGCAAGCTGTCAAGCCCAGTAAGGACGAGGCGCTGGACTACATCCAGATAGTTTTCGGCATCTGTACCGGCGAGCAGCTGACCGTCACCGTCTCCGCCGACGGGCTCTGCCTCACCGACGGCCTCACCGTTAAGGGTCAGCCGGTCAACAAGTTCTTCACCGCCTATCCCAAGGAGGTCTTTGCCGACCTGGTGGGATGGGTCAGCGAGGTGGCGGCTTCGGAATACACCGCCGCGGAATTTGCCGAAGCCCCGGGAGAGGAGCAGTAAGAGGCTGCATTTTGCAGGAAAATGCAATTTTTCCTGCAAAAATCCTTGCGAAAAGGTTGACAGGGACTATAATATATGGTATCATTACAATCGGGTCAGAATGAAAGGACAGAGGATCGTCCTTCATCCTGCATTTTTCCGGTTTGAAAGGGTAATAGACAATGAGTTTGTTTGACACGATATCGCAGGCGATAATCCAGGGCCTTACCGAATTTCTGCCTGTATCCAGCTCGGGGCATCTTTCGCTGTGGCAGCATTTTACCGGCAACAGCGGCGAGGGTGCGCTGTTCTTCTCGGCGGTGCTGCATCTCGGCACGCTGGTGGCGGTCTTCGTTGCCTTCCGCAAGCGTATAATCGCCATGATAAAAGAGCTGGGCGTTCTGATAAAGGATATATTCACGGGCAAGTTCAAGTGGAGCGAGATGAACACCAACAGGCGTATGATCGTGATGATCTTCATATCCTGTATGTGCCTGCTGCCTTTCGCGCCGTTTCTGGATTTCTTCGAGGATATCGCCCAGGACAGCAGCATACTGGCCGAGGGCATCTGCTTCATCTACACCGCCGCCATACTCTATATGTCGGACAGATGCACCAAGGGCAAGAAGACCGGCGATGACATCAAGGTCAAGGATTCGGTGACGGTGGGCTTTATGCAGGGCGTTGCGATGCTCCCCGGAGTTTCCCGGTCGGGCTCCACCATATCCTCCGGGCTCTTCTGCGGGTTTACCAGAGAGACCGCCGTGGAGTATTCCTTCATCCTGGGAATGCCCATTATCCTGCTGGGCTGCCTTACCGAGGTAAAGGACGCGGTCAAGTCCGAGACCGCCATAGACTGGGGCAGCTGTGCGCTGGGATTTGTCGTGGCGGCGCTGGTGGGTCTGGCGGCTATCAAGATGGTCAGCTGGCTGGTAAAGTCGGATCGCTTCAAGTGGTTCGCCTACTACACGCTCCTGCTGGGTATGGCTGTGATCTCCATAGCGATAGCAGAGCTTGTTATCGGTCATCCGATAGTATTTTACTGATATGAGACGGACTGTGCGGGGGCTGCAAGGGAGCAGCCGCCCGGCAGTCTTTCGGCGTTTTTATAAGATATGCGACTGAGACTTCAAGAGGTGAAAACAGTAAATGGCTTCAGGCAAGAGGCAAACGACATCAAAGACGAAAAAGACGGGCAGCACCGCTAAAAAGCCCGCAGCAAAGAAGGGCGCCGCAGCCGCAAAATCGGCTTCGGGAGCAAAGGAGGCCAGGCGCTTCTGGAGCTATATAATGTTCTTCTTCGGCATAGCCGAGCTGCTGCTGACCTATGTCAGGGGCGAGGGGCTCTGGGAGTCTATGTTCTTAGCGAACCGGGGCATCTTCGGGCTCACCGTATTCCTGGTGGGGCCCATGCTCATATATATCGCCATACTCATAGCTTCGGACAAGCCCAACGGCGTTCTCGCCGCCAGGATGATAGAGACCTTTGTGCTGCTGCTGCTGCTTTCTGGCACAGCACAGATCCTTTTCGGCTCCGCAGTGACCGGCAGCTCCTTCGGGGACAAGCTGGGTATGCTCTATAAGGACGGAACACGCCTCCAGGGCGGAGGATTCATCTCTGCGGCTCTGGGCTGGCCGCTGCTTGCCTTCTTCAAGAAGGTGGGGGGCGCCATAATCATTATCCTGCTGGATCTGCTCTTCATAATGCTGCTGACCCATGTGACCCTGCCGGATGTGTTCAAGGCAGTGTCGAAGCCCTTTGTCAGCGGGTATAAGGCCATCGACGAGGACAGAGCCCTCCGCGCCGCCGAGCACGAGGAAAAAATGCGCCGCCGCGCCGAGGAGGAGCAGGCTTTTGCCGTTGAGAAAGCCAAGGCGGAGAAGGAGTCCGGCAAGGAGAAGAAAAGGGTGGATATCGCCAAGTATTACCGCGACGAGACCACCGAGCAGGAGGCCAAAAGCAAAAAGGTCAACAAGTTCACAGATATATTCACCACCGACCCCGACGAGTTCAAGAACGAGGATAAAAAGCCTCAGAAGGCTGATATCTCCAAGCTCATCGAGGAAGCTGTCGGCATGAGCGGCAAGAAGACCGAGGCTGAGCTCATCGCCGAGGAGCAGGAGAAGGAGGAGCGCGCCAAGGCCAACTCCGACCACCCGGAGATCACCCTCCCCCGCTTCGGCAGAGGCTCGGTGTGGGATCTCCCCGAGGACAAGAGCAGGCTGGCTATGGAGGATACCGAAAAGCCCGCCGAGGAACTCAAGCCCATAGCCGCAGAGCCCAAAAAGAAGGTCACAAAGCCCCGGGAGGAAAAGCAGAAGGAGGTCTATGTCGATAAGAGCGGCCAGACCTCTATGGTGGAGCAGAAGGATAAGATCCCTGTCTATACCTATCCCCCGGTGGATATACTCAAATATGCTTCAAACCTCACCTCCCCCGCCGATGCCCAGGCAGAGGTGGCGGATAAGTCCCAGAAGCTGGTGCAGACCCTGGACGATTTCGGCATCAAGACCACCCTTGTGGGCATCCGCCGCGGCCCCTCGGTAACGAGGTATGAGCTGGAGCCCGGGCGGGGAGTTTCGGTCAGCAAGATCGAGAACCGCGCCAAGGATATCGCCCTTAATCTTGCCACCAACGGCGTTAGAATAGCGCCCATCCCCGGCAAGGCGGCAATAGGCGTCGAGGTTCCTAATATCAACCGCGACAGCGTATCTCTCCGCGAGCTCATCGACAGCGACAGCTACCGCAGGGCTCAGAGCAAGCTGGCCTTTGCCGTCGGCAAGGATATCGACGGCAACGTGGTCATGGGCGATATCGCCACCATGCCCCATATGCTCATAGCAGGCACCACCGGTTCAGGTAAGTCGGTGTTCACCAACTCCATAATCCTGAACCTGCTGTTCCACTGCACCCCCGAGGAGGTCAAGCTCATCCTCATCGACCCCAAGAAGGTGGAATTCCCCGTGTATAACGGCATCCCCCACCTGCTCATCCCCGTAGTCACCGACCCCATGAAGGCGGCAGGTGCTCTGGGCTGGGCGGTCAACGAGATGATGAGGAGATATAACCTCTTTGAGGCCAACGGCGTTAAGAACATCGAGGACTTCAACGAGTTCGTTGACGAAAACCCCGACCTCAACTACAAGAAGCTCCACTATGTGGTCATCATCATAGACGAGTTCGCAGACCTTATGCTCGCCGCCAAGAGCGAGGTAGAGGAAAGCGTTATGCGTCTGGCACAGCTGGCAAGAGCCGCCGGAATGCATATGCTCATTGCGACCCAGTCCCCCCGTACCGACGTTATCACCGGCCTTATCAAGGCCAATATCCCCAGCCGTACCGCCCTCTCGGTATCCTCAAACGTGGATTCCCGAGTTATCCTCGACGAGATCGGCGCCGAGGATCTGCTGGGCCGCGGCGACCTGCTCTACAAGCCGGTGGGCTTCCCCAAGCCTCTGAGAATACAGAGCGGCTTCGCCTCCACCTCCGAGATACGCAACGTGGTCAAGTTCCTGAAAAACGAGCTGGGCGGCGAGTACGACGAGGAGATCGTTCACGAGGTGGAGCGCAATCAGCGTGAGCTGGAGCTGGCCAAGAGCAAGAACAGCGTCTCGGTGGACGATATTGAGGTCAACCCCGAGGACGACCTGATAAATCAGGCGATAACCATTATCGTGGAGACGGGCAATGCCTCCACGGCCTTCCTCCAGAGAAAGCTCAAGCTGGGCTTTCCCAGAGCTGCCAGGATAATGGACGATATCGAGGCTATGGGAATCATCGGCCCCGCCGAGGGCTCCAAGCCCCGAAAGATCAATATAACCAAGGAAGAATGGTACGAGCGCCAGGGCAGGAGCTGATGATCTATGCTGGATTTCATATTCCTGACCGGAGCCCCCGCCGTGGGCAAGACCACCCTCGCCAAAGAGCTTTATAAGCGGCTGGGCGGGGTATATATAGAGCAGAACGGCGTCCCCGAGTTTGCCATACCCGCCTACGTCCGGGACGAGGGGGAGTATGAGGAAAGGGTCTGCTGGGGCTGCATGCTCCGCCAGGCGGAGTATTTCCGCAGCCTGGGTCTGCACAATATCATCGTCCTTGACTTTGACGACATCAGAGCCCGGGAGATCCCGCTGCTTTTCAAGGGGCAGAGGTTCATGATGCTGCGGCTCGTATCCTCCGACCCGGAGCAGATAAAGGTGCAGATGATCCGCCGCGCCGGGAACGAGGGCGGCCTCTACGACCCGGATATGGCTTTTAAGATCAACTCCCTGCTGCAAAGCAGACCCCTGCTCCCCAATGAGCTCTGCCTCGATGTGGCGGGCAAGAGCAGGGAAGAGGTGCTGGATGAAGCCGCAGGGCTTGCCGGGAGCTTCGTTCCCGTTACCGAGTACGAATATGAGCTCGGGGATGAGAAAAACTACTATTCCTGGGTGCTGAGCAGAGGTCTCAGATGACTAAAACGGAGAGGTGAGCTATGAGCGCTGCGGCTAAGAAACGCAGAAAAAGGCCCGGCTTCGGGGGCGGGATAAGGCTGCTGATCATAGCCGCACTTATCGCTGCCGGGGTGCTGGCGCTGCTCATATCCTTCGGGGTCATAGGCCCCGGGGCCTTTTCGGCCTACAAGCGCCCCGCCGCTGCCGATGCCTCCACTTCGGTGAGATTCATTGATGTGGGGCAGGGGGACTGCACCCTCGTAGTCTCAAAGGGTGAGGCTATGCTCATCGACACCGGCGAGACCGACGGGCAGGATCGGGTCATCTCCTACATCAGAAGCCTGGGGATCGAGCGCCTGCGGTATATCATTATCACCCATCCCCACTCCGACCATATGGGCGAGGCGGCCGATATCATAAACAGTTTTGAGGTAGGCGGGATCATAATGCCTGAGCTGCCAAAAGCCCTTACTCCCACGGCCTACTCCTATGAGCGGCTGCTGAAAACCATGGAAAAGCGGGGAGTGCCCCTCACCGCTGCCGGAAACGAAGAGTTCCCTCTGGGTGAGATAAGGGTGAGGACATATATCCCGGATAAGTGGGGAGAGGATCTCAACAACTGCTCGGCGGTGGTCAGGCTGATACACGGCAGCAACTCCTTCCTGATAACCGGTGACTGCGGCAGAGATGAGGAGGCAGAGCTGCTCAGACAGGGCTGCGATCTCCGGGCTGATGTGCTCAAGGTCGGGCATCACGGCAGCTCCTCATCCAGCTCCGAGGCCTTCCTCGCAGCGGTGAGACCCCTATATGCGGTGATCTCCTGCGGGGCGGACAACGACTACGGCCATCCCTCCGAAAAGACGCTGCTGCGCCTTAAAGCTATTGCCAAGGAAACATATATCACCCGGGACAGCGGCACCGTAACCTTCGTCTCTGACGGCCGGGGGCTGACCGTGCATACAGAGAGGTGAGCCTGTGCTTTGCGTTGACAGGACAGAGGGTGAGCTGATCCTCTGTGAGGATAAGGACGGCAGGAGGGTCGCGCTGCGAAAAGAGCAGTGCGAGGGAGCTCCCGCCGAGGGAGATGTGCTGGTAAAGCGCGGCGGGCTATACCGTGTCAGCCGCAGACTGACGGAGAAGCGCCGCCGGGAGCTCAATGCCCTGCGGGACAGGCTCCTGAACAAAAAGTGAGTATACCCCCATCAACATATCGCTGAAAGGGAAATATATACGCCGGAGGGGTTCCGGCGGCAGGAGGTACTTTCTATGGAAAAGGATCTTTTCACACTGATAAACGAAAGGCTGCCCAAGCTCTCTAAGGGGCATAAGCTCATTGCCAACTACATCCTTTCGCATTACGACAAGGCTGCCTTTATGACGGCGCAGAGGCTGGGCGCCACGGTGGGCGTCAGCGAATCCACGGTGGTGCGTTTCGCCACCGAGCTGGGCTACGACGGCTACCCCGCGCTGCAAAGAGCACTGCAGGGGCTCATGCGCAACAAGCTCACCGCTGTTCAGCGTATAGAGGTAATGAACGACCGCCTCACCCGTGACGATGTGCTGGAGCGGGTCCTCTCGCTGGATATCGAGAAAATACGCCGCACCCTTGAGGAGACCTCGGTGGAGGATTTCAACAGGGCTGTGGATATGATAACCTCCTGCAACACCATATATATCCTGGCTGCCAGGAGCACGGCGCCCCTGGCCAGCTTCCTTGGTTACTACTTCACGCTGATATTCCCGAAGGTAAAGGTGGTGCACAACTCCACCACCAGCGAAATGTTCGAGCAGATAATGCACATCGACGAAAGAGATGTGATGATAGGCATATCCTTCCCCCGCTACTCCCGCCAGACGGTGAAGGCGCTGCAGTTCGCCAAGAGCAAGGGCACCCACGTCATCGCCCTGACCGATTCCATAAGCTCACCTCTGGCTCAGTATGCCGACAGTCTCCTGCTGGCTCACAGCGATATGGCCTCCTTCGTGGATTCGCTGGTAGCGCCCCTGAGCCTGATAAACGCCCTGATAGTCGCCGTTTCCATTAACGACATCGGCCGCGTCTCGGAGAACTTCGAGCGCCTGGAGCAGATCTGGGAGGAATATGACGTCTACGAGAAGACCGATAACAGCAGCGAGCCGCTGAAGCCGTAAGGAGAAGACAATGAAAAAGCCCCTTGTCACTGTGGTCATACCTGCCCACAATGAGGAAAGATACGTGGAACGCTGCATAGGCTCCGTCAGGAAGGCTGCCGCCCGCTACGGCGGAGAGGTTGAGGTCATAGTCGTCTGCAACCGCTGCACCGACAGGACGGCGGAGCTCGCCGAAGCCTGCGGAGCGAGGGTGCTCTATAACGAGGAGCGCTGCATTGCCGGTGTCCGCAACACGGGCATCAGGGCGGCAGAGGGCAGCATCGTTATGACCATAGACTGCGACAACCGTATGACCGAGGGGACTATCAAAGAAGCGGTCTATCTGCTCACCACCGGCAGGGCTGCCGCCGGGGGAGCCCCCATAAGATTCGAGAGATATTCCTTCCCGCTGTGGCTCAACGACCTGATGTGCCGGGTGTCCTTCGGGATAACAGGGCTCTGGTGCGGTATCTTCTGGGCGGAGAAAAGAACCTTTGAGGCCGTCGGAGGGTTTGCCGAGCTGAAAGCCATGGAGGACGCTGCCACCGCCAAAAAGCTGAAAGCCTATGCCAAAAGCATCGGCAGCAGCTACGGCGTGCTGCGGCACAATCATCTGATAAACTCCACCCGCAAGTACGACGACCTGGGAGATTGGCTCTATTTCAAGCTGATGGCAAAGAACGCCGGGACCCTCATCAAAGCTGCCTTCGGCGACCGCAAGGGTCTTGACCGGCTGCTGGATGAGATGTTCTACGACTATAACGGGTGAGATATGAAAAGGGCTTTATCCGTGTTTTTATGCACCGATACCGAAAAACTCCTGTCACGGGAAGCGTTTGAGGTATACTCGCAGTGTATGTATAAACCTTCATTCGATAAGTATAAAGAAACGATGAGTTCGTATCTTGACAGAAGAGATGTGAATGTATATCTGTGTGAAGAAAACGGCACCATCGCGGGGATGCTTGTGACAGACCGCTCGGGCGGGATCACCGAGATCACAGGCATAGCTGTGGCAAGGGATCGCCGGAAGTGCGGTATTGGGAGAAAAATGATAGGCTTTGCACTAAAGTGCGAAAATACAGATAAGCTCAAAGCCGAGACAGATGATGATGCCGTAGGGTTTTACCGAAGCTGCGGCTTCTCGACTGTAATGATTAAAAAAGAGTACCCCGACGGAGTCGATGTGCGCTATGAATGTTATCTTGGCAAATGAACGGATGCTGACTGATGAAATGTGACAGACTTATAATCGGAGGAGGAGCCTCGGGGCTTTTCTGCGCCGTGCAGGCGGCGTGGCTGGGCGAGGAGGTCATCGTTGCCGAGCACGAGAAAAAATGCGGCAGGAAGCTGCTCATAACCGGCAAGGGGCGCTGCAACGTCACCAACAACTGCGATGCCGCAGAGGTGATGAAGAACATCCCCCGGAGCCCGAAATTTATGTATTCTGCCCTTTCCCGCTTCGCCCCGGAGGACACTATGGCCTTCTTTGAGAGCCTGGGGGTCCCCCTTAAGACCGAGCGCGGCAACCGGGTGTTCCCCGTCAGCGACAGGGCGGAGGATATCCGCAATGTCCTGGTGAACGCCTGCCGGGATGCGGGAGTGCGCTTCGTCACCGATGAGATAAACGGCATCCTTACCGAGAACGGTAAAGCGGTGGGAGCCAGGTCGGATACGGCGGAGTATTACGCCCCCAAGGTGGTAGTCGCCACCGGCGGCCGGAGCTACCCCGTTACCGGGTCTACGGGTATGGGCTACAGGCTGGCTGAGAGCGTGGGGCATACCGTTACCGAGATAAGACCCTCGCTGGTGCCGGTGGTCTGCGCCGGGAAGGACTGCGCCGAGATGATGGGGCTCTCCCTCCGCAACTGCACCCTCTCCCTCTATGACGGCGCGGGGATAAAGCCCGTGTTCACCGAGCTGGGAGAGCTGCTGTTCACCCATTTCGGGGTCAGCGGCCCGCTGGTGCTCTCCGCATCCGCCCATATGGACGGCCTTAAAGAGCCCAGGCTGGTCATCGACTTCAAGCCCGGCCTCACGGAGGAAAAGCTGGACGACAGGCTCCTGCGGGATATCGCCGAGCAGCCCAACAAGGATCTATCCAACCTCTTCCGGAAGCTGCTGCCCGCCAAGGCCATACCCGTGGTGCTGAAACGCTGCGGGCTGGAGGGCTTCCGCAAGGGCAACGGCCTCACCGCCGAGGAACGGGCGAGGGTGGTGGCTGTACTTAAAGGCTTTGGACTGACCGTCAAGGGGCTGCGCCCCGTGGAGGAAGCCATAATCACCCGGGGAGGGGTCTCGGTGGACGAAATATCCCCGAAGAATATGGAATCAAAGCTCGTAAGCGGGCTTTACTTCATCGGCGAGGTGCTGGACGTTGACGCCTACACCGGCGGATTCAATTTACAGATCGCGTTCTCCACGGCATACGCCTGTGCGAACGGATAGTATCGGAGGGATAGGGCTTGGCTAAGGTCTTTATGATGTGCGGAAGGATATGCAGCGGCAAGAGCACCTATGCTCAAAGGCTCAGGAAAGAGCATAATGCAGCGCTGCTCTCGGTGGATGAGATCACCCTGGCGCTCTTCGGCGGAGACACCGGCGACAAACACGACCTCTACGTCGAGCGGGCGAAGGAATACCTCTACCGCAAATCCCTGGAGCTTATCGAGTGCGGGATAAACGTGGTGCTTGACTGGGGCTTCTGGCAGAGATATGAGCGTGACTGCGCCAGAGACTTCTACGGCTCCCGGGGGATAGATCACGAATTCTTCTATATCGGCATCGGCTCCGAAGAATGGCGGCGCAGGGTGGAAAAACGCAATAAGGACATAACCGAGGGCAGGCTCTCAGCCTACTATGTGGACGAGGGTCTCATGCAGAAATTCGAGGCTGTGTTCGAGCCCCCGCAGGAGGGCGAGGAGATCACCGTTGTTTCGCAGGAAAGCATTTGACACATTTACGAAAATGTGATATACTTTAAGGCAACACCGCACGACCCCTGTGCATCAGTATGCGCAACCTCAACTGGCGTTGAGGCACAGATTTTCGTCAGATTGCCTAAATTCGACGCAGGCTTGCGAGCGAAGTGTGCTTCGCTTTGCGCAACGTCAAGGAGAATTTGGGTAATATGACGGATAAGCCGGTCGTCAAGCAGGCTTGACACGGCAGATGATGTGCAGAGGCGTTAGCCGCGGGTCGTGCGGTGTTGCCTTAATGTACTACTTTTGTGGGAGGAACCGGAAAATGGGAATAAATGTTGCTCTTGACGGCCCTTCGGGAGCCGGAAAATCCACTATTGCCAAAAGGATAGCCGCAAAGCTGGGCTATGTGTATGTTGATACGGGGGCGCTTTACCGCTCCATTGCTCTGTATATGGTCTCGGAGGGCATACCTGCCGACGACAGCGAAAAGGTAGTTCCCGCGCTGCCCTCGGTGAAGGTGGAGCTGGAGTACCGGGAGGGCTCCCAGCACGTTATCCTCAACGGCGAAGACGTCTCCGATAAGATCAGGACTCCCGAGATCTCCATGGCAGCCTCCAAGGTCTCTGCCATTCCCGAGGTCAGGACGTTCCTGTTCGACCTCCAGAGGGATATTGCCGCCCGCAACGATATAATCATGGACGGCAGGGATATAGGCACCGTTGTCCTCCCCGACGCGGATGTGAAGATATTCCTCACCGCCACCCCCGAGGAACGTGCAAACAGGCGCTTCAAGGAGCTTCAGGAGAAGGGCGACCCCTCCACCTATGAGGAAGTGCTCAAGGATATCATCCAGCGGGATTACAACGACACCCATAGGGAGACAGCTCCCCTCAAAAAGGCCGAGGACGCCGTAGAGGTTGATTCTACCTCCATGACCCTTGACGAGGTGGTGGAGCATATCTCCGCCATCATAGAGGAGAAGGCGGCTAAAAAAAAACGACCCGCTGAAAAGGTAAAGAAGGAGCGCAAGCCCCTGCTGGACTTCTCGGATGTGGAGCCCGTTAAGCGCGGCAAGAAGCTCAACCCCATAAGGATGTTCTTCTATAACATCCTGCGCTATCTGGTGATATTCGGCTTCAAGATAGCCTATAACCTCAAATACGAGGGCAAGGAGAACGTGCCGAAGGACGGCAGCAATATCTTTGCCTCGAACCACAGAGGCTATGTGGACCCCGTGTTCATCAGCCTTGCCTGCCGCGTACCCAACACCTTTATGGCGAAGGAGGAGCTCTTCCACGCCAACAAGTTTTTTGTGTGGATAATCAAGAAGTTCGGTGCCTTCCCCGTTGAGAGAGGAAAGGGCGATATGCAGGCCATAAACACTTCCTTTGAGAAGCTCAATTCCGGGCGCAACCTGGTGATCTTCCCCGAGGGTACCCGCTCCCACGACGGTAAAGTCGGCAGGGGCAAGACCGGCGTAGCCCTGATAGCAGCGGTGGCACAGTGCCCCGTTATCCCGGTAGGCATAAACTATGAGGGCGAAAAGCTCAAATTCAGGAAAAAGGTCGTTATCCGCTTCGGCAAGCCCATCAGCCCCGAGCAGCTGAAGGTCACCACCCCGGGACCCAAGGAGCTCAAGCTGCTGAGGGCCACAATAATGGACGCGATAGTCGATCTGGTACATTAAGATGTTAACAAATTGTAAAATTTGCGTTGCAAAGACCGCAGGTTTCTGTTTTGGTGTAGACAGAGCCGTAAAAATAGTGTATAATGAATTAGATATCCGTAATAATACAGTGACGTTGGGACCCATAATCCATAACGGTAACGTGGTCGCGGATCTGGAGCGCAAGGGCTGCAGATCGGTGTCTCTCGATGAGGTAAAGCCCGATAATACCGTTATCATACGTTCTCACGGAGTTGCGCAGAGCGTCTACGACAGGCTGGGCGAGATAGGCTGCCGTATAGTTGACGCCACCTGCCCGTTCGTCGCAAGGATACATAAGATAGCCGAGGAAAAGACCCGCGAGGGCTATACTCTGCTGATCGCAGGCGACCCCTCCCACCCCGAGGTCGAGGGGATAAGAGGTCACTGCGTTGCCGAATCCTTTGTGTTCGACGGGTGTGAACAGCTTGAAAGTTTGGTGAAAAGCGACGGGCTTCGCCAAAAAAAGCTTGCAATTCTTGCACAGACCACGTATAATAAGAGAAAATGGGATGATTGCTGCGAGCTGATCAAAAGGCTCTCACCCGATACGCTGATCTTCCATACCATCTGCAGCGCCACCGCCGAAAGGCAGGCCGAGGCAGTGAGCCTGGCAAAGCAGGCTGACGCTATGGTGATCGTCGGCGGCAGGAACAGCTCTAATACCCAGAAGCTCAAGGCCGTATGCGAGCCCTACTGCCCCTGCTATCTAGTCGAGGGGGCGGACGAGCTTTACGGCATCGACCTGACGGGCGCTAAATTTATAGGGATTTCTGCGGGCGCATCGACACCCGCTTATATAATCAAGGAGGTACTACGGACCATGAGTGAGATCATCAACAAGGAAGAAGAATTTAACTTTGAGGAGGCACTGGAAGCTTCTCTGAAGCCTATACATATCGGTAAGAGAGTGCAAGGCACTGTCCTGAGTGTAAACAGCAATGAAGTTTACGTTGACCTCGGCACCAAGCAGCAGGGCATCATCCCCGCGTCCGAACTGAGCGACGACCCCTCAGCCAAGCCCGAGGACGTTGTAAAGCCCGGCGAGACAGTTGAGCTCTATGTGCTCAAGACCAACGACCAGGATGGCATCGTTACCCTCTCCAAGAAGAGAGTTGACGCAGCTCTCGGCTTCGAGAAGATCTGCGCCGCCAAGGAGGAGGATACCGTTCTCTCCGGCGTCGTTACCAATGTTATCAAGGGCGGCGTGCTGGTAAGCTCCAACGGCGTGAAGGTGTTCGTTCCCGCTTCCCAGGCAGCTCCCAAGAGAGATTTCGACCTCAACGCTCTTCTGCGTCAGCAGGTAGAGTTCAAGATCCTCGAGGTAAACGAGGGCAAGCAGAGAGCAGTAGGCTCTATCCGTGCAGTTGCACGTGAGCAGAGAAGCGCCGCTCAGAACGCTTTCTTTGAGAACACCAAGGTGGGCGATACCGTTAACGGTGAGGTAAAGAGCATCACCGATTACGGCGTATTCGTTGACCTCGGCGGCGTGGACGGCCTCGTAAGAAGAGCAGACCTGTCCTGGAACCGCTTCAAGCATCCCTCCGAGATCGTAAGCGTCGGCGATAAGATCGACGTTACCATCAAGGATATCGACCCCGAGACCAAGAAGGTGGCTCTCACCTACAAGAAGGATTCCGAGAATCCCTGGGAGCTCTTCAAGGCCAACTATGAGCAGGGTCAGGTCATCCAGGCTACCGTTGTTTCCATCACTTCCTTCGGTGCGTTTGCTCAGATCATCAACGGCGTTGACGGTCTTATCCACATCTCGCAGATCGCTAACCGCAGAGTTGACAACGTTGCCGATATCCTCAAGGTGGGCGATGTGGTCGATGTTAAGATCACCGAGATCGACACCGAGAAGAAGCGCATCAGCCTCTCTATGAGAGCTCTGCTCCCCGATGACGAGCCTGTTTACGATTCCGAGGCTGAGGAAGCCGAGGAGGCTGCTCCCGCTGAGGAGACTGCTGAGGAGGCTCCCGCAGAGGAGTGATCCTTCGGTCAATAAAATACCGATCGCTCGTTTCATCGGTGCTTTGTGCACGATTTGAAAAAGCAGCAAGGGGGCGAGTTTCGTCCCCTTTTGATTTTCTTTTGCGTTCTGTGAAGGGGATATATCCTCCGTTTTGAAGAATAATAGATGCAGAACGTCAGGGAAGGGAGGCATCAGCTCCGCATTCTGCGGAAAAGTATGGAAAAAGTAAAAAGAAAAGCTTCCTCAAAAAAGCGCAGCAGGAAAAAGAAGAATACAGCCCTGACCGTCGCCGTCAGAACCCTTAAAGTGTTCGGGACGCTGGCGCTCTCGCTGTTCCTCATAATCATCATCACCGGCTCGATCTTCGTGACGGTGCTGACTATCTATGTCCTGAATTTTGCCGAGACCGACGATGTCATCACCATCGACAAGGTAACGGCCACCAGCAATATCTCCAGATTCCTCTACGAGAATCCCGACTACGATCCGGAGGATCCCGATTCCAGCCAGTTTTTGCTCTACTACGGCCTGACCAATAACGCCAGGCGCTCGGTTTGGGTGGATCTCTCGGAGATACCCACCTACGTCCAGGATGCCTATATGGCAGCCGAGGACGAGCGCTTTATGGAGCACGACGGCGTTGATTTCAAGCGTACCTTCGCTTCCATAGTCTACACCCTGCTGGGAAGGACTCAGGGCGGTTCGACAATAACGATGCAGACCATCAAGAACCTCACTCACGAGGATTCGAGAAGCGGTATCGAGGGCGTTGAGCGTAAGATCAAGGAGATTTTCCGCGCTATCAATGTTGAGAAGAAATATACCAAGGATGATATTTTACAGTGCTACCTGAATATCATCGGTCTGGGCGACGGCTGGCAGGATATCGTCGGCGTTCAGGCGGCGGCGAATTATTACTTCGGCAAGGATATCACCCAGATAGATATCGCCGAGGCGGCTTCGCTGGCAGCGATAACCAAGTACCCCGTTGACCTCAACCCCCGCACCAACCTGGAGAACAACCGCGACAGACAGCAGTGGATCCTGGGCAAGATGCTGGAGCTGGGCGCCATCACCGACGCGGAGTACGAGTACGCCATGAACGAGGAGCTGGTCATCACCGGCGACCCCGACTTCCAGAGCCGTGAGGACCCCGACGCCGAGGAGATCGCCAACCAGGGCATGACCTCCTGGTATATGGACGAGGCTATCGACGAGGCGGTAATGCGTATCTCCGAGAGGAGAGGCATCAGCACCGAGGACGCCAAGACCGAACTCTATTCCGGCGGCTATAACGTGTATATCTCCATTGATGTGGATATGCAGGAAAAGGTCGAGAAGGAAATGCAGGATAACTCCAATTTCCAGAGCTATCCTTTCAACGAAGACGAGCTGCAGTCAGGCTTTATCTGTATGGACTACCAGGGCAATGTAAAGGCGGTAGTCGGAAAGCGTACAAAGAAGGATACCTGGGACGAGTTCAACAACGCCACCGATGCGGAGCGTTCACCCGGTTCGTGTATCAAGCCCATAGCTTCCTATGCACCGGCGGTGGAGCAGGATCTGCTGACCTATTCCACCCTCTCGAACGATAAGCCTATCGACCTTCCGAAGGGCGACGGCACCACGGAGAAATGGCCTGTCAACTATTCGGATACGGGTCTTTCGGAGAACTGGTCATATAAGAACCTCTACACCTGGCAGATGCTGATGCGTTCGCTGAATACTCTGCCCGCACAGCTGATAGAGAAGATGACCCCCGAGTATTCCTACAACTTCCTGAAAGAGAAGCTGGATATATCCACCCTCTATGAATCGGATGCGTATTACGCTCCTATGACCGTCGGAGCTCTGACCACGGGTACCAAGCTCAAGGAGCTGGTGGGCGCCTATATGATCTTCGGCAACGGCGGCAAAAAGTATGACGTTACCTTTGTAAACAGGATAACCAATACCCAGGGCGATGTCATCTATGAGAAGAACGACGGCTACAAGCAGGCTATAAGCGAGTCCACAGCCTTCGTTATGAACAAGATGATGCAGAAGGTCGTCACCGAGTCTATCGGTACAGGCCGTTACGCGAAGCTGAGAAATACCCAGCTCGCCGCCAAGACCGGTACCTCCAACGAGTGGAAGGACCTCTCATTCGTAGGCGTTACCCCCGACTATGTAAGCGGCGTGTGGATAGGCTATAAGGTACAGGAGCAGATCCCCACAACTCAGTACCAGAACATCGGCGCTATCTGGAAGAACATTTTCGGAGACATCGCCGAGACCGAGCAGCATCACGAATTCACGATGCCCTCCACGGTGGCTGAGATGAACTACTGCACCAAATCGGGACTTATCGCCAGCGAAAGATGCACCTCGACGGAGGTGGGCTACTACAAGCGCACCAACATCCCCGAGACCTGCAGCGGCTCCCATTTCTCCTGATAAAACACAAGACCGGACAGCGTAAAGGCTGCCCGGTCTTTTCAATTTACAATGAACGATTATGGAGTGCGCCTGCGTGTGAAGATACACCCGGCTTGCCGGGTAAAACACAAAGCCTGCCGCTGTCACCATCTGCGGCGCCCGAATGGGCATAATACCGATGCGCATGCTTAATTGTGCATTGCACTGTCGTGAGAATTATTTCTTGGTAAGGATAAAAAACATCGTCGGCGCGTCGCAGACTGGTATCCCCGCCCGGAGGGTCTCGCCGTCAAAATCAAAGGGGAGGAAATGGACGATGTAGTCCTTTGAAGGATCCTTGTTGATTATCTTGAAATTATTGCCCGTTTCCCAGTTGTACTTTATCGCCGCCACATATTCGGTCCGGTCGCCGTTGACCGTTACCTTGTCCCCCTTGAAGGAGAGGCTGATGAAGCCCCGCTCGTCGCTCCACTTGCCCTGCAGCAGCGGCAGGACGGTGTCGTTTACCACGGTCACGTTCCCGTAGCGGCTGTGCTCGGTCCTTGCCAGAGCCGTAACGCTCTCGCCTGAGATGGGGAAAAACTCGGTGAGGACTATCTGCTCCCCCTCCAGCCGGCAGGAGGTCAGGGTGGCATAGGGCTCGTTGTCATAGGCGGTGCGCAGACCGTTCTCCTTCAGGGAGAGCTCGCCGTCTGCATTCAGCTTGTATTTCGTATCGAGGACGGGGGAGTTCCGCCACAGCAGCAGGAACCTGCTGCCCTCCAGCTCCAGGCGCAGCCCGTAGCTGCCGTCGGCAGGTATGTACGCTCCGTCCAGCTTAGTTCCGGACATATCAGCAGCCTCCGTTTCTGTGTATCTTCCCTCCGCATACCGTCAGCGCAGGGGAGGACATGACCTCAAAGGGGAAGCCCTCAAACAGCACCATATCCGCCCGCTTGCCGGCTTCGATCGAGCCGGTGAGATCGGCGATCCCCGCGATCTCCGCAGCGGTGACAGTTACCGCGTCCAGCGCCCTGTCAAAGGGCAGGCCGTGCTTCATACAAACCCCAACGCTTATGGGCAGATACTCAATGGGTATCTCGCTGTGGTCGGTGCAGATCGCTACCTTAACGCCCGCCTTTGAGAGCAGCGCCGCATTGGCAGGGGTGATGTTGGCAAGCTCCGGCTTGCAGGCATCACACATTATGGGCCCCACAACCGCGTCAGCCCTTTCGGAGGCAAGCTCGTCGGCGATAAGGTGCCCGTCGGTGCAGTGGATAAGAACGTATTCAAGGGAGAATTCCTTGGCTATGCGCACCGCCGTGAAGATATCGTCGGCGCGGTGGCAGTGGAAATGCGCCTTGACCTTCCCTTCCAGCAGGGGGATTAGAGCCTCGCAGCCCAGGTCGAGATCGGGCATATCGCCGTCCTCCTCCGCGGCGGCCTTTATGTCCTCCATATATCTTCTGGCCTTGGCAAGAGCCTCACGGATCATCGCCGCGATAGCCATTCTCGTGCAGGGGCTCTCGTCACGGTTCATATAGGTCATTTTCGGGTTCTCGCCCAGGGAGAATTTCATCCCCACCTTGCGCAGCAGCATCTTGTCGATCCGCTTGCCGTCGGTGGAAACCGCGCAGATGTCCCCCGCCACGGGGTTCATCGAGCCGGGGGAGACCAGCACCGCCGTAACTCCCGCCTTTACCGCGTTGGCAAAGCTGACGTCAAAGGGGTTTATCCCGTCCAGGATGTGCAGGCTTGCGGAGTTGGGCTCGCTTTCCTCGTTGAAGTCCTCACCCTCAACGCCTGTGCCGCCGGTGGTGAGACCCAGATGAGTGTGTATGTCGATAAAGCCCGGATAAAGAGTCATCCCCCGGGCGTCGATATCGCTGTCGGTATGAGGGGGAACACCCTCACCCACCTCGGTGATGACACCCTCCTCAAACCGAACAAAGCCGTTTTTAATGACCCGCCGCGCCTTGTCCTGAGTGTATATCTCGGCATTGTAGATTATCATTTTTCAGTTCCTTTCGGTGTTATCGTGACGACCCGAAGCCGCCCTCGCCCCGCTCTGTCTCGCTCAGCTCCGATACCTCCTCCACATCCGGGAGCAGTATGGGAGTGACCACCAGCTGAGCTATCCGCTCACCCGGCTCGATGACCCTGTCCTCGCCCGAATGGTTGCGAAGAGCCACCAGCACCTCGCCCCGGTAGTCGGTGTCCACCACCCCTACGCAGTTCGCAGGGGCAAGACCCTTCCTGGTCGCCGTGGAGGAACGGGCGTATATCAGCAGCACGCAGTCCGGGCAGCCCTCGACGGCTACGCTGAGCCCCGTAGGGACTTTTTCCGTCTCCCCGGCCTTGATGATCAGCGGCGCCTCCAGGCAGGCCGAGAGATCGTACCCGGCGCTTTCAGCAGTAGCACGCCTGGGGAGAAGGGCATTCTCTTTCAGCTTCTTGACCAGCAGCTTCATTCTGTTTCACCCTCCTGCTCTTTGGGCTTTGCCGTCTCCGCCCGCTTGCGGAAAACTATCAGCTTGCTGATAACGTAGTTGAGTATCAGCACCACGATATTTGCGATTATCTTGACTACCCAGTAGTTGAAGCCCATTACCTTGTAGCCCAGCCACATCATGATTATCTCCACGAAATAGGTGAAGAGCCTCCCGCTGAAAAAGGAGAGAGCCTCGGCTAAAATGCCCCGCTTGCTCTTTATCAGCGAGTGGAACACCCAGGTGCGGTTGGTCACATAGGCAAAGCCCGCAGCCACTACCCAGGCGATGGAGGTGCTCAGGAATGAGACCGTTCCCTTTGAGGCGCCTGCCGACTCCAGCAGGTTTTTAGATATGCCCGCCACGACGAAGTTCACCAGTGTGGCCAGCGCCCCGAAGAAAAGGTACATCAGCGCACCCTTGTTTTTCTTGTAGAAGGGCTCGAAGATCCTGAAGCCGGGCAGGCGCATTATCTTGTCGAATATATCGGGCTTTAACTGTTCATTATCTTCCATTATGCCGCCTCCGTGCGATCATATCTTATATACTCCCTGCCTTGTGCCGTCGCGGTAGACGACCCTCGGGACTCTCGAGGTAAGACCGCAGGTTATCTCGTAGCCGATGGTGCCTGCCCAGGCGGCAACGTCGTCGGCGGTGATGCGTTCCTCACCGTCTATGCCGATGAGGGTCACCGTATCGTGAGGCTTGGTCTCCGGTATGTGGGTAACGTCTATCATAAACTGATCCATGCAAACTCTGCCGACTATCCTCGCCCGCTTGCCGTGGATAAGCACCTCGCCCTTGTTGGAGAGGGCTCTGGGGTAGCCGTCGGCATAGCCGCAGGTGACTGTTGCCAGCAGCATGGGCTTCTCGGCCCGGAAGGTCCTGCCGTAGCTGACACATTCCCCCGCCTCGATCCTCTTTACCTGGGAGACGGTGGAGTAGAGCTCCATTACCGGCACCGGCTCAAAGGGCAGCGGCACAGCAGGGTCGGGGTAAAGGCCGTAGAGGATTATCCCCAGGCGGGCCAGAGTCGAGCGGCTGTCAGGAGCATATACCCCCGCTGCGGAGTTGAGGCAGTGGTACTGCCGCAGCTGGGTGCCCAGCTTTTCAAGCTCGTCTCTGACGGCGAAGAATTTCTCTGTCTGGGCGGCGGTGTAGGCAACGCAGTCGGGATCCAGGCTGTCGGCAACGGCGTAGTGGGTGAACATACCGTCCAGCAGCAGATCGTCCATATCGTATATGCGGTAGAGAGCCGCTGCGATCTCCGCAGGCTCACCCCTCAGACCTATGCGGGTCATACCCGTATCTATGGCGGCGTGGCAGCGCAGGGGAGTGCCGGAAACACAGGCGTTCAGATCCTCGGCGTAGGCCTCGTCGGTTATGGTCTGGATGATGTTGTGCTCTGCAAGGTCAGAGGCAGCCTCCGGCGGGGTGTAGCCCAGCACCAGTATCTCCCCGGAGATGCCCATATTCCGCAGCCTGAGTGCTTCGTCGGCATTGGATACCGCGAACCAGCTCACTCCCAGCTGCTTTTCGAGATAGGGGCATACCGCCAGATCGGCATGACCGTAGCAGGAGGCCTTTACGACGCACAGCAGCTCCGTCCCCTCGGCGAGATGCGACTTGTAATTATTCACATTGACCGCGAGCCTGTCGAGGTGTACCTCAGCCCACGTTCTTTTAAGAAAATCCATAGCTTTGCTCCTTGATCTGATCGTTTGACAATACCAAATATATTATAACACATCTTCTTCAAAAAAGCAAACCCATTTTTGCGCGGATGGGGATAAAAACGGAGCATCCTCCCGCTCCTGCTGCCGAAAAATCCTTCGGAATTTTGGTAACAATGACTATTGTTATCGGTTTGTGAATAAGCTATAATAGAAGTAGCGTTATTTTTTGCCAGGAGGTGACAGTATGCTCTTCAAACCGACAAAGCAGCTCAGCGCGGCGAAGTATTCCCGCCGTCCGCTGCACGTTACTCTGCTGCTTATCGACCTCTGCTTCCTGGCTGTGCATATCTTCTTCCTGGTCTATTTCAAGAGCAAGGGCATCGAGGAGATGTTCCGATTGAACATCCTGAGCGTGCTGATATATGTCGTGATGGGTGCGGCGGCTTACAAAAAGCCCACCCATACCACCCTCTACGCCTGCATCACGATGATCGAGGTGCTTATCCACGCGGGGGCGGCGCTGGTATGCGTCGGGTGGGAGACGGGCTTTGCCATGTTCATAGTCTGCTGCGCACCCTTCCCCTTCTTCCTGGAATTCAAAAAGACCTATGTCGCCTACCTGTTTGCGGCGGTCATAGCCACCGAGTTCATAGTCATCAGGATCATCACCTACGAGTATCACAACACCGTCTACAACACCATTTCCGAGCAGGAGGCCAGCAGACTTTTCCTGTTCAATTCCTGCATATCATTTATGATAATCACCATATTCTCGGTGGTGTATAAGCGGGCGAAGCAGCTGGATCAGCTTAATATGAAAGCCAAGAACGAGTCGCTGACCATGCTCGCCAAGATCGACCCCCTCTCCCAGCTTTTCAACCGCAGGGCGATGATCGACTTCTTAAAGAAGATCGAGCAGGATGCCAAGGAGGGCAGGGGAGCCTACGTCCTGGCAATGGGGGATCTGGACAGCTTCAAGCATATCAACGACACCTACGGCCACTCGGCGGGTGATAACGTCATCACCACCGTTTCCCGTATGATGACCGAGGAGGTACCCTCGGAGGGCTACGTTTGCCGCTGGGGCGGTGAGGAGCTGCTCTTCGCAGTGCCCTATGCCGATGTTAAAAAGGGCACAGCTATCGCCGAGCGCATCAGGGAACGCCTAAGTCAGCACAGCTTCGTTGCAGGGGACGGCAGGGAGTATCACGTTACCGTGACCTTCGGCGTCTGCGGGTGCGACGGCAGCTTCTCCTACGAGCGGGCGGTCAGCATCGCCGACAAGCGCCTCTATTACGGCAAGCAGCACGGCAAGAACAGAGTTGTCTCGGAGCCCGTTGAAAACGAGAACCCCGAAAATACCGAAACAGAATGACCGGACCCGCCGATTTGGTGAGCCCGGTCATTTTGTTATGGGAGGATAAGGTTCATCTCTGAGAAATGCAATCGAAATAGGTGTTCAGCTCTCCGGTGCGGACATCCACGGTGATCATATCGCAGGCCTCCCGCTGGAGGAAGAAGCCGTCCTTGTCCCGCAGCCGCCTGTCAAGCCTGAACTCCCAGACCGGGTAAGCCCGGTATCTTCTGCCGGGAATAAGGGTGGGGTTGCCGATCAGAGCCTGCTGCTCCTTGGTCATATCCTGATAGTTTGTGGTCTCCCTGACTTTAAGGGCTGCCTCCACATCCGCGGAGTCATAATCGCACATATAGCAAAGCCTGATATCTGAAATGTGCAGCTCTATCTTCGGCGAGAGCTCGTTGTTCATAATGTCAAGGGCCTGGGGCAGAGATACCAGCCCTCCGGAAAGCTCCGTCTCGGAGATCACCTTATCTATGCCGTTGGGGCAGTCAATATCGAAGATGTGATCCGGCTCATCCACCTCGGCGATGTATATCGGAGCATACTGCATCCTGCCCTCGACGGGGTAGTTCTTTTTGGGCTCGGGCACCCCGTAGAGCTGATCAACTATAATATGGTTACAGAAGGGGACGCCCTTGTAGCAGCGCTCCATATCAATATACATCCAGCAGGTGCCGTCCTCGGCGGTGTAGGGGTATATCATCCCGGCGCGGTAGCTGTACTGATCGGTGAAGCTGCCGAGGACCTCATTGAACTTTTTCTCCGTATTCTCGGCGAGAGCTTTGAGACTGCATTTTTCCCCGTTTTTAAAGGTGTATTCCCTGTCGGGGAGGGGTAAGCTCCCCGCGTTGATTATCTCAGCCAGACTGCCGGCGGTGTCGTATCTTTCATCGCGGAAAAACAGAAACCCGCCTGTGCTTACGTCCAGGTACATAGTATATTCCGGGGGCTCGCAGTCGCCGCCGGCGTAAATGATGCTGCTGCCCATAGTAGACCAATCGTCAAAGAAATAGCCGTGCTCGTTTATGTGCTCGGAGTAGTGCATAAGCTCCGAGAAGTCCTTCACGCCGCTGTCCTCGTAAAAATCCCGGCCGAACAGCTTTGAATACACCTCCGGAAATTTCAGCTGCGCCTCCGAAACGGTCTCGGTCTCCAGCTCATAGAGCTGCTCCGGCAGGTCGATATGCACATCGCTTTCGAGAACGAATTTTGCCCCGTAGCCCTTCTCCTTGATGTACGCCGATACATCCTCGGCACCCTCCAGAAGCCTGTCAACGGTCACGCCGCTGCCCACAGCGACCTCGCTGTCCTGTCCCTCGGGCTTGTTCCTGACGTTGTCGGGAACATCCGCACAGGAGGCAAGCAGAGCCGCCGCAGATAAAAGGATAACTGCTTTCTTCTTTATCACAGCGCATCCCTCCCTTTGTATATGTAGTGGCGCGGAGAGCGGAAAAGCTATTGAACAAAAATTGAATTTTCTGTTAACTTTATCGCTTCGGCCGCAGAAACAAAAAAACAGCGGGCCGACACCCGCTGTCTACTGTGTTCTGTTGTCAGGGCATATAGAAATGCTGATAATCCTTCTCGCCGGCCCAATCGCCGCCCCATTTCCAGCCCCGCTTTTTGAACAGCTTGAGGCAAAGGTCGCCGCTGTCGATCTTGTGGGGGAAATCCCGGCTGCGGTCGGCATACTCGGCTCCGTTGGAGGGGAGTATCTTCCCGCCGGTGATGTAGGGGTTGTAGCGGGGGTTGATGTCCACCGCTCTGCCCAGAGCGTGCATCGAAAGGGTGGTGGTACCCGCCACGAAGCGGTAGTTGAAGCAGGAGGAGCAGTTGTCCGCCATGATGAGGTCGTCATCACCGCCGTATTCGTCTGCAAGGCGGATCTTCTCGATCTGATAGCGTGCCTTGTAGAGCTCGCTGAATATCCAGAGCAGATCCTCCGCAGCCTCGGCGGCGCAGATCATCAGACCCACCTTTTCCTTGCCCTCGAAGTCGATGTAGGTGAGAGTCAGCTGACGCAGGCGGTCAATGGTGATGTGGGGGTTCTCGGAATAGGTCACGCCGGTGATGTGGGCAACGGTCTCGGCAGAGAGCATATTAGCAGTGAAAAGGGGCATATCCTACACCTCCAGCTGTGAGAGATACTTATCCATATACTGCTTGTAGAGGGTGCGGAACTGCTCGTCGTTCTCCTTGACATCTGTCCAGTATTCGTGGATGTTGGTCTTTTCCTCGATCTCGATCAGGCAGCCCGCGATGTTGGAGCAGTGGTCGGAGATACGCTCTAAGTTTATGAGGATATCCTGGAAGATATACCCCAGCTGAACGGTGCAGTTGCCTGACTGGAGACGCTCGATGTGCCTGTTTTTCAGCTCGACGATTATCCCGTCCACCACTTCCTCAAGGGGCTCGACGGTGTGGGCCACAGCCAGGTCATCATCAATATATGCTTTGATGGCGTTATGTATGTTCTCATTGACGGCGGCGCAGATGACATCCAGCTCCATGATGCCCTCGTCCGAGAAGGCAAGCTCCTTCTCACGCATCTCCTGGGCAGACTCCACCAGGTTCACCGCGTGGTCGGAGATACGCTCCAGATTGCCGATAACGTGCATCATCTTGGAGACCTTTCTGCCGTCAGCAGAAGTAACCGAGGACTTGGAGATTTTCACCAGGTATCCCCCCAGCTTGTCCTCGTATCGGTCTATGAGCTGCTCGCCCTCGACTACCTTTTCAGCCAGCTTGTCGTCGTAGCTGCGGAGGACGCTCAGCGCGTCGGAGATAGTGGTCTCGGTATGCTTTGCCATTTCAACGGCAGCGCCTCTGCAGGCCTCTACCGCAACGGCAGGGATCTTGAAGAGGTTCATATCCAGCTCGGGGCCGTTATCGACGATCTCGTCGTCATCCTTCTTGTCGGAGACCACCTTGCGGGACAGCTTGACCAGCTGATTGGAGAAGGGCAGCAGCAGGAAGGTGATAGCCAGGTTGAAGATGGTGTGGCCTATCGCTATGCCGATGGGTGAGATAGTGCTCTCAAAGAAGCTCTTGGCAACGGTGTGCTCCAGCAGGATGGTGATCGGCAGCAGTACCAGCACGCCGATGATCTTGATGGAGATATGTATCGCCGCCACACGCTTGGCGTTCTTCTTGACGCCTATGGAGGAAAGCAGCGCGGTGACGCAGGTGCCTATGTTAAGACCCATGATGATAGGCGCAGCCATAGCCACGGTCATACCGCCTGTCTGGGAGAAGGCCTGCAATATACCGATAGAAGCCGCCGAGCTCTGGATGATTCCCGTGAAGGCCGCACCCACAAGCACGCCCAGCAGGGGATTCTTGAACATTACCAGGAACTCCTGGAAGCTCTCGTTCTCGGCAAGGGGAGCCGCCGCCCCGGACATAAGGGTCATGCCCGTCATAAGTATGGAGAAGCCCAGCATTATCGAGCCGATATCCTTCTTCTTCGAGCGCTTGGAGAGCATTATCATCATGATGCCCGCCAGAGCTATAAGAGGCGAGAAGCTGGAGGGCTTCAGCATCCTGATAAAAAAATTATCGCCCTTGAGACCTGCCAAGCTGAGTATCCACGCGGTCAGCGTAGTGCCTATATCGGCACCGAAGCAGACTGCGACGGTCTGCTCGAGCTGCATGATGCCCGAGTTTACCAGACCTACCAGCATAACGGTCACAGCGGACGAAGACTGTATAGCAATAGTGATGCCCATACCCAGCAGGAGGCTTTTGAACCTGCTGGAGGTCATTTTTCTGAGAGCTGTTTCGAGCTTGCCTCCCGTGAGCTTTTCAAGGCTCTGAGACATAACGTTCATACCGTAGAGGAAGAACGCAAGCCCGCCCAGCATAGTAAATACTGAAAAAATGTCAAATGTCTCCATAAAAGGTGGTCCTTTCGGTCGTTTGTTACCCAACAAAACCCTGGTATTTAAATATAATCCCTCTATCTTACGATTATATTATATAGGTTTTGCAGGGGCTTTGTCAACAGGGGGAGAAATATTCTCCGATTTGTAGAAATAGTATCGGGCTTTTGGGCAGGTTTTTGTCGAAAAGCGGCATAGTGCAGAGAAGAAGGGAGCTTTTTCCGAGAAAGGGGGCATGATCCTCTTGATTTTCTCTCCCCAATGTGGTATAATGTAATTTGGAGTTTTGTGAGCTGTCACAAAGCAGCGAAATACGAAAGGAACGAATAGCTATGAAGAAACTTATGCTGGGCAACGAAGCGTTTGCCAGAGGCTTGTATGAAGCAGGCTGCAAGCTCGCCTCGTCCTACCCCGGTACACCCTCCACTGAGATAACTGAGGAGGTGGCTAAGTACGATGAGGTCTATGCCGAATGGGCTCCCAATGAGAAGGTAGCCATGGAGGTAGCTCTCGGAGCTTCCATCGCAGGTGCCCGGAGCTTCTGCGCCATGAAGCACGTGGGCCTCAATGTTGCAGCCGACCCCCTCTATACCGCAGGATATACAGGCGTTACGGGCGGTATGGTCATCGCCGTTGCCGATGATCCGGGAATGCATTCCTCCCAGAACGAGCAGGATTCCCGCCACCACGCCATCGCCTCGAAGGTAATGATGGTGGAGCCCTCCGACTCCGCCGAGTGCAAGGAGTTCGCAAAGGCAGCCTTCGACCTCTCCGAGAGGTTCGATACCCCGGTCATCGTCAGGATGTCCACCCGTGTGGCTCACTCCCAGTCGGCTGTTGAGCTCTGCGAGCGTGAGGAGAAGGAGCTCATCCCCTACAAGAAGAACATACAGAAATTCGTTATGATGCCCGGCAATGCTATCCGCCGCCACCCTCAGGTGGAGCAGAGGCTTGTGGATATCAGAGAGTATGCCGAGACCTCGCCCCTCAACAGAGTCGAGTACAACGACACCAAGATAGGCGTTATCGCCGCTGGCATCTCCTATCAGTATGCGAAAGAGGCTCTGGGCAGCAAGGCTTCCTATCTGAAGCTGGGTATCGTTAACCCCCTGCCTGTAGAGATAATCAAGGACTTCTGTCAGAAGTGCGAGACCGTTTATGTCATCGAGCAGCTGGACGATGTTATCGAGACCCACTGCAAAAAGCTGGGGCTCACCGTTCACGGCAAGGATACCTTCTCGCTGCTGGGCGAGATCTCCCAGTCAATAGTCCGTGAGAAGATACTGGGCGAGACCGCTGAGTTCGCCGAGTTCCCGGAGAACGTTCCGGTGCGTCCCCCCGTTATGTGCGCGGGATGTCCCCACAGAGGCCTGTTCTACTGTCTCTCGAAGCTGGGGGTAATGGTATCGGGCGATATCGGCTGCTACACCCTGGGCGCTACTGCACCCCTCTGCGCTATGGATTCCACCATCTGCATGGGCGCTTCCATCAGCGGCCTCCACGGCTTCAACAAGATCAGAGGCGCAGAGAGCGAGAAGAAGTCGGTGGCTGTTATCGGTGATTCCACCTTTATGCACAGCGGCATGACCGGCCTTGTGAACATCGCCTACAACGCCACCAACTCCACCGTTATCATCCTTGATAATTCCATCACCGGTATGACCGGTCATCAGCAGAACCCCACCACCGGCAAGAACCTCAAGGGCGATCCCGCCGCTGCGGTAAATCTTGAGGAGCTCTGCAAGGCTATCGGCATAAAGAGCGTTCGCGTGGTAGACCCCTACCATATGGCCGAGACCGAGGCTGTCATCAAGGAAGAGCTTGCCAAGGACGAGCCCTCCGTCATCATCAGCCGCAGGCCCTGCGCTCTGCTGAAATATGTAAAGCACAATCCTCCGCTGAAATGCGACCACGACAAGTGCGTGGGCTGCAAGCAGTGTTTAAAGATCGGATGTCCCGCTATCTCCATCCACGACAAGAAGATGACCATAGACCACACCCAGTGCGTGGGCTGCGGCATCTGCACCGAGATGTGCAAGCTGGGCGCTATCGTAAAGTAAGAGAGGAGTGGGAAGATAATGGAAACAAAGTCTATAATGATAGTCGGCGTGGGCGGACAGGGCTCGCTGCTGGCTTCCAGGATAATCGGAAACGTGCTGCTCTCCCAGGGCTTTGAGGTAAAGGTCAGCGAGGTGCACGGTATGAGCCAGAGAGGCGGATCGGTAGTTACCTACGTCAAGTACGGCGACGAGGTGAGCTCGCCTGTTATCGTAAAGGGCGAGGCGGATATAATCATCAGCTTCGAGCAGCTTGAGGCTGCACGCTGGCTGCCTTTCCTGAAAAAGGGCGGTCATCTTGTGACCTCCACCCAGAAGATCGACCCCATGCCCGTTATCAACGGCGCTGCGGTATATCCCGATGATATAATCGAGAAGATCAAGGCCCAGGGCGTTGACGTTATCGCCGTAGATGCGCTGACCCTTGCCGAGCAGGCAGGCACCGCAAAGGCTTCAAACGTAGTGCTTATGGGTGTGGTATCCAAGAAGATGCAGTTTGAGGAAAGCGTATGGCAGGCAGCGCTGGAGCAGTGCGTACCGGCCAAGTTCCTTGAGCTGAACAAGAAGGCCTTCGCTCTCGGCAGAGCAGCGGAGTAAATATTTGCAAACAGTCCATTGACAGGTACCCCTCCGGGGTGCCTGTCGGGACATGGCTTTAATGATTTAAAGCAGAATATTCACAAGGATTATCCCTGCATGAGGCAGGATAAGCAATAAATATCCGCTGCAAAGCCGGCGGGAACTCAAAAAGGAGGAATTCCATTGGGCAAATACTGGAACGAAGAGATCGAATGTATGGAACCCGACAAAATGCGTGCGCTGCAGAGCGAGAGGCTCGTCAAGCAGGTGCGCCACGTCTGGGATAACGTACCTTACTACCGCGCAAAAATGGAAGAAAAGGGCGTAACGCCCGATGACATCAAGGGCATAGAGGATCTGCACAAGCTGCCTTTTCTCTCTAAGGCTGATCTGAGAGACGCTTACCCATTCGGGCTGCTGGCCAAGCCCCTTTCGGAGTGCGTTCGCATCCACTCCACCAGCGGCACCACCGGCAAGCGCGTCGTTGCGTTCTACACTCAGAACGATATTGACCTCTGGAACGACTGCACCGCAAGAGCTATCACCGCTGCGGGTGGCACCAAGGAGGATGTGGTACAGGTTGCCTACGGCTACGGCCTCTTTACCGGCGGCGCAGGCCTTGACGGCGGCTCCCACAAGGTAGGCTGCCTCACCCTGCCCATGTCCTCGGGAAATACCGAGAGGCAGATACAGTTTATGGAGGATCTGGGCGCTACTATCCTCTGCTGCACACCCTCCTATGCCGCGTATATAGGCGAGACCGTGAAGAAGATGGGCAAGTCCCCCGATGACCTCAAGCTGAAGGCAGGCATCTTCGGCGCCGAGCCCTGGACAGAGGAAATGCGTCAGGAGATCGAGAAGAGCCTGGGTATCAAGGCTTACGATATCTACGGCCTCACCGAGACCAGCGGCCCGGGCGTGGCATTTGAGTGCGAGTGCCAGAAGGGTATGCACATCAACGAGGATAACTTCATCGCCGAGATCATCGACCCCGATACCGGCGAGCCTCTCCCCGACGGAACAAAGGGCGAGCTGGTATTCACCGCTATCACCAAGGAGGCCTTCCCCCTGCTCCGTTACAGGACAAGGGATATCTGCGTGCTGACCAGAGGCAAGTGCGCCTGCGGCAGAACGCTGGTCAAGATGGCCAAGCCCATGGGCCGCTCTGACGATATGCTCATCATCCGCGGCGTAAATGTATTCCCGTCCCAGATCGAGAGCGTGCTGCTCAAGCTCAGCAACGCCAGCCCCAACTATCAGATCGTTGTGGGCAGAGAGAACAACACCGATACCTTTGAGATCCGCGTTGAGCTCACCGACGAGATGTGGAACGACACCATCCGTTCGATCGAGGAGCTGGAGCGCAAGATCGCTCAGGATATGCTCTCTGTTCTCGGCATCAAGGCCAAGATCAGGCTGGTCGAGCCCAACACCATCCCCCGTTCCGAGGGCAAGGCCAAGCGCGTTATCGACACGAGGAACCTGGTATAATGAGCCTGGGAGTTCTGTTCGCCGTCCCCGGTGAGACGGTGGAGCATTTAAAGAGCCTGCCTGCGGAGGAACGCCCCGTCTATATCTCCGAGGAGCTTGAGGAGCTTTATTTCGAGGACTACCCCGAGCGCACCGCGGAGCTTGACAAGGCCTGGGACGCTATCCACCGCGCCCTCACCGACGGCTCTCTGAGCTATGACTGCTCCGGCTGGCCTCTGGGAGGGGTCATCCTGGGCGGAGAGGTGCTCTACGGAGGCTGTGAGGATCAGGACGACTATATCATCACGGCAAAGCCTCCGATAATGGTCTCGGAGCTGGCTAAGGGTCTTGAGACCCTTACCAAGGCAAAGTTCAAGAGGGGCTATGACGCTATCGACAGCACATACCCCGAGCCTCTTTCAAAGGAGGATATGGAATACTCGTGGGAGTATCTGGGCGATGCGGTGCCGTTCTTCACATTCGCGGCAAAGCACGGCCTCTGGGTGCTTTTCACGGCAGACCAGTAATACCAACAAAGGAGTGAATGTAAATGACAGTCAAGCAGATATCTATTTTTGCGGAGAACCGTCCCGGCAGGATCTCGAACATCACCCACCTGCTGGCGGTGAACGGTATAAACATCAGAGCTATGAGCGTGGCCGACACCAAGGATTTCGGCATCCTGCGCTTTATCGTAAACGATGCCGACAAGGCTGTGGCAGCTCTTAAAGAGGGCGGCTGCACCGTATCGGTGAGCAACGTCCTTGCCATCCAGATCCCCGACCGTCCGGGCGGGCTGGCAGCGGCTATGCAGGTGCTTTACGATAACAACGTCAGCGTTGAGTATATGTACTCCGCTTTCGTGAGCGAGAAGAGCGCCGAGGCTTATCTCATCCTCCGCGCCGACAGCAACGAGGCTGCCGAGCAGGCCTTTGAGGGCAGGTATCATCTGCTCTCCCAGGAAGAGCTGCTCACAAAATAAAAAAGTGCCGCCTTCGGGCGGCACTTTTTTAATGCACAATTAAGGCAATACCGCACAACCCCTGTGCGTCAGATACGCAGTCAATTTTTTCGTCAGAGTGCATAAATTCGACGCAGGCGGGCTGCGGCGATGTGTATCTGTCCGCGAAGCGGACACCTTCATTGTGCATTATGAATTGAAATCATCCGTATATCTCTTTTATCCTGGCATCTATCCGCTGCTGTGACTTTTCCGGCGCCTCACTGTAAGCTGAGGACAGGAGCTCATAGCCCCAGACGGATTCCGGTGTGGAATACTGAGCTACCGGCATACCGTATTCCTCGCCCCGTTTGTTTCGGCGGCAGCGGAAATCGGTAACTACCAGATAGAGCTTCTCCTGGAGCCCTGTCATTATGCCGCTGAAATTCTTAAGCCCGCCCTTGCCGAAGCCTGCCATAGTCTTTATCTCGTGGGAAAAGAGGCTCTCTCGGCTGTCGAAGAGCTCCATTATCCGCTTCTCACGGGCTTTGGCAAGACCCTCCTCATAGAGGCTGTCGAAGTCGTAGCCGTCCCGGCGGGCGTTGGCGAAATAGGGGAGCCATTCCAGGGAGATGAACCCCGCCCTGCCGTCAAAGAGCTTGCCGTAGGCCACCTTCCGGGATCTCGCCGCCTGGACTCGCCACTCCCAGGGGTCACGATCCTCGTTGCCGCTCCACCAGTAGCGGGCGTCGGCGTGTTCCTCCACCGAGAAGCCCTCGGTCTCGCCGGAGAACAGGGGCAGGAAGCCCACCCGGTCAACATATTCGATAAGCTCGGAACAGTTGTGTATGAGCCCCTTGCTTTTGGGAGAGGCGCCCTTCATTATCCATTGGCCGTTTTCAATGATCATAGCTGTTCCTCCCCGAAAAATCCGAAATGAGAAAGGGCGTTGTATATGCCGTCCTGCATAATGTCATCGGTGACGTAGTCGGCGTAGGGGATGAGCATTTTTCCGTTGCCCATGGCTATGGAGGTCCCCACCGCGGAGAACATTGGCAGATCGTTGAGGCTGTCGCCTATGGCAAAGGCGTTCTCTTTCGGGACGCCGCAGTGGGAGAGCACCAGCTCTATACCCGTAGCCTTTGAATAGGGCTTGGGGACAATCTCCGCGAAGCCCTCGCCCCGGTCTATCCAGAAGAAGTTCTTCTCCAGAGCAGGGCGCAGGGAAGCGATGTCGCTCTCTGCGTCGTAGTTTATGATGAACTTGTCAAAGGAGAAATCCGCATCAGCGGTGGAGCGGTCAACGTCCTTGCCCTCGGCGGCAAAGCCCCGGCGGATGTCCCGTATCATAGGCAGCTCCCGCATTGTGAAGTCGAACAGCACGCAGTCCCGCCGCTCAAACATGGGGACGGCATTGCATTTTCTCAGCAGAGCAACCGTCTTCCGGCAGAGGGCGGGGTCTACGGTATGGTAGAGCAGCTCACGGCCCTCATACTCGATGTGGGTGCCGCAGCCCATAACGTAGCCGTCAAAGCCCAGCTTCCGCACCACTCTGCCCACATTCATCGCGGGGCGTCCGGTGTTGATGAACAGCAGGTTCCCCGCCCTGCGGGAGAGCTCCAGCGCTTTCCTTGCGCTGTCGGGCACACGCTGCTCGCCGTTCTCGGGGACGAGGGTGCCGTCTATATCAAAAAACATTATCTTCTTCATTGGTCGGACTCCTTGGCGTGGCGCTTGTTGTTGTAGATGAAATTCGCCAGCGCCATACTTATGATTATCGCATACCCCAGAAAGCTCCACACATCCGGCACGTCACCGAAGAGCCAGAAGCCCAGCGTCGTTGAGAATATGAGCTGCGAATAGTCGTAAATGGATATCTCCCTTGCGGGGGCGCAGCTGTAGGCGGCGGTGATGGAGAACTGTCCTCCCGCAGCGGCAGCGCCCGCTCCCAGCAGGCAGAGCAGCTGAGTCACCGTCATAGGCTGGTAGGAGATCATAAGCATCGGCAGGCAGAACAGGCAGGAAAAAGCAGAGAAGAAGGCCACGATAAAAGGTCCGTTCTCCCCCTTGCTGCCCAGATACCGGACGCAGGCATATGCAAGCCCCGCACCCATCCCTCCCAGGAAGCCGGCGGCAGCAGGCAGCAGTGAGACATTTGAAAAGCTGGGCTTGATTATCAGCAGGCTGCCCCCGAAGGCAACAGAGACAGCGAGTATCTGAAAGGGGGTGAGCTTCTCTTTTAAGAATATGTAGGAGAACACTATGGCAAAAAAAGGCGACATCTTATTGAGCATCGAGGCATCCGAGAGGACGAGATGGTCTATGGCGTAGAAGTTGCCGAAGAGTCCCACGGTGCCCGCCAGAGCGCGGACTATCAGCGCCTGGAGCATGGACTTGTTCTTGGGGCGGAAGGGGAGGTGCTGCTTTTTCAGCACCCCTATGGCAAAAAACAGCGCCACGAAGTTGCGGAAGAAGGTCTTCTGAAAAATCGGGAGATCCCCCGACAGCCTTACGAATACCGCCATTACCGCAAAGCAGAATGCCGATATGATGATGCAGATTATGCCCTTGTATTTTCGGGGCAGCTTCATTTCGATCCCCCGCCTGTCATATATTTGTGCTCCCGGGTCAGCTCCTTTATAAGGTCGGAGAGCTTCCACGGTTGGTTCGAGGGGGTGCAGACGGCCTTGAGGGCTACCTTCACACCCGCAGCTTTCAGCCCGTCCACAGCCTCCGAGAGAGCCCTGCGGTCAAAGCCGGAGAAGATCAGGCACTCGTCCTTCGGGGGCTCGGTGCAGCCAGCCCCGGGCGCAAAGCCGGCGAAGCCGCACAAAAAACCCACCGGGAAGTCAGCCTCATAGGGCTCCACCCCCCGGAGGATGATCCCCTGCTTATCGCAGTACCCCGCGAGAGCCCCCAGCTTGTCCTCGCCGAGGCCGTAGGCCGCAATGAGCCGTCTGGCATTTATCGTCCTTGCTTTCATTTTTACTTTCCTTTCGTGCAGGGGATCGCATTTCCCTCTTGCATTTTCCTGCATTTTCATATATAATAGTATTATACAGTACATATATGTACTATTCAAGCGTTAAAAATGAACGGAGCAGAGCCCCCGGAGGCCCCGGCCTTTGTGCAGAACCGAAAATTTACAGATAATTCACAGGAATGCTTGACAAGCAGGGGAGAATATGTTATAATAACTGTACCTCTTTATGAGGTCTATTTTTTTGCGCTGTTTTTTCCGGAGCTGTGCAGCCGGGGAGGAGGGCGCGTCATAAGTAAACCTCATAGCCGGCGTTTCGATAACGTCGGCGGTGCTTGCTGAAATGCAGGCGCTATGAGGGAGGCAGACCCGTTCCCCGTTTGTTCTTGCGGGGCGGAAATTTCGTCAGGAGGTGCCGAAAATGAGAGTTAAGATCACACTTGCGTGCACAGAATGCAAGCAGAGAAACTACAACACTAAGAAGAACAAGAAGAATGACCCTGACAGGCTTGAAATGAACAAGTATTGCAAGTTCTGCAAGAAGCACACTCTTCACAAAGAGACCAAGTAAGTCCTGAGGGAGGTTTATTATGGCTAAAAAAGAAACCGATCCCAAGGCTGCTGCAAAGGCCGCTGCCAAGTCTGCTCCCAAAGCAGAGAAGGTCAAGAAGGGCGGTCTGAAGAAGTACTTCAAAGATCTCAAGTCTGAGATCAAGAAGGTCGTATGGCCCAGCAGGAAGCAGGTCGTTAATAACACCGGCGTCGTTATGACTGTTATGGTTATTACCGGTATGTTCCTCTTCGCTATCGACACAGGTCTTGCTGCTGTTATCAAAGCGCTTTTGAGCATAGGCAGCTAAGGCAGAAACGGTTTAACGCGATCATAACGGAGGTATAAAGCTATGGCTGAAGAAGCAAAGTGGTACGTGGTCCACACATATTCGGGCTACGAGAACAATGTAAAGCAGAATATCGAAAAGGTCGTAAAGAACCGTAAGCTCGAGGATCTCATCTGCGAGGTGAAGATCCCGACTGAGATCCTTACCGAGGAGAAGGACAACAAGGTCTCGGAGAAGGAAAGCAAGCTGTTCCCCAGCTATGTATTCGTCAAGATGGTCGTTACCAACGATTCCTGGTATATCGTAAGGAATACCAGAGGCGTTACGGGCTTTGTAGGCCCTGCGTCCAAGCCTGTTCCCCTTTCTGAGGCGGAGGTCAAGGCTCTCGGCATCGAGTCGGGTGAGGTCAAGACCGCACAGGCCAAGATCAGCTTCGCGGTAGGCGACAGAGTTGACGTTGTTTCGGGAATGTTCGACGGTTATTCGGGCGAAGTCTCCGGCATAGATGAAGAAAACGCACAGGTTGAGATCATCGTTTCAATGCTCGGCAGACCCACACCTGTTAAGATCCCCGTTTCCGACGTAAAGGCTGCGCAGTGAGCACGACGCTCTGAAAAGGGCGGAAAAGTACGTTTTTACAGAAGCATTTGTGATATAAAAGATCATGCGCTGGAAATAATGCGCAGGTCTTAATGTCATCGCTTCAAAAAGAGTGGGAGAGCTCCCCCTGAGCTCGCCTTACCACAAATTATGGAGGTGCGAAAGATGGCACAGAAAGTAGTAGGCTACATCAAGCTTCAGATCCCCGCAGGAAAGGCAACTCCTGCACCCCCGGTCGGCCCCGCACTGGGTCAGCACGGCGTGAACATCATGGCATTCACTAAGGATTTCAACGAGAGGACCAAGAACGATATCGGTCTTATCATCCCTGTTGTTATCACTGTTTATGCTGACAGATCCTTCACATTCATCACCAAGACTCCTCCCGCTGCAGTCCTCATCAAGAAGGCTTGCAAGATCGAGTCCGGTTCCGGTACACCTAACAAGACCAAGGTAGCTACCATCACCAAGGAGCAGATCCAGAAGATCGCCGAGCAGAAGATGCCCGACCTCAACGCAGCCAGCATTGAGACTGCAATGAGCATGATCGCAGGTACCTGCCGCTCCATGGGCGTAACCGTTGTAGACTAAAGGAGGATCGGAATATGAAACATGGCAAGAAGTATGTTGACGCCGCAAAGGCAGTTGACAGAGCTAAGCTCTACGATGCTCCTGAGGCTCTTGATCTCGCTGCAAAGGGTGCTAAGGCTAAATTTGACGAAACTATCGAAGCGCATATCCGTCTGGGCGTTGACTCCCGTCACGCTGACCAGCAGGTTAGAGGCGCTGTTGTACTCCCCAACGGAACCGGTAAGAGCGTAAGAGTTCTCGTGTTCTGCAAGGAGGACAAGTTTGAGGCTGCAAAGGCAGCAGGTGCCGAGTATGTCGGCGGTATGGATCTTGTTGACAAGATCATGAAGGAAAACTGGATGGAGTTCGACGTTGTAGTTGCTTCTCCTGATATGATGGGCGTTGTAGGCCGTCTCGGTAAGGTCCTCGGTCCCCGCGGACTTATGCCGAACCCCAAGGCCGGCACTGTTACCCCCGACGTAGCAAAGGCTGTTACCGATGCTAAGGCCGGTAAGATCGAGTACCGTCTTGACAAGACCAACATCATCCACTGCCCCATCGGCAAGGCTTCCTTCGGTGCAGAGAAGCTTGAGGAGAACTTCAACACTCTCCTTGACGCTATCGTAAAGGCCAAGCCCGCCGCTGCAAAGGGTCAGTACCTCAAGAGCGTAGTCGTTGCTTCGACTATGGGTGTTGGTATCAAGGTTAACACTGCAAAGTACGGTGTTTAAGCTTTAAGAGCAAAACAAAAACGGGAAGCGCGAGCCTCCCGTTTTTTTATTTGTGTTATTCCTGCGCCTCGAACTGATCCTTGCCTACGCCGCAAAGGGGGCAGACGAAATCCTCGGGGACATCATCCCAGGCGGTACCCGGTGCCACGCCGCTGTCCGGCTCGCCGGCCTCGGGATCATAGATATAGCCGCAGATCGAGCATACATACTTCATAGGTCAAGACCTCCTTTTATTTGGTAAATCCATTATAACATATTCAGAGAAAAAATGCAAGCGTTTTTTTGTGTGGGGGCTTGCCGCAATAATTTGGCCGCCTATGGTCCTCTCCATCGGCGGCCTGTTTGTTATATTCTGTCTATCCCCGTTACCGTCAGCGTTTCTTTATCTATCCTGAAATGGATATCCCTGCCCGCAAACCGCATACTGTATACCCTCTCCGGGTCGTGCTGATATGAAGGCCTCGGATCGTCCGCAAGACATTCGATCAGAGCCTCCAGCTTATCCTCCGGTATCTGTGACTTGAACTCCTCCGGGAATATCACCGCCAACTTATGGTCGGTGAATTCATCCGCATAGCCACCCACAGCCCCCTCAACGCAGTCCGCCGAGGGCAGATAGGGCTTGATGTCGATGATCGGTGTGCCGTCCAGGAGGTCGCACCCTGACACAAGCAGCACGGTCCCCTCGGGGGTCTGCTCGGTGCCCTCCAGCTTTACGCAGGATAATCCCAGCGGGTTGGGTCTGAAAGGCGAACGGCTGGCAAAGACTCCTATTCGCTTATTTCCTCCGAGGCGGGGCGGTCTCACCGTGGGTGACCACTCGCTGCGGTGGCTTTCGGAGAAGTCAAATATCAGCCAGAGGTGCGAAAAGCCCTCGATGCCCCGGAGCGCCTCCAGGCTGCGGTATTCGGGCAGGAAGACTATCCTCCCCCGTGAGGAGGGCGAGCGCCCGCTCTGCCGGGGTATGCCGAATTTCTCCTCAAAGTCGGTGTGGATGACCGCTATGGGTCTGACGGTAAAGCCCTCCATCGGTCAGAGCACCTGCATGGTGGAATCCTTGAGCTGATTGTACTTCCAGCCGTTTTCCTCATACTGGTTGAAATAGCCCACGACCATTATCTCGTCGCCGATATTGGGGTAGTCCTCGGGGTACTTATGCTCACCCGTCAGGACGAACTCTATACCCTGCTGGCAGCAGGCGGAGGCATCCGCGATGAACACGGCGAAATACTCACCGCCGGTGGCGGCATCGGTGGTATAGGCAAAGGTGCCCTTGGCTTTTACCTTCTTGCCGAGGTATTTCTTGGGTGTGTTTATCATATCCGACACCTGGGCATAGCAGATGTTTCCGGTGAGCTTCGAGAGGTCAACGTCGATATCGCCGTCGGTGAGATCCAGCTTGGAAAGGTCTACCTGCTCGGGGACCGGGGTAGTGGCCTTCTCGGCCTGCGCCCAGTATTCCGAAGCCAGCTGCTCCGCATCAGCCGCAACAGATTCATCGGTCTTGTTGAGCGTTACGGTGTCGCTCACAGCCTTGCTGTTATTATCAATGATGCTGTCGATATTGGATGTATTGCCGCAGCCTGCCAGCAGCAGAGCCGCAGCCAGAAATGCCGCGGTCCTTTTCATATCAAGCCCTCCTTAATACCTTAGAGATCAGACAGAATACGAAGAACACTGCCATATCGGCAACGACTATGGTCGAGCCGACGGGAGTGGAGAAAAGTATCGAAGCTATAAGCCCTGCCGCCGCGCAGATCACAGAGATCAGCGCCGAGCAGATGATAACGGCCCGGAAGCTCTTGAACACCCTCATAGCCGAGAGGGCGGGGAAGATTATCAGCGCCGAGATCAGCAGCGAGCCCACGAGATTCATCGCCAGAACGATTATCAGCGCGGTGATCACCGCTATCAGCAGATTGTAGGCATTGGCCTTTACGCCGGAGGCTCTGGCGAAGTTCTCGTCAAAGGTGACAGCGAAGATCTTGTTGTAGAATATGAGGAATATGCCGATGACGACTACTGCAAGTATCGCGCTGATCCAGACCTCCTCCGAGGTGAGGGTGAGTATGGAGGTGGAGCCGAAAAGTGTGCTGCACACATCACCCGCCACGTTAGCCGAGGCCGAGAACACATTGACCAGCATATAGCCTATGGCAAGGGAGCTCACCGAGATCATAGCTATGGCGGCATCGCCCTTGATCTTGGTGTTCTGCCCGGTCTTCAGCAGGAGTATGGCAGCTATCAGCGTTACGGGGAGTATGATGACCATACTGTTGGTCTTGTCGATGAGCTCGGTTATCCACCTTGCAACGGCGTTGTTGCCCGAGGCAGCGCTTTTGAGCCCCACCGAAGTCACCGTTGCCGCCGACATTGCTCCGAAGGCAACGTGTGAAAGCCCGTCACCGATGAAGGAGAAGCGTTTGAGCACCAGGGAAACTCCCAGCAGCGAAGAACAGAGCGCTATCAGCAGCCCGACGATAAGAGCATATCTCACGAACGGGAAGCTGAAATAATACATCAGCTTATCAAGCATTGCGCTCACCCCTCTTCACATAATGATGTATCGAAGCACTTGCCCCGATGACGAATGCCCCGGCGCCCGCGGCGATGGCTGCCTTGGCGGCGCTGCTCATGGGCTTTTCCTCAGGGGCAGCTGTCTTTGCCGGAGCTTCCGGCTCATCCTCAGCCTCACCGCCCTCGGTGATGATAAAGCTGCGCCCCAGCCTGCTGGAGAGGTACTCGTCCTTGGTGCCGTAGAACAGCTGTTTCCCGTTTCCGATGTGGAGTATATGGCTGGCGAACCTGACGGCTCCTATATCGTGGGAGACCATTATTATGGTGACGCCGCTTTTGTTCAGCGTGCCGATTATCTCATAAAGCTCCGCCTGTGCCTTGGGGTCGAGACCCGTAACGGGCTCGTCAAGCAGCAGGATGCGTCCCGTGGCGCAGAGGGCTCTTGCCAGCAGAACTCTCTGCTGCTGACCGCCTGAAAGCTCACGGTAGCAGCGCCCTGCCAGCGCCGAGATCCCCAGCCTTGCCATATTGGTATCGGCGAGAGCCTTTTCCTCCTTGCTGTAAAAGGGGCGCAGGCCGCATTTCTTTATGCAGCCCGAGCGGACTATCTCTCTTACCGAAGCAGGGAAATCCCGCTGTACCACAGTCTGCTGAGGAAGATAGCCGATGCCGTCGGCAGCCGTGACGCTGTCGCGCAGGATCTCTCCCGACATAACGGGCATAAGCCCGAGCAGAGCCTTGATAAGGGTGCTCTTGCCCGAGCCGTTCTCGCCGAGTATGCAGAGGTAGTCGCCCTCGGAAATGGTGAAATCCAGATCCTCCGCGACAGCGCTGCCCTCATAGCCGAGAGTTACATTTTTGCAGATAAGCTGCTCTGACATCAGCCTTTACCTCCGTGTTATCAGCCCAGCGTGGTGCTGAGCGTTTCGTAGTTCTTTCTCATCAGGCTGAGATAATTCTCGCCTGCATCCAGCTGCTCGCGGCTCACCGATTGGATGGAGTTGAGGGCAGCTGTCTTTGCGTTCTTGGCCTTTGAACTGTCGATTATGGACTGTGCGATCTTTCCGTCACTGTTCTCCAGGATATAGACGGTGCCGGCGTTCAGCTCATCCACCTTGCCCGCCAGGAATGCGATGGTCTCAAAGCTTGCCTCGGTCTCAGCGGAGCAGCCCACGAAAGCGGCGTAGTAATCAAGGCCGTAGTCCTCCACAAAGTATCTGAAGGGGAACCTGTCGCCGAAGATGAGCGCCTTGCTGCCTGCCTTTTCCGTAAGAGACTTGAAGTCGCCGTCCAGCTTATCCAGCTCCTTGTTGTAGCTTTCGAGGGAGGCCTTATAGGCGCTCTCGTTATCCTTGTCCAGCTCGCAGAGCTTATCGCATAGGACTCCGCAGAGCTTCTCGGCATTTCTTACTGAGAGCCAGATATGCTCGTCGTACTCGGGCTCCTCTTTTTCTTCCTCGGAGCCGTGTTCTTCCTCTTCTTCGCCCTGCATACCTTCTTTGAGTTCCTCCTCCTTGGCATCGGAGCCCAGGGCTTCCATCAGGCTCACAGCCTTCATATCCTTGTTTACCGATTCCTTGAGGACATCCTCGGCCCACTTATCCGACTCACCGCCGATATACACGAACATATCACAGGTGGATATCTTCATTATATCCTCTGCCGTGGGCTGGAAGCTGTGCAGGTCTGCGCCCTTGTCCAGCAGATAGGTGATCTCGGTGTCCTTCTTGCTGTCCTTGGTCAGCTCTCTTACCCAGTCGTAGGCGGGGAAGATGGTGCATACTATCTTGAGCTTGTCCGGGCTGCTGTCAGCAGCCCCCGAGCTTGCAGACGAACCGCAGCCCGCTGCGCTCACTGCAACCACCGCGCAGGCCAGTAAACTGATTATTCTCTTGATCTTCATTTATGATACCTCCGTTATTTGCTGTTAATGAGTATGTGTTTCTTCCGCGGAGATATTCAGTTCAGCATCAGGACCTTCATCAGAACGGGTGTCTCCCTTTTTTCACATTCCCTTACCTTTGCAGCCGAAGCGCAGAGGGCATATCCCGCCCTTACGGCAGCCGCAGCCGACACAGCGGCGATACCGCCCGCCAGCACAGCCTCGCAGACCGCAGCTGTCTCGCAGATCCGGCACCCCTCGCCGCAGCATTCATGGGAGGAATGTATGGCAATGAACGCCGACGAAAGCAGCAGCGCAAGTATCAGAAGTATCGCCGCACCCAGCGCCGCGATGCGCTTTTTATCAGTATATCTCAGCTGCGGCATTTATTGCATACCCCCGTGAGGACCATTCCCGTATCAAGGGAGAAGCCCTCCTCCTCCAGCAGCCTTTCGGCAAGATGCTCGCTGCTCTCGTGCTGCATATGCAGAAGCTCGCCGCAGACGCTGCATTTCATATGCAGATGCCCGCCGCAGTCCTCCTGACCGGCAAGCTGGTAGCGGAACTCTCTGCTGCACCCGCTGACCGTCCGCTTGACCCTGCCCTCGCCCACCAGTTCCTTGATGAGCCTGTAGACCGTGCTCTCGGCAGGAGGCTTTTTAAAGGAGCGGTCGCTCCTCATACAGTCGGTTATCTCCGAGACGGTAAAGGCGCTGTCGCTGTGGGCGCTGAGAAAGCTCAGCAGCTCCCCCCGCTGTTCGGTGTTGTATTTAGCCATTTTCCCGCCTCCGTTCTCAAAAATGAAAGTAACTCTCAATTTGTGATTATAACACACCCCGCCCTCAATGTCAATCAAACAGGGCTTTTGTTTACATATATTTCATATACTTCGGGCTGCGTGTTTCTGAGCTTTTTAAGCCCCTTGAAATAAAGCGGCAAAATGCAAAAAACATCCTCAGCCCGCCCTGTGCCCCGCCTTGTCATCCGCCCGGCGGCCAGAAATGTTTTCAGACTTGCTGTTGTCACTTGCGTCCTTCTCAGAGGCTGTCTGTCTGCGAAACAACGTTGCTATCAGTTACCGAGCTGTCAGCAGGAACAAAGGGCAAGTCGATCGCCGTAGCGACGATGCTTCCCTGCATAATGACAACAGCGAATGCCGTTATTATTATTCTGACCAGCTTTTTCATATTGCTGCTCACCGCTTTCAAATGTAACAGCAGGACAGAAAACCTGTCCTGCTGTATTGTTTTATGGATATACGATTTCGGTTATATCTTTATTCGGATTGTGTGTTGAGCAACTCGTCACGATTACATCCTCCACTTCAAACCTGATGATCTCCATTGCGGAAGAGATGTTTTTTTCCATTATCAGCTGCCTTGGCTGCGGAGCGTGCGGTATTGCCCTGATACTTTTTTACATCATATCACTGATCACGGATAAATGCTCATCCATATCTGCAAGGAACGCTACCGGATCGTCATATTCGGTAAAATCCTTGTCAAGCTCAACATCGTGGTTTTCGATATCAAGGGATATCCCCTTTACAATATAATCGTCTACTGTGAGCTCTGTGATCTCTCTGCCCTCGGCGGAAAGTCCGAGATTGTATTTAAAATAATCCTTAAAATCATAGTCGAAGATCAGCAGCTCTTCTTTTTCACCGTCAAATATGACACGCCCGGAGATCACGGGAGCATCCTTGATCTCCTGATCCGTTATTTCAGCAAACATATCATCCGTTTTGAATTCAAAGCTCACGACCCTTCCGACCTCATCCTCCGAGAAGCTGATGCCGTTGTTTTTTATGAATTCATTCACTGCGGAGGGATCGTTAAGATCCAGACTGTCCTTATAGGAAGAGGCCATATAGCTGAACTGAGCCAGATACTCCAACGCATCCAAAAACATAGTTTTCCGCCTGATCGTTTCGACATAGTCCTCCGAAGCATACTCCAGGAAATCGTTCTTCTTGATCTTGCCGTTGAAGCTGTCGTCTATGTTGCTGCTGCCATCCTGATCTGAATAGGTCGTCTTATTCTGCACATAGAGATCCGCATTGTCAGATTTGATTATGAGGTCTGACTTCACTTCGTATTTTTTCGCTTCTTTGGTTTCCTCCTTTGAGCCTGTCTTGCTGACCGACTTGTAACTGTAGTCGGTCTTTTCTTCCTGTGTGAAATCCAGATGCCCGTCGCCGTTTTTCAGCATCTCATAAAGGCTTATATCGAAAAAGCTCTTGCCGCCTCCGGCATCGGAAGCATTATCGCTCCCGAAATCCATTACGGACATACCGCTCATATAGGTATCGATGAGGAATTCCACGCTCTCGTTTTCGGTCTCGGACTTGTATCCGAACTTATACTTCTGTTCAACGTAGGAAAAGAAATCGCTATGGTCAACAGCTCCCGAGCTTATGGTATCGAGCAGCTTTCCAACCATTCTCGCATTGAATTTGTCCTCTGCACTGCGGGAGCTTGGATCCTCCGAGGCTGTCGCAGAGGTCTCGCTTTCGGTCACGGATGAGGTCTCGTTCTGAATGCTTGCCGTATCGCTGCCTGACTCACTGCTGTCCCCGGAGCAGCCTGCCAGTCCTGCTGCTATAAACGGGATCAGCAGAAGAATTTTAACTGTATTTTTCATATCATTCTCCCTCCCCGATTTCAGGTGTCATAGTAGCGCCAGTACTGATCGGAGCTGAACCAGCAGGAAGCTATATGATAATCCAGCTGATTTCTGATCTTCCCGTCGTTTATGAGACTGCTGTGCTGGATATTCACCCAGTATTCATAGGTGTGAGACCAGAATTTCTTGGAATAGTCTTTCATGCCTACGCAGTATCTTTTGCCTACAGGGGCAAACATCTCTGTCTTTTCATTATCGGAATAAGAATAGTAGCCTACCGCATACCCGGGGTCACACTGCACGACCTTGCTTTTTCCCATTTTAGTACCTTCGAGCCTTACGACCTGTTGTGTGTCTCCGAGCCAGAGGCTGTTATCGTTCATACCGTTGCAGGAGACACGGAACATTTCGGCACTGTCCATAAGCGGAACAAGAGTCAGAGTATTCTTTTTATTATTAGCGTTTTCATGATCAATATAGTAGCTGTCCTGTGCCATCAAGTGCGCAATGGTCACATAGGTATCATGGTTCTGGAACACCTCCGACATCTGCTTTGCAACAGAGGTCAGTTCATTGGGTTTATTTTGCCATGTTCCGACAACCGCAAAAAGAAACGGATTGAACATACCGCCGCCCAGGTTCAGCGCTTCATTTCCTGTCATCTTTGCATAAGCCGCACCCACCTCTTCGCTGAGTTTCGGGCTTGACTTTCTTGTAATAACATAATAAACGATCGCCATCGGCAGATTACTTAACGTATCATCTATATTCTGGCTCATCTTGCCGGCCTGATCCGCCATAACGACCTTCATCAGATCTCTCAGACCCGGCTGTATCCTTTGGGCATAACGCTCTCTGGTGCCGATCTGCTCCACCAGCTCCTCCAACAGTATGGTACACGCGATATTTGCATCATAGTTTGCTTTCGTATCGTCCTTTTCTATCCAGTCACTATCGATCAGCGACTTACCGCTGCCTACCCAGTAGCCTCCCCCGAACAATAAGACTGCAGTAGAAAGTTTCTTTATAACTGTTCCGACGGACATACCGTACATCTGGAAATTATCAGCCTTATAACCGTCCCAGCTGCGCCCTGTGCTTTCATAAAGAGCTCTGAAGACCTTTCGGTTCTTTTCATAGCCTTCGGCATCAAAGAAATATGTGGTGATAAACTTGTCAGTACCGAATCTGGTAAACCCGAACCCGCTCATAGCCACCTTCGGCACAAGATCGTTGGGGTTGACGATATTCCAGATATTATTATAGATCGCATCCTTGGGAGACTTGACGGTCTTTGAGTATACGTTTGCCCCCTGAGGTGCTTCAAAGGTGTATGCAAAGAGGTCATTGTGAGCCAGTGACGCACCGTTGTCGAAAACCCGATAAAGCAAGACATACGCAAATACGACGTTTTTGGATCCCCCTGCAAATAAAGCAGCAGTATTCATAGCAGATACTGCTGCTTTCATTATAGGTAACCTATAAAACATGAAACGGCATACCCGCACAAAGCAGGTATGCCGCAAGCTATTATTTGCTTCTCTTTTCTTTCAATTTTTCTATAAGCTGTTCAAAGCGTTCGTTGCCTTTGAACACCTCGCAGAATTTGTTGTCGGGCTTCGTGATGATATCATATATGGTATCATAATTCGTTTTGGGATCCATTTTGAGGACTTTTATCTGATCGTCGTCCATCTCGCTAAGCCAGCAGGGCGCATATTTTTCTCCGACGGGTCGGCTTATATAGCTTTCGGCATGGTCGTATGAAGACCAAAGCATTTCAAGGGCTTTTTCTTTATCACCGATTTTTAAGTATAATTCTGCCTCTGTTGCTGCATTGACCGATAATTTACTGTGAAAAAAATTCGGCTTACCTCCGGTGATAAGTTCTGTCAGGGCATCATCTGCCTTTAGTATCTCAATTTTCTGTTCATAGGTATAGGAATCATCACGGGATATTTCCCAAAACAGACGGTGCATCATCTGTGTCATGCTCCAGAGCAAAGCCGACTGCCTGCGTGCAAGGGCTTCCTTTCCATCATACAGATCGGCTAAAAAACGTTCTTTTGTGCAATACACATTTGGCAGCGACATGACCAGCTTTTCACCCTTTTCCTTATCGTGCAGATAATAGACGTATTGCCCGATAAGCACCTGTTTTGTGAAGTTATTGTCATCGGTAGGCTTGTAGTGTTTAAGCGCCCTTTCGCATAGGGCTATTATCTCGTCCGACTTTTCTTTTTTAAGCTCC
>JAFXXU010000063.1 GCA_017542125.1 Ruminococcus sp.
ACAATTACCCCCGTCTCGACAAATCAGGTTCCTTCAAAAAGATAAAGCAGCTATGAACTATCCATACTCTCACCCCCAAAGACAAAAAGAGCTGACCGATCACAAAAAATCGGTCAGCTCTTAACTGTATGAATAATTTCGAAATTGTTGCCAAAACGTTGCCGCAGGACGTGAACGAATGGCTTGAATCGCGTATTTACGCGGGTTTGCGAAGCTTAAACGTCACTCCCACTCGATCGTCGCCGGCGGCTTTGTCGTAATATCGTAAACGACCCTGTTAATGCTCTTGACCTCATTAACTATCCGCCGTGAGCATACCTCAAGTACATCGTAAGGTATCCGGCTGAACTCTGCCGTCATAAAATCGCTGGTCTCCACGGCGCGGAGAGCAAGAGTGTAATCATAGGTGCGGAAATCACCCATTACACCCACCGACCGGTTGTTGGTCAGCACGGCAAAGTATTGGTTGATGTCCCTGTCCATGCCCGCCTTGGCGATCTCTTCCCGGAAGATGTGGTCAGCATCCCGGAGGATCTCCAGCTTCTCATCGGTGATCTCCCCGATGATGCGCACCGCCAGACCCGGCCCGGGGAAGGGCTGCCTCCATACCAGCTTCTCGCTGAGACCCAGCTCCAGACCCAGCTTCCTGGTCTCGTCCTTGAAGAGCATCCGCAGAGGCTCGATTATCTCCTTGAAATCAACATAGTCGGGCAGACCGCCTACGTTGTGATGGCTCTTGATCACCGCCGCATCGCCGGAGCCGGACTCGATAACGTCCGGATAAATGGTTCCCTGTGCCAGGAAATCCACACGCCCAATCTTCTTGGCCTCAGCCTCGAATACCCGGATGAATTCCTCGCCGATGATCTTTCTCTTGGCCTCGGGATCGGATACGCCCCTCATCCTGCTCATGAACTGCTCCTTGGCATCCACCCGGACAAAGTTGATATCCCAGCCCCGGAAGGCTTCCTCCACCTCGTCGCCCTCGTTCTTGCGCATAAAGCCGTGATCAACAAAGATGCAGGTGAGCTGCCTGCCCACTGCCTTCGAGAGCAGCGCCGCCAGTACCGAGCTGTCCACACCGCCGGAAAGCGCCAGCAGCACCTTGCCGGAGCCCACCTTCTCCCGGACGCTCCTGATGGCAGTCTCGGCGTAGTTTTCCATAGTCCAGTCGCCTGCGCAGCCGCAGACCTTCCGAACGAAATTGTATATCATCGAAAGGCCGTGCTCCGTGTGGTTCACCTCCGGGTGGAACTGTACGGCGTAGAGCTTCTTTTCTTCGTTGTACATCGCAGCCACAGGGCAGTTCCAGGTCTGAGCCGCCTTCTTGAAGCCCTCGGGCATACGGGAGATGTAATCGGTGTGGCTCATCCAGGAGACCGCCTTCTTCGGCAGCTCGTCGGAGGAGAACAGCACGCAGTCCTTGTCGTACTCAGTCTCGGTCTTGCCGTACTCTGAGGTCACGCAGGTGCTTACCTCTCCGCCGAGGACGTAAGCCATAAGCTGCGAGCCGTAGCAGATGCCGAGTACGGGTATCCCCAGCTCGAATATCTCCTTTGATACGCTGGGAGCCCCCTCGCCGTAGACGCTGTTGGGGCCTCCGGTGAAGATGATGCCCATAGGCTTGCTTTCCTTGATATACCCGATATCGGCCTTGTCATAGGGCTTTATCTCGCAGAAAACGCTGCACTCACGCACGCGCCGCGCAATGAGCTGATTGTACTGCCCGCCGAAATCCAGGATAAGTATATGCTGATGCTCCATACTGTCAGTCCTTTCGTTGGTGCGGCTTTGCCGCCCGTATAAAAAACTATCAGCGCCGCTTTTAGTGGCGCTGATTTATTATAGCATATTTTTTGGCGGGGTGCAAGGGGGAGAACCCAAACAATAAATGAACATTCTAGATCAAATTTTTGATCAGCGGTATTTTTTTCAGAACAAATACCATTCCCAGATAGCATATTATCAGCAGGGCCGAGAATACCAGGTGCGCCGGGATGTTATCCATAAACCTCCATGACATCACCGTCTCTTTGCTGATCCTGATCAGCACGTAGTTCAGAATATAGATGCCCAGCGTGTTCTTTGCTGCTGTGTTTACCACCCTGCTGTCCTTTTTGAAATTCAGGCAGAGGATATATATGGACATCGTTATGCAGAATGTGGGTACAGTTTCATAGCCGTTCCAGACCGGGTTCCATATATCCGAAAGAATATAATTCGATTTGTAAACTCCGATGGTAAAGAGCCATAAACAGCCTGCAATAAGTCCGAAGCAAGCGTAGAAGTTTCTTTTCCTGACCGGGACCGACAGTATCCTGTCTTCGTATCTGTTGACCAAACCTCCCACGCAGAAATAAACGAACGAAAACCCGTAAATTCCTCTGAAAGGATCAAACATCTCAACGATCTCCTTGTCAAGTGAGACCGTTTTAGCTCCTGTCAGTATACTTATGAATTCCGAGAGCTGCGAAAGCAGCGGTATCCCGAAGGTGAAAAACCCGCATACCGCAACAAATAATATAAAGGCCTTGATATTCGTATCAAACAAAGCCTTCAGCGCCGGAAAGAAGATATAGATGCAGACCAGAGCTCCCAGATACCAAAAATGACGGATCGACCAATCGTGATCCAGATCGACCAGAGCCTTAAAAAACTCGCTGACAGTATGCTCCTCCGGCGATACCGCAAAAAACAGCAGCAACAGCACCGGCGCCCAGAAAAGCACGATCAGAACATACTTGACAGTCCGTTTGATATGCTTGCTCATATCCAGGGGCCTGCCGAAAAGAAGATAGCCGTTTATAAAAAAGAACAGCGGAACACAGGCAGAGAGAACCGTTTTGAATAAGTAGCGTGAATAAGACACAAAAGAGGGATCAAGCACAAAATCGTGTTCCAGCCAGAAAGCGTGATAAGTCGTTACCAGAAAGATCGCAATGCATTTCATCAGATCAATATTATGTGATCTTTCCGCGGGAGCAGTATCGGGCAATGCCATAAAATCACCGGCTTTCCGTTAAGGCAACACCGCACGACCCCTGTGCGTCAGATGCGAAGTTCAGGTTTTCGTCAGATTGCCTAAATTCGACGCAGGCGGGCTGGCGCCCGGCAAGGAGAATTTGGGTAATATGACGGAAAGCTGGCAAGCAGATGGCGTGCAGAGGCGTTAGCCGCGGGTCGTGCGGTGTTGCCTTAATATAATGCACAGCAAAGGGACCTCTTTCTGCACCTGCAGCATCCCCTGCCTTCAAATGCATTCGCCTACATTATACCATTTTTAGAAAACCATGTCAATATCACCCCCGGTGACACAATAACAGCCCTCTCCTTATCCGGAAAGGGCTGTTATTTTTATTTGTGTTCGTCTCCAAACCTCGGATCGCTGCATAGCATAGGCCGGGGCAGGGAAGCCCCGGAGCTTATTCCCCGTGTATCACCCGGTAAAGCTCTTCCGCGATCTCCCTGGATACCCCAGCCGTCCTCATCAGCTCCTCCACCGAGGCCTCGGCCAGCTTATCCTTGGTCTTGTACTCCGTCATCAGCTTGACCGCCTTCTTCTCACCGATCCCCCGTACCTTCGTCAGCTCCAGCTGATACGAGCTCTTCTTGTGCTTCTTCGCCTGATAGGTTATGGCGTACCGGTGCACCTCGTCCTGTATCTGTGTCACCAGGTTGAATGCCGCCCTGCACCTCGTCAGGCTGATCTCTCCGCCCCCCGTGGCAACAGCTCTGGTGCGGTGCTTCGAGTCCTTCACAAGCCCGAAGATGGGCACATTTATCCCCATCGCCCTCACCAGCGGAGTTATCACATTAACGTGCCCCTGACCGCCGTCCAGCAGTATCAGATCGGGCAGGGTGGAGAACCCCTCGTCCGTCTTCTTGAAGTAGTTGTCAAACCTTCTCTGCAATACCTCCGCCATGCAGGCGTAATCGTTCTGATCCGCCACGGTCTTTATCGAGAACTTCTTGTAGAACTTCTTGCAGGGCCTCCCGTTCTCGTAGACCACCATCCCCGCCACCATATCCGAGGATGCCAGGTTCGAGATATCGTAGCATTCTATCAGCCGCGGAGGCTTCTCCAGACCCAGTGCCTTTGAAAGCTCCTCCAGCGCCACTATCTCCTTGCCCGTCCTGCCGACCTTTATGGAGAGATACTCCGAGGCATTGCTCTTGGCCAGCGTCGTCAGCCGCAGCAGATGCCCCCTCTGGGGCGTGGATATATGAACAGCGTGACCCGACCTCTCCCGCAGCCATTGCTCAAGCAGAGGGGCGTTCTCGATCTCCTCATCCAGCAGTATCTCCTTGGGGACGAACTCCCTGACGGAGTAATACCCCGTGATGAATTCCTCCAGCATCGCCGAGCGGTCATCCTTCTCACCCAGGAAGAAATCAGCCTTGTCAAAGAGCCTGCCCCCCCGGTACATCAGTACGCTGGCGCAGGCCTTTTCACTGTTCTGCGCCACAGCGATGATGTCGCTGTCCTTCATCGACTCGTCCACGATCTTCTGATCGTCCGCAGCCTTCTTGATGGCAGCGATCCGATCCCGGAGCTTGGCTGCCAGCTCGAAGTTCAGCTCCTCGGCAGCAGCGTTCATCTCCTCTGTCAGACGCTCCACCGACTGCTGCGAGCCCCCCTTGATATAGTCAATGGCTTGCCTTATGATCGCGCCGTATTCCTCCTCCGAGAACCTCCCGGTGCAGACCCCCATGCATTTCTTGATGTGGTGATTGAGGCAGGGGCGCTCCCTTCGGAAATCCTGGGGGAACCGCTTCTGACAGGTGGGCAGCTGAAAGACGCTGTTAGCCTCCCGCACCGCCTGATTGACCGCAAACGAGCTGGTGTATGGCCCGATGTACCTCGCCCCGTCATCCTCCTTCTGCAAAGCGGCCTGGAGCCTGGGATAGGGCTCATCCGTCACCCGTATATAGCTGTACCCCTTGTCGTCCTTTAAAAGGATATTGTATTTCGGCGTGTACTGCTTTATCAGCGAGCATTCCAGCACCAGCGCCTCGAACTCCGTATCGGTAACGATGAAATCGTAGTCGTTCACATTGGATACCATCTTCCACACCTTGGGCAGATGATCCTGCCACGGCCTGAAATAGGAGCTCACGCGGTTCTTGAGGTTCTTCGCCTTGCCAATATAGATTATCTTCCCCGACTTGTCCTTCATGATATAGCACCCCGGCGCCGACGTCAGCTTCGAGGTCTTGTCCCTCAGATAAGGCAGCCGCGGATTTTCCTTCTCGGATATTGTCATGCTCTCACCACCCCACAAAAACTTCCTTCTGAACTATTATACCACATCCGCCTGGGATATGCAAGCAGATGACGTGCAGAGGCGTTAGCCGTGGGTTGTGCGGTGTTGCCTATAATAAAGGCAGTAAGATGAAAACTGCAAAGGCTGTGTTCACGAGCAGAAATCAATAAAAGTTGATCAAACCGCCTCCGGGCGCTCCCCAAAAAACAACGGCTGACCCCACCCGGGCTCAGCCGTTTTTCCTTATCTGAAACAAACCTCCGCCTCTCACTCTTTCCCAAAAAACACCGCCCCCGGCACCTCCGCCGGAAGCAGCAGAAGCATCACCAGAGCATCAAAGCTCATAAGCTCCGCAAGCCCCCGACGGGGTCGTCCCTTGAAAACGAACTGCAAAGCCCTGCCCATGTGCCCTAACCCATTCTCCGCCGAGATAAAGGGCAGCTTCTGTGCCAGCCACACCGTCCTCACCGAGACCCGCCCCGCAGCCTTTGAGATCAGCGAGGGCTTTTCCGCCGCCTCCCCCAGCTGGAGATAACGGTCAAACAGCGCCGCCGGGATGTGGCTGTAAAGCACGCCCCTCCGTACCGGGCGCTCCTTAATTATGAGTCTCTTCGCAGTGCCTATGGGGGTCAGCGCCCCGCCCACAATGCTCCGCCGGGGGCAGATGCTTACTATCCTTCCGCCCCGCTCTTCGATGAGCCCCTTGTGAGCCTTTATAAATGCCTCCGAGAACCCCTGCCCGTCAAAGGAGTAGCACACCTCCGCACTATCCCGCATAAGCGTGATGTACTGCGCCAGGTTCCCGCCCTTTGAATGCCCGCAGACCACTATCCTCTCCCCGCTGAGACGTGATACCGCCCGGTCGTAGAATTCAAGTATCTCCCTCTGCTCGATGGTGGTCTCCTGAACAGCCCCCAGAAAATTGTCGCACCAGGAGCTGGTCACTCCGCTGCGTGAGCGGTAAAACCCCGTGCGGTAGTTCCCCCCGATGACCACATATGCCGTCCCGCAGCCGTCGGTAACGCAGAAGCTGTTGAACCTCCTGCTCCCCGTGGAATCACAGGCTATCCTCATATCATAAAACCGCCCCGACTCACGGAGCCTTGCCATAGCAGCCACTACCCCCGACCTCTCATCCGGGCATAGCCCCGAAAACATCGTCTCGGGACGTTCCCCGGCAGGGGAGTCAAAGTACCTGTCAAAGAATTCTCCTATGCACCCGTGCCCCCCGTGAGAAAGCTCCGGGAAGTATGTCAGCATCGAAAGCGCCAGCGCAGTATCAACTGTCCTCATAACGTCCGCCCCCCTTTTTCTGAATAATAGCATATTCCTCCCGTGAAGTCAATATCCCGCTTGACAACCTCCCCCCCTCTGTGGGCGTGGGCCTCAACGGCACCGACCTCTACTGGACCAGATATCCCGGCGAAAACAAATACAGTATCTACCTGCAGAGGGATCTCGCCGGCAGCGTTTATCTCACTCAGGCAGACGTTACCTATTCCGTAGGCCAGCATTCCTACCAGAAGGCTGTGAACCATATGGATATCGGATCGCTGCTCAAGCAGGTGGTCACCGGTGATTACAGAGTGCAGATAGTCGCCTATAATTATGCCGGTGAGCAGATCTCTGAACCGGGCTATACCCATACCTTCCACCACATCACCCGATACCGGGGCGACGTCAACCGCGACGGTGCCGTGGATCTCAGCGATTATTCCGACCTGGCAAAATACTTTGCCGAGTGGACGGACTACGACGTGATGAAAGATAAAGAGGCCGCCGACCTCAATAAGTCGGGCGGCGTCGATCTCGACGATCTTTCCATCCTCGCCAAGTGCTTCTCCGAATGGGATGGCTGCTACGAGAAATATATAACCACGATCTGAAAACACACCGCGCCGTCAGGACGATCCCTCCTGACGGCGAGTTTTTTGTCTGCATATTATTATGGCAACACCGCACGACCTCTGTGCATCAGATGCGCCGTCCAGATTTTCGTCAGATTGCCTAAATTCGACGCAGGCTTGCTGACGCAAGTCAAGGAGAATTTGGGTAATATGACGGAAAGCTGGCAAGCAGATGATGTGCAGAGGCGTTAGCCGCGGGTCGTGCGGTGTTGCCATTATGTAACGCGATATGCTGTACCGAGGCCTTCCCTGCCGGATAGCAGCTAGCTCTCCCGGCCTTCCTCGGTCACCACATCTCCCGTCCAGCTATTGATCCCGCCGAATTCGTAAATGCTTGTGTAACCCATATCAGCCAGCTTCTGCGCTGCCTCCTTGCTGCGCCGCCCGCTGCGGCAGTATACAAGTATCACCTGCGCTCTGTCCGGCAGCTCCGCCGGAGGCTCGCTCTCTATCGTCTCGTTGGGGACGCATATCGCCCCCGGTATATGCCCCGCGTCAAACTCGTCCTGACGCCGCACATCCAGAATGATATACCCCTCCCCGGAGCTCATCATCTCTTTAGCTTCATCCTGGGATATCTGCCTGTAAGCTGCCGGCGCAGCACTCTCAGGAGCTGTGCTGCTCACCTCAGCACTCGGCTCCGTCAACCTGTCCGTCACCTCCGGAGCTTTGCTCCCCGGGGAAGCCCCCTCCGAGCAGCCGGAAAAAAGAAGCATCCCCAGCATCAGCGCCGAAACCACGGTATACCTTTTCATACTCTGCCTCCTTGCATCGTCCTCACTTCCCTATGCCCGTAACGAATATCTCCACACCTATCCCGATAAGGATGACCCCTCCCAGGATGTTGGCCTTGCCCGCCAGCTTCATTCCGAAGCGCTTGCCCAGCTTGAGCCCCGCCATACATACCGCCAGCGTCACCGCCGCGATGATGAAGGCCGCCGCCAGCGCCCTGACAAAGCCGTAGTCCGCAATGGTAAAGCCCACCGAGAGCGCGTCTATGGAGGTGGCAATGCCCTGTATCAGCAGAGCAGCCGGGGTCAGCCTTACGGGCTCCCCCTCACCCTCCTTGTGGAGGATGCCCTCAATGAGCATCTTCCCGCCGATAAAGAGCAGCAGTATCAGGGCTATCCAGGGGATGTATTTCTCAAATGCCGTGAACCTCTCCGCCGCCTTCCGGACGAAGAACCACCCCAGTATGGGCATCAGCCCCTGGAATAACCCGAAGGTGCCCGCTATGTAAAGCATCTTCCTCAGCCGCATACGGGGCTCGTTGAGCCCGTTCGCCAGCGATACCGAAAAGGCATCCATGGCAAGCCCGAAACCCAGCAGCAGGCTGTTGAATACAAATCCTATCATCTCATTGTGACCTCTCCGCAGAATGTCAGCGCCCGGCGCCGCGAGATAATTCTACCATAGCAGCAAGCGGTTAGTCAAGCACAACGTGTCGAAGAGAGTTCAGGGCTTGACCCATTCTAACCCCTCTGCGAACCTCTCGTATCCCGAGCAGATAGTCACAGCGCAGCCCGCCGCCTCAAAGCAGGTCAGATGAAGATCAGATATGTCATACCCCGCAGCCGAGATCAGCCGGGGCTCGATCGGGTCAGCGAAGATATCCCGCGGGTCGAGGGTCATCCCCGTCCCCAGATATTTCATCAGGCTCTCCTTTACCGTCCACAGCCTTGTGCAGAGGGCAGGGGTGCAGCCGTGAGCGGCCAGAGCCCTTTCCTCATCAGCGGTGAAGACCTGCCTGATGAGCTTTTCGTCAAACTCCCGCAGCTCCTCCGCGTCGATGCCCACAGGCCTGTCGGAAAATGCGCATACCGCCAGCCTCCCCGAGTGGGAGAGATTGAAATGTACCCCCTCCGCCCCCGCAAAATAAGGCTTTCCGTGCTCCCCGACAGCTATCTCCGGAGCATCAAGCCCCAGCCTTGAAGCCCCCCGCAGCAGCAGATACCCCGCCCCCAGCGAGAGCCTCCTGTCCTTGCCGAACCTGAAAAATTCAGCCTTGCGTCGGCGTTCCCCGCCCACAAAAGCGTAGACCCTCTCATAGACCTCTCTGTCCTCCAAGACGGAAACATCCATAGCGTAAACCCGGTTTATCACGAACACCTCCCTTGTGCATTGTAAATTACACCTATATTTTACCGCTTCACAGTAAGGATGTCAACTCCCCCGTCATACAGCACAAAATCGCGCCGTCCCGATTGTCTATAATGCCGATTTTTCAAAGACCATAAAAGTTTTTTTGCCGTTTGTTGCACGTTTCGGTGCAACATTCGGCTTTTTTTCGCTGTTAGTGAAAGCACCCTTCAAGGGGAACAGAAAGAAAGGAGACAGTATGAAAACAATAGATATCAAGGATTTCGTTCTGGCGTTTGTCAGAGGCGGCAATGCTGAGGAGGCAGCGGTCAGCGCAGGAGTCGCTCCCATAAGAGCCAGGCTCGACGGGCTGCGGCTGCTCTCCCGCAGGAGCGTGCGCAGGAGAGTCGAGCGTGCAAGGCGCGAAGCCTTCTCACAGGAGGCTGAGATCAGAGCGGGTCTCGAGCGCCTTGCCTACGGCAGAGTGAACGATGCGGCAGCCCTCGCCTTCTCGGATGAGATCACTCCCGCAATGCTGGCCTCCGCCGACCTCTATAACGTCAGCGAGATAAAAAGGGTCAAGGGCGGCGGTGTCGAGATCAAGTTCTACGACCGCCAGAAGGCTCTGGAGCGTTTAGCCGAGCTCAACGACCGTGAGCAGACCGACCGCAAGGCCAGAAGCCTCGTTGAGGCCATCTACGGCAGCGCTCCCGCCGAGGGTGCAGTCCCCGATGCCGTGAGCGGAGATGACGAAGATGAAGACGACCTATCAGGTGAAGACTAAGAACTCCCGGTGCATCCTCTCCGAGAAGCAGAAGCAGGTCTTTGAGTGGTGGCGGGGCGCGGGCAGGAGCTATGACGGTATCATATGCGACGGGGCTGTCCGCTCCGGCAAGACCTTCTCAATGAGCATCTCCTTTGTCATCTGGGCATCGGTGACCTTCTCGGAAAGCGACTTCGCCCTCTGCGGCAGGACCATCACCTCGGTGCGGAGAAATCTGGTCACCCCCCTTATCCGCTCCGCAGCGAGCTGGGGCTTCACCGTGAAGGACTTCCCCTCAAAAAACTACATCGAGATCTCCTTCGGAGGCTCCCGCAACCGCTTTTACATCTTCGGCGGCAAGGACGAAAGCTCCGCCTCGCTGATACAGGGCATCACCCTCTCGGGGCTGCTGTTGGACGAGGCTGCGCTGATGCCCCGCAACTTCGTGGAGCAGGCCGCAGCGAGATGCTCGGTGGCGGGCTCAAAGCTCTGGTTCAACTGCAACCCGGAGCATAAGCTCCATTGGTTCAAGCGTGAGTGGATCGACAAGGCCAGAGAGAAAAACCTTTTCTACCTCCACTTCGAGCTTCGGGACAACCCCTCCATGACCCCCGAGATATTCAGCCGCTATTGCAGGATATACTCGGGCCCCTTCTACGAGCGGTTCGTCCTGGGCAAGTGGACCAGCACCGAGGGTCTGATCTACCCCATGTTCGATGAGAAAAGGCACGTCTGCGATAAGCTGCCCGAGAGCTTCGAGCGCTATGCCGTCAGCTGCGATTACGGCACGGTGAACCCCTCCAGCTTCGGGCTCTGGGGCAAAAGCGGAGGCTGTTGGTACCGCATATCCGAATACTATTACGACTCCAGGAGAGAGGGTATGCAACGCACCGACGAGGAGCATTATCAGGCGCTTGAGGAGCTCTGCGGCGGCAGGGCAGTGGAGCTGGTGGTCTGCGACCCCTCGGCGGCATCCTTCATCCAGTGCATACGCCGCCACGGGCGGTTCACCGTAGCTCCCGCAAAGAACGACGTCCTCTCGGGCATAAGGCGTGTGGCGGATGCCCTCAACTCCGGGAAGCTGATGCTCCATTCCTCCTGCCGGGACTGCATAAGGGAGTTCTCCCTCTACCGCTGGGAACAGAACGGCTCCAGAGATGCCCCCGTCAAGGAGAACGATCACGCCATGGACGACCTGCGCTATTTCGTGAGCAGGTTCATAACATCCGAGGCAGAGGGGAGCTTCTTCGTCACCTCCCTGAGCAGAGGATAGCGCCGCCCCCCCGAAAAGAAAGGAAATGATATATGCTTTCACGAAAGAAGAAAACGCAGCGCAAAAGCGAACAGGGAGCCTTCTCCGCCGACAGGACGGTATTCCGCCTCGCACCCGACAGCTGCGGCTTTGAAAATGAATTCTACGAGGAGCTGAGAGCCCGTGTACCCATCCTGGACGCCTGCTTCGGCAAGATCATCCGGCTGACCAACGACTTCCGCCTTGTGAGCGGCGACCCAAATGCACAGGGAGCTCTGGATGAGCTTTCGGCAAGCGTCCCCGTGGGAGTTTCGGGCTGCTCCCTCTCCACCTTCGCAGACCTCTACCTGGATACTCTGCTGACCTACGGCAGAGCGCTTGCAGTCCTCCGCATCGACCGCAGACGCGCCGCCGTAAAAGGGATCGCAATAGCCGACCCTACGGTATTCCGCGCCGAGCACGGCAAGGATCCCCTCGACCTCCGCTTCCGGCTCATTGCCGGCGGGCGTGAGATCAGGCTGCCGCAGAAGCAGCTCTGGGCGTACACCACGCTCAACCCCTCGGTGAAGCACCCCGACGGTGTTTCGCTGCTCCGCGGGATACCCGCCTTTGCAGATGTGCTTATGCGCATCTACGAATGCGTGGGGCAGAATTTCGACAGGGTAGGCAACGTCCGATACGCCGTGACCTACAAGCCCGAAAGCGAGACCGACCGCAGCTTTGCATCGGAGAGAGCCGATCAGATCGCCCGCGCGTGGTCTGACGGGATGCAGAGCGCCCGGAGCGGTGTCGTCAAGGACTTTGTAGCCGTGGGCGACGTCGGGATCAAGGTCATAGGTGCGGATAATCAGCTCATTGACACGAATGTCCCCGTAAGGCAGCTGCTGGAGCAGATGATATCCAAGCTGTCGATACCCCCCTTCCTGCTTGGACTGAACTGGTCCAGCACCGAGCGTATGAGCTCCCAGCAGGCGGACATCCTCACCAGTGAGCTGGAATACTACCGCCGCCTCATAACCCCCGTCCTGCGCAAGCTGGGCTGTGCGCTGCTGCGCATCGCGGGCTACAGCTGCAAGTGCGAGGTGGAGTGGGGCAACATCAACCTCCAGGACGAAGAGGCTCTCGCAAGAGCACGCCTCTACAACGCTCAGGCTGCCGCCCTCGAGACAGAAACGAAAGGAGAAACAGAATGAACAACGGTTTTATCCTTGACGAAGCGGCGCTTGAAAAGCTGAACCGCTTCACCAGAACTCCCGTCACAGCAGAGGAGGTCTATACCTTCCCCGTGGTGCTCTGCGACAACGAGACCGACCGGGACGGGGAGCGCTTCTCGGTGGCGGCCCTTGAAAAGCTATCGCAGCTTTTTGTGGGCAGGACGGGCATATTCGACCACGACCCCAGGGGCGAGAACCAGACCGCCCGCATCTTCGACTGCGAGGTAAGGGAGGACCCGGAGCGGATCACTTCCTGCGGCGAGCCCTACACCTTCCTTTACGCCAAGGCCTATATGATGAGAACGGAAAGCAACCGCGACCTCATCAGGGAGATAGAGGGCGGCATAAAGAAGGAGGTCTCGGTCTCCTGCTCGGTGGGCAGGAGGATATGCTCCATATGCGGCAGCGACCGCAGCGAGAACCCCTGCGGCCACATCAAGGGCAGGCATTACGAGGGCAGGCTCTGCTGCGACATCTTAGAGGAGCCCGGGGATGCCTACGAGTGGTCCTTCGTAGCCGTTCCCGCGCAGACGGGGGCGGGGGTCACAAAGCGCTTCTCGGAGCAGCCCTCGGGCAGCGGTGAGGCGGAGCTGCGCAAGTCCTTGGCCGAGGCTGACCGCATCAGCGGAAAGGCCTGTGACCTGCTCAGGAGGGAGATAATCTCGCTGAGCTTTATGACCCGCCCCATAATGGCGGTGGAGACGGTGAAGGCTCTCACCGAGCGCCTTTCCTTCGATGAGCTGGCTTCCCTGAGAGACAAGCTCAGAGCCCAGGCTCTCGCCCTCCCGGAGGAGGACACGGGGCTGTTTGCGGCTCCTGCCCCGCAGGAGAGCAATCACAGCTTCAAGTGCTGAAAAGCGGGGGAAAATCCCCACCTACCCGAGCCGCCGCAGGCGGCGAGGGATAATTATGCAAAGGAGTAATACTATGTATAACAATATCAAACTCGATAAGTCACTTTATTCCATTACCGGCAAGAGCTTTACCGAGGCTCTTACCGCTCTCGACCCCGACGAGAACTACGCCGGCACCGAGCTCAGCTCCCTCGACGCCTTCGAGAGACAGCTGAAGCGCTTCAACATCCGTATCTCCGGTCCGGACTGCGACAGAGTGGAGAAGTTCTTCGCCAATGCCGAGTCAGCGGTGCTGTTCCCCGAGTATGTAAGGAGAAGCATCAAGCAGGGCATGAACGAGGCTTCGATCCTGCCGGAGATCATTGCAGCTGTGACCTACACCGACCAGATCGACTTCCGCGGCCTGACCGTGACCTCCACCGGCACCGATACCGGTGTGGATCAGCGCGGTTCCCTGCCTGTTACCACGGTGGTGCTGGCCTCGGAGCCCAAGGCACTGACCAAGTTCGCCAGAAAGCTCTCCTGCTCCTACGAGTCGGTGAGGAAGCAGCGCCTTGAGGCCTTCGGGGTCATCCTCAGGAGCCTGGGCGCACAGCTTTCCCGCGCTGTGAACAAGCTGGCTCTGGACGATCTTTCCTACGGAATCACTCCCTCGCAGATCGCAGGGGCTTCCATCACCTACGCCGATCTGGCGGCCTTCTGGGCATCCATGAGCGACAGGGATATGACCACTATGGTCTGCTCTCCTGTGGTGATGGCTGAGATCCTGGCTCTTGACGAGATGAAGCTGTGCGTTTCCGACTATATGACCAGCGGAAAGGTGAAGACCCCCTACGGCGTTACCATCGTGAAGAGCTCCGCCGTTGCCGACGATACTGTTATCGGCATCGACAAGAGCTGCGCTGCTGAGATGGTCTGCGGCACCGATGTAATCGTTGACTTCGACAAGCTGATCTCCTCCCAGTGCGATGAGATCGCGGCTTCCGTAACTGTGGGCTTCTCTGCACTCACCTCCGGTGCTGTAAAGGTACTTGAGGCATGATCGGTCGGGGGATACTTTCCCCCGATCAATTAGAAAGGAGTGAGGAAAGTGAGCAGTATCACAAAGGCAAAGATCAAGGCGGTGTTCTTCCGGATCATCGAGGAGGAGACATCGAACGCTTATGACGATCTGATAGACCGGGCTTATGACAGGCTCACGGAGCTTGTGGGCGGCAGGGAGCTTTCGGCTCACGAAGCCGCAGACTGCGAGTACGCGGCAGCGGCGCTGGCGAATTACGAGCGCTCATACGAATACGCCTCCCACGAGAAGCTGGTAATGAGCGAAACGGGAGGCGTCCGCAGGAGCGCTTCGGGTCAGCCCTGTGCGGAGGCTGCAAAAAAGCTGATGGAGCACGCCTTCGCACAGCTGGCGGGGATCATCCCCGACCCGGAATTCATTTTCAGAACGATGGGAGCTGGCAGCTGTGGATGAACTTCTGGATATCATCGGGGAGGCCTTCGGTGCCGCGGGCTTCACCGTCACCGATCAGGAGAGCGGGCTGGATTTTTTCAGGAACGGCGGCATCAGCATAGCCGTCCCCAAGGTGAAAAAGACGGAGCTTTCAAAGAGCATATGGTACGATATGTATAAGACCGCCTCGGCGCTGACCTTTACCGTTTCGGTGAGATGTTTCGGCAAGCGGGGCAGCTTTGACGACGGCGGGGAGCTTACGGAGGCTGTATCACAGGCGGCGGGGCAGCTGCGAGGGGCGCTGATGCTGACCTATCTGGACGTGGGTGAGCTTTGCCGGGATGCGTCAACAGACCGGCTGCGCTGCGACCTGCTTTTCACGGTCAAGGGGCGGGAGATCTACGATCACGAGGAGGATGACTGATGACACTTGAAAGCGGCCACACCATCATTGAGCTGGACGATTATCTTTTTTCGGCGGACAGGGTCATCTCGGCGGAGGAGACCAAGGTGAGCTCGCTGCCGCTGTACGCAGGGGGCTTTGACCGCCGCATCCTCGGGACGCAGACCACTCTCACTCTGGAGGGCAGGTATCTGAAAGCGGAGCAGGGCTCATTCTTCCGCTCCATAGTTTCCTATCTGCGGGGCGGGACGGAGGTGCCTGTGACGGTGGGCACGGTCAGCGCCGGGAACTTTTACGCGGAGCGGGCTGTCCTCACCGAGAATGAGACCGAGCCCGAGGGAAAATTCGTTTTTGTATTAAAGACCCTTTAAGGAGGCAGCTATGGCAGAGCAGTACACTTTGGAATTCACCTGCAAGAACGGCACCACGGAGACGGTGCCGGGGATCGTCAGGCTGGTATTTAAGAAAGACCGCTTCGCGCCCGGCACCGAGCTTCGGGGGCACATCCTCTGGGAGGGGGCGGCTTCGGACATCGTGCGCATAAGGCTGACAGTGGGGAGCAGGCTCATCCACGACGGGTATCTTGAATATGCCCGTCAGGAGACCGGGGGCGGCAGGCCGGAGCTCAGCTTCAGCTCCCGGGGCTGGTCGGTGCTGCTCTCGCAGAACGAGCCTGTGCCGGGGATAAACTATCAGGTAGACCTGGCGGCTCTGGGGGCGCTGAACACGCCTATCCCCAACGTGACCTACGAGAGCGGGACGGTGACGGTGAACTACATCAGCGTGAAGGAGCACTCGACTATCTGGGACGCGATAGGGGCTTACGCTATGAAAGCTTATTCCTCACAGCCCTACATCAGCGGGACCAATCAGGTCTCGGTGACGGGGCGGGCGGGGCAGAGCCGGAGCTACGCCGCCTCGCAGCTCATTTCTGCGGGGACGGTCTGCGACAGGAGGGCGATGCTCTCTAAGGGTTACATGGAGGACTACGACGGGCAGTACTCGGTGAGCCTTGACAACCCTGCGGCTGCGGGGACGGGGATAGTCAGGGAGAAGTATTTCTCTTTTGACCGCCAATGGCTGGCCTCTTTACAGATGGGCTTACAGCTTCGTCTGGATCACTCCAACCGCCGCAGCGATATGAGCTTCATCACTCTTCTCGGCTACCGGGGAGAGGAGCTGTTTGACAGCTACACGCTGAGCCTTCCGGGGCAGACTCTGAGCCGGAGCATTGAGGGGATAGCCCTTGTTGCTGAAAATGGGCGGACGGCGACGACGCTTTACACTATGAATTAGATTCGGAGGATACCTCTGTCGGGTTGCTGACGGGGGTATTCTTTTTCAATGCACAATTCACAATGCACAATGCACAATGAAGGAGTGCGCCTGCGGCGCACGGGATGCGCATTCGCGCAGACTGCATAGTGCAGAAAGGAAAGCTGGTAAAACTACGTCCCAGCCCGGTAAATGCTCAAAGCACTCGGACAGCACGATCTACGGCGGCCGAATGGCCATAATTATCGGCGCGGAGCGCCGATACCTTAATTGTGCATTGTGAATTGTGCATTGTGCATTGCAGTGCATTGTGCATTGTGAATTGTGCATTATAACAGATATGGCTATGATAAATTGTGCAAGTTTTTAAGATATGGCTATTGACAAGTGTGTATATATAGTGTATAATGTGTATATCGAGTATATACATTAAGGTGATCACTATGGACATTATCATTTCAAATTCATCAGGCGAGCCTATCTACGAGCAGATAGTTTCGCAGATCAAGGCGCAGATAATGAGCGGCGAGCTGGCGGAGGGGGACGCTCTTCCGTCGATGCGGGCGCTGGCTCAGTCTCTGCGCATAAGTGTCATCACGACAAAGCGTGCTTACGAGGAGCTGGAGCGGGAGGGGTTCATTATCTCCCAGACCGGCAAGGGCAGCTTTGTCAAGGGGCAGAACCGGGAGCTTGTGAGGGAGGAGTATCTCCGGCAGACGGAGGAATTCATCACAAAGGCCTGCGAGAAGGCGCGTCAGGGCGGCATTGAGCTTTCGGAGCTCCACGAGCTGGTGGACATAATCTACGGAGGGGAATAACAATGGCTGACTACGAGAATGCAATAGAGATAAAGGGGCTTACCAAGCGCTTTGACGGCTTCACGCTGGACAATGTGAGCTTTTCGGTACCCAGGGGGAGCATAATGGGCTTTATCGGGCAGAACGGAGCGGGGAAGTCCACGACCATAAACTCTCTGCTGGGGATAATCAGGCCCGATGCGGGGGAGCTGAAGATCTTCGGCAAGGACACGAAGGAGCACGAGCTGGAGATCAAGAGGGACATCTCGGCGGTATTTGACGAGCTGCCCTTTCACGAGCAGCTGAACGCCAAGATGCTGGACAAGATGCTTAGAAATATCTTCAGCGGGTGGAGCAGCGAGGTCTTCTTCGGTTACACGGAGCGGTTCCAGCTGCCGGTAAAGAAGAAGTTCAAGGATTTTTCAAAGGGTATGAAGATGAAGCTGCAGATCGCGGCGGCGCTCTCTCACGGGGCGAAGCTGCTGATCATGGATGAGGCCACCACGGGTCTTGACCCTGTGGTGAGGAATGAGATACTGGACATCTTCTTAGAGTATTTACAGGACGAGGACAATTCCATACTTATGTCCTCGCACATCACCTCAGATCTGGAAAAGATCGCTGACAGCGTGACCTTTATCGACAAGGGGAGGATACTGCTCTCGGGCTACAAGGATGACATACTTGCGACCCACGGGATAATGAAGCTCTCAAAGTCGGACTATGAGGCGGTGGCGAAGGAGGATTTCGTTTCTGCCCGGGTGACAGATTTCGGTGCGGAGCTGATGGTATCTGACCGGGCGGGCTGCGAGAGGAAATACTCCGGGGCGGTGATAGACCCGGCTTCTCTGGACGACATAATGGTCTACTACGTTAACCGGGAGAAAAAGGAGTGGAGCTGAATGAAGGGTCTGATCTTAAAGGAGTTCTGGCTTTCGAGGAAGCTGCGGATCATCGGGCTCCTGCTTTATCTGCTATTCCTGATATTCACGGTGCTGGTAAAGCTCTCGATAGTTTACGGCAATCTGGGGCATCTCGATGAAGCGGCTCAGAAGAATGTGGCTGACACTGCCGCTGCGGTCATGGTCTTCGGGTTCACGCTGATGCTATACTCCTCGCAGTATTCCTGTCAGATAGCTGCGGACGGGAAGTGCCGCTTCCGGAGCTACTCATTCACTCTGCCTGTCAGCGAGAGGCAGATAGTGAGCTCGGTATACATCCTGAACCTGATCTCATTCGGGGCGATGACGGTGCTGAGCTTTGTGAACTACGGCCTCAGCTGCCTGATATTTGACCGAGAGTTCAAGCCGATATACCTGATCTACATACTTGCCATCGGGGGAGTGTCCTTTGTGTTCAATCACGGGAGGTATGTACTGCTCTACCGCTTCCGCAACGAGAAGAAGGCAAACGCGATCTTTACCGTGATATGCACGGCGATCTATTTCGGCATTATGCTCGGGTTCACCGGATGGACGAGCAGCTATTTGGAAAAGCAGGGTTATTCTATGGGTGACGATCTGCCTGACGGGGTAATGGACGGCTTCTGGAAGGATGAGCTGATGCATCCGGTGAAGTGGTTCGAAGACAACGGCTGGTGGGTGCTGATCGCACTGATAATCGGTCTGAGCTGTCTGTTCTGGGCTCTGAGCATCCGGGCGCTGAAAAGGAGGGAAAACTGATGCTGGGATTTCTGTATAAGGACATCAAGTCGAACCTGAAATGGCTGCTGCTCGGTCTGCTTGTTATAATGTTCATGGTGTGCCTGATGTCGCTGGCTATGGTGCTGGGAGATGAAAACATAAAGCAGAAGGGGATGGGCTCGTTTATGAAAATGATCCTCTTTGTGCTGGAGGCTATGAGCTTTGTCATAGTCGGGGCATTTTCCCTCAACTACATTCAGAGCGACGAGAGGAAGAAGTGGGGATACTATGTTGCCTCGCTGCCCTGCGGGACGAGAAATCAGGTGGTCTCAAAGTACGTTTTCGTGGCGGGAATAACCTTTATCACCTTCTTTATCTGCATTGCGAACAATTTATTTGTGGGGCTTTTTGTTAAGGGGATGCCGGATCTGACGGAGACGCTTTTCTCGGTGGTTTGCCTTTCGCTGCTGATGCGGGCGATAGAGCTGCCATTCATATTCGCCTTCGGCACGAAGGTGGGCTCGCAGGTCAAGGGCGGGATAATGCTGATGATCATAGTCTGGGCGGCGGTATACTTTATGTTCGGCGATCTTTCCTGGATGGGCAGCGAGGATGAGATCTGGGGCAAGCTGTTTGAATGGATACAGGGCTTTGATTTTACAAAGCTGCTTGACACGGTACTTGGGAAGATACTGCTGTTGGGGCTGCCGCTGTATGCGGTCTCCTGCTTTATTTCGACGAAGGTCTATCTCAGGGGCGTGGAGAGGATGGAGAAATAAGACGGAGAAAACGGGGCATAAAGGCAACACCGCACAACCCGCGGCTGACGCCTCTGCACGCCATCTGCCGTGTCAAGCCTGCTTGACGACCGGCTTATCCGTCATATTACCCAAATTCTCCTTGCCGGGCGCCAGCCCGCCTGCGTCGAATTTAGGCAA
>JAFXXU010000064.1 GCA_017542125.1 Ruminococcus sp.
CCGCGGCTTGCGCCTCTGCACGTCATCTGCTTGCATATTTTCCGTCATAGCACACAAATTTTCCTTGCCGGGCGTCAGCCCGCCTTCGTCAAATTTATGCACTCTGACGAAAAATCTGACTGCGCATCTGACGCACAGGGGTTGTGCGGTATTGCCTATGTTTCCAGCACCGGCGTGCGTGTGCTGATGAATGCAGTTCAGAAAATGGAGGAAAAGGGCGGTGTGTTTCTTCGGAACGTTGTGCCCGAGGTCATGAATGTGTTCCGGATGATCGGTATCGGCGATGATCTGATCATCGAAGAGTGACCGCAACTATTACAGCAGGAAAAGAGTGATGGCAATGGATGAACAGCAGAAGCCTCAGATATTCAGGCAGAGCTCTGTTGACAATATAAACTCCCCCGAGCAGCTTACCGATTATCTCAGGGTGACCAACCCCGGGGTGTGGATAATTCTGGCGGCTGTGATCGTCCTGATCGGCGGGCTTTTTGTGTGGAGCATGGTGGGCAATCTCGAGACCGTCGCCCCGGCGGTGGCTATCGTTACCGACAGCCAGGCGACCATAATCGTCTCCGAGGGCGGCGGCGCCGTCAAGACGGGTCAGACCGTCCGGGCGGGCAATGAGGAGTTCATCATCACCGCCGTGGAGACCGACGATTACGGAGTAGTCAGAGCCTATGCCCCGGTGCTGCTCAAAAACGGCAAGTACGATGTTAAGATAGTCACCGAGAGCATACATCCGATAGAGTTTCTTTTCAACTGATGAGGTCGGAAGATGAGTAAGAGCAAGAATAAAATCAAGCCGACCGTCACCGTGGGCACGGCGAAGGTGCCCGTCATCATGCAGCTGGAAACTCTTGAATGCGGTGCCGCTGCTCTGGCGATGGTAATGGCTTATTACGGCAAATGGGTGCCTCTGGAACGTGTCCGCTCCGACTGCGGCGTTTCCCGGGACGGCTCAAATGCCAAAAACCTATGTGACGCAGCAAAGGGATACGGCTTCGAGGTCAAGGCCTTCAGGCGTACTCCCAAGAGCCTGCGCGAGAACGGGCAGTTCCCCTGTATAATACACTGGAACTTCAACCATTTCGTGGTGCTCAACGGCTTCAAGGGCAAATATGCTTACATAAACGACCCCGCAAGAGGCTTCGTAAAGGTGGGCGCCGAGGAGTTCGACAAATGCTTTACCGGCGTGACCCTTGACTTCGCTCCGGGGGAGAGCTTTGTTCCCGAGGGCAGCCAGAAAAGCACCGTTGAGTTTGCAAGGAAACGCCTTGTGGGTGCCGGTGCGGCTGTGGTGTTCGTAATGCTCACAACGGTCATAGCTTCTCTTTTCGGTATCATAAACCCAGTGATGTCCAAGGTATTCATGGACAGGCTGCTGCCCGGAACGAACAGCGATTGGCTGATGCCCTTCATTGGAGTAATGGCAGGGCTGGCGGTCGTTCAGATCGCCGTAGCCTGGGCGCAGGCGATATACAGCTTGAAAATAAACGGCAAGATGACCATAATCGGCAGCTCCACCTATATGTGGAAGGTGCTTTCCATGCCTATGGAGTTTTTCAGCCAGCGTATGGCCGGAGATATCCAGGCAAGGCTGACTATGAATTCCTCTATCTCCGGGACGATAGTCAACACCTTTGCGCCCCTCCTGCTGAATACGGGTATGATGGTATTCTACTTTATACTGATGCTCAGGCAGAGCCTGCTGCTCACCGCCATAGGGATAGGCACTCTGGTGCTTAACGTATTCGTATCAAGGATCATTTCGGCGAAGAGGGTCAATATCACCAGAGTGATGCAGCGGGATTCAGCCAAGCTCATCTCAACTGCCTCTGCGGGCATCGAAATGATCGAGACCATCAAAGCCAGCGGTGCCGAGGACGGCTTCTTCCGGAAGTGGTCGGGCTACCAGGCGTCGGTCAACGCACAGAGCGTAAAGGCTGCCAGAACTAATAACTACCTGGGGATGCTCCCCACATTCTTTGCCACCATCGCAAACTACGCCGTTATGGTGCTGGGCGTATGGTTCGTTATGAACGGTGAATTCACCCTCGGAGCCTTGCAGATGTTCCAGGGGCTCCTGGGAGCATTTATGTCCCCCGCAATGACGTTGGTCACGGCAGGGCAGACCCTCCAGGAGATGCGCACACAGATGGAGCGCGTTGAGGATGTTATGCAGTACCCCTCGGATCAGAACGTGGTCTACAACGCGGATGTGGAGGGAGAGGAATTTGCAAAGCTGGGGGGCAGTATCGAGCTCAGGAATGTCTCCTTCGGGTATTCCAAGCTGGCTGATCCTATCATCAAGGACTTCTCAATGACGCTGAAACCTGCCGGCAGGGTAGCCTTTGTCGGCAGCTCGGGCTGCGGTAAATCCACCCTCGCCAAGCTGATCTCCGGCCTCTACGATCCCTGGGAGGGGGAGATACTCTTTGACGGCAAGCCCCGTACTCAGCACCACCGAGCCGTAATGACCGGCTCCATAGCGGTGGTGGATCAGGAGATCACACTCTTTGAGGGCACCATCGCCGACAATATCAAAATGTGGGATGAGTCCATCAAGGATTTTGAAATGATCCTTGCCGCCCGTGACGCTCAGCTCCACGACGATATAATCGCCCGTGAGGGCGGCTATCAATCCAGACTCGCTCCCGGAGGGCGGGACCTTTCCGGCGGGCAGAGGCAGCGGATGGAGATCGCCCGTGTCCTGGCGCAGGACCCCTCGATCATAATCCTCGACGAGGCCACCAGCGCCCTGGACGCCAAGACTGAGTATGATGTGGTCTCGGCCATAAAGGACAGGGGCATAACCTGCATAGTAATTGCCCACAGGATCTCAACTATCCGCGACTGCGACGAGATAATCGTACTTGACAACGGCAGGGTAGCGGAGCGCGGCACTCATGATGAGCTTATGAAGCTGGGCGGCGTCTACACCGAGCTCGTTGCCAATGAATAAGACCGGTATCATCCGTATAAAGGGGGGAAAAGGACACCTTGGGTTGGTTTGATAAACAGATAAAGCAGCGCAGCGACCTGGATCAGCAGCTGTTTGAGGAGTCCTTCTTCCGTGCGGCAGGAGTAGTCCTCGGAAAGAGGACGGCTGCTCAGATGAGCGATGAAAGGATAATCACCAAGCGGGCGGTGGACGATGTGCTCAAATACTACCACTGCAAGCCGGTGGAGATCCCTATGAGCATCACCGAACATGAGGAGCAGCTGGATTACTGCCTCCGCCCCTACGGGATGATGAAGAGGCTGATAAACCTTGACGAGGGCTGGTGGAAGGATGCCTTCGGCCCCGTCCTCGCCTATTTTAAGGAAGGCGGCGAGCCGGTAGCATTGCTCCCCGACAGGATAAGGGGATACTACTACACCGATACCGAATCGGGCAGAAGGATACCCCTCACCGCTCATACCGAGAAGCTTTTTGAGAAGGAGGCCTTCTGCTTCTATAAGCCCTTCCCGAAAAAGAAGCTGGGCATACCCGATCTTTTGCTGTATATGAAGAACTGCCTTACCTTCAAGGACGCGGTGCTGATCATACTCTCGGCGCTGGCGCTCACGGGTGTGGGCCTGCTGATGCCCCGCATCATCAAGGCTCTGACCGGCTTCGTTGTATCAAACGGCAGCACCGATATGCTTATCGGCATCGCGGTGTTTATGCTCTGTACCGCAGTGTCCTCACAGATCATCAGCTCTGTCAGCTCCATGCTCAACTCGCGGATACAGACCAAGACCTCACTCGGCGTCGAAGCCGCTATGATGATGAGGATCCTGACGCTGCCGACCTCCTTTTTCCGTAAGTTCAGCCCCGGCGAGCTGACCAGCCGCTCGACCTCGGTGAACCAGCTCTGCGAGCTCATTATCGGAGTTTTCATCGGGACGGGGGTAACCTCGCTGGTCTCGCTGCTGTATATCACGCAGATATTCAGCTTTGCACCCTCGCTGCTGCTGCCGGCGCTGCTGATCATACTCACCACCGTGGTGATAAGTACCGTATCCTCGGTAGTGCAGATCAGAATAAGCAAAAAGCAGATGGAGCTTTCCGCCAAGGAAGCGGGCATGAGCTATTCGATGATAAGCGGAGTCCAGAAGATCAAGCTGGCAGGTGCGGAGAAGCGCTTCTTCTCCCGCTGGCTCAATCAGTACTCCGACAGCGTGGAGCTCCAGTACGCACCGCCCACTTTCATAAAGATCAACAGCGTCATTACCCTGGCTATCGGGCTCGTTTCCAATATCGTGCTCTATTTCCTGGCAGTAAAGAGCAGCGTGGATCAGTCGGGATACTTTGCGTTCACCACAGCCTTCGGTGCGCTGATGGGCGCCTTCTCGTCCCTGGCGGGTACGGCGCTTTCGGTGGGTAGGATCAGGCCGATCCTGGAAATGGCCGAGCCCTTCCTGAAGACCGAGCCCGAATCCACAGAGAACAAGGAGATCGTTACCAAGCTTTCGGGAGACATCGAGCTCAATAACGTGTATTTCAGATACAGCGAGAGCTCGCCCTACATAATCCGCAATCTTTCTCTCAAGATCAGTTCAGGGGAATATGTGGCCATCGTCGGAAAGACGGGCTGCGGCAAGTCCACGCTTATGCGCTTGCTGCTTGGTTTCGAGAAGCCCGAAAAGGGCGCAGTCTACTACGACGGCAAGGACATCAGTATGCTGGACCTGCCCTCTCTGCGCCGGAAGATAGGTTCTGTTATGCAGACCGGCGGGCTCTTCCAGGGGGATATCTATTCAAACATAGTCATCTCGGCACCCGCGCTCTCAACAAAGGATGCCTGGGAGGCAGCCGAAAAAGCCTGCATTGCCGACGATATCCGCGAAATGCCCATGGGTATGCGGACGCTGATCTCCGAGGGTCAGGGCGGCATTTCAGGGGGACAGAAGCAAAGGCTTATGATAGCCAGAGCTATCGCCCCCAAGCCGAAGATACTCATTTTTGATGAGGCCACCAGCGCCCTCGACAATAAGACCCAGAGGCAGGTCAGCGAGTCGCTGGACGCTATGGGCTGCACCAGAGTTATCATAGCTCACAGGCTCTCCACCATACGCCATTGCGACAGGATACTGGTCATCGAGGACGGCGGCATTGCCGAGGACGGCACCTACGATGAGCTCATCGCTAAAAACGGTGCCTTTGCCGAGCTGATCAAGCGCCAGAGGCTCGATGTGGAGCAGTAGTTATAAATGAAAGAAGGAGGAACAGATATGTCAGAGAATTACGAAGATAATACCGAGCTCACCTCAGAGGAGCTTTCCCGCGTCAGCGGAGGGATGGAGGTGCCGGAGGGCGTGGCGGCTAAATGCCGCAAATGCCACGAGCTTGCCGAGCCCCTTTATATGAGGAAAGAATACGGAGCTCTTGTGACCTATTTAAGGTGCAAGACCGAAGGCTGCTCCGAGTTCGGCATCGAGAAAAACAATCTGCATTTCGATGTATTATAACAATCTGCACAAAGCAGGAATAATGAATTTGTTTATTACAGAGAATTATTTTTGAAAAAGGCCGATTGTCATAATTTAGTAACAGGTTTTGTGGTATAATAAGAATATGAAGAAAGGAACCCCCACCGATATACAGAGAAGGAGGCAGTTTTTTATGAAAACAACAGAAAATGCACCGGAGCGTGAGCTTGATTACGAGCTTTCCTCTCAGGAACTGAAGGCAGCCGTCGGCGGCGTTGACTACGGCGATATCCCCAATGTAATAATCCTGCAGGGTGAACAGGTCATCCGCCAGCTTATGAATCAGGGCAAGAAGAGGGACGAGACCAAGATGTATATGAGGCTCGGTCAGTGGAACCAGGTAGCCGTCAAGAAGTATCCTAAGCTCACTAGCATTATGGTCGCAAAGGTTGACGACATCTACAATATGTATCACAAGTAATACATAAAACAGTCGTCTGTGTAACCGAACAAACAGGGTCGGGGTTGCTGCGTTTGCAGCAGCCCCCTTGTTATTTCTATATTGTAAATTATTTTGTAAACTGCTGTGCAGCCGTTGAATTATTCAGGGCTTTATGGTATAATATAAGAGGAAAGCTACAGCCGGGAAACGGCTTTTTATAATACGGAGGAGCGAGTATGGACAGTAACATCATCGCGCTTTTAACCGAATATTTTCAGAAGGCAAAAGCAGCCGCCGGCAGCGACGAGCTTGCCAAGGTGCAGCAGAGCTATGAGAGCCTGCTTCCCGAGGATCTCGGCAGCGGGGAGCTCAATGACCTTCGCCGCCTGATGGACGAGACTGCCCGTGAGATCGTGATCCTGCGTGGGCAGATCTCCGAAAGCAGCTCGCGCAGCCGCGTCCTCAGCGATGAAGAGAAGCAGGAGCTGCTTCGCGTAATGGATGTGCTGGATAACAATCTTTTTACATACCATTTCCAGCCCATAGTCCTCGCCGATAACGGTGAGATTTTCGGCTATGAGGCGCTGATGCGCGCCGAGGGGCTCAACCCCCTGCAGATCCTTCGCTATTCCGAGCTTACGGGCAGGCTAAGCGAGATCGAGGAGCGTACCTATCAGAACGTTCTGGCTATCGTTACGGGTGAGGAGGATAAGTTCTGCGGCAGGCGGGTGTTCTTAAACTCTATGCCCGATGTCAGGATGCACCCCGAGACCGAGGCCGAGATAATGAGCATCCTCACTAAAGTTTCGGACAGGGTGGTCATCGAGATGACCGAGAATACCCAGTTCAGCAGCGGCAGGCTGGAAAGCGTCAAGAACAAGTTCCGCAGCCACGGTATAGATATCGCGGTTGACGATTTCGGAACCGGCTATTCCAATATCTCAAACCTGCTGAGATATACACCCAACTATGTCAAGATCGACCGCTCTCTGATGAGCGGCATAGAGAACGACCAGAAGAAGCGCCATTTCGTCAGGGAGATCATTGAGTTCTGCCACGATAACGGCATCAAGGCTCTAGCAGAGGGCGTCGAGACCCACGAGGAGCTGCGGACGGTCATTATGCTGGGGATAGACCTTATCCAGGGCTACTATACCGCAAGGCCCTCCGCGGATATAATCAAGAGCATACCCTATGCCCTCAGAGCCGAGATAAAGGAGCTCCACCAGGAGCGCGAGGACGGCAAGGCGCTGAAGATCTACTTTGCCGCCAACGGCGAGAGAGTATCCCTTGAAAAGGTATCCAAGGGCGGTTACAGCAAGATCTTCATCGGCAAGGGCTTCGAGCAGGGCAATGTGATCATTGCCGGAGCGGCTCACCTTGATACTGGTATACATCTTGAAACTGCCGAGGGCTTCAGCGGCAGGATAACCCTTGATAACGCTCACCTCTCAAATCAGGTGGAGCGCCCCTGCATCGACATCGGCGACGGCGGTAAGGTCTCCCTCATCCTTGTGGGGGATACCAAGCTGGAAAACAGCGGTATAAGAGTACCCGAGCATTCCCAGCTTATGCTGGAGGGCAAGGGCAATCTGGATATAAGCCTGGGCAGCGGTGACTACTACGGCATCGGCAACGATATCAACTCCGCCAACGGCGAACTTATCTTCGATCAGGACGGAACGGTCAGCATAGCAGCGCACAGCCATTCGGGGACCTGCATAGGCTCCGGCCTCGGCGGCAGCATAAGCATCCACAGAGGACGGTATGTGCTGCGTGCCAGCGGCGGAATAAGCGTGGCGCTGGGTTCCTTTACAGGCCCCGTCAAACTGGAGATCATCGGCTGCGACCTTGAAGCCATAGCCTCCGGCGCTATGAGCACCGCCATCGGCTCTATGTACGGCGACGTTGAAGCCAGCCTGCTCTATTCAAGCATCAAGTGCAGTGCCGACGGTCAGCTTGCCGTGGGCATAGGCACCGTTCACGGGAACAGTCTGCTGGCAAGGGTCGAGAGCGTGAATATGGGCATCAATGTCAAAGCCGACGCACTTACGGCTATCGGCTGTCTTGCAAAGAGCTCCGAGATACATATCGCCCGTTCCTCGGCACGCCTGATCTCGGTGGGGACGAATGCTCTCACCTTCGGAGGCCTTGACGGCGGCACGAAGCTGGAGCTCACCGATATGGATCTCTACGCCGAGCTCTCTACCAGCCAGACGGTCTGCACCGTGGCTGATGCCAAGGATGTCCATGTCTCCGGCGGCCGCTGCCTCGTGATGATGGGAGAGACGGAGATAGACTCTCTGGTCTACTGATACGAAACAAAACAAAAAACCGATCTCGTAAGACGGGTACCCATATAGAAGATTTGCCCCAAAGCACTTTATTGTGCTTTGGGGCATTTTTATTCGGGTGTTAAGATAAATCAGAATTTGTTTTTCTCATCTTGCTTTTGCGGACTTCTTTTCTGGAAGCTCTGTATACATACCATCCAGAAGTTCCTGAACAATTGCTGTATCTTCAAATCTATCAAATACATGCATCAGTGTCTTTGATCCTTCATACGGATAACGCAGTTCGGAATCTGCAAGTATCCTGTCCGATGTCGGTGTTCTCTTCAAAAACAGTTCATTATCACAAATGTCACCTATCAGTTTGCCGTTAAAAATATACGAGATATCCGCCCATCATGGATTTTATTACAATATCACCGGCTGCAGAAAAAGCCTCTCGAACATATTCGTTAAATTCATTCACTATGATTACTCCTAAAAATCCGAATTAATGGAATCTAGCGCTCGGATCATGCACTATCTTCTGCGCCCTTCTCTGTGAAAAAAATAACCGAGGTTGATCCTGACCTCCCTGCGACCAATATCATTGTTTGTATAGCAGCAAGTATCAAAACCGATCAGTTCAAATCCTTGATGAAGATAGAATCCAATCGCATTTGTATTACAGGATTGCGTCTCCAAAATGATGGCACGTCTTTTCTGCTGTAGAGCAATTACTTTTGCTTTATCCATCAGTCTCTTTCCTATGCCGTTCCCACGAAGTGCTTCACATACCCATAATTCCGTAACCATAAGTCTGTTTGACCATTCTTCGGGACATACTTCAATACAAGCCATCATTTCACCGTCATCACTCACAACACCATAGGCTTCCGCACCCTCCCAATGATCCTGATAAAGTGAATCTGGGAAATCATATTCCTCCGGTGTATGGACGATTTCCTTTTCTACCGGTTTTCTGACAATTGAAACAGAGCATCCCTCACTGTTTAATGGCCTTATTTCAAAGTCGTAATAACTGTCGCTCCTGGTGGTCAAGGGTATGGTCGTGCCTTTCCATCGATCTTTAGGCAATGTAACAATATCATAATTCATATTTTCTGTTTCTCTCTCCACAAATATCGATTTTTGTCAGTAATAATTATAGCATAACATAGCTGCATTGTCAATAAAAACGCCATAGTACTTCTGACCTTACATCAGAAATACTATGGCGAAACACTTCTATATCTGTACCACCCGTAAAGAGACCGGTTTTTTTATTACTGTTTATCTGTCCGTTTTCTTCCGGCAATACCGAAAGCCGTCATGAGTACAATAACACCTGCGGAGACACCTCCCACGATGCTTCCCGTATTGGGTGACGGGTCATCGGAGGGCGTCGGAGCGGGCTGTGTAACGGTGTTGACAGTGTCTGCATCAACGGTAGGCGGTACAATTGCGGGGTCCTCATCTGCGTATGCGATAGCGGTGATAGCTGCGGTGGCTGCCATTGTCAGAGCGGCAAGGCCTGCAAGCATTTTCTTAAGTGAATTTTCATTGTTTTTTCCTCCTGTATATGTTGATCAATTGACTTTGATTACCGTGTGATCTCGCCGGGACCATGCGGTCTGTAAATTCCGATATCGAAATACATCGTATCGGTGTAAACGCCCGGGGAGACCCTCGGCAGCGGTATTCTTGGAATAATACTTCTTTGCAACGGGGTCATACCATTACTCGATACGCCATTCTTCCGTACAGGTGGGCTCTTTGCACTTGTAGTGCTCAATGGCGTTTATCTGGGCTTCGAGCGTTGCGCCCTCGCCTGTCTTGGGATCGTAATGTGTAAGATCAATGGTAAAGGTCAGCGTTGCAGCGGGTTGCGAGAGCGTAACGGAATAGTCCGAAAGCCCAGTGGAGTGATGAACGGCGTCGATCTCCATTCCTTCCAATATACCGCCCAGCGCGAAGTAATTGCCGTCTGTATCAAAGCCCTGCTCGGTGTTGGAGAGAGCCGTCATCAGTCTGAAATCATATTGTCCTGCCGGGAAGGGGACCTCTTTGCCCTTGTTGTCGGTATAGTAGAAGGTAGCGACATATACGTTCTCGGAGTCTTCCTCCATACGGCAGTAGGTATCTCCTGTGAGATCGTGGATCATTATGCAGGAGAACTCCTCATAAACAGGAGTGAAACTGAAAGGATCGTCTTCGGTGCCGGAGCCTTTGATAGTAAAGGCCTCGGGCATTTCTTCAAAATCCAGGAACAGCTTCGGCTCGTTGACTATGATGACCTTCTTATCATCGGATGAACTTTACACGAATATTATTAGTCTGTTCGGCGCTTTGCAAACAAATTTAAAAATTCGGGGGCTGTTTCCCTGCAAATGGGGTAAAAAGTGAGGAAAAAACTGCTTTCCTGGGCAGACATAAAGAAAAACGGCATACCCTCCCGCCGGGAGAGCATACCGTTTTGTGATCAAGATCAGTTTTGTATCACAGATCAGAAGGGCAGATCGTTATCGTAAGCGCTGATAAGGAAGATGCCGTCCTTTTCTCTGTCCATTACCTGGTACATCATAGAGCCAGATTTGTAGGTTATACCGTATTCATCCTCTTCGCCTTCGCCGAGAAATCTCTTGGCGGTCTCGCGGTCATCGCCCAGCCTGAGGCCGCAGGCGATGGAAACATCCCGTCCGGGGCACTCCTCTTCGGTGATGCTCACGCTGATGATGGTGTCCTCATAGTTTACCTGGATGGTCATACCGGGATAGTAAACGAGCTCGACCTCCTGGGAATCGGGAACGCAGGGCTGCATCATCTTTGAGGGCTTTGCCTGCTCGCCCATAAGATCCTTGATGTTGCCGAACTTGTCGCCTACCGAGAAGGTGACGCCGTTGTATTTAACGGCGAACTTTTCCATCAGGGAAGCATTCTCGGGAGTTTCGGGCTGCCTTTCCTCTGCGGAGCTGTCATCTGCCTCGGAGGAGCTGTCAGCAGGAGCTTCCGTTACCTTGAGGGAGCCGAGCACAGCCTTGGCCTCCGCGCTGTCAAAAGCAAAGCCCACGCCGGAAACTCTCAGGAACCTTCCGTTGGAGCTGCCGTAGAGCTCAAAGCCCTTGGTGAAATCATTGCCGTACTCAAAGCCGTTCCACTTGATAGAAGCGATCTCTGTCTCGGGGAGATCGGCCTGATTGAGGGTGTAGGTGTTCTTGTTGTAGTCGTACTGTCTCTTCTGAACGTCCTCGGTCTCGCACTTGAAGTCGAAGTAGCTGAAATCCGATTTCTTCACCGAGCAGTAGTTCTCGTCGTTATCATCCAAAACATCGCCGGTGCGGAGCGTCCAGCCCTCGGGGATGAGCACCGAATAGATGCCCCACTGCTTGACCTCACCTGTAACATTGCCCTCTTCGCCGGACTTGCTTTCGTCATCGCCGGGAGTGCTCTCATCCTCCGCTGCAGCGGAAGAGGTCTTTTCATCCGACTTGCTCTTAGAGGAGCTGTCGCTGTCACCGCAGGCGGTGAGGGTGAACATCATTGAAGCTGCCAGGGTCATAGCCGCTAGCCTTGCAAGCATTGATCTTCTCATTTTTATTACCTCCGTATGATCTCTGTGTTTTTCAGGTGCAGGGCACTTGCTGCCGTGCTACAGAATCATTATATTACAAATCCGAGCGGTTGTCAAGGCTCGGGGCAAAGCAAAGGCACTCCCGCCGGGAGGCCGGAAGGAGTGCCTTGCAATAATCAGTTCAGAGTTATCATGGTGTCGAAGCCGGTAAGGGCGAACACATCGCGGATATCATCGCTTGCATAGTTTACGATAAGGGTGCCGTTTGAGGGGAGGGACTTGTTCATTATCATAAGCACTCTCAGCCCGGCAGAGGATATATACTGAAGCTTTCTGGCGCTGATTATTATGCGTTTGATGTCCTGATCCTTGACAGCCTTCCTGTAAAGCTCCAGCAGGGTAGTGGAGGTCACGGTGTCGAGCCTGCCGGTAAGAGTGATGTAGAGTGTGGTCTTCACGCATTTGATCTCAGCGGAGAAGCCCTCATTTGAATCGCTGAAATGGGCATCCTCGGTATCTCTTGCTGCCAGCACCCAGAAGCAGATGCTCTTATAGACCTCGTATGCTGCGGCCCGCCTTTCCTCGGGGAGGCTTCTGAGCTGATCCTCGCCGCCGATATAGGTGTAGAGGGGCACGAGATCCACGTCAAAGCCCATTTCGTTCACAGCCTTCTCCACATCTTCCCGGGAGCCCTTGCAGACGCAGTTGTCGCCGAACCTTACGTCGGAGATATTTCCCTCGGACAGCTGAACGAACTCCTTGGGGTCGGAGATCATTCCCGGAACAGCAGCGGTGGTGATGCGCTTGTTCCATCTTTCCAGCTCCGGGTCGGAGGTGACGAATACGCCAGGATGCTCCGAGAGCAGCCTGCGGATGTTGCCGAACACCACCTTGATCTCATCATCGGTGAGGTAGGGCAGCAGCCCCTCTGCGGAGATGAACAGATCCTCATCAATGCCCTCCACCGCTTTGGCGAGGGAGGCGTAGTCGGTAACATCGGCAGCGGCAAAGCTCACCAGCTCTTGGTTTTCGGTGATGCACTCCGCCATTGCGGGGCGAAGCCTGTCAATTACGGCGGGGAGGTCTATCCCCACATATCTTATCCCGCTGCGGGCAAAGCCGATGGCACGGGGAACAAAACCGCAGGCGAGATCCACGAAGCAGCCGCCTCTGCCGTTTTTGAAAAAGCCGTTGGTGGCTTTGTATCTGGCTTCAAGCGCTGACCACAGCCCCACAGCCATCCTGCCGAACATAGCCTGCCTCTGAGGCGATACCTTACTCAGCCCCGGAGGGTCGGTGATGGTACACTGAAGCAGTGCATTGAGCTGCTTTGCATCGGGATCGCCGCTCCTGTCAAGCACGCAAAGGCAGGTCTGCGCCGTCAGGAATACGGGGTTGACTTCTTTTCTGAGTTCGGTTTTTCCGCTGTTCATTATCATCATTCCTTTTCTCTATGATCATTCTCTCGGGGACAATTCCACAAAAAAGCATATCCCCCGTGAAGTTTTTTGTCTACAATGACATTATAGCACATTGCGTGCAAAAAATCAAGTGTTGAGATACCTTTCCTGCAAGAAAACATAAAAGCCCCCGGAGAGAAGCTTCTCCCCGGGGGGTAGTTCAAATGAATGGGTTACAGGCCGCAGAATATCTTATCGTAGTATTCGCTGCTGCGTTCAAGCTCTGCCTTGTATTCCTCCTCGCCCAGCTCCTCGCAGAGGGTCTTTGTTCCAGAGAACAGGTCGGTGCCCAGACCCAGCCTGTCGCCCTTGATCTCGGCGCCTATCGCCGAAAGGGTGGAGGGGAACATATCCAGCGATGAGAACAGGCGGTTCTTGGCATTCACCGGCTCCTTTGCTGCGTTGATAAAGCAGTTGTAGGTGGTCCTGATGTAACCGTCGGTAATATCCGTCTTTGTGGTCTTTTCGTTGCCCAGGTGATCCCCTACAAGGATGACCGTGGTGTTCTCATAGAATGGCTGCTGCCTTACCCAGTCAACGAACTCCGCCACCTGCCTTGAGGTGCAGTCCACGGCTGCCAGATAATCGCTGGTGATGCTGCTGTCGCAGTATTTGCAGCGGTGCCCGGTCTCAAAGGAGTGGGTGTCCATAGTATACATCGTAACGAAGAAGGGGTTCTCATTCTGCGACATCTCGGTTATGAAGCCCTTGGTCAGCTCAAAGAGCTTGCTGTCCTCGATGCCCCACTTCCACATATAATCGGCACTCTCGTCGATATAGCCCTGCTCGGCGGCTGTGATCCTGTCAAAGACCATGCTGTTCTCATACCTGCCCACATATTTGTCGTACATGGAGAACTCGCCCTTGGAGCCCTCGATATAGAGCTGATCGTAGCCGTTGTCGTGGAGGATATCCTCAAGCCTGATCATCGAGGGGTACTCGGTCTCGCCCAGGAGCTGGGTGTTCAGGGCTATGCCGGAGGTCTGTGCCACGGTGGAGCCCATGGTGTAGGTTATGGAGGGCACGAATACCGAGGCGCCTCCCAGCTTATCGGTATTTGAGAAGCTTACTCCGTCGGGAGCCTTGGTGAGCTCTGTCAGCTCGGAGATATAGTTGCGGTCAAGGATACCGCCCTCCTCCTCCGAGGCGTAGGTGTTCTCCATAGATTCGATGTAGATGAAGATCAGGTTGCGCTTTTCCCCGGGGAATGAGACAACGCTCTCATCGGGGGCAACGTAGTAGCTGTCGTAGACGGTGGATCTGTTCTGCTTGATCTCAAGATAGTGCATAAAGCCCGTCTGCCTGGAGAATACAGCCACGCTACCCGCCAGCAGCGCTGCCGACAGGATGATGTTAACGGTCCGTTTCCGGTCATTCATCACCAGGGTGTATTTCCCGGTCTTGTTGGTGTCGGAGACCACCAGCTCATCGTTGCAGAAGCTCCTGATCAGGTGGTAGCAGAGATAGGCGGTTATCACCGCAAAGATCAGGAATATTGCCGTTCCAGAGATTATATCCTCTATGGCCAGGCCGCCCGCCGCAAATCTCATAGTGAAGAGGATGGCTTCAAACTCCATATTCGAGTAGACGGCGTGGAGGAATGCCGTGACCGTCCCGATAAAGACAGCCAGCGCCACCAGCGCCATACACACCCCCGCCGCGAACCATTTGCTCTTGCCTTCACGCCCGCGCTTGCTGATAGTCTTCTGGGGGGTATACATCACCGCCAGCGCATAGGCGACCCTTGCCCCAAGCACACCCTTTTCAAGGCCTTTAGGTGCGGCGTTTTCCAGTACCCGCATCAGAGCGTAGAGGGCGGCTGTGCCTAACCACCACACAGCTGCCCATATGGGCAGAAAGCGTGTAACAGGGCTCACAGCGTAAAAGGCGGTGCTGTTCATACGGACGATCAGCTCCGCCGCGAGGGTCAGAAGCAAAGGGGCTCCTATGAAATACAGCCACTTCACGAACCAGAACACCGACCTCACAGGCTTTCTCATCAGCGCGTAGAATAGGAACACAGTCACGAACGGGGGCAGGAATATGGGTATCCATTCCCCAGACGAAAGGGTCATACGGTCGAGAGGGGGGCGTGTCACCGCATAGCCGCTCATCAGCAGAGCCCCCAGCACCGCAAGAACGAAGTGGATCACGGTCAGCTCCCTGAGCCGCCCGAGCTCGTTTTTCAAAACTTTCATTTTCAATGTTTTCCTTATAAATAATATAAGACCCGGGAGCCCGGAAAGCCGGCTCCCGGATCCTTGTTTTTACGTTCTTGCCTACTCCGCGATCCCGGTGCCGGTGGTGTAGGTCAGAGGCATATGATACTCAGTCTCGTATATCTCCTTCCAGATCTCGGAATTTCTCCGCATCATATCATCTGACTGCGCTCTGCGGGGCAGTGAGGTATCGGGATAGATAGGCGGCGAAACGTGAACGGTGTACTCCTGGATAAAGAAGCCGTCCTCGCCCACGATATCGGAGTCCTTCATAGTGATGAAGCAGGGCAGCACCGGTACTCCGTTCTTTGCGGCGAAGCTGAAGGCGCCGCGCTTAAGGGGTTTGGGCTTGCGGTAGTTCCACCACATACTCTGCTCGGGGTAGAAAAGCACGAAATGCCCGCCGGTGAGCAGCTCGTCTATGGCTGCGTAGAATTTCCTCATAGTCTCGAAGTTCGAGGAAAGGGGCAGGGTGTTGCAGTTGCGCATGAGCGTACCGTAAAACCCGGGGAAGGAGGTGTAGTTGCCCTCCCTGATAACACGCCAGAACTCACGCCCCTTCTGCTCCGAAGCATCGTAGGTGAGCTGCATTGCAAAGCTGTCAAAGGCGTTGAAATGGTTGCAGGTTATCACAGCGCCGGAGGTGAGATCCTTGAAATTCTCGATGCCCCGCATCTCCTTGATGATGAGCTTCTTGTCGCGGATAAGGTCGTTGACGAACTTGCGCGCCATCGTGAATGCGACCTTGGTCTTTAGCCTGTCGGCTGCCCCGCGCCTGATATACTCGATCTCGTCGGGCATCAGCATACGACCCGGAGGATCGTCCTCAACGTCCTCGTCAAAGCGCCCCTCCAGCTCGTACTGCTCGATCCTGTGGACGATCTCCACACGGTCGGGAGCACGCTTGTCACGGTTGATGATATTCAGATAGTTATCCTCCCGCTCCGTTTCGGAGACGGCGGTGGCCTCCAGCCTTTCGGCCGAGGCGGCATCCGACTTCCTCTGCTCGTCGGTATAGCTTTCCAGCACGGCTGTGATCTCGTCATATACAGAGGTCTGCTCGGCATATTTCCAGAAAACATCCCCGTAGGGGCAATCCTTGTAATGCCAGGGCTTGTTCACCATTATGTAGTGGATCATTTTAGCTTCTTCTTTGGTGTGGGGGATCTTCCCGAACACCTCGGTGTTCCAGCGCTGGTCTATCCAGTGGACGTGATCCTTGCAAATGAGATTGAGATAATCCTCGTCCTGGGTCACGACGAAATTATATATGCCCAGACACTCGATGAACCTTTCCAGCACCTTATGCTGACGGAACTGCTCACAGTTGATAAGCAGGATGCCTGCATTGAAATAGTTGTATCTGGAAATGCCCAGCACCTTCTCCACATATGTGCCGAAGATATCCGACTGCACCATTACCTGCTCGTGGCAGGCACCCAGGTAGGCTTCACCGATGTCGGTGTCGAAGAATTCGCTGATATCGCCTGTTACCACCGTGTCGCTGTCTATGTATACCGCCTTGCTGTACTCGGGGAACATCTCGGCGATGAAAAGCCTGTAATATGTGGTCTTGGAGTAATAGTCCCGCAGCGGCAGCCTGTCGGAGACGGAGCTGAGATGCTCTGTGACATCGACAAAGCGTATCTCGAAGCATTCGTCCGCCAAAGCAGAAACTGCCCCCTTGAGCTGCTCCGAGATTCCCGCATTGAGAATGTGTACGATATATCTGCGGTCACGGGAGGCGTTGTCGATCATTGAGCGGAGCGACACTACCGTAAATTTGATAAACTCGTCATCGCAGGCATAGAATATCGGGATAATAGAGTTTTTCATACTGTCTCCTTGTCTGGGGAAATTTTGATGAGGGAAAGATATCTTTCATAAATATCGTCAAACTGCCTGTACCCGAACACCGAGTGTACCTTGTCGATATGCCATTGCTTGATATTGTCGGTATGGGGGTAGGGGAGCCAGAACAGCCGCTTTGAAAAATGCCGCACGACTGTATGGCGGTGCAGGAATTTTTGATCGTTGAAGCGCTGGGGGAGCATCTTCTTTCTTGTGGTGGAGCGGATAAGGGCGCTCTGGTCGGCAAAGGTGAGCTTCTGCTTCCTTATCCACCACCGAGCCTTTTTGAAAAGCCCGGTGCGCCTGGACTCCGCCATATTGAACAGCAGGACTCCGGCGTTTATGTAATTTGGTTGTATCAGATACTTGCCGTAGTGATCTCTTGCGGCAGCGTACTCATAGCCCTCAATGTCGGTATCCCACAGCAGCGAGACGTCCCGGTTGAACATGATGTCCGCATCGAGATAGAGCAGCTTGTCGGGGATGCCCTTGACCCTGTCCGCGAACAGCCTTATCAGCGTGTAGGGTGAGCAGTAGGCTCCCTCATTGGGGCAGCCGGAGAAATACTTCATATAAAGCCCCGTCACATCGTAGACGGTGACACGGTTGCCCTCGTCAAACTCCTTGACCGCCCTGCGGTACAGGTCGATATGCTCTTTGGTAAGGGGATAATACCTCTCGTCCAGATGAGTGACATCCATGGTGAATATATGGAAGTGAAAGGGCTCTGCCCGTTCAGTCCGCATAAGTATCGAGAGCGTGCAGGTCAGCATACCGTCGAACACGCCGTCGTTGCCGCAGAAAAGAATATCGATCATTGCTTATTCTCCCGCTTGATATATTTTATCTGAATGTGGTCCGAGAGCTTTGCTCTTCTGCACATAGCGTTATAGACCTTTTCTCTGAGCTCAGCGCGGCGCTTGCGAGCCGGCTTATCCATATCGGGATAAAAGGGGCCGTCTACATAAGTGATTATCCTGGGGTGCTTGAAGAAGCGGCGCTTGCGGTAGGTGTTGGTGAATGCGAACACCGGCGCTCCCAGCTTTGCGGGGTAATCAAAGGAGGTATCGGGGAAGGGCCTTATCCCGGTGTAGTAGGGCCAGATATGTGCCTCGGGATATACGGTGACGCATTTGCCCTCTTCTATCCGGGTGGTGACTGCCTCCTTGAATTTGCGGTAGGCAGCAGGCTCGTCGGGGAGGGGCAGAGCTCCCAGCGAGGGGGTTATCTTTCCCAGCACAGGCATCGAGACATTGTTCGGGTGAACTATGACATACACATGGGTGGGGAAAGCGGTGAGCGTGGGGATGAATGCATCGGCTATATCCTGAGTGTGGTTGCCGTACATAAAGAAGCCCTTGCCCTCTGCCTTTTTCAGCTTGCGGGTGCCTTTTGCCCTCTGTCCGAAGACGCCCTTGCAGTAGAGCAGGGCGACAGGCAGAGCCACGACCCTGTACCAGAAGAAATGGGTAAATCGCTTGAAGCGTGAGGTGTGGATGTAGACGTAGTCCTTGTCTATACGGCGGGGCTCGATCTGAGCCACAGAGAACTCATCGTGAAGCTCGTCGCTGTAATAGATCAACCGGCGCTTATCCAAGCCCTCCACCTCCGTTCCACGGCTCCACCGTAACCAAGACGGAGCAGAGCTCAAAACGTTACAAAAATCATCTATAAATATCTATCTTTACTATTATAACATATTATTTTCCATATTTCAAGTAGAGAATAATCACATATTATCAAATGTTTTTGTGAACTGCCACAATTTTTGCTGTATTTTTTTATATCTGTGCAGGTCAGGACCTTGATAGCTCCATTTTATTATATGCAGCTTTGTCCGCGGCAGAACACCTGTTCACCTTATATTGACATCCTTCCCGAAATATGCTATGATTATTGCGAAAAGCCCGGGCGTTATCCAGGAGGGGCAGTGCTCCCGCGAAAACGGTGCAGAGGAGGTAAGCAGTTGGAAGAGAACGTTCAGGCTCAGACCGCGACGGTCAAAAAGAAGAAGCCGTTGAGAAGAAGGCTGCTGCTCCTGTTCCTGATACTGATGTGCATACTGCTCCTGCTGTTTATTGTGCGGGATATCTATGACATCGGGGCGCGGCGCAGCATAGCAGGCATCGGCGACCCTGTCCAGAAGCCTGTGAGCGGGGAGAAGTTCCTGTCCTCCTGGGGCTTCGACGTCAAGCTGACCTATGAGTACGAGTATGAGATCGAGGGGCTTGTGGTGCATACAAGGCGGTATTTCGGGCCTTTCAGTATGGCTGATGCCATTTCGCCCATGGATGTTGCCCTGGCCTGGGGCAAGGTGGCGGAAAAGAACACCCTCATAGATTTCGGGTGGGAGCACACCAAAAGGGCTCTGATCGTGGATGCTGACCCTGCCGACGATTATGAGATCAAGCTCATCGGCGGTATGGATTATGTCATCTCACATTGCTCAAACAACCACCTCATCCCCGCCAGCTTCCGGGTGAGCCACGATATCAAGAAGATACGCCGCGGCGACCACGTCAAGCTGAAGGGCTATCTCGTCAGCGCTTACGGCTCCCGCTTCGGCAATTCCTACGCCTGGGAGACCAGCACCGTCCGGGACGATCACGGCAAGACCGGCTGCGAGATAATCTATGTAACCGATGTTCAGTTCCTTGAATGAAACGATAGAATACCCACCGGGCGGGAGCAGGTCTCCTGCCCGTTTTTTCGCATGGAACAGCTTTTGAGAATTATTGACAATCCCTGCGGGATGTGCTATGATTATTACTAATAAGCAATTGACTTGTGATTAAAAGGGGAGGTCATCTATGCTGCGCAGAAGACTATATTCATTCGTTACGGCCTTTGTGCTACTGCTCTCGATGCTCACGGTGCTGCCGGAGGGCACTCTCAGGGCCGTGGCTGCGGACGCCAACGGCTATGAGTTCAACAGCTCCACAGGAGTGCTGACCCTTCACGGCTCGATAACTGACGATAAGTTGAAAGGCTACGCCAAGGACGATAGCGTTAAGAAGGTCGTTGCAGCCTCGGATTCCTATATGCCGAGCAACAGCAACTTCCTGTTCCGGGATTTTATGGCGGAGACTATCGACCTCACCGCCGCGAATGCTTCCGAGGTCACTATGCTCTGCGATACCTTTGACGGCTGCAAAAAGCTCAAGACCCTGAAACTGCCCAAGTTCACTTCAAAGGTCACGGAGCTGCGCTCCACGTTCAGCGACTGCCAATCGCTGACCCAGATAGATATGAGCGCCTTCGATACCACAAATCTTGCCAAGTGCGACGGCATATTCAGCGGCTGCAAGTCGCTGACCTCCATAGACCTTTCAAACTTCAAGACCTCAAAGGTCGCGGCCTTCGATTCGATGTTCTACGGCTGTGCAGCCCTTACGAAGATCGACTTTCAGTATCTTGATACTTCAAATGCCGCCTCCATGATCGCTCTGTTCAGCGGATGCTCGGCACTCACCACCCTTGATCTCCGCAAGATCAACACCTCCAAGGTCACAAGCATGACAGATATGTTCAAGGGCTGCATCAGCCTGAAGACCCTTGACCTCAGCAAATTCAACACCGCCAAGGCAACATCAATGAAGAATATGTTCAGCGGGCTTGCTTCGCTGACCTCCATAAAACTCAGCACCTTCAACACCTCTGCGGTAACGGATATGTCGGGGATGTTTTCCGCCTGCGAGTCGCTGACCTCCATAGATATCTCACCCCTCAATACTGCCAATGTCACTAAAATGAGATATATGTTCAGCGGCTGTAAAGCTCTCACCTCCGTAAAGCTCAGCACCCTCAAGACCTCAAAGGTCACGGATATGTCCGGGATGTTCAACGGCTGCACTTCTCTCACCTCCGTTGACCTTACCCCGCTTAATGTCTCCGCGCTTACAACGGTTGAGGGTATGTTCACTGACTGTGCCTCCCTTAAAACCGTCAATATGTCAGGGTTGAAGTTTACAGCCCTCACCGGTATGACAGGTCTCTTCCGGGGCTGCAAGGCTCTGACCTCTGTCAATTTCCAGAACTCCGATACCGCCAAGGTCACAAGTATGCACTCGATGTTTATGAACTGCGACAGCCTTGTGGACCTTGACCTCACCGCTCTGCGGACCGACAGCCTGAAGGATGTGGGGGAGATGTTCAGGGAATGCGACAAGCTCCGGTCGATAGATCTGAGCAATTTCAAGACCCCGAAGGTCACCAGTTTCTTTTATATGTTCATGGGCTGCAAGGCGCTCAAGGCTCTTGACCTTACCGGCTTCGATTATTCAAGCGCCACCAGTACTTACGGTATGTTTATGGGCTGCAAGGCGCTCACATCCATAAAGCTCAAAGCTATCAACGCCCCGGTGCTGACTTCCACCGAGAGTATGTTCTACGATTGCTGCAGCTTGAAGGCCATAGATCTCTCAGGCTTTAATGCCCCCAAGCTGGACAGTATGGACGGGATGTTCCTCTTCTGCACCAGTCTCACCACTGTTGACTTCACCGGGTTCAATGCTCCGGCGGTCACGGATCTGTCAAACCTCTTCTCAGCCTGCTCGTCCCTTGCAACACTGGATCTCAGCAGTTTCAAGACCTCAAATGTCACCTCGATGACTTCGATGTTCGCCAGCTGCACCTCGCTGAAAAGCCTTGACCTCAGCGGGTTCGATACCGACAATCTGATCTACACCTACGGTATGTTCATGGGCTGCGAGAAGCTGGAGACCCTCTGGCTCAACAACTTCACCACCCCCAAGCTGAGATCCGTCGGCAAGATGTTCGGTTACTGCTATGCGCTGAAGACGATCTACACCTATTCGGATTGGAGCATCTCCGTCTCCGGGGATGACGATATGTTCCAGATGTACGACAGGGGAGTCATCAGGGGCGGCAACGGCACGACCTACAGCAAGAACAACATAGGCCACGCCTATGCAGTTATCGACAGGGCAGGAAAGCCGGGATACTTCACCAAGGCTCCTTACAAGAAGGGGGATGTCAACCGGGACGGTCACATTGACCTGGGTGACTACTCCGATCTTGCCAAGTACTTTGCCGAGTGGACCGACTACGAAAAGATAGTTGATACCAGGCTTGCCGACCTGAACAACTCCGGCACCGCCGACCTGGATGATCTTACGATCCTAGCCAAGTGCCTCGCTGACTGGACGGGCTACAAGGAAAAGTATCTGGTATGAATAAAAACGCTCCGGCGGGAATGTGACCCCCGTCGGAGCGTTTTACGTTACTGTCACTCGGTTTTCTTTCCCCGCAGGAGGAATACGCAGTAGACCGTCAGCAGGGCAGCGGCAGCTATGATGCCTGCGGTGTAGGACACCGTCTTGCTGAGGCTGAAACCCTCATTTGCTATGAGGATGTAGGTCAGGCTCACTGCTGTCATAAAGGAGGCGGGCAGGGCAGTGAGCAGGGAGCCGAAGCGGTACTTGCCCTTCTTCATCAGATAAGCCGTAGCTACCCAGAGGGCGATCATGGCCAGGGTCTGATTGCTCCAGGAGAAATATCTCCAGATGATCTGGAAGCCGTTGTTGTTGACGATAGCGAACCAGGTCAGCAGGCCGCCGATGATCAGCAGAGGAACGGTTATGATCAGGCGGTTGCGTATCTTCCTCTGCTCCAGGCCGAAGGTCTCGGCGAGGATGAGCCTTGCGCTTCTGAAAGCCGTATCTCCGGAGGTTATGGGGCAGATGACCACACCTGCCACAGCCAGGATGCCTCCCACCGTGCCCAGGACTCCGGTGGAAATATCGTATACCGTGTTGGAGGCTCCGCCTTTAAGGGCTTCGCTGAGCAGCTCTGTCGTGCCGTAGAAGGCGACTCCCGCTGCAGCCCATACCAGAGCTATCACCGATTCGGAGATCATCGCGCCGTAGAATACCTTCCTGCCCTCTCTTTCGGAGGTGATGCACTTGGCTATCATCGGGGACTTTGTACCTTGATCTTGCCGGACATAAGCTGAGCCGCCACGCCCAGAATACAGATATGGCACTGATCCAGCTGCACAGCTGGAGCGATTGTATTCTTGTGATAGTGGACGGGCTATGAGGAGATCGTGGACAAGAACGCTGCTGACCTTAACCAGTCCGGCAATGTGGATCTGGATGATCTTTCGATCCTTGCCAAGTGTTTTGCGGAATGGACGTGTTATGAGGAGGAGTATCTCGGATAATCCGTTATAAATATGAATACCGTGCTCTGCGGGGGATCTGGCCGCGGGGCGCGGTTTTTGTTTGGGCGGATACTATCCGCCCAGACAGTCCCCTTGGTCAATTTGTTTTCTTCTCCCTGTTTACAAACCGGGAGAACTGTGATATAATTATACCGTCACCCGTTATTACACTTTTGTGACATTTTCCTTACACTTTTTCGGGGAATCACCCGGCTCCTTGTGGTATTATGTAATCAAGCCAAGAACAAACGAAACGGCTTGTTGATGACAACACTAAGGAGGTCGCTAATTATGATCAAGAAAAACAGATTGGTTACTGCCGGTCTTGCTGCTGTCCTGGCGCTTTCTCTGATGATACCGATCGCAGTGTGCGCAGCCGATAAGGAATCTCCCGCAGCTGCCGAGCCCGAGACTTCTGTGGTAACTGAAGCTGAGACATCCGAGGATACCGAAGATGCAGAGAATGACGAGCCGGAGGATGCAGAGGCAGATGCTGATGAGGAAGCTCCCGCAGATGAGGAAGCTCCCGCAGATGAGGAAGCCCCCGCAGAAGCCGAAGCCGGCGCGGATGCCGTTGACGAGGATGCTGCTCCCGAAGAGATCGGCGACGTTACCGATGAAGAAGCCGAAAAGATCATCCAGGAGCTTCTGGACGAACTGGAGGGCCTCGATCAGGAGGACACCGATGAGCTTATCGATAAGTACAGCGATGAGCTTGACGACCTGAGAGATCAAGCCTCTGAGCTCTTCTCCGATGAGGATTGGAACGAGCTGGTCAACGATTTTACCGCTCTCATCAAGGACATCGACTTCGGTGAGCTTATCGCGGATATCGGCGATTGGTTCGGCATTGAGTACGGCGATCTCACTCAGGACGAGATCACAGAGCTCAAATCCATCTGGACCAGGATCGGAAATATCGGCGGAGAGATGATCGCTGATATAATCAAGAATGCCGATACCCTTACCGAGGAACAGATCGAGCAGATGTATTCCAAGTATGAGGATGAGCTGGACAGGCTTACCAAGCGTGCAGAAGAGCTTGAAAAGAAAGCCGGCTGGGAAGATTATGACGACGATTGGGATCTCGATGATGAAGACTGGGATTGGGATCTTGACGACGAAGATGACGGCGAAGCCTTATTCAACTTCGATATCTCCGACGAGGATCTTGAAGAACTCGGCAACCTGCTTGAGGAGATCTTCGGCAGCATAGATACAGCAAATATTTGAAGTGTAGGAACAAAAATTGATATATAAAAATACCGTCTGCAGAGGATAGATCCCGGAAGACGGGAACCAAAAGAAAAAGAGTACAAGCGGAACCTGCCCGGATTTTCGGGCAGGTCATCTGCGTTTGGAGGTATTGTGATGGCAAAACTGGTCTACTGCGCCGACGACGAGCAGGTCATTCTCGACGTGCTGCGTGAATTCCTTACCAGCGCCGGCTTTGAGGTCGTGACCTTTTCCACAGGCGATGCCCTGCTGGAGGAGTTTTCAAAGCGCCCCTGCGATTTAGCCGTCCTGGACATTATGATGCCCGGACGCGACGGCTTGACCATCTGCCGGGAGCTGCGCAGTATCTCCGGGATACCAATAATTATACTCACCGCCAAGGAGAGCGAGGCGGATCAGATGCGGGGCTATATGCTGGGCGGCGACGATTACCTCATCAAGCCCTTTTCGCCCTCGCTGCTGGTAATGAAGATCAAGGCCCTGCTGCGAAGGAGCGAGACCGCCGCTCCCGCCGGGGGCGAGACTCCCTTCGGGGATATAGTCCTTTCACTCTCGCAGCATGATGTGCTTTGCAGAGGCTCGGCCCTCGGCTTGACCGTTACCGAGTTCTCGCTTATGGAGTGCCTGCTCTCGGAGCCGGGTACGGCTGTGGCAAGAAACGTCCTGCTGGATAAGGTCTGGGGGATAGATAACGACGATATTGAAACCAGAGTCACCGATGAGACCGTCCGCAGGATACGCCGCAAGCTCAAGGAGTCTGGCAGCTCGGTGAAGATCACGGCTGTCTGGGGTTACGGTTATAAGCTGGAGAAAGCCAATGAGTAAGGTCAGATACAAGATAGCCCTCCTGACGGGCGGCGCGGTGCTGCTGACGATGATGATAATACTCATTCTCTTCAATGTGCTTATGCGCAGAAGCATCGAGCAGAACGCAAGGGAGTCGATAGAGTCGGTGCTGAGCACCGGAAAGTCGGACTCGCAGTCTCTCTATACCCCTTCGGTGATAGAGTTCCTAGGGGAGTCGCTGGGTATCGAATACGAGCATACCCGGGCGGAAAAGAAAATAATCGCATACTGCGATGCCGAGAAGCCGGAGGGCATAGTCAAAGCTGAGATCAACAAGAACATCTACTACCTCCAGGATAAGACTCTCTCTGTCACCGAGCTTGCCGAGAGCTCGTCGGAGGACGACGAATTCAGCCTGGAGATACTGAAAGAGGGTATCATAGGAGCGTTCCTGCCCCTGCTGGAAGGTCAGCGGTTCATCGCCTATATAGATGTCACCGCTGAGACAGAGCTTATCGGCAGTATGACTGTCTTCTTCCTGATCAATGCCGTGGTGATAGCCATTGCTGCCGGCATCTGCGGCTATCTCATAGGCAGGAATATGGAGCGCAGCCAGCTGGTACAGAAGCAGTTCTTTGAGAACACCTCCCACGAGCTGAAAACACCCCTTACCTCCATAAGAGGCTATGCAGAGGGCATAAGCACCGGCGTCATCACCGACTACGCCAGAACAGGCCGCATTATCACCGAGCAGACGGAAAAAATGAGCCGCCTCGTGGAGGAGATACTTCTGGTCTCAAAGCTTGAAAGCGGCGCTATGACCCTGAAACGCGAGGAGCTGGAGCTGGGCGAGTTCATCGAGAACTGCCTTATGCCTTTGGAGGGCGCAGTAATGAGCCGGGGGCTCTCGGTGAGCCTGGAGCTTGGCAAAAGGACAGTTCTTGCCGACCCCGACAGGCTGGATCAGGCGGTCTCCAACATACTGACCAACGCCATAAAGTACGCCAAGAGCAGCCTGCGCATATCTTTGGACGAGCGGCATCTGCTCATCGGCAACGACTGCGACGGCCTAACCGACGACGAGCTCCGGCACATTTTTGAACGGTTCTATACCGGAAGGAACGGCAACACCGGCATTGGGCTCGCACTTGCCAAGGAGATCATAGAGCTCCACGGCTGGAGCATAACCGCCTGCCGCAGTGCCGACGGCATAGTGTTCGATGTAGCTGTTAAATAACTACTATCCCCCGGGAGACAGCGGTTTCCCGGGGGATCTTGTCTGCTCTCGCGGTGTATTTGTCTATTGACAATCATCCGCGGATGTGCTAGTATTACTATGGGTAAACAGTTATTCTGTTTCTTACAGTTCAAAGGGGAAGCTTTTATGCAAGGGATAAAAAACAGGAGCTTAGCGCTGCTGACGGCATTCATACTGGTGCTGTCGCTTTTCACGCTGCTGCCGCAGGGGACGTTCTTTACTGTCAGCGCCGAGGCTGACTATGTTGATGCTTACGGCAATACCTGGAGCTATTCCGCAGAGGACGGCTCGAGCATTTACTACCCCGGGGAAGTAAAGATCAAACCCTCAAAAATCAAGAAAGGCGACGTCAACCGCGACGGCACCGTTGACCTCTCCGACTACTCCGACCTTGCAAAATATTTCTCGGAGTGGGAAGGCTATGATAAGATCGTGAATGTAAAGGCAGCAGACCTTAACAACTCCGGTGCTCCCGACTTGGATGATCTTTCGATCCTTGCCAAGTGCTTCTCCGAGTGGACAGACTATCGGGAGAAATATCTCTCATAAGCATTCGCGGGGGCGATATAATACTTGATGAACGGGAGGTGCCCATATGAACCGCAGCTTTACTCTGCGCTGCTTTTCCTGCCGTCATCAGTACGGCTTCACGCTGTGGGTGAGCAGCCTCTATCCCCAGGAATACAAGACCTGCATCAAGGATATCCGGACAGGGAAGTACGGCACCGAATGGCAGGAGCTTTTTCTGAAGGAGCGCAGCTTTGCCGTTGATGCCAGAGAGACCCTCTACCTTTGCCATAACTGCCGCGATTGGGACATCCAGCCCTCGTTGGCGGCATATCTCCCCAAGAGTGAGGGCAAGCCCGTGTTCAGCGAAAAAGGAGCCAAGCCCTCCGGCCCGGTGGAGTTCGTCTCACCCGAACAGCTCCGGGAGATGTATCTCTATAAGAGCTATCCTCACCCCTGCAAACGCTGCGGCTCCCGTATGAAAAGAGCCAACACCGAACATCTGCTGTTTCTCACCTGCCCCAGATGCGGTGCCGAGAATGAGGTGCTGACGGTCATAGACTGGGGCGAGTGATCATCAGAAAACAAAAAAGGCTGCTGTGCGGTACAGCAGCCTTTTAAGGCAACACCGCACGACCTCTGTGCATCAGATGCGCCGTCCAGATTTTCGTCAGATTGCCTAAATTCGACGCAGGCTTGCTGACGCAAGTCAAGGAGAATTTGGGTAATATGACGGAAAGCTGGCAAGCAGATGATGTGCA
>JAFXXU010000065.1 GCA_017542125.1 Ruminococcus sp.
ACATCATCTGCTTGCCAGCTTTCCGTCATATCACCCAAATTCTCCTTGACTTGCGTCAGCAAGCCTGCGTCGAATTTAGGCAATCTGACGAAAATCTGGACGGCGCATCTGATGCACAGGGGTCGTGCGGTGTTGCCTTAAGAGATCTTCAGCCTCTCCTGCTCGGCCTTCTGATCCTGCAGGAGCACGTTGAGATAGCCGTAGGGTATCTCGATGCCGTGGGCCTTCAGCGCCTCGTTCACCCGGAGGTTTATATCCGAGATCAGCACCTCGGAGCGGGTCTTGGCTGCGTAGTAGACCGTGGTGGACAGCCTCAGGGAGCTGTCCTCAAAGGCCATGAAGTAGACCTGGGGGTACTCCTTTATCCCGTCGGGACGGGTGCAGGGGATGCTCAGCTCGGACTCTATTATCGCCTCGCGGATCACCTTCATCGCCAGCTCAACATCCGTTTTGTAAGCAACGTGGAAGTTGAACATCGCGGAACGGGTCTCGGTCAGGTAGCTGAAATTCTTCAGGCACATACCGTTCAGCTTGCTGTTGGGGATGATGACCACCTGTGTGTCCATAGTCAGCAGCACAACGTGCCTCATGGTGATGTCCTTGATTATACCCACGATGCCGTTTTCCAGCTCGACGCGGTTGCCTATCTCAAAGGGCTTGTAAATGCTTATCATCGTACCCGAAAGGATATCCTTGATAACGTCCTGCGCAGCGAAGACCAGTACGGCGGAGATAACTGCTGTTCCTCCCAGCAGCGTAGACCATACTCTGGATACTCCCCCGAATACCGAGAAGCAGAGTATCACGGCGAGTATTGCGATGAGCACCGATACCACTCTTTCAAGGAACCGGAACTGCAGGCCGTTGTATTTCTTCTTCACCTTTGAAAATACCAGGTGATTGATCTTGTTGAGTATCCATGAGCCTATAAGTATGCCCAAAATGGATACGATGATGAGTGCAGTTTTCCAAGTCATATGATCACTCCCGGGAATTCTTGTTATTTCTATAATACATTATTTTTCCCCATTTTGCAAGAGGGAATGTTTAAATTTTCTGAGTCGCCTCTCGCCCCGGATCAGACCGATCTCCGCAAACCGCGCATTTGCGTGACTCTACCAACGGTAGAGTCGGTAATTTTCCCCGCGGTAGTGCCGTTTTCTCCCGACTCTACCGCCGGTTCGTTGTAAACCGCCCCTGCGTATGCTATGATGAAAGCACAGAAAGGAACTTGCAGTATGGATCAGATAGCTATTGGGAAATTCATATCGGAGTGCCGAAAGGAGAAACACTTGACACAGGCTCAGCTCGCAGAGCGCCTCGGCGTAACAGACAGAGCGGTGTCCAAGTGGGAAACAGGCAGGTCAATGCCGGATGCTTCAATAATGTTGGAGCTCTGCGAGCAGATAGGCATAACCGTCAACGACCTGCTCAACGCAAGGAGAATAGATATGGAGAATTACAGGGAGATGGCAGAGAAGACCCTGCTCGAAATGCGCGAGCGGGAGGAGCAGAGCGCAAGAGCGATGCTCCGGCTGGAAATAGTGATAGGCATAATCTGCACGGTATGCTTCTTAACAATGTTCCTGATGGCAGTGATGCTCGACAGCCTGCCTCTGTGGGCAAGGATCCTGATGGGCAGCATCGCCTGGATCCAGTTCATTATAGGAATGGGCTACTCTATGAAGATAGAGGTGGAGGCGGGCTACTATGAGTGCCCCAACTGCGGCGAAAGGTATGTCCCCGGCTACTGGAAGGCCTTCTTGGCACCCCACATCGGGCGTTCAAGAAGAATGCGCTGCCCGCACTGCAACAAGAGGGGCTACCACAAGAAGGTACTGTCGAAGGAAAAGGAATAACGATGCAATGCACAATGCACAATTCACAATGCACAATTATGGTATCGCCTACGGCGATATTATCTGAACGCGAAGCGTTCAGATTGCCCATCTCGGGCAGACTGCCTTATGCAGGAAGGTAAATATGTGCAGCTATACCCGGCAGCTGAGTAAAATCATAAAGCTCACGGATATCACGATCTATGGCGGCCGAATGGCCATAAACTCGGCGCAAAGCGCCGACACCTTCATTGTGCATTGTGAATTGTGCATTGTGCATTGGACTAAGCATTGTGCATTGGACTAAGCATTGTGCATTAAAAATAAGGAGAGTTAACTATGGACGAAATCAGAGAGTATTTACCCTTTATCATCCCCCTGGCGATCATTCAGTTCGGTCTGATGATAGCCTCGCTGGTACACATTTTCAAGCACGATAAGTATAAGGTGGGCAACAGAGCCCTCTGGGTGGTCATCTGCCTGCTGGTCTCCATAATAGGCCCCGTGGCCTATTTCGCAGTAGGAAAAGAGGACAGCTGATATGCCCGTATTAGAGATCAAAGACCTCGTGAAGAGCTTCGGCGATAAGCAGGTGTTAAAAGGGCTAAGCCTTACCGTCCCCGAGAAGAGCATCTTCGGCTTTATCGGTCAGAACGGCACCGGCAAGACCACCACTATGAAGACCGTCCTGGGTCTGCTCAGAGCCGACAGCGGCGAGATCACCGTGGCAGGGGAGAAGGTGGTCTACGGCAATACCCCCACCAACCGCCATATAGGCTACCTGCCGGATGTTCCCGAGTTCTACCCCTTTATGACCGCCGGGGAATACCTCGCCTTCTGCGGCGAGATCTCGGGTATGGACAGGGGAGAGATACGCTCCCGCAGCGAGGAGCTGCTGGAGGCCGTGGGCCTTGCAGGGGAGAAGCACCGTATCAAGGGCTATTCCCGGGGTATGCGTCAGCGGCTGGGCATAGCTCAGGCTCTGCTTGGGCGCCCCCGGCTGCTCATCTGCGACGAGCCCACCTCCGCCCTGGACCCCGTGGGCCGCAAGGAGATACTTGATATCCTGGTCAGGGTCAGGGAGGAGACCACCGTACTCTTCTCCACCCATATCCTCTCGGATGTGGAGCGCATCTGCACCGATGTGGCCTTCCTCCGGGAGGGCGTGATCTCTCTGGGCGGCAGCCTTTCTGAGATCAGGCGCAGCTACCGCTCGGATATCTACATCCTGGAACCCGAGGGCAGCGAGGCAGCGGCAGCCCTTAAAGCTGCATTCCCCATGCTCACCGATACCGGCTCCGGCAGCTTCACCTTTAGGGATACAGAGCTCTCGCCCTTTGAGGTGATGAGCTTCGCCGCCGAGAGAAAGCTGCCCCTCATAAAGCTGGAGCGCTCCGAGCCCACCCTTGAGGATCTCTTTATGGAGGTGGTGGGGCAATGAGACAGCTGAACGCATTCATCAAAAAGGAGTTCACTGAGCAGCTGCGCTCCCGCAGGCTCTACATTCTGGGAGCCGTGTTCCTGTTCTTCGGCATTATGAGCCCCGCCGCGGCAAAGCTGATGCCCAAGATCATCGAGCTGGTGGCAGAGCAGGATCAGAGCTTCAAGATCGAAGCCGTCAAGGAGGTCTCGGCGCTGGATTCCTTTGACCAGTTCTTCAAGAATGTCTCCACCTCGCTGATAGTGTTCGTCATTATGCAGGCGGGGATATTCACCAGAGAGTATTCCTCCGGCACCCTGCTGCTCTCTCTCACCAGAGGAATGGAGCGCAGGAAGGTGATAGCTGCCAAGGCTTTCACCCTTACAGCCGTCTGGACAGCCTGCTATCTTGTCTGCTTCGGCACCACCTATGCCTACACCGCCTATTTCTGGGATATGTCCGTGGTCAACGACCTGTGGACAGCCGTCCTGCTCTGGTGGATATACGGCCTGTGGTACATCGCCATGATAGTGTTCTTCTCCACCTTCCTGAACTCGGCAACTGCGGTCATCGTCTGCACGGGAGCCATCTTCCTTGCCGGCGACCTGCTGGCAATGATCCCCAAGGCGGAGAGATTCATCCCCACCTACCTTTCCGGCTCCTCGGGGCTCCTCCGCGCCCGGGACTTTGATTACACACCCGCGCTGGTCATAACTCTGGTGAGCATAGTCCTCCTGCTGTCGGCAAGCGTGCCGATGTTCAATAAGAAGCAACTATAATCCATTGTGCATTGGGTTAAGCATTGTGCAAAGCATTGTGAATTGAAAAAAGGCTGATGTTTGAAGCATCAGCCTTTTCTTTGTGTCTTATTTTTTCAGCGCCGCGATGGACTGCAGGATCTTTTCCAGCTTTTCCTGAGCCTTGGCCAGCTTCTGCTTCTGCGCCTCGATGAGCTGAGCGGGGGCCTTTGCTATAAAGCCCTGATTGTTCAGCTTGGAGGAAAGGAAGTCGATATCCTTCTGAGCCGCCTTCTGCTCCTTGTCAAGACGGGCAAGCTCCTTCTCGGTGTCTACGATGTCGGAGAGGGGAATGAATATCCTCGCCGCATCGGTAACTGCCGTTACACAGTCCGAGAGCTCCCACTTTGCATCGATCTCCACCTCAGAGGCGGAGGCCAGCCTCTCAAAGAACATCTTTCCGGCCTCGAATACTTCCGGCTCCTTGGTCTCAATGTAGAGCTTTGCCTTGACCGAGGGAACAACGTTCATATCGCTCCTGATGGCTCTTACCGACTTGATAGCCGCGATGATCTTCTCAAAGCGCTCCTCATCGGCGGTAAAGCAGAGAGCCTCGTCGTAAACAGGGAACTGGCTTACGATGATAGCCGAGCCGTCATCCACCAGCGCCTGCCAGATCTCCTCGGTGATGTAGGGCATAAAGGGGTGCAGCAGCTTCAGCATACCCTTCATTACCCATACCAGTACCGTCTGAGCGGTGAGAGCCGTCTCTCCGCCTGCCGCGATGCGGGGCTTGGTCAGCTCGATGTACCAGTCGCAGTAAACATCCCAGATGAAATCGTAGAGCTTCTGTACCGCGATACCCAGCTCAAAGGCTTCCAGATTCTGGTTTATCTCCTTAGCCAGCGTGTTGAACTTGGATACTATCCACTTGTCCTCCGAGGTCATATTCTCCGGCAGAGAATCCGCTTTGAAGCCCTCGGGCAGGTTCATCATAATGAAGCGGGAAGCGTTCCATACCTTGTTGGCGAAGTTTCTTGCCGCCTTGACCTTGTCGTCGATATAGCGCATATCGTTTCCGGGAGCGTTGCCCATCGCAAGCATGAATCTAAGAGCGTCAGCGCCGTAGTTGTCGATCACTTCCAGCGGGTCGATGCCGTTGCCGAGAGACTTGGACATCTTCCTGCCCTCGGCATCTCTTACGAGGCCGTGGATGAGAATGGTCGAGAAGGGCTTTTCGTGCATATACTCCATACCCGCAACGATCATACGGCTTACCCAGAAGGTAATGATGTCGTAGCCGGTAACGAGGGTGTTTGTGGGATAGAACTTTTCAAGCTCCGGGGTCTTCTCGGGCCAGCCCATTACAGAGAAGGGCCACAGCGCCGAAGAGAACCAGGTGTCGAGGGTGTCGGGATCCTGACGCATAGGCTTGCCGCACTTGGGGCAGACTGCGGTCTCGTCCTTGGTAACTACCATCTCACCGCAGTCGTCGCAGTAGAAGGCAGGTATCCTGTGACCCCACCACAGCTGACGGGAAATGCACCAGTCACGGATATCGTTCATCCAGTTGAAATAGTTCTTCTCGAACCTTTCGGGAACGAATTTGATATCACCGGACTCAACAGCCTTGATAGCAGGCTTTGCCAGCTCGTCCATCTTAACGAACCACTGGAGGGATACTCTCGGTTCAACGGTGGTGCCGCAGCGGTAGCAGGTACCTACATTGTGAGCGTGCTCCTCGGTGTAGGACAGGAAACCGCCTGCTTCGAGATCTTCAACGATCTTCTTTCTTGCATCGTATCTGTCCATTCCGGCATAGGCAGGGTAGTCCTCAACGATCTTGGCGTCCTCTGTGAGAACGTTTATAATGGGAAGATCGTGCCTCCTGCCGACCTCAAAGTCGTTGGGGTCGTGGGCGGGAGTGATCTTAACTACGCCGGTACCGAACTCCATATCAACGTAATTATCGGCAACTACCGGGATCTCTCTGCCTACCAGGGGCAGGATGAGGGTCTTGCCCACGATATCCTTGTATCTCTCGTCCTTGGGGTTTACTGCAACGGCGGTATCGCCCAGCAGAGTCTCGGGACGGGTGGTAGCCAGCTCAACAAAGCCTGAGCCGTCCTTGAAGGGGTATTTCAGATGCCAGAAGTGGCCTGCCTGATCCTCGTAGTTTACCTCGGCATTGGAGATCGAGGTAAGGCAGTGGGGGCACCAGTTGATAATCCTCTCGCCCCTGTAAATGAGCCCCTTGTTGTAGTAGCTTACGAAAACTTCCTTTACGGCCTTTGAGCAGCCCTCGTCCATGGTGAAGCGCTCTCTTGACCAGTCGCAGGAGGTGCCCAGCTTCTTTAACTGCTCAACTATCCTTCCGCCGTACTGCTTTCTCCACGCCCAGGCACGCTCAAGGAACTTATCTCTGCCGATATCGTCCTTGGTGAGGCCCTCCTTGCGCATAGCCTCAACGATCTTGGCCTCGGTGGCGATAGAGGCGTGGTCGGTGCCGGGTACCCACAGAGCCTCAAATCCTGACATCCTCTTGTAGCGGATAAGTATATCCTGCAGGGTGTTGTCCAGGGCGTGACCCATATGCAGCTGCCCGGTGATGTTCGGAGGGGGAATAACTATCGAATAGGGAGGCTTCTTGGAGTTTACGTCGGCCTTGAAGTAATCTCCGTCAAGCCACATTTTATAGATCCTGTCTTCAAATTCGGCAGGATCGTACTGCTTTGCAAGCTCTTTCTTAGGCATTTTATATCTTTCCTTTCATATTTATGGGATATATTCGTCTCAAAAAGCCCCGCAGGGCTTGCTCACTCGCTTACGGTAAAACATATCTGACCGTACCCTTTCTTACAATATACACAGATATTATCTCATATTTTCGGCATAAAGTCAAGAGCATCCGCACACATTTATAAGCTGTCGCAAATTATTCATTTATTGTTGACTTTTGACGGCGCATTTGGTATAATTATTATGTATCATTATGCGTTTATGTCAATTAATAATTTATAGTTAATAATTCATAATTGCGGTATCGGCGATCCGAACGCAAAGCGTTCAGATACGTCCGCGCAGCGGACACCTCAATTATTAATTATTAATTGTAAATTATTAACTAAAACAAAGTGAGGACAGATATATGAAAAAAGTCGTGATAATCGGCGCAGGCCCTGCGGGTCTGGCGGCGGCTCTTGAATTACAGAAGCAGGATAAGGATATCAGCGTTACTGTCCTGGAGGGCTCCGACCGTATCGGCGGTATCTCCCAGACCGTCCGCTGGGGCGGCAACAGAATGGATATAGGCGGCCACCGCTTCTTCTCCAAATCCCAGGAGGTAATGGATTGGTGGAGCGACCTTATGCCCATACAGGGCAGCCCCTCCTTCGACGATAAGCTGCTGGGGCGGGAGAAGCCTCTTGCCGAGGGCGGCCCCGACCCGGAGACAGAGGATAACGTTATGCTCCTGCGTGAGCGTGTCTCCCGGATCTATTACGACCGCAAATTCTTCGATTACCCTATCTCCCTGAAGCCCGCAACTATCAGGGATATGGGGCTGATCACCACGGCAAAGGCCGGGTTCAGCTATATCGGCAGCTGCATATTCAAGAAGCCCGAGACCAATCTTGAGAACTTCTATATCAACCGCTTCGGCAAGGTGCTTTACAGTATGTTCTTTGAGGGCTATACCGAAAAGCTCTGGGGCAGGCATCCCCGGGAGATCTCCGCGGAATGGGGCGCCCAGAGGGTCAAGGGCCTCTCGGTGAGAGCCGTGCTGGCTGATGTGTTCCGCAAGGTGTTCCATATCAAGTCCGCTAAGGTGGAGACCTCGCTGATCGAGCAGTTCTGGTATCCCAAGTACGGCCCCGGCCAGCTGTGGGAGAGAGCCGCCGAGCTCGCCAAGAAGAACGGCGCCGAGCTGCTGATGAACTACCGTGTCAAGAGCGTTATGCTGGAGGGCAATAAGATCAAGGCTCTCATCTGCGACACCCCCGACGGTGAGCGTATGATCGTGGGCGATGTGTTCGTTTCCTCTATGCCCGTCAAGGATCTGGTGGGCGCCATGGAGGGCTCTGAGGTCTGCCCCAAGATCAGAAAGATCGCTAAGGGCCTGCCTTACCGGGATTTTGTCACCGTGGGTCTGCTGGTCAACAAGCTGGATCTCGTCAACAAGACCGGCAAGAAAACTCTCGGCAATATCGTCCCCGACTGCTGGATCTATGTGCAGGATAAGGGCGTAAAGCTGGGCAGGATACAGATATTCAACAACTGGTCCCCCTATATGGTGAAGGACCCCGAAAATACTGTCTGGATCGGCCTGGAATACTTCTGCGCCGAGGGTGACAGCTTCTGGAATATGTCCGAGAAGGAGTGCGTGGCCTTCGCCGTAAAGGAGCTCGTGAAGATGGGCGTCATCAAGAAGAAGGCCGTCCTCGGGGCTCACCGGGAGAAGGTAAAGAAAGCCTACCCCGCTTACTTCGATACCTATAAGCACTTCGATAAGGTGGTCTCCTTCCTTGATCGGTTCGATAACCTTTTCTGCATCGGCAGGAACGGCCAGCACCGCTACAACAATATGGATCACTCCATGCTTACCGGCATCTATGCCGCCCGTGCCATAGCTGAGGGCAGGACGGATAAATCTGACATCTGGAATGTCAATACCGAGAAGGAATACCATGAAGAGAAGAGTAAATGACATCCCCCGAGGCAGCAGAACGCTTTCGGATTATAACCGCAGGGCCTGGAGTATCCTCTCCGCCGCGGAGGCTCACCCATTTCTGACAGCCTTCCTGACGGTGGTGCTGCTGACGCCTCTCTGCTTCGGTGCCCAGGACAATATCACCACCAGCGCCAGGATGATCTGGTGCCTTATCGGTATAGGCATACCCCTCACCGCTGCTGTCCTCCTTTACCGCAACAAGGTGCTGAACAAGCCCTCGGCAGTAGTCTGCGTCGCAGCGACTCTGGCGGTGGGGTTCTGGTGCTGCTATGAGTTCAACGCCTCAAAGCGGATGTTTCTGTGGATATTCCTGTATATCACCCTGGCTGCGGTGATACTCAGAGCATCCCTGAAATCCGATAAAAAGCACCGTGACAGCTATAACGCAATGTTCATTATGCTGACCAGCTTCGGCATCAAGTTCGCCTATGTCCTCTATACCTCCTGCTACATCAGGCAGAACGATGTCGGCAGCTTTGACAGCGGCTCCGGCCACGCGGGCTATATCGAGTATCTGATACAGAATGTGCACCTGCCCGACTTCCGCCCATCCACACGCTGGCAGTTCTATCACCCGCCCTTCCACCATACCGTCTCCGCAGCCTGGATATCCATATGCGAGAACGTGTTCGGGGCGAGCCGCAACTTCGCAAGAGAATCCCTGCAGATGCTGATGCTGTTCTATTCAATGGCAGCCGTCATCATCGTTTATAAGCTGTTAAAGCATTTCGGCTTCACCGGCAAGGCTCTTGTCCTGCCCCTGGCGCTGTTTGCATTCCACCCCGCCTATATACTCTCGGCAGGTGCCATCAACAACGATCAGATCGCCAACCTGCTGACAGTCCTCACCATACTGCTGGTCGTCCGCTGGACAAAGGAGCCCACCCTCAGGAATATCATCCCCATAGCCCTTTCCGTGGGTTTTGCGATGATGTCAAAGCTAAATGCCGCCCTGATAGCCCCCGCCATAGCTGCGGTGTTCCTGTGGTATCTGGCAAAGAACCTGAAAAAGTGGAAAAACATATTCCTCCAGTACGGCATCTTCCTGCTGATAAGCGTGCCCATTGGCCTCTTCTGGAGCGTGCGGAACCTTATCCGGTGGGGTATGGATCCCACCTACGTCCCCTTTATCGGCGAGAGCAATCAGTTCGTCGGGGACGATATCATAGGGAGGCTCACCAACTTCGAGGGCAAGCAGTTCTTCCCCGTCTTTGAGAACTGGATCCGCCAGGGCTGCGACTTTGACGAGTACAACCCCAATGTGGCCATACTCAAAAACTCCCTCTTCGGCGAGGAGATAAACGCCAACCACTTCCCCGGCCGTAACGACGCCGTCCCCACGATGCTGTTTTGGCTGGCGCTGGTGCTGGCTCTGCTGGGGGTAGTCCTCACCGTGTGGTTCATGTTTAGAAAGAACACCCGCATCGAGCTGCACGACAAGGCATTCATGGCAGGCTTCTGGGCCTTCTCCATGTACTACTTCTACCTCTTCTGCTTCCTCTACCCCAATACCTGCACCCAGAACTTCCGCTATATCTACCACCTGCTTTCCATATCGGCGGTGCAGTATGCTATGCTCTTCGACGTGCTGGAAACAGGGGAGCAGACAGCTGTGAAGAAATGGTGTTCAAAGGTGCTGACCGCTGCCATAATCGCGTTCTGCATCCTTGCAGTGCTGACCTATCTGCTGGTGGGCATTGCGGAGACTTAACAAGGAGACCCGATGAAAAAACATATAACCGTGGACCCCGCAACAGGGGAGCGCCGATGCTCCTGCTTCAAGCGCTGCGGCGGCTGCCAGCTGGACAAGACCTATGCCCAGCAGCTTGAATGGAAGCAGCAAAAGGCCGAGCGTATGCTTTCCCGCTTCTGTAAGGTGAGCCCCATAATGGGTATGGAAAAGCCCTATAACTACCGCAACAAGGTCCAGACCGTTTACGGCTGCGATGCCCGCAGGCAGCTGATCTCCGGAGTGTATCAGTCGGGCTCCGGAAGGCTGGTCGCCACCGGTGACTGTATGCTGGAGGATAAGGTCTGTCAGAGGGCGGCTCTGGAATTCGGGCGGCTGATGAAAAGCTTCAAGCTCACCCCCTACGATCCCTCAACGGGCAAGGGCTTCGTCCGCCACCTGCTGACGCGATACAGCCGTTCCACCGGGCAGCTCATGGTCTGCGTCTGTGCCAATTCAAGCACCTTCCCCCAGGGCAAGAAGCTGGCTCTTGAGCTTAAAAAGGCTCTTCCGGAGCTTGCCGGCTTCGTGCTGAACGTCAGCACCAAGACCCTGCCCCTGAGTCTGGGCGAGCGCAATATCACCCTCTACGGCGAGCCCTTCATCGAGGATGTGCTGCTTGGCAAGCGCTTCCGTATCTCGCCCCAGTCCTTCTATCAGGTCAACTCTGTTCAGACAGAGCGGCTCTATTCCGAGGCCATACGCCTTGCAGAGCTGAAGCCGCAGGATACCCTCATCGACGCCTACTGCGGCACGGGAACTATCGGCCTCCTTTGCGCCGACAGGGTGGGAAAGGTCATAGGCGCGGAGCTCAACCCCGCTGCCTGCGCCGATGCCGCTGTGAATGCCTCCCTTAACGGCACCGGGAACATCACTTTCCTCAACGAGGACGCCGGGCGGTTCATGCTCTCCCTGGCGGAGCAGGGAACTCACATCGACGCCGTCATCACCGACCCGCCCCGTGCGGGCTGCGATAAGCGCTTCATCGACTCTGTCGCAAGGCTCTCACCGGAGCGGGTGGTCTATATCTCCTGCAAGATAGAATCCCTCGCCCGTGACCTTGGGGTGTTCGCCCGTCACGGCTACAAGGCAAGGCACATCCAGCCCGTTGATATGTTCCCCCACACCACGGGGATAGAGACGGTGGTGCTGCTCACTAGATCAATGCACAATTAAGGTATCGCCTTCGGCGATCGATTTATCGTCCGCTTTGCAGACGATTGAATAATAAGTTAGCGGCAGCAGTAGAGCTTTTCCCTACTGCTGCCGCTGTTTTTAATATGTCCGCGAAGCGGACACCTTCAATTGTGCATTGTGCATTGACTTAAAGAAGCGTTCTCTCGTCGCAGTATTCGCAGGTGACGGTGTCGCCCTTGCCGGTGAAGTATCTGGGCAGATACAGCTCCTGATTGGTGATGCACTTGGGGTTTGAGCATTTCGCCTTCGGATAGGTCCTGCCCCTTACCAACTGCGCAGGTACCCCGTCGTTGTTGAGTACGGTGAGTATCAGCGCCATCCTTATGAACATACCGTACTTCGCCTGATCGAAATACTTGGCTCTCGGGTCGTCGTCCACATCAATGGCGATCTCGTCAACTCTGGGCAGCGGGTGGAGGACTATCATATCCCTCTTGGCTTTCACCATCTTAGCCGGGTCGAGGATGTAGAAGCCCTTCTGCGCCATATACTCTTCCTCGGAGGCAAAGCGCTCACGCTGTATGCGGGTCATATAAAGCACATCCAGCTCCGAGATGGCATCGTCCAGGCTGCGTACCTCCTTGTAGGCGTGGCCGCTGGCGGAGAGGATATCCTTCATATAGGTGGGCAGCGCCAGCTCCTCGGTGGAGATCAGCACGAACTTGTTCCCCTTGAAGCAGGACATGGCCTTGATGAGAGAGTGTACCGTCCTGCCGTTTTTCAGGTCGCCGCAGAGGCCGATGGTCAGGTTTTCAAGGGTGTGCTTTTCCTCGCTGAGGGTCATAAGATCGGTGAGGGTCTGGGTCGGATGCAGATGCCCGCCGTCACCGGCATTTATAACAGGGCACTCGGCTGTGAGAGCCGCCGCCTTTACAGAGCCCGCCGTGGGGTGACGCATCACCATTATATCGGCGTAGCCCGAAACTATCTTGGTAGTGTCCTTGATGTTCTCGCCCTTGGCAACAGAGGAGGTGGCGGGGTTGTCAAAGCCGATTATCGTCCCCCCCAGACGGAGCATAGCCGTCTGAAAGGACATCTGCGTTCTGGTGGAGGGCTCGTAGAAGAGGGTGCCCATTATCTTGCCCTTGCAGGCATCGGCATAGTTCTCGGGGTTCTCCCTGATCTGATGCCCCAGCTCCAGCAGCTGCTTCCACCAGGAAACGGGGTAGTCGTTAAGGTCGATAAGGTGGATGAACCTTTGCATTTTGTCCATTGAAAGAACACTTCCTTTCATGCGATTCACGTTCCCATATATTATAACACAAAACCCTCCGATTGGCAAGAGAATTTGCATATATTGTGTAAAAATGCTCAAAATATAACGATATATGGCGATAAGGCTTGACTTTGACAGACTTATGTGTTATAATTATCAAGAATTATTATGCTTATTTCAAGCTCCGCGCACTGCATCCCGTGCGCTGAACGGAGGGTAAAAGAATGACTGATGAAGAGTTTGAGCGGCTCTACGGCAGAAAGCCTGTCCGCGCAGGAACTCGTAAACGGGTCAAGGTCTATTGGGGCAGAGTGATAATCGCGCTGATAGTATTCGTGCTTATCATCTGCGGCATATGGCAGCTGATCCGTACTATATACAATAAATTCAAAAAGGACGATTCTTCCGCTTTCGTGGTAACATCCACAGCCGATACGGAAACCGACAGCTCCTTGGGCGACGAGCAGAGCAGCGTTGCAGAGGACAGCTCCTCCGAGCCGGATACTCCCCAGAGAGCCACCTGGCAGTTCAAGGTCTGCATCGACCCCGGCCACGGCGGCGCAGACGGTGGTGCCTGCCTCTATGATACCGACAACAATCTGATCCGCGCCGAGAAGGACGATACCCTGCGTATCTCCCTGGCGGTCAAGGATTATCTGGAGTCTCAGGGCGTTTCGGTAGTGATGACCAGAGATACCGATATCATGCTGGACGATAACACCATCGACCAGGATCTGGACAACCGCTGCACCATCGCAAACGATGCCAAGAGCGACCTGTTCATCTGTCTCCACCGTGACAGCGTCTCCAAGGACGTAAGCGGCTTTGAGTGCTGGGTACATAACAAGAAGCCGGATATGGACACTATGCTGGCTCAGAACATTATGACCAACCTCCAGGCTGTGGGCATCTCAAATAACCGCGGCGTGAGCTACGGCTACACAAACGACCACACCTCGAACTATCACGTCAATGCCGATGTTGTATGTCCCAGCGTGCTTTGTGAGCTTGGCTTCATAACCTCGGAACTGGATAACAACCTCTTCGATACCAACCTCCAGGCCTATGCCAAGGCCATAGGCGATGCCTGCATAGATACCGCCAAGGAGCTGGGTGTAGTTGACGACAACGGCAAGCGGGTGCTGAACGAGCAGCTCATCTCCCGCTCGAAGCTCTACTACCCGCTGGAGAGCTACTACTCCGCTACCAACCCCAACCGCCGCAACGCCACTACTCAGGAGCGCACCTCAAATTAAAGAACACATATCAGGATGTCCGCATAGCGCGGGCATCCTTTTTTTGCCCATACAGGCGGGGACTAAACAGCACAAAAAAAGAACACCGCCGTGAAGCGGTGCTCTTTGGTTCGTTTTCAGATATCAGAGATCCCAGTAATCGTCGTCGTCATCTTCGATAACGTTGTTGTTTCTGTTGCCCGTCAGCTTGTTGAGAACATCCTCGCCGACCGCAGACTTTACATTCGCCATAAAGCCGTCGGTGTTGCAGCTCTCGAGATAAGCCTTGAGGCCTTCCTCATCCAGCTTGTAAGCAGTGCCGGTGGGGATCTCAACGTCGGAAGCATCGTTCTCAGCTCCGGTGAGCTTGAGCTTGAATGCGTTCTCGTTGTCGATATCAAGAGTGGTGGTAACGTCCAGCTTGTCGCTGGTGGAAGCGGATGTGAATTCAAATGCGATGGACTTGCCGTCAGCCTCTACGTTAGCCTTCAGGGTGCCGGAGAAAAGGTCGCCCTCGGTCTTCAGCTTGTCAGCGGAAAGGGAAGCCTTTACCTTGCTCGAGTCGGAGCTTACATCCAGCACGATGCTGCCGTTGAGCTCATCGTTGCTGCTGTCGAATGCGCCCTTGAGAGAAGCATTGGTGTTGCTCTTTGCAATGGAAGCGCTGAGGTCGATGCCGATAACGGTGCCGTCGTCGATAGCTACCATCTTGATAACGCCCTGCTCGCCCATATCAAGGCCAAAGCCGCGGGCCTGGTCATCCAGGTAGTAGATGTCAACGGTGAACAGCGTCTGGGAAAGATCCTGGCCGGTGGTCTTGGTCAGAGCCTCCTTGGCGGAATTCAGATAATTCTCAAAATCACTGTCGGAAAGACCTGCCTTCTTGGCATAGTCCTTGAGGAACTGGTCGTCCTTAGCCTTGTCAACTACTGCGTTGGCGATGTCAACGATGACCTGATTGGTAACGTCGATGGTCTTAACGGTGTAGGAATAGCTGTGGCCGTCGATGTCGCCCTCCAGATTGCCGCTGTCGGTACCCTCGGGGATCTTCTCCTTGATGACCTCGGCATACTCCTCGATATCGCTCTCAAGGCCTTCCAGATCAAGGTCGTTGAGCATCTGCTGGAGCTGCTCTGCATTGAACTGGCTTGCGATGTTAGTGCCGGCAGTAGCCATCATATTGATGCCGAGACCGGAGCTTAAGTTGCTCTTGTAGTCGTCCATAGCCTTGGCGATTTCTTCGGTACTGCCGTAGAGATAAGCCTCGTTGAGCTCGGGGCACTTAACATAGAATACCTTGTTGGCGTTGTCCTCCACCAGGTTTACGGTAGCCAGAGTGGAATCGCCGTAGGCAGCGGTGATATCAGCCTGGGACATACCGCCCTTCTGCTTGGTGCTTGCCTCGATGGAAAGATTCTTGAGCTCTGCGCCCAGCTGCTTGGTGACAGCAGAACCGAATTCAAGCTCCAGCTTGCCGCTGTAGGAAAAGTCCAGCTCACCGTCGATGGCCTTACCGACCTTCTCGGCAGTAGCCTCCACCTTATCCTTTACTCTGGCAAATGCAGAGTTTGAGGCATCGGTCTTAACAGTGTCCTTAGCTTCGTCGGAGTCCTTCTTATCCATAACATAAAGAACGCCCGATCCCGCGACGGTTACCGCGAGAACACCTGAAAGGACAGGGGTCAATACACTTCTTTTTACCATAATAAGTCTCCTCCTTCTTATGTCTCAGGGACATATATCTATACATATATATTATAACACAAGTAAGCCGCTCTGTCAACAGATATATTGCATAATTCTGCCTCAAATCCAAGAATATTTATTGTAACGACATAAAAAGTTCAGGCGTTTGACAGTTTCTTCCTGTACTCATCCACCTTGCCGTTGATGAAATCAACGGTGCGCTCCAGCCCCTCGGAAGTTACCTCCTCGTGGAGCTCGCAGTCGTACTCCTCGGGGGTCAGCAGCTCGAAGCATTTCAGCCCGTACCAGATGACGCACCAGAGCTCGGTGCGCTCACCCTCGGTCTTTTTGGCGATGCGGTAATTGAAGGTCTGATAAACGCTCCCTGTCCAGATATTCCCGAACTCCCAGAAGCTGATGGTAGGTATGTCGATGTGTCCGTGAAGCATAGTATTTCTCCCTTTCCGTATGATATGAGCTCATTTACTCTATTATATCACAGCTTGAATGCTTTGTCAAAATATTCATGAGCGGTTTTCTGCGCATAGTATATGCTTTCCGTGAGAGAATAATAAAAAACTCACGGAGGTACAAAATGAAAAGAATGATCATCACAGCGGCAGCAGCCTTGCTCCTGTGCTCCTGTGCCGCAGCTTCAAAGGAAGAAAGCTCCGAGGGCTTTCTGGATATCATCGAGCAGGCGGTAGAGGACGCAGGCAATGCCTCTCCCGCCCTCACCGACTATTCAGCCCTCTCCACCGAAAAGCACGGCTACGGTCAGGGGGTACAGCTTGATAACGAGAACCGTCCCGCCGGGGCGGTGGACTTCAACAACGTCTTTGGCAAGTACGGTGCCAAGGCCATCGACAGCGCAGATACAAAGACCATCCGCCTCACCTTTGATCAGGGCTATGAGAACGGCTACACCGCAGGCATACTTGATACCCTTGCGGAGAAGAACGTTAGAGCCACCTTCTTTGTGCTGGAGGACTACGCCGAAAAGAACCCGGAGCTGGTCCGCCGGATGATAGACGAGGGTCATACCGTGGGGAACCACAGCGTCACCCACCGCTCTATGCCCGACCTCTCCGCCGGGGAATGCCGGGAAGAGGTAATGGGTCTCCACAAGTATATCCGAGACAGGTTCGGCTATGAGATGAAGGAGTTCCGCCCGCCCATGGGTGAATTCTCAGAGCTATCCCTTGCCGTAACCCGTGACTGCGGCTATGAGACCGTCCTCTGGAGCTACGCCTATGCCGACTGGGATGTCAACGCCCAGCCCGACCCCGGGGAAGCATTAGAAAAGCTCACCTCAGCACTCCATAACGGCGCCATATACCTGCTCCATTCCGTATCCTCCACAAATGCCTCCGTTCTCGGCGACTTCATCGACTGCGCCAGGGAAGCGGGGTATGAGTTCGTCTGACTTTTGCAGAATACTGTCCACCGAAAAATAGTGGTTGAAAAATCTCCCGATATGTGCTATAATCAAATATGGTATAAACAAAGCAAAGGAGACTTGGCTATGATCAAAGCATGGGAGCATTTCAAGACCATTACAGAGCACCGTCACGCGGTCATACGCAACTGCTTCAAGGCGGGGATACCCTTCCAGGGGCTGTTCCACGACCTGTCGAAATATTCCCCCTCGGAGTTCATAGTGGGGGCGCAGCACTATCAGGGGACAAGGTCCCCCAACGAGGGCGAGCGTGACGACTACGGCTTTTCCTATGCCTGGATGCACCATAAGGGGCGCAACAAGCACCATTTCGAGTACTGGACGGATTACGACCCCAAGACCCGCCTGATGTCCCCGGTGAAGATGCCCCTGCGCTATGTCAAGGAGATGTTCTGCGACAGGGTGGCGGCCGGGAAGATATACAACGGCGATAAGTACACCGATGCCGACCCCCTTGCCTACTTTATGAAGGGCAAGGCCACCCGCAAGATCCACCCCGAGACCTCCGACCTGCTGGAGAAGCTGCTCACGATGCTTAAAGAAAAAGGCGAGGACTACACCTTCGCCTACATAAGAAGGCTGAAAAAATACTGATGGAAAAGCTCAGGATCTCTCAGGCGGTGATCGTCGAGGGAAAGTACGATAAGATAAAGCTCTCGTCCATACTGGACGCGGTGATAATCACCACCGACGGCTTCCGCATCTTTACCGATAAGGAGACCGAGGATCTCATAAGGCGGTTCGCCTCCTCGGCAGGGATAGTGATACTCACCGACTCCGACGCAGCGGGCTTCCGCATACGGAGCCATATCAAGGGCATCTGCCCGGAGGGGAAGATCACAAATATCTACATCCCCGATATCTACGGCAAGGAGCAGCGCAAGACCGAGCCCTCAAAGGAGGGCAAGCTGGGTGTCGAGGGTATGGATGCCGAGCTGCTGCGCAGCCTCTTTACCGAGGCCGGGCTTCTGGGTGACGACAACGCACAGAGGGAGCCCCTCACAATGTTGGATATGTTCGATCTGGGGCTTTCGGGCAGCAAGGGCAGCGCCGAGCTGCGGCGGGAGGTGGCCCGCAGGCTGTCCCTCCCCGAGAGGATGACCACCAAAGCGCTGCTTGACGCAGCAAACACTCTTTACGGCAGAGAGCGCTTCACTGCGCTCGTCTCCGGGATCAGGAAGGAGCTTGAAGCTTGAATTTCACCGGCATTACGTTTCTGTATTTCTTCCTGCCTTGCTTCTTCGCGGTCTATGCCTTAGCCAAGCCCGCGATGCGAGCCTATGTGATGCTTGCGGGCAGCCTGGTCGTCATCGGCTGGGGCGGGCTGCTCGGACTGATACCTCTGGCTGTCTGCATCCTGACCGCCTATCTCTGCGGAGCGGGCTGCGAAAGGCTCAGAGAGAATAAAGCGCTTTCGGCGCTGCTGCTGTGGATCTGTCTGCTGACGGATGCCGCGGCGGTAGTGCTTTTCGTCGTGCTCCCGGGGAAGGATATCTCCCTGTTCTCCGCAGTGGGAGCCGGTATTTACGCCCTCCACTCCCTGGCCTACTGCTTTGATGTTTACAGAGGCGAGTGCCAGCGAGAGACCAATCTTTTCAGGCTGGCGGGGTATATCAGCTTCCTGCCCTCACTGAACGGCATACCCCTCGTTACGCCCAAGGAGACCCTCGCAGCTATGAAGGCTCCCAAAATAGACAGCGAGAGGCTGGCCAACGGCATACTGCTCCTGTTATTCGGAATTGTCGAAAAGACCGTGGTGGGTGACAGGCTCGCCGCCATCTTCGACGAGATGCAGGAGATCTCCGGCGGCGATCTCTCGATGCTGATGTCCTGGTTCGGAGCGTTCATCTTCGGGGCGGGGCTGTTCTGCCGGTTAAAGGGGCTCTCCCATATCGCCCAGGGCTTCGCGCTGATGTGCGGTATCGACACGGCTCCGAATTTCAGCTTCCCATATTCACAGATCTCTCTGCGGGATTATCTCAGCAGCTACAATATCTCGGCCTATAATTTCGTTCAGCGTTATTTCTTCCGTCCCCTGGCGGGCAAGGATACCGGTCACGCCCGGACGCTGTTGGCAAGCTCCGTTTCGATAGTGGCAGTATGCCTGAGCTACAATATCTCGGCTTCCTTCCTGATCTGGGGCACCTCAGCGGCGCTGCTCATAACCATTGAGATGCTCTTTGACCACAAGATCTCAAAGCTGCCGAAGCCCGTAAGGTACATATTCACCCATATGCTTACCATAATAGGCTGGGCGGTGGTATCACAGAAGACCGCCGTGGCCTCTATGGAGTATGTTTCCCATATGTTCACCGGTGCCCTGACGCTGGATACAGCGCCTTTCCTCTACTTCCTCGGTGCTTCGGCGCCCTTTGTGATACTGCTGGTGATCTCGGAGCTGAGAGTTCTCCGCAGCCTGACCGTCCGCCTCGATTCAAAGAGGGTGAGCCCCATTGCTATAATCAAGCCGGTGCTGACCTTTGCTCTGCTGGTGCTCTGCACCGTATTCCTGATGTCGGGGGCTCTGCCCCACGGCACGGTAGTGGAGGTGTGACCTGTGAGAAAGGCTTTCAACTGCATTTCTGCGGCGCTGTTCTTTATCTTTACGGGGCTTTTCGCCCTGGGTGCGATACTCTTCTCCGATGAATCCTTCGGCACCGCCCCCATAGACGAGCTGCCCGCCCATACCGAGAAGTACATCGAGCGCAATTTCCCCCTGAAAAACAACTGGCGCTCACTCTATTCCTCATTCATAACCGCTGCGGGTCAGAATCAGATAGGCGATGTTTATATCTCTGACAGCGGGCTTATCGAGGTCATCTCCAAGACGGACGAGAACAAGCTCACGGCTTTGATAGACCGCATCAACAGCTTTGCCGCCGCTCACAGCGACAAGAGCATCTACTCACTTATAGTCCCCACCGCTTCGGGGATATATGCCTCGGAGCTGCCGGATATCATCACCGCCGTGGATCAGCAGAAGCTCATTGACGATATCTACTTCCGGCTGGACAGCAGCATCCATACTCTGGATGCCTTCAACCCCCTGTTCTCCGCCCGTGACGACTACGTCTACTTCCGCACCGACGACCGCTGGACGGAGTACGGAGCCTATACCGTCTACAACAAGGTCATCCGCAAGCTGGGCTTTGCACCCATACGCCTTTCAAGCTACGATATGGAATACGCCGACCGGGATTTCTACGGCACCCTCTATCAGAAGACCTTCTATAACGGCGTCCCCGCGGATAACATCAACATCTTCCGCAACAAGAACGGCAGCTTTGTGACCGGGGTCTCCGCCTGGTCCGGCGGGCAGGAGTTCACGTCACTCTCTATCTACTACACCCCCGCTCTCAGCTCCGACAACAAGCTGGATGTGTTCCTCGGGGGGAACTCCTACGAGAAATACACCATCACCACATCCAACACCGAAGCCCCCCGTCTGCTGCTGATCAAGGGACGCTACGCCAATATGTTCGTGCCCTTCCTCACCCCTCATTACAGCGAGATAACCCTGGTAGACCCCTCGCAGCTGGGTGAAAAGACCATTGAAGAGACCGTGGACGTTGACAGCTACGATCAGGTGCTTATCCTGTACGATGTGGGGCAGATGATCTGAAGAAGTGAACAGTGAATAACAAACGGCAACAGTACAGATTTTTGTACTGTTGCCGTTGGCTTTTTCAGAGCTTTGTATTCTGCCTTTCCAGAACGAACCGGGCTAACCTGACATTCCCGTCCGTTTCATATGACCGGACAGCAAACCCGCATCTCTTTGTATAGAATGAGATGTTTTCACTTTTATCTGCCGGAGTGACCAATGTGAACCTGCGCCAATCGGGGTAGTATGACTTAAGGCAACACCGCACAACCCGCGGCTGACGCCTCTGCACGCCATCTGCTTGCCAGCTTTCCGTCATATTACCCAAATTCTCCTTGCCGGGCGCCAGCCCGCCTGCGTCGAATTTAGGCAATCTGACGAAAACCTGGA
>JAFXXU010000066.1 GCA_017542125.1 Ruminococcus sp.
GTTCTATCGGAGAGCTGGAGGGGCGGATCAATCGGCTGAAAGCAGAATATGAAAAACGCCGGGGCGAGATAAATGATTTGATTGACGAACATAATCGGCTCGTATCGTTGCTTGAACATACTCAGGAGTTTTATACTTTGTCCAAAAAGGGTGAACTGTCTGATACTGAACAACTGCGGAGGGCTGTTTGCAAGCAGGCAATGGAACGGAATGGAATTCTTAACACCGCAGATGTTGACACCCTGCGCAGGAATGTCGAAAGCCTCGTCAAAAGGATTGGCGGTATGAAAGAGAGTCTTGAAAAGTGTCGTCAGCAGTATGAGGTGTACTGCGATATTCGGGATACCTACAATATGATCTCAAAGGGCGACTACCTCAGCAATCTTGTCGAGGAAGAACGCAAACACCGGGGGCAGGTCAAGAAGAAAACCAAGAGCAGATAAATAATAAGAACAAAAGGAACAGACCTTTGACATAAAAAATATATTAATATGGTTTGCTCTATTGCTTTACCATGTGAAACGTGATATAATAAATACAGAGATGTCAAAGGTCTGATTATAGGAGGGATCAGACTATGGCAAATATCAGAAAAAGAGGAAATACATATCAGATCAGAGTGTCCTGCGGATACAAGGCCAACGGTGAGCAGGTGGTGCAGACTATGAGCTGGCGGCCGCCGGATGGTATGACTGCAAGGCAGGCGGAAAAGGAGGCGCAGAAACAGGCGATACTGTTTGAGGAACGCTGTCTGAGAGGGCAGGTCACAGCAAACATCAAGTTTGAGGATTTTGCCGAGCAGTGGTTCGAGGAATATGCAAGACTTAACCTGCGCAACACCTCATTTGAGCGAATGCGGCAGACCACGCAGCGAGTCTATCCGGCATTCGGACATCTGCGGCTGGACAGGATAACAGGACGAATGATCCAGCAGTTCATCAACGATCTCGCTCTGAACGGCAAAAATATGCAGACAGGCAAACCGCTTTCAAGAAAAACGGCGGTGCATCATCTGAGCTTTATTTCGGACGTTTTCAGCTATGCGGTGCGAATGGATATCGTCTCCGATAACCCGTGCAGAAAGGTCTATGTGCCGAAGGGCAATAAGAAAGAAAAGGAGATCTATTCTATCGAGGAGATCGAGCAGCTTTTCAAGCTCCTTGAAAGTGCTCCGTTAAAGTACAGGACATTTATTACGCTTGCGGTCTATACGGGCTTTCGCCGGGGCGAGTTAATAGGCTTGGAGTGGAAGGACATTGATTTTGAAAGCGGTGTTGTAAGCGTGCGGAGGACATCAAATTACACCGTAAAGACGGGCATTTACACCGACACCACAAAGACAAAAAGCTCGCAGCGTTCTATGAAGCTGCCGCAGCTTGTGCTTGATATTCTGAAAGAGCACAAGACGGAGCAAGACGAAGAACGCAGAAAGCTCGGCACAAAGTGGTTTGAATGCGACAGGCTGTTCGTTACCGCTGACGGACACCCGATGCATAACAATACTACCTACACATGGCTGAAAAAGTTCTGTGAAAAGAACAGCTTTCCGTTCCGGGACATACACTCCCTGCGTCATTTTTATGCGAGCGCCCTTATCAACGAGGGGATCGATGTTGCAACGGTTTCAAGCGCTTTAGGCCACTCGGCCATAAGTACAACGACGAGCATATATTTGCACGCATTCCAGGATGCAAACGCACGGGCAAGCGAAGCGATAGCGAACGTGTTGAACTTCTCCAAAAAAGAAACTCCTCCGCCGGATCCCGACGGAAGAGAGAAAAAGATACGTCTTACAAGGACAAGTTACGGCAAGTCCGAGCCCGGCAAAAAGGCGTTTTCGGGGTAACAATGGACAGGCAATGGACAGGCGCAGTTTACAGGCAAAGAAAAAAGCCCGTAAACTGCGTGTTTACGGACTTATCTGCTGGTCGGAGTGACGGGACTTGAACCCACGGCCTCTACCACCCCAAAGGCTAAGAGCAGATGTTCTGACTTGACGTTATCTGCCGAAATGCGCCGTGTTGCGCGGTTTCGTGCGGGTGCGTTTCAAGTGATTTGAAGTAGTTTAATGCAGTTTTGGGTGTCCGTAGTGTCCTGATAGTGTCCTAAAAAAGAAAAAATAGGGCACCGCCGCAGCGCCACCCTTACAAAAAGCTGAAAAGCTTTTTATGCTACATATATAGTATATCATAGATTTTTCAGTCTGTCAATACTGTCTTTCAAAAAATCGATGCTGTCTTTCAAAAAATCGATGCTGGATGTAATTAGCAGATTCTTCTCAAACAGGGAATAATACTTTTCATAAAAATGTTCAATATTCTCAGAAAGATCATTATAATCATGCGATCTGATTGCATTTTTTGCAAGGATGTCAAGACAATAAAATACGCACATCATTTCACACAGAGCAGGACATTTAAGCTTTTTGGCAACAGCATTTATTGATATCCCTATACGCTTGGCAAACTCGCCGATAGCAGAAGGAACTCGAGCAGACTTATCATATAGATGATTGAGGATACAATTGTTGTGAGCACAGGCATTACGGATATTCTTGACCTTATGGAGAACATTCTTTGGAATAGGAGGACGTTCAGACGCTTCGGATTTCAACTCGTAAAAGTAGAAATAGAAATTCTGACTATCCCGCTGACACACCACACATATTCCTTAAACAAAAGGCTTTTTATCTTGCTGTGCTATCCCCCGCCTCCGGCGGGGGATAGCACAGCGTTGGTCTAATTGCCGTAATCTCCTAAATAAGGTGTTTGAAAATGGTGTGTCAAAGGGATAACCATAATAGAAATTAAGCAGATCTCCGAATGTCATCAGTTCAAGCACTGCCCATATCGGCATATCGACATTTACCTGCTCATCGGGTGAGATCTCTCCCACAAAGAGCTCATCGGTCTCTTTCGGATAAACATATTTTTAATGTCAGGTCTGAAACATAAATATTGTTTCTCTTATGAATGATCTCTGTCGCAGTCTTACGTCTGTTCTGTGTTTTGAAGTATTCCTGCACTATGCTGTATCCGTCCTCGGAGCTGTTTTCAATATTGCGCAGAATATACAGTTTCAAGCTGTGCTCAACATCAATACACATACCGAGCAGAGCCTTTCGTACCTTCATATCAAGAATAGCAAGAGCCTTGAGCTGGTCAAACGTAAGCCCTATGTAACGCCCTTTGTTTCTGCCCTTTTCATGTTTCTGATAATTCTTGCGATAAGAACACACTCTGAAGAAGTTATTGCTGTTCAGAAGATACTCCTCAACCTCTTCACTGCTGTGAGGAGCAATATCGATCCCCTTGTCTATCATCTTCTGCACAAGCTCTTTAGAGCTCATTCGGGCTTTTGTTCCTGCATTTTGGAGCGGAACTGTTCTTCCAGGACGACCGACATTTTATCCCTTCTTTCTGCGAATAATTATATCACATAAGAAGGGATATGTCAATAAAGCCAAATTACATAATTAGATATACCGTGCAATCATATCTATAATATCAGCACGTTTCTTTTCCTTTACAACAATTTTGAGCTTAAGTTTAGACCTTTGGTTTATTATCTCAAAACAATTGATCATAGCAATAAGACTATTTAGTGTTTCCGCACTGTCATTAAACCCTGAATCGCTCAACTCGTTCATGTCTCCAATCAATGGAACAGAGATGGTTTTTCCGTGGTTTTCATTTACTAAGAAATTAACAAATATCTATTTGCACAGCTATGAAGAAGATAGAAAAGAAGCTGTTGCGTTAATCAATTTGTAAACTGAATTAACAACAACAGCTAATTTAACTGGTCGGAGTGACGGGACTTGAACCCACGGCCTCTACCACCCCAAAATTCAAAGGAAGGTGCGGCAATGTGCGGTAATTGCCTGTTTTGCGAGGTTTGGTGCGATTTGACTGTAGCTATCTCAAGCCTTTTCAGGCGTTTTTTTGCGGCGTTATCTCCCTGGTATCTCCCTCAAAAGGAAAATAGTGATTACGCACTGACGATTTTTCCATCGCTGATCTCGATCACCCTCTCGCACTGCTCCGCAACCTTGGGGTCATGCGTAACAATGATAACAGTCCGTCTCTGCTTGTTGAGCGCCTTGAACAAGTCCATTATCTCGGCAGAGGTCTTTGTGTCGAGCGCACCTGTCGGCTCGTCGGCAAGGATAACGGATGGGCTGTTGACGATAGCGCGGGCTATTGCTACCCTCTGCTTCTGACCGCCGGAAAGCTCCGAGCATTTTGAGTTTACCCTTGCCGAAAGCCCGACAGCTTCAAGAGCTTTTGCGGTCAGGGCTTTTATCTCGCTGCTCTTGATTTTTGAGTTGAAAATGAGCGGATAGGAGATGTTGCGGTAGATAGTCCTGTCGAGCATAAGGCCGAAGTCTTGAAGGACAAAGCCGGTCTCTCTGTTGCGGACAGCAGCAAGGCGCTTTTGCGAAAATGCTCTGACATCCTCGCCGTTTAAAAGATATGTCCCGCTGTCGGGCGTGTCAAGGCAGCCGATGATGTTGAGTAAAGTCGATTTTCCCGAGCCCGATGCCCCGATGATGCCGAGAAGCTCTCCGTCATTGACGGTCAGATCAACCCCGTCAAGCGCGTTTATCTGCGCCGAGGTGCCCTTGTAATATGTCTTGGTGATGTTTTTCAACTCTATCATGTCTGCACCCTCTTTAATGTGTCGGTCAGGTTTTTCCTGCTTATTGCGGCAATCAGTATCAGATTTGAGATGATGAGTGCCGTAAACGCCGCAGCCGCCGCGATAAGATATCCCTTGTAGGATATGAGCGTGGTCTGCGCCAATTCGCTGCTGCGAAGGTACGTTATCACCGGCAGAGATACAAGTGCCGGTAGAAGTGTTATCATCAGGTTTTTGAGGAATAGTATCAGATAAACATCTCTCCGCTTTGCGCCTGTCATATAGTATATCCCGACTGTGCCTCGTATCTTCTCGACAGACAGCACAGCACTTGACAAAAGACCTGTAAGCGAGAGCAGCGCAAAGGCAATGGTCAGAAGCTCATACGGCAGAATGCGGTCACGCTCAAGCTTGTTTCGCTCGCTGTAATAATAGTCAAATGACTGATACAGCTTTTCGTCGATGAGCGGCTTAAAGCGCTCGGAAAAGCCGGGGATCGGCGAGGTGTCCACCGCATAGAAATGCATTGCGAACTGATCCCGGCTCACCTTGTCCTCCGGGTCGTATGCGATCACAAATTGCTTTTTGTAGTCGAAGCCGTAGTTGGGGGAGAAGACCACATCATTCTCGATTATCCCGCAGACATAGAACTCACCTATGGGAGACTCATCTGCATTCTTTAGCGTTACGGTCTCGCCTGTTCTGTATCCCATCCCGCTTGTCATATAGCATGGAACAGCGGGATAGCTTTTTTCGGTGTCTATCCTCTTGCCGGAGGAAAGCACCACATTTATCCGGTCAATTGCTGTTTTGTCATATACCATCACATTGTAATCCGAGGCAGTCTTGTTTGCATAGGTGAAGCGCATAGCATCAAGACCTGTCTGTGCTTTGACAAGCTCCTCGGTGTTGTCGCTGTCGGGAAATCTTACATAGTAAAACTTATCCATACCGTTATGCTCATACATTTTCTGACGGGTGGAGTAAAGCTCCAAAGCACCATAGCAGATGCAGGAACAGCAGAACATGACTGTAAACTCGATACAGAGGATCACTATCAGCACAGCGCTTCCCGAAAGCTGATCGAGGGCTGCGATCAGATATTTTTTCAGTCTGTCCATAGCCTACCTCCTTATCCCGAGGCGAGCCGGAGCGCACCTTGCCGCCCTGATACACGCGGGAAGCGTGAATATGAGGGAAACGATCAGCGTAAACAGCAGGGCCATGCTTTGCATACCGAACGGCACAGCATTTTCAAGCGTGAAGCGCGAATATACTCCGTTACAGAGAGAGTCAATAAACACAGCCACCGTAAATGAGAGTATGATATACCACACAAGCGTTAGCAGGAAGAAGAACACCACAAAGCCGTTCCGGCAGCCGAAGATACGCAGCATTGCTATCCTCGGGAGCAGCATACGCATAAGCGCCTTGAAAAGTGTTACTATGATAAGTGCGGAAAGCACGCAGATCAGGATCGTTATCAAAAGCTGATCGGCGTATATTTTTTGGTTGCTGTCAGCAGCGAGCTCATATTCGCTTTGTATGTCTTCATGTGTTTTAAGCAGCGAGCTAAGGCGGTCAAGTGTTTTGACATCGGGAGGCTCGTAGAACACTATGCTCTCGATACTGACCGAATAGTCCTTCACATCAAGCGTGGCCAATTCAGAGAATGAAAGCTGTCCTTCCGCTTTGATGTCGGCAACGGTAAAGCTCTGTCCGAAATATGTGATCGTATCACCGACAGAGATACTCTTGCCGTCGTATGCTGCGATATCCGGGCAAACGATACTCCCATCGGGATACGCATATTCGCTGTCGGGAATAACCTTCATTCCGGCACTCATCCTACCCAAGCCCTCAAGCTCAAATGTAAGCGGATCATCTACCGAGGAAAAACCGACTCCTTTGACACTTGCACCAATATCGTTAAGCTTTGTCAGCGAGGCAGCAAGCTCTGCGGCTGAACCGTACTGTACTGTATCAAGGATAATATCCTTGTAGGTGCATCTTGCAGAATACTGATCCTCAAAGATGACAGCATCCTTTTGAAGCACTCTCATACTGATAAAAGCCGCAAGAAAGCAGACCGTTACAGTCAGATAGATAGTTACACTGATGAGCGGTCTGCTTTTATGTTCGTTTAGTATTTCCGAAAATGCGGCTTTTGTCTGTCTCATATCTTCATGCTCTCCGAGGCTCGTTTCGTGACCGGCGTATGCAGCTTGGTATATAGCTCTCCGTTAAGTGTGATAAGAAGTCTTGCAAGGCCATAGCCTACAAACATTAAAGGTATCCCTATGATAAGAACAGCGAGATCATAAGTCTTGCTGAGGCCGCCGTGGAGCAGATTGTTAACGACTGCAAACAACGGTTCAAACAGTAAGGCGGCTACGGTGAATATCCCGAACGCTATCGGTGACTTGAATCTTTTGACCGACAGCGCAAAGATGAAGCCTATGACCGCAAAGAATATCATTTGCTTGTAATAGATCTCAAATACCATTCCGATACCAGAGAACTGATAGAACGGCACCCAGAGCTGCTTGAAAATGAGCCCCTCAGATGGAATCATATCAAATGTAAGTGTTGCCTTTTCAAGCGTAACTGGAAATCTCTCGGAAGCAAAATACCAGAGATACACAGTGCTTGACAGGATGAGCATTATCTTTTTTGGAGTATTCATTCTGAGCTTATATCCGACTATCAGCCACAGAATAATAACAAAGACAAGACCGAACATGAAAAATACTCCCTGCCAGATGATATCTAACGGTTCTCCTGAAAACAGACCTCTGAAAAAAGCGGATATATCCTCAAACAAAGATGAGACTGTCATTGTTATAGATCCTTTCAGTTATTATATCCGTAGAACACACCGCCAAAGTTGAGAGTTGTGTAATAATAATATGCAGGAGGGCAGAGAGATACATTGATGTACATCTTATACATATTATTCAGCTTACCATATGGCTTTTGGCCAGAACCAAGTAATGTGATTACTGTACCATAAGATTCTGTATTACCAACTTCAAACCCTGTTTTAGAACCGACAGACGAAAACAAGGTATTGTTCTTATATATTTTCCATTCGACAGCGGTTTGTGTAGATGAAATATCGGTAGGTTCATTCTCTACGCTTGCAGTCCAATAGAAACGTGTGCTGTCATATATTGAAGTATTGACAGCGTGTAAAGAGGAATAATCGTAACCAACCGTACCAGGGTGTTCAACTTCAATTCTCCCAGTTACAGGGGTGATTGAGGATGCATAAACTGTTAAAGCTGACATCATACAGATAATAAAAGCTGATACTATGCCGCTAACAGTAAGCTTCCTTGATATCTTTTTCATAAGATGTACCTCCTATTAATTGTAGCACGACACATATTAAAAGTCAATGCTCTTGTCCCTGAATCAAATCAGTTTTCCACTGAATCCTAAATTTAGCACCATAAAACTCGACCGATACTTGACTTCGTCAAGTATATAGTACTATATACTCAAAACCAATGGTATCACCCTCCATTCCGCAAATAAGCCGTCTCAGATCAGGTCGTCTTAGTTGTGCTGTAGCTATACACCGTCTCATAATTTGTCCCTGCGTATACCTTGAACTCGGACTTCACACGATATGTGTTGCCGGAATAAACAGTCTTGCTGTTTGTGAACTGGCACGAATAGTCATAATAAGTATGACTCCACGATGAACTCGTTCTCCACTGATTTCCGTCTTTGACCTGTAAGGTTTGTGTAACAATGATCTTAGTCGTTTCTCCATAATAACCTATCAAATTACTGGTACAGGTTGCATTTAGTCCTGAGATAGAAAGCAAAGAGCTACAGCGGCTTGTATATAGATAATCAGGTGAAACCGGATCATCTGGCGGCGCAAAGCTGCATAAACCGAGTATCATAACAAGAGACATTACTACCAACAGCATACGTTTCATAAAAACACCCCCTTTGCTTGAAATTATCTCTCAGAAATCTCTTTCTGAAAATAATAACGAAACAAAGGGGGAAAACGTTACAGTATATTCTATTATTCTACCTTTTGCACAGATTCAGCCATCTCAATTAGTGCATCCTTACCAATGTTGGAGTTTAAATCAAAGATATATTCTCCGTTGTTCCATACTATTGAGTACATACCGTGATTATCAAAATAACCAATTGCATCATAGCCATTTATCTGTAAATTATCGATCTGCTGACCTTCAGTATTGAAATTCTTATTATAATCATTTATTTCGCTCTGTGTGAAGATGATCTGTTTTTCTCCACTCTGATAATGGATATAGTTTTCGTTGGCGTTTGAGTATTCTTTTTCAACTTTATATTCAGATATATCATTTGTTATAGCATACTTGGCTCTATTAATATCCGGATATGCTTTAGAAATATTGGAATCCGTACTGATAGTGGAGTGATCAGAAAATAGGTTGATAAAGAAATTGAAGACAGGCTCTCTTAATGATGCAAAGCTCAGGACAGTTGTTGACGCAGCGACAACTACTACAACAGCGATACAAGCAACTCTTTTTCCAAAGGTGTTTACCAGCTTGTAATAGGGCTTGCGTCTTCGCTTGATGAGCTTATCCATTTCCTTTTCAAAGCCATCAGAAAAGACATGATCACTGCCAGCAGAATCAAGAGTTTGCTCATAATTGGTCATCAACGCTTCTCCTAATAGATCTTTGAAATCTTTATCAGCCATTCCTATCATCTCCCTTCAGGATCTTTCTTAGCATAGCCTTTGCTCTATAAGCAGCGACTCTCACATCGCTCTCGGAGATACCGAGAAGCTGTGCTGTTTCCTTTGAGGAACGCTGTTCGTAATAGTACAAAAACAACACATCTTTATATTTTTCAGGAAGCTGTTTCACAGCTGAAAGCATCATTTCTTTTGTGATTATGATATCAGAAAAATCAATATCGGTCTCGTCTTTTATAGCCTCGATAGGCTCCTTGATCTCCCGATCTCTTTTGTTCCTTCTATAGATATCAATTGCAGCGTTCCTAATAATAATAACGATATAGGAAGTGATTTCGTTACAGGATAAATGTGAAATATTTGTAAATTCATCGGCGAGCTTTACAAAGGCATTATGTACTGCATCTTCGGAATCCTCATTGTTCCCAAGAATTGAATATGCTATACCATACATTTTGCTTCTGTATTTTTGATATATCTCTTCAAATTTTGATCTGTCTTCCTGAGTATCAAGTGAACTAAGATAGATCATCGGTATCACAAAATCACCTCGCTGTTTTTCAGAGTATTTTCAAATGAAATATTAGCACAGAAAGCCTGTTCTGTCAACTGCTTTTTCAGCAATGAGAAATGCCCACAGGGTCAGCACGAAAACAGGGTCAACATTTACCGACCCTGCCAATGTGTTGACGCTGATATATTTCCAAATATGGCGGTGAGAAAAAGGCTGACATTAGTGCAGCATTTAAGGGGAACTTTGTGAAAGCCAGCATCGCATCCGGCAGTCCACCTGCCTCGCCATTGGCGGGCCGGCGGCCGCCGAGGCAGCTGGCTCAGGGGCAGCAGCCCCCGGACCCCGCTATAGCGTAAGGAGAATAGCCAAACCGTCATCTTGAATATGACAGCGCTCACAATCCCCCATGTGACACTGTACAAACCTACAAAATCCGACAACGCCTCTTGACAATCGAACATAGGTTTGATATAATATAAGTAGGTTGAAAAGCTGGACATATATATTTTGGCAAACCCCCTTTACATATCAAAACAGAATACGCAGATAGACAGTGCTTAGACACCGTCAGCTTTGCTGTTCGTTTTGATATGTAAGGGGCTTTTTGTTTTGCTAAAAAATCAGATTGTTAAGGAGTATTGCATAAATCAAAATGGAATGGATTGTGCAGAACAGAGATACTTTTTAATTATTTGCGCAGGGGTCTCAAAGCGCCTTTGCCATTCCCTTATAATTGAGGAAGTGTTTTTCACAGCCCAACACAACCGCACAGTTTTTTTGAATCGGGTCATACCCCGTCCGAGAAAAGCTATGCGCTCACAAACGGCTGAAAAAAGCGCAACTTACATATGGGTTCGCTTAATGAATACTACTCCCACTTTACATATCACATTTGAAACCAAAGGAGGTGCGTAACGTGCCGAACAAAGAATTGCAGCTCTACAGCTGCGAGTATGTCATGGACACCGCACTGCAGCGGACACCGTTCATCGTGGACAGGCTCCTCGCACCGGGGCTATATGTTCTTGCCGGAGCGCCGAAGGTAGGCAAGAGCTGGCTCGTGCTTGATCTGTGCTTGTCGGTTGCTGAGGGGCTGGATTTCCTCGGACATCGGACGGAGAAAGGACAGGTTGTCTATCTCGCGCTTGAAGATTCGCTCATCAGATTGCAGAACCGAGTCTATGAATTCACCGATGAGCCGACTGACAATCTCGACTTCGCACTGCTTGCTGACAGCATCGGTAACGGTCTTGAGGAACAGCTTGAAACTCTGAAAACAACCAAGCCCGAGCTCAAGCTTGTAGTCATCGACACTCTGCAAAAGGTAAGATCATCGACAGATAGCGGCTATGGCATTGACTACAAAGAACTAACTCCTCTGAAAATTCTTGCCGACAAAATGGAGATCGCTATCCTGCTTGTGCATCACACCCGTAAGAGTTTTGATGCCGATCCGTTCAATATGATCTCCGGCACAACGGGTATCAGCGGCTGTGCTGACGGGGAGTTTGTGTTGCAGGAGAGTCAGCGCGGCAGTCGTAAAGGCAAGCTGATCTGTGTCGGCAGGGACATAGAGAACCAAGAAATCTGTGTCGAGTTTGACAGATACCATTGGGTCGTGATCGACAGCATCGAGCCGTACAAGCGTGATATGTTCGCTCTTGCTGTTCACGATTTAATGCTCGACGAGAGGTCGTTCGTTGGTTCAGCGACAGCATTGTGTGAGCTGCTCAGCCGCAAGTACGGCGGTCAGTATTTCGCAAACCGGGTGACGAGAGATCTCATTCAGCACACCGATGAGCTTGCTTCTCTCGGAGTAAAGTTCACTTGGCGGCGCAGTCACGGCAGCAGGATCATCGAGCTTGCCTATGACCGTGAGGGTGACGGTAGCGGGGGTGCCCTTGTGTGCGTGGAGGTTACCGGCACCCGAGGTGCTCCAAACCTCGTACCTGCGTTGATAGAGCCGGGTGACGGTAGCTCTGCGGGTGCCAGTAACTTGCCCTCCGGGTGACGGTAGAAACTCGCACCACAACGCAACGTGTGGCCTCCGACAAATGCAGTCGGGAAAACAGCCGAGCAGTAAAACAAAACGCCTCACAGCACATTTGTGAGCGACTGTGGGCGAGATAATGGCGAAGAAAAGAATGGCTCGGAGAGAATAAGCGGGGTGATCGGAAATGCAGATTTTAGGGTATATTTGACCGTTTCGGCAGTTTGCTGGTTAAAGTGCTGGCGTCAAAGCCGCCTGCACGGGCACCTCGGACGGGCAAAGCCCGCCGATTCTACGCAGTTTGCGGGGATGGGAGCCTTGGCTCCATTTGCCGTCATTCCCCAAAATCATGGTGTCAAAATTCTGAAATACGGGCTGTAAGCACGCATTTACGCCGCTTGAGGCAGGTGTCAAGGGCTGTTTTTCAGAAAAATAAAAAAATGAAAGGGCGAATTAAAAATGAACAACGCAAATTCAAACCGGAACAGAAGAATGACAACAACAATGAACATCAGGAGGTTGATAATTGAATGTTTGAGAAGAAACCAAAAGCTGAAATTACTATGCTGACAATAAAAGAAGCCGCCGCTCTCGTGGACGGTCTCACCGAGTACCGCATCCGTCAGCTGTGCAGGTCTGGCGAGCTGCCCTGCATCAAGGCGGGGAAGAAATACCTGATCAACAAGGACATATTGTTCAGATATTTAGGGGGTGATACGGAATGATAACTTTCTGTGTTGTGAGTGGAAACTCTTTCGCAGACGCTGGATTTCCGGTCACTTCTATGGTATCCTTTGACACAAAGCCAATCTCCGATTGGCTCAGAAAGGAGGTGGTCGAATGGCATATATCGACCCGAGGACTAACAAGAAAGGTGAGATCATATCCTACCGCATAAGGGTGAGCAGAGGATATGACGAAAAGGGCAACAGGCTTAAGCCGTTCTTTATGACATGGGTACCCGACAAGGGTATGACCAAGAAACAGATCGAAGCCGAGCTGCAAAGACAGGTGGTGCTGTTCGAGGAACGGTGCAACAGCGGAACGCAGACGGTGAGCAATAAGATGAAGCTCAAAGACTTCATCCCGCAGTACCTCGAAACGGTAGAGGTCAGAGCGTCCCCAACAACCTTGCATTTTTACAAGCGGGTGATCGACACGCATATCATCCCGTTCTTCGGGAACAAGAAAATGCAGGACATCAAGCCGCAGCACATCCAGAATTTCATAAAGTACCTCACCGAGCTGACACCCGAACACGGCTCACCTACCAACGATACCGACAAGCTCTCACCGAGTACGGTGCGGCGGTACCTGACCGTCCTTCAAAGCATTTTCAAGACGGCACATAAACTTGAAATCATCTCTACCAACCCTACGAAAGCTGAAAAGCTCACGATCCCGAGGGTGGTCAATCCGAGGATCGAGATCTTCACGAAAGCCGAGGCCGCCGAGATGCTGAACTGTCTGACCTCCGAGGACTTACAGTTCCAGACCTATGTGCAGCTTGCGATTATCACAGGTGCGCGTCGCGGAGAAATGGCAGCTCTCAAGTTCAGCGACTTCGATTACGCTGGCTGTCGGCTGACGATCAGTCGCGCTGCAATCAAGGTATCGGGTCAGCCGATACAGATCAAACCGCCGAAGGACTACGAAGTGCGGACGGTGACCGTCAACGAACACTGCATCGAGCTTGTGAAGATGCTCCAAGCGGAACACGAGCAGGAGCGTCAGCGGCTCGGCTCAAAATGGGCGGGAGACGAGTGGCTGTTCACTCAATGGAACGGCGAGATCATGAATCCGCAGACCCCGACCAAGCAGTTTGATAAGTTTCTCAAAAAGCATGGCTTGAAACACCGCAAGCTTCACAGCCTGCGCCACACATCAGCCACGCTCCTGCTGTACGGCGGCATCAACATCCGGCAGGTACAGCAGCGCCTCGGACACTCGGAGCTGGAGACCACGCAGAAATATCTGCACTACCTGTCCGAAGCGGATGTCGAGGCGGTAAACGTACTCACCAATATGCTTGAGCCGAAGAAGGACAAGGTCATTGACATCACGGCCTAAGCAAGGGCAGCAAAAACGGGCGGGAGAAAGCCTCCCGCCTGAGCTCGTTTCCAAGCGCAGTGTCCAATAGTGTCCTCATAGTGTCCTGAGCCCGATTTTGGCAAGTACCGGGCAAAGACCAAGCCAAAAAGAAAAGTCCGCAAACAGCGAATTTACGCCGTTTGCGGACTTTTTTGCTGGTCGGAGTGACGGGACTTGAACCCACGGCCTCTACCACCCCAAGGTAGCGCGCTACCAATCTGCGCCACACCCCGATTGCTATAATATTATACTACAAATCAGCTTGAATGTCAAGGGTTTTCTCCGAATTTTTGCTCTGCATTTGTGCCAAATATCGACCTGATGTTTTCTGCTGTGTTGTGAATTTGCATAAAAGCAGCTGCGAAAACGGAAAAGCTCGGAGTCCCGATTGACTTTTTGTGGGATGTATTGTATTATTATAAGAGAAAACGCCGGCGCCGTCCGCGAGTATTTATGCAAAGGAGGCTGTAATTATGCAGAGCATTCACGACGAGCAGAACGATCCTGTGATCTCCGATGCCGAAGCCTCCGGGACTGTGTCCGATGAAGCTGCCGCAAACGCCTCCGAAAGCAAGCCGCGGCTGAGTATTTCCAAAACCGTTGCACTGGTCTGCGCCGCGATAGTGCTTGTCGCTCTGGGTGCGGGGATAATGGCTCGCTATATCTCAGGCCGCCCCGAGAAAGTGCGCATTTTCGAGGCCGAGACCTCCGGTGCCGGTATCTCCTCCGTGATATCAAGCACGGTAAAAGAGAAGGTCACAACTGCTTCGGAAAGGGCTGTTCCCGCAGCTGTTACTACCGTCCCCGTCACTTCTGCCGATGTTCCCGAGACAGCAGAAACGGTGTCTTACTCTTTCCCCGCCGACCTCAATACGGCCTCCGCGGAGATGCTCTCTTCGGTGAACGGGATCAACAGATCGGTGGCGGAGAGTATCGTCAGTTATCGCATAAAAACAGGAATTATTCACAGTTATGAAGAGCTTCTTGATATCTACGGCATCGGTGAGCGGACGCTGAACGTTATCAGGGAGTATTTTTATATCTCCGCGGAGGACCTCATCCCCGTGACCTCCTCCGTGACCGAAAAAGTCACCGCTGCCAAGACGGAAAAGACCTCGAAACAGACGACGGCTAAGGAAACCAGGACCTCCCGGCAGACAAGCCCGGCCGCCGAGACCGTTACCGAGCCGCCCAGAGAGCCCCGGAAGATCAACCTCAATTCCGCGACCGCAGAGGAGCTTGCCGACGCCCTCCTGATCGACCTTGAGCTGGCCGAAAAGGTCATCACCCACCGGGATCTGATCGGAGGCTTTGCGGATCCCCGCGAGGTGATGAACGTCCCCGAATTCTCACGGGAGCTGTTCACCAGGCTGTTCGATTATATGACCCTCGGAGAAGAGACGGAGCAGACAGAATAGCACCGTCTTTTTGTTTTCCCGGAGGCGTGTTCGTTCACAATAATCCCTTGATTTTCTGCCCGGGATGTGATATAATAGTTGGGTATGAAATAAACCGTAAGGAAAGGAATCTCACTATGACCAAAATAACTATCTTCTCCGGCTTCCTCGGAGCCGGCAAGACCACACTCATCAAAAAGCTCATCGCCGACGGTTTCGACGGCGAGCAGCTCGTCCTTATCGAGAACGAGTTCGGCGAGATCGGCATCGACGGCGGCTTCCTCCGGGAGGCTGGCATCCAGATCACCGAGATGAACTCCGGCTGCATCTGCTGCTCACTTGTGGGCGACTTCGGCAAGGCTCTTGAGCAGGTGCTGGAGCAGTATCACCCCGACAGGATCATCATCGAGCCCTCCGGCGTGGGCAAGCTCTCGGATGTCATCAGAGCCGTGCAGAATATCGGCTCGGAGGATGTTGTCCTCGACGGCTTCACCACCGTTGTTGACGCCAAGAAGTGCAAGATCTATCAGAAGAATTTCGGCGAGTTCTTCAACAATCAGATAACCTACGCCAGCTGCCTTATCCTCAGCCATACCGCCGGGCTCTCCCAGGAGAAGCTGGATGACGCCGTTGCCCGCCTGCGCACCCTCAACGATAAGGCGACCATCGTCACCACCGAGTGGGACGAGCTTTCCGGCAGCGCCATCGTAGAGGCTATGACTCAGAAGAATACCCTGGACGACGAGCTGGCCGAGCTGCTTGCAGAGGCAGAGCACGAGCATCATCACCACCACGACCACGATGAGGATGAACACGAGCACCACCATCATCACGATCACGACGAGGATGAACACGAACATCACCATCATCACGACCACGATGAGGACGAGCACGAGCATCACCATCATCACGACCACGATGAGGACGAGCACCACCATCATCACGATCACGATGAGGACGAGCACGAGCATCATCACGACCACGGCCCCGACTGCACCTGCGGCTGCCACGACCACGATCATCACCATCACCACGCCGACGACGTCTTCACCAGCTGGGGTGCCGAGAGTGCTAAGAAGTTCACCAAGGAAGAGATCACAGCAGCTCTCGAGGCTCTGGGCGACGAGAGAAAGTACGGTCTGGTGCTCCGCGCAAAGGGCATCGTCCCCGCGCAGGACGGCAGCTGGATCCATTACGACTACGTTCCCGGCACCCCCGATGTAAGAACGGGCGCTGCGGGAGTAACAGGAAGGCTCTGCGTCATAGGCGCACAGATCAACGAGAAGGCTATCTCCGAGCTGTTCGGAGTCGAGGAGGCGTAAGCGATGCCCGCACCCGAGATAAGAATACCCGTCTACCTGTTCACCGGATTTCTGGAGGCAGGAAAGACCACCTTTATCCAGCAGACGCTGAACGACCCCCGCTTCAACACAGGTGAAAAGACCCTTGTCCTGCTCTGCGAGGAGGGCGAGGAGGAGCTGGACACCTCGGTGATGTCCTCAAAGGATGTGACCGTCAGAGCGATCGAGGATAAATCGGAGCTTACAAAGGAAAACATCCTCCGTTTCTGCGACGAGGCGGATGCTCAGAGGATGCTGGTGGAGTACAACGGAATGTGGCAGCTCAAGGATCTCTTTGAGGCTCTGCCGGACGACTTCGGAGTATATCAGGAGATGTGCTTTGCCGATGCAAACACCTACCTCTCCTTCAATCAGAATATGCGCTCTCTGGTGGTGGACAAGCTCCAGACCGCCGAGCTGATCGTGTTCAACCGCTACTCTGACAGCATCCCCATGGAGGAGCTGCATAAGATATGCAGAGGTGTGAGCAGGGGGATAAACATCGCCTACGAATACACCGACGGGCGTGTCAAGTACGATGATATAGAGGATCCCCTGCCCTTTGATGTGAACGCCGCCTCGATCACTCTCCAGGATACCGACTATGCCCTCTGGTACCGTGATCTTATGGAGGATCCGAAGAAATACGAGGGCAAGACTATGAGCTTCACGGGACTTGTGGCGGTAGACCCGAAATTCCCGGAGAACTGCTTTGCAGTAGGAAGGCACGTTATGACCTGCTGTGTTGAGGACATACAGTACATGGCAGTCGCCGCCGAATGGAGCGGAGCGAAGACACTTTCCTCCCGGGAATGGGTAAAGATCACGGGAAAGATCAGCTATGAGAAGAGCAAGCTGTACCGGGGCAAGGGACCTGTACTGAAAGTCACGGAAGTATCGAGAACATCGCCTCCGGCGCAGGAGGTAGCGACGTTCTACTGAGCAACGATCCAAGCGAAACGTCACAGCACAAAGCAAAATAGACCGCGGTTCCAAGGGCGCGGTCTATTTTGCTTTGTGCCTTGTAACAAGAATGTTCGTCTCTCACTAAAATTTCTTCTTGCATTTTTCTATGAATTGTAGTATAATATATAGGTGAAAATTTTGCCCCGTGTATCGGGGAGCTAAAGATCGGAAGGATTGTCTGATGAGTAAGGGAATTGTTGGCTTTGATAACGATAAGTATCTGAAAATGCAGTCGGAGCATATCCGCGAAAGAATACATAGTTTCGGCGGTAAACTCTACCTCGAGTTCGGCGGTAAGCTCTATGACGACTACCACGCCTCCCGCGTGCTGCCCGGCTTTAAACCCGACTCTAAACTCCAGATGCTGCTCCAGCTGAAGGATGAAGCCGAAATAGTCATTGTTATCAATGCCGCCGATATCGAAAAGAATAAGATCAGAGGCGACCTCGGTATCACCTATGACGTCGATGTCCTCAGATTATATAATGTGTTTACAAGGATAGGCCTCTTCGTCAGCGCCGTCGTGCTCACCCAGTATGAGGGCCAGCGCTCCGCCGATGCCTTCCAGAAGCGCGTCGAGGCGCTGGGCGTTAAGGTGTATCACCATTACCCCATCAACGGCTACCCCTCTAACCTCGAGCTTATCATGAGCGATGAGGGCTACGGCAAGAACGATTATATCGAGACCACCCGCAGACTGGTCGTTATAACCGCCCCCGGTCCCGGAAGCGGAAAAATGGCTACCTGCCTCTCGCAGCTCTACCACGAGAACAAGCGCGGCATCGACGCCGGCTACGCCAAGTTCGAGACCTTCCCCATCTGGAACCTGCCGCTGCGCCACCCCGTCAACCTGGCCTACGAGGCTGCCACCTCCGACCTCAACGACGTGAATATGATAGACCCCTATCACCTTGACGCCTACGGCAAGACCACCGTTAACTATAACAGAGATGTGGAGATCTTCCCCGTCCTCAACGCTATGTTCCAGAGGATACTGGGCGAGTCGCCCTACAAGTCCCCCACGGATATGGGCGTAAATATGGCAGGCAACTGCATCGTTGACGACGAGGCTGTCTGCGAGGCTGCTAAGGAGGAGATCGTCCGCAGATACTATACCGCCCTTTGCGGACGCAAGAAGGGCAAGACCTCCGACGACGAAATCTACAAGCTGGAGCTTCTGATGAATCAGGCAGGCGTGAGCACCGCCGACAGAGGCTGCGTTGCCCCCGCTCTTGAAAAGGAACAGCAGACCGGCGCTCCCGCTGCTGCTATGGAGCTCCCCGACGGCACGATCATCACCGGCAAGACCTCAAACCTGCTGGGCGCGGTATCGGCGCTGCTGCTCAATGCTCTGAAGCATTTCGGCGGCATCGACGACGAGGTGCTGCTTATGTCCCCCGAGGTCATCGAGCCCATCCAGGATCTTAAGATCAACCACTTCGGCAGCAGCAACCCCTGCCTCCACACCGATGAGACGCTTATCGCTCTGGCGATCTGCGCCACCAGCGACACAAACGCCAAAACCGCCCTCGACCAGCTGGAAAAGCTCCGCGGCTGCGAGGTGCATTCCACCGTTATCCTCTCCCCTGTTGACGAGAGGACCTTCAAGAGGCTGGGCGTAAATCTCACCTGCGAGCCCAAGTTCAGCTGAACAGAACAGCAAAGACCCGAAGAGCGATCTTCGGGTCTTTTTGTGTTACGGGGTATCAGCTTTTCTTGCTGTCGGTCTTTGAGGCGTCGTCCTTTTTACTGCTGTCGGACTTGCTCTCCGTCTTGGAAGAGTCGGCCTTCTTGCTGTCATCGGACTTACTCTCCGTCTTGGAAGAGTCATCCTTCTTGCTGTCATCGGTCTTGCTCTCCGTCTTGGAGGTGTCATCTGACTTGCTGCTTTCGTCCTTCTTTTCGGCCTCGGCCTTCTTGGCGGCTTCCTCAAGGTCGGCAGCCACAGCCTTCAGGTCGGGCAGCTTCTCACGGGTAACGGTGATATCGTTGGAGTAGAAGGCGATAAGATCGGCCTCCTTATTATAATCGGGATTGATGGAGGCGTCCTCGGTGAGCAGATAGCTGCCTCCCCACTGGCCTACGCAGCTCCAGAGAGCGTGGCGGTCCGCCATTGACTGTATGGAGGGGGTGGTGCCGCACTCGCTCATCATTATGGGCTTCTTGGCGCTGATGTTCCGCAGAGCTATAAGTCTTTCGGGATGACCCGTCAGGTTGCCCTTGTCATAGATGTCGGCGGAGATTATATCGCACTTCTTGTCGCCCACATACCACTCGGCATTCTGTGCCGACCATACCCAGATGAGGTTATGCAGATCGTGGTACTGGGTCTGGCGCTTGTAGAGCAGATCCCACAGCCACTTGTAGGAGGCCTTGTCGTGGCCCCACCAGAAATAGCCGTTTGAAGCCTCGTGCAGCGGCCTCCAGATAACGGCGACGCCGTTGTCCCGGAGCTCTGCCAGCTTGGCCGAGATCTTATCTATATCCTTGACGATGGCAAGGCACTCATCCGAGATCTTCTTGTCCTTGTGGAGCTCTTCAAGCTCTTCAATGGTAAGGGTGGCTATATCCTCCTTGGTGACAGCCTTTGACAGGTCGAAATCCGTCTCGTCGGAGTAATAGCTCTTGCCGCCGATGGGGTCGATCCAGTGCCACATATAGGCGGTGAGGCCGCCCTCCCCTGCCCAGCGCAGGGCGTATTCTATCTCGTTCTCGCCCATTATCATATCCTGGGTAAAGGGCATCAGATCACCGAAGCGTACGGCGGCGTTGCGCCCCGTGAGCTCGTATATCTTCCGGGTCTCGGTCAGGGTGCCGACGGTGTCGTGCTGGCCTGTGAGCACCTGCTTGCCGAAGCTCTGGCAGATGTATGAATAGAGCGCCTGAGCGTTATAATCGGCCTCGGGGTCGATGAGCTTGCCGGATAACGGCTGGAGGCTCAGATCCCTGACCTCGGTGCTTGCGGCTGCGGAGGCATAGTCGAAGTCAATAACTCCATCGCTGACGGTCAGCGCCAGCTTGACGGTGCCCTTTTCAAGATAGATGTTCGAGAATGTGACCAGCGCGAACTTATCGTCGTCGGCAACGCTGAAATCACCGATATGGGAGGCATTGACGTTTAAGGAGCAGCTGTTCTTCTTGGCGGATGCCACCGCTACCGAGATATTGTAATACTGGCTCTCGGGAGCTTCAAAGCTCAGCTCCACGCCGCCCTCCTTGTCTATCCCGGAGACGTAGCCCTCGCCGGAGAAGGCCTCTCTTTCCTTCTTGACCTCGGCCTTGCCGGAGATAGCCCCCTCCTCAGCCTCAACAGTGGTCTCAAACTCCGTAAAGGGGAGATCCTGCGCGGTTATCTTTGCATCCTCGGATGAGGTAATCAGCGGCTCGGGGGCAGTTTCCGCCTCTGACGCCACCGAAGTGACCGTGGTGGTTACCGCATCGGTCTCCTTGGGGTCGGGGATGGTCTCGTTTTCCTTGATCTTGTTCCCGCAGCCCGTAAGAGTCACCGCAGCAGCCGCGGCTAACGCGGCGAGCTTGTTGATCTTCATAGAATCACCTTTGATTAGTTATATTATAGTTTTGGGATCAGCTTGTAGTTTTTCCCGGCCCCGGCGGGGAAGGTAAGAGCTCCGCCGGCATATTCGCCGGAGATCTCCGCACCCTCGCAAAGCACCCTGCTGCCCTCAGGGCATACAACGGTGCAGCTGCCGTCGGCAGAGGCAGATATCTCAGCCCCGGTGAGCCTCCCCCCGCTCCACTCAGCGGAGACGGTAAAGCCCCCTCGGGCTCTCAGCCCGGTGAAGGAGCCCTCGCCCCACATTTTCGGGAGCGCAGCCAGCAGCTCTATCTCGCCGCTGTGGGATTGGATCAGAGCCTCGGCTATGCCTGCCGAGCCGCCGAAGTTCCCGTCGATCTGGAAAGGCGGGTGCATATCGAAGAGGTTGCGGCTGGTGGAGTGTGCAAGCAGCGCCGTGATATTCTCAAGGAGCTTTTCGCCGTCACCCAGCCTTGCCCAGTGGTTTATTATCCAAGCTCTTGACCAGCCGGTATGCCCGCCGCCGTGGAAGAGCCTGCGCTCCAGGGTGGCTCTTGCCGCCGCTGCCAGCTCGGGGGTCTTCCGGCGGGAGATCATATCCGCGGGATAGAGTGCGAAGAGCTGTGAGATATGCCGGTGCCCCGGCTCAGCCTCGTCATAGTCCTCGGCCCACTCCTTGATCTGACCGTATTTGCCGATCTCGGGCTTGGGGAGCTTCTCTCTCATGGAGCGGAGCAGCCCCGCATATTCCTCCCGCTCACCCAGTATCTCCGAAGCCTCGATCACCGCCGTGAACAGCTCATAGATTATCTGACTGTCCATTGACGGCCCCTGGCAGAGGGAGCCTCTGGTGCCGCTTTCGGTTATATAGGTGTTCTCGGGAGATACCGAGGGTGAGGTCACCAGCCTGCCCTTGCTGTCCTCGATGAGGAAGTCCACAAAGAACCTTGCCGCCTCGCAGAGGGTATCGAACTTCTCTTTGAGGAAAGCCTTGTCCCCGGTAAAGCGGTAATGCTCCCAGATATGCAGGCAGAGCCACGCCGCACCCATAGGCCACTGGGTCCCCGGCATCCAGAGATCCTGGGGAGCGGTATCGCCCCAGATGTCGGTGTTGTGGTGGCAGACGAAGCCGCCGCAGCCGTACATCACCTTAGCAGTCTCCCTGCCGTTCTCCCGCATACGCTCGATATGGTCGAACAGCGGTGTGTGCAGCTCGGGGAGCCCGCAGATCTCGGTGCCCCAGTAGTTCATCTCGGTGTTGATGTTCACCGTGAACTTGCAGCCCCAGGCAGGCCACATATCCTTGTTCCATATTCCCTGGAGATTGGTGGGCAGCGTGCCCTCGCGGCTGGCCGCGATCAGCAGATACCGCCCGAAGTTGAAATAGAGCTCGGTGAGCTTGTTATCCGGCTTGCCCTCCTTGACGAGAGCCAGCCTTTCATCGGTGGGCAGGGAGCTCCCGCCCTCGCTGTTATCTTCAAGTGAGATCTCACATCTCGAATAGAGCCTGCGGTAGTCCTCCAGATGAGCAGCGAGAAGCTCGTCCCAGCTCCTGGCAGCCGCAGCCTCGGCATCGTACACCGCCTGACCCTTGTGATCCTCCTGACGGAAGCTGGTCTGTGCGGATATTGTTATCATCAGCTCGTCGCAGCCCTCACATTCAAGGAAGCTGCCGTAGGGGCGTATCCTGCCGCCCTTGCCCACGGCTTTGAGGCAGGCCGAGAATGCGATCCCGTCAGCGCCGCCCTCCGCTCCGTAAAGCAGGATGCGGTCACCCTCGGGAGTGTTGTCGTCAAAGTAATCATCCCTGCCGTCCAGGCGCAGCCTTACGCTCACCGACTCGGGAGCCGAGGCGGTCATGCGGATCACCATTACCTGATCCGGCTCGGAGATGAAGGCCTCACGCCTGTAATCCACGCCCCCCGCCGAATACTCGGTAACACAGAGGGCATCTCTCAGATCCAGGGAGCGCTCCTTGAACTCGCACTCGCCGTGGACGTAGTCAATTATGTTAAGGTCGCAGAGGGGCATATAGTGCCGCTGATTGACCGGCGTTCCGCAGAAGGCATCCCTGACGATATCCTCCGCCTCGGAGATCTTCTCCTCCGCCAGCAGCTCCCGGACGGTATCCAGGTGCGCAAGCGCAGAGCGGTTGTTTCTCTTTCTGGGTCCCCCCGACCAGAGGGAATCCTCATTGAGGCAGATACGTTCGTAAAGCGGCTGAGAGAACACCATCGCGCCGATGCGCCCGTTGCCCAGCGCCAGAGCGTCGTTCCAATCCTCCGCAGGGAAGGTGTACCATAGGGTATGAGAGGGGTGTTTGTCAATCATAGCGATCCTCCGTTTCGGGTACATATATAGTCATTATAACACATTTCTCCGGTCAAGTCAAATCTTTTTGAAATATGCACCGCAAGGAAAGTTGATATGCAGTAAAGCATATGGGATATGCCCCGGGGACTATAAACCGCAGGGGTTTCAAGGTAAAGATGACAGCCCCGGAATCTGCCGAAAAATCGGGGGTTGGCAGGCTTTTCCAAAGCGCTGCTATCGGTTTAAACAAAATAATCAGGTTTATTAGTATAATATCGACAAAAAGCATTTTTTTATTTGAAATGTTTGTTAAAACACTTGCATTATCCGAAAAAATGTTATATAATTAACAATGTGACGGTATGTCTCCGGGCGTACTGTTGGTAGTGTTATTCAAGGGCTGCAAGGCGACGGAACTTTGCGGTCTGACGGCTGTAAAGCCGAAAATATTTGTAGGAGGTTATGTTATGAGTGAAAAATCCCTGATCCCGTTCAAGGGCACTCCTGAGCAGGAAGCAGAGCTTATGAAGGTCATCGAAGCTCACCGCACCCAGCCGGGCGGTCTTATGCCTACCCTGCAGGAGGCACAGGGGATCTACGGCTATCTTCCCGTAGAGGTCCAGCAGAAGATCGCAGACGGTCTCGGGCTCTCTCTTTCCGAGGTGTTCGGCGTTGCGACATTCTACTCTCAGTTCTCGCTGACTCCCAAGGGTGAGCACAGGATCAGCGTCTGTCTCGGTACCGCTTGCTATGTTAAGGGTTCGGACAAGATCCTGGAGGCTGTTGAAAGCAAGCTTGGCATCAAGTCGGGTGAGTGTACTGCCGACGGCAAGTTCTCCGTTGACGCCTGCCGCTGCGTAGGTGCCTGCGGCCTTGCTCCCGTAATGACCGTCGATGACGACGTTTACGGCAAGATCACTCCCGATCAGGTAAGCAAGATACTTGATTCCTATGCTAAAGGAGGTGCCGATAAGTAATGACAGTTGCAGATCTCAATAAGATAAAGAACGAGTATGAGGACCTGGTAAAGGTCAGAAAGGTCGTTGAAGAAGAGGGCAAGAAGCTCGCTGAAAAGACCGGCTACCGTAAGCAGATCCTTGTCTGCGGCGGTACAGGCTGTACATCTTCGGGAAGCCGCAAGGTCATCGAGGCTCTGGAGGCAGAACTGAAGGCTACCGGCGCCGATAAGGAAGTCCTCGTGGTAAAGACCGGATGCTTCGGTCTCTGCGCACTGGGCCCCATTATGATCGTTTATCCCGAGGGCTGCTTCTATTCTCAGGTAAAGCCCGAGAATATGAAGAGGATCGTTGATGAGCACATCATCGGCGGCAATGTCTGCAAGGATCTCCTTTATAAGGAGACCGTTCATGAGGACGGCTCCATCATCTCCCTCTCCGAGACCAACTTCTATAAGAAGCAGATGAGAATAGCTCTGGAGAACTGCGGCGTTATCGACCCCGAGAACGTCAAGGAGTATATCGCTACCGAGGGCTATCAGGCACTCTATAAGGTGCTCTTCGAGATGACCCCCGACGACGTTATCCAGACTATGCTGGATTCCGGCCTCCGCGGGCGCGGCGGCGGCGGATTCCCCACCGGCAGAAAGTGGGCTTTCGCTAAGGCCTCCAAGGGCGACGTTAAGTATGTATGCTGCAACGCCGACGAGGGCGACCCGGGCGCATTCATGGACAGATCCATCCTTGAGGGCGACCCCCACGCTGTTCTCGAGGCTATGACTATCGCCGGCTATGCTATCGGCGCACATCAGGGCTACATCTATGTCCGTGCCGAGTATCCTATCGCAGTTGAGAGACTGAAGATAGCTATCGGCCAGGCCAGAGAGTACGGCTTCCTCGGCAAGGATATCTTCGGCAGTGGCTTCGATTTCGATATCGAGATCCGTCTCGGTGCAGGCGCCTTCGTCTGCGGCGAGGAAACTGCTCTGATGAACTCCATCGAGGGTCACAGAGGCGAACCCAGACCCCGTCCTCCCTTCCCGGCAGTAAAGGGTCTGTTCGGCGTTCCTACCATTCTCAATAACGTTGAGACCTGGTCGAATATCCCCAAGATCATCCGCAGAGGCGCCGCTTGGTACGCTTCTATGGGTACCGAGACCTCCAAGGGCACAAAGGTATTCGCTCTCGGCGGTAAGATCACCAACGTAGGCCTCGTTGAGGTCCCCATGGGCACCACCCTCCGCGAGATCATCGAGGAGATCGGCGGCGGCATCCCCAACGGAAAGAAGTTCAAGGCGGCTCAGACCGGCGGTCCTTCCGGCGGCTGTATCCCTGCTGAGCATATAGATACCCCCATCGACTACGAGAACCTGATGAAGCTGGGCTCCATGATGGGCTCCGGCGGACTCATCGTTATGGATGAGGACACCTGTATGGTGGATATCTCCAAGTTCTACCTCAACTTCACCGTTGACGAGAGCTGCGGCAAGTGTACTCCCTGCCGCGTAGGTACCAGGAGACTGCTCCAGTATCTCGAAAAGATCACCGACGGCAAGGGCGAAATGAAGGATCTCGAGAACATCGAGGATCTTGCCAACCATATGAAGAGCTCCTCGCTCTGCGCTCTCGGCCAATCTGCTCCCAACCCGATCCTCTCTACTATCCAGTATTTCAAGGACGAGTATATCGACCACATCCAGAACAAGCACTGCACAGCCGGCGTCTGCAAGAGCCTGGTAAGCTTCGAGATCGAGAAGGACAAGTGCATCGGCTGCGGCCTCTGCGCCAGAAACTGCCCTGTAAGCGCGATCACCAAGACCGATTACATCGCTCCCGGCAAGAAGCTGCCTGCACACCAGATCGACAAGGATAAGTGCATCAAGTGCGGCGTCTGCGAGTCGAACTGCAAGTTCAGCGCGATCGTGAAGAAGTAAGAGAAGGAGGTTAGGACACATGGAAAACACAATGGTTCATCTTAAAGTGAACGGAATAGATGTTGAAGTCCCTGCCGGCTCTACCGTACTTCAGGCTGCTAAGGCTGCCAACGTAGATATTCCTTCGCTCTGCTACCTTAAGGATGTCAACTGCATCGGTGCCTGCCGTATCTGTGTGGTTGAGATAAAGAACAGGAGAGGTCTTGCCGCTGCCTGCGTATATCCCGTTGAGGAGGGTATGGAGGTCCTTACCAACACACCCGCAGTACGCAAGTCCAGAAAGACCACCCTCGAGCTGCTGCTCTCCACTCATAACAAGAAGTGTCTCTCCTGCGAGAGAAGCGAGAACTGCGAGCTCCAGAGGCTCTCGAGAGATTACGGTGTTGAAGAAGACCGCTTCATCAACGAGGGCACAAGATATGAGATCGACGATACCTCGGCTTATATCGTAAGAGACAATAACAAGTGCATCAACTGCAAGCGCTGCGTAGCCGCCTGCAAGAACCTCCAGAGCGTTGCCTGCATCGGCGAGATCAGAAGAGGTTACAGCACCCATATCGGCTGCGCATTCGACGGCGACCTTGCCGACGCTCCCTGCGTAGGCTGCGGCCAGTGCATCGTTGCCTGCCCCGTAGGCGCTCTGACCGAGAAGGACAGCACTCAGGCTGTCTGGGACGCTCTGGCTGATCCCGAGAAGGAGGTCGTATTCTTCACCGCTCCTTCCGTAAGAGCTACTCTGGGCGAGGCCTTCGGCAACCCCGTAGGCACCAACGTTGAGGGTAAGATGGTAGCCGGCATCAGACGTCTGGGCGACTGCAAGGTCTTCAACATGGACGTTACCGCTGACCTTACCATTATGGAAGAGGCTAACGAGCTCCTCGACAGGATCCAGAACGGCGGCACTCTGCCTATGTTCACCTCCTGCTGCCCCGGTTGGGTAAAGTTCCTTGAGCATTACTATCCCGAGTTCCTGCCTCATCTGTCCAGCTGCAAGTCTCCTCAGCAGATGTTCGGCGCAGTTCTCAAGAGCTACTACTGCCAGAAGAACGGCATCGACCCCAACAAGCTCTTCGTAGTCAGCGTTATCCCCTGCACCTCCAAGAAGTTCGAGGTCACCAGAGAAGAGCAGAGAACATCTGACTTTGACGATGTTGACGTAGCACTCACCACCAGAGAGCTGGCCAGAATGATCAAGCGCGCAGGTCTCGACTTCAACGCTCTTCCCGAAGAGGATTGGGACAATCCCTTCGAGATCGCTTCCGGCGCAGGCGCTATCTTCGGCGCTACCGGCGGTGTTATGGAGGCAGCTCTCAGAACCGCAGCCTTCAAGCTTGACGGTACTGCCGAGGCCCTCGTATTCAGCGAGGTAAGAGGCACCAAGGGCATCAAGGAGGCTACCTACACCGTAGGCGGCGCTACCGTTAAGGTCGCTGTTGCTTCCGGTCTTGCCAACGCAAGAGAGCTGGTCGAGGCTATCAAGAAGGGCGAGAAGGATTACCAGTTCGTTGAAGTTATGGCTTGCCCCGGCGGCTGTATCAACGGCGGCGGTCAGCCCTATCAGCCCGACACCGTCAGAAACAATGTTGACCTCAAGGCTATCAGAGCTAAGGCTCTCTATGACCTTGACGACAGCATGGACCTCAGAAAGTCCCACGAGAGCCCCGTTATGGATCTGCTCTACGGCGAGTTCTTTGAGGCACCCAATTCTCACGTTGCCCACAAGTATCTGCACACCACCTACGTTAAGAGAGGTCACTGAGCAGCCAGGGGCGTGAGCCCGCAAATGTAATATGACAGTACCGCGCAGAGAGCCTCTGCGCGGTATTTTTTATGAGTGGATGTCTTGAAAAAGGCCGGGAGAGATGCTATAATATAATAGTGTGATGACAGATTGAAAGGAGGCAGCCGGTATGAAGCTTGAATTGCCCAAGGCACATAAGCAGCTTTTTATGTGGGTGACCTTCATCGCTTTCGCTGTGTTTCTTGACGGCGCCTGCATCTTTCATCTGACCAGCAGAACCGGCAGCTTTGCTAAGACGATGACCGTTATCTTTCTCATCATCGGCGGGCTGATGGCAGCTATGCTCTGGCTTATGTACCGCAATACAGATAAGCCTATGAAGCTCCCTCCCGTCGGCTTCGGGGCCGCCGCCGCGCTGTGGTCCTTCTCCATGGGTGAGATCTGTATGGGATCCTTTGTCATAAAAGGCAGCCCGATACATACACTTATGGGCTACGCCCTCTATGCCGTGCCCTACCTGCTGGGAGCCGTGATCTTCAAAAAGCCGAAGATCTGGTTCTGCGTGTTTGAGGTGCTGTTTGCAGTCTATGCTGCCGCCCAAAGCTATATAATCTCCTTCCGCGAGGCCCCCATAAAGCTTTCGGATATCAGCAATATCCGCAGCGCTATTGAGATAGAGGGTGAATACTCCCTGGTCCCCACTCTGGCTGTCGTCGTGATAGTGATACAGCTGGCTGTGATGCTGTTCCTGACCATTCATACAGAGCTGGTGACTGAGAGCCCCAGACCCAGGCTCATCACCCTGGGTGCCGTGGCAGCCGCGTCGCTGACCTTCTGCCTCTCCGCACGTTTTGTCTATGACAAGGGGGTCAATGACCGCACCATAAGGCTCAACTTCTCGGGATCGGAGGATCTGGACACCTCCCGCACTGTGGGAGACCTGCTGATGTTTTGCTTCGACGGTCTCTTCAACCGCGTCACCGTCCCGGAGGGCTATTCCGTTGATAAAGCCAGAGCGCTCATCGAAGCATATCAGGAGCCCGAAATCAGCGGGGAGCATCACCCGGTGATCATCGCCGTGCTCTGCGAGAGCTTTGCGGATTACTCCCGCATTGCCCCCCTGGAGACCAACAAGGACTATATGCCTGTCATCCACTCCCTTAAGGAGAATACCGTAAAGGGCTATGTGACCGTCTCTCCCTACGGCGGCTATACGGGCAACTCGGAGTATGAGTTCCTGACGGGGAATTCTATGTACTACCTGCCTCTGGGTTCGGCGCCCTTTACCAATTATCTCGACAAGCCTACGGACAGCCTCGTTTCCGACCTCAACAGGCTTGGCTTTGAGACCGTTTCCTATACACCATGCAGCAGGGAGCTCTGGGACATAGGCTCGGCCTATGAATACCTGGGCTTCAAGACCAAGTATTTCGGCAGCGACCTGGATCTGCCCTACGAACTGACATACAACGATCAGATCTCCGACAGTGCGCTGTATGAAGGGCTCTGCCGGCTCGTTGACGCTAGGGACAAGACCAGAGGCGCCTTCTACTGGGTGACTACTATGCAGAACCACGCCCCCTACGATGTCCCTGTTGAGGGCGGAGTGGAGCTTACAAAGCCGGCTGACGTGAATGCCGAGAGATTCTTGAACTGCATCTATCAGTCGGATAAAGCCCTGGGGGAGCTCATCGACCATTTCAAGGACTATGACGAGCAGGTGGTCATCCTACTTTTCGGAGACCACTATCCCCATATCGAAGGCTTTGCCGAGACCCTTTACGGCAGGAGCGTCGCCGGCCTGGGAGCCGAGGATTACTCCCGCCTGCACCAGACCCCCTATATCATCTGGTCAAACAGGAGCATTGAGGCGGGGGAGAACGACACCGTCAGCCTGAATTATCTGGCCTCGGACGTTCTCAAAGCCGCAGGGCTGCCCCTTTCGGCAGCAAGGCAGGAGCTGGAGCATATCCGTGAGAGCCTGCCCATTATCTCCTCCTTCGGCTTTATGACCGGCGACGGCAGCTGGCACCAGCGGGGCGACGAGGTCCCCGGCTATGACAGCATCCTGAACGAATACAGCACCCTACAGTATTACCGGATGTTCGACGAGGAAAAATAGCCCTCCGGCATTGCAATTTGAACGCCGGTGTGGTATAATAGATAAGCAATACTAAACTAATGAAAAGAGGTCTTTGCTATGACAAACAGCTATGAAAGCCCGTTCTGCACCAGATACGCCAGCAAGGAGATGCAGTTCATCTTCTCGGCTGACAAGAAATTCTCTACCTGGAGAAAGCTCTGGGTCGCCCTGGCAAGAGCCGAGATGAAGCTCGGCCTCGGTGTCACCGCCGAGCAGGTAGCAGAGCTTGAAGCCCATACCGAGGATATCGACTACGCGGTAGCTGCCGAGTATGAGAAGAAGTTCCGCCACGACGTTATGGCTCACGTCCATACCTACGGCGAGGTGTGCCCCAATTCCAAGAAGATTATCCACCTGGGCGCCACAAGCTGCTATGTCGGCGACAATACCGATGTCATCATAATGCGGGACGCTCTCAGGGTAGTCAAGAGAAAGCTGGTCAAGGTCATCTCCCAGCTGGGAGCCTTCGCAGATAAGTACAAGGCTCTGCCCTGCCTTGCATATACCCACCTCCAGCCCGCACAGCTCACCACCGTGGGCAAGAGAGCTACTCTCTGGTGCAACGAGCTGCTTATGGATCTCGAGGATCTGGACTTCCAGCTGGGCAGACTGAAGCTGCTGGGCTCCAAGGGCACCACCGGCACCCAGGCCTCCTTTATGGAGCTCTTTGAGGGCGACACCGACAAGGTCAAGAAGCTGGAGGCTCTTATCGCAGAGGAAATGGGCTTTGACGCCGTTGTTCCCGTTTCGGGTCAGACCTATTCCAGAAAGGTGGACTTCGCTGTCTGCCAGGTACTTGCCGCTATCGCTCAGAGCGCTATGAAGTTCGGCAACGACATCCGCCTGCTCCAGTCCTTCAAGGAGATAGAGGAGCCCTTTGAGAAGAACCAGATCGGTTCCTCCGCTATGGCCTATAAGCGCAATCCCATGCGTGACGAGCGTATCTGCTCCCTGGCCAGGTATGTGATGGTGGACGTCCTCAACCCCGCCTTCACCGCCGGAACCCAGTGGTTCGAGAGGACTCTCGACGACTCCGCCAACAAGCGTATCGCCGTAGCCGAGGCCTTCCTGGGAGTTGACGCCATCCTCAACATAATGCTCAACGTCACCGACCCGGAGAACGGTCTGGTGGTATATGAGAAGATCATCCGCAAGAGAGTAATGGCAGAGCTGCCCTTTATGGCTACCGAGAATATCATCATGGATGCCTGCAAGAAGGGCGGCGACAGGCAGGTGCTCCACGAGCGCATCCGCGAGCTTTCTATGGAGGCCGGCGCTCACGTCAAGCGTGACGGTCTGGACAACGACCTTGCCGACCTTATCGCTGCAGAGCCTATGTTCATGGTCACCCGTGAGGAGCTTGACGAGATAATGAAGCCCGAGAACTACATAGGCCGTTGCCCGCAGCAGGTGGACGAGTTCATCGAAAACTGCGTGAAGCCCGTCCTCGAGGCCAACGGCGTTTCCGACGACGTAGCGGAGATAAATGTATAAAAGCTGCGTATGAAAAGATATATTGCTGTGATAGCGGCGCTGCTGTGTCTTGCCTCCTGCGGAGAGATCACCGACAGCTCCGCAAAGGAGATCGGCTCCGAGGCTGCGCCCGCCGTCTCACAGACCGAGGCAGTGACTTCGGCAAGCCCTGAAACCGTCACGGAGACAAGCCCGGCGGAGGAATACCCCAAGGATTACTGCCTCTTGATAGATGAGCTCCTCGCTCCGCAGGTCACAGGCGTCAGCCTGAAAGTCCCGGAGCCCGAGGGGCTGTGCAGCCTTGAAAATGTCTATAAAACGGACGTTCTCGCAACGGACACGGTGGGGCTTGTGGGCTGCCCCGTAAGGGTCGGGCTCAAAGCAAAGCAGGGTGAGCTGAGCTTTGCCGTAAATACCAATGCCCTCGGGGATCTGCCCTTTGAGAACCTGGCCGTTATGAAGACCGGTCAGGGAGAATCCTTTGAGGTCATCCCCTTCCGGAGTGACGGCAGCAGCATCGTCTGCGAGATAACCGAATCGGACACCTATCTGCTGGTGGATCTCTACCAGTGGCAGTCGGCCTGGGGCGGAGATGTCAGCGGAATGGAGCACGAGACAGAGTTTACCGTCGGGGACGGATTTGATCTCCGCGTCACCCTGCCCAAGGGCGTAGCGCCCAACAAAGTTTCCTCAATGTGGGAAATAACTCCCGTTGACGGCGTTTATCAGATGATGACCAAGGAGCTGATGCTCCAGAACGGTCAGGATAAAGCCACGGTCAAGGCGGAGCTGAAAGCTTACAGATACCCGAATGAGGAGGACGGCTGCGGCTCTCCGCTGCCGCTGAAAAGCTTTGACGACAAGATGAGCGAGATCGCTGCGATACCGAGCGACCAGTTTGAGGCCGAGACCTCCGAACCCTGGGATGTGGGCGGCGGACGCCGAGGCTTTATGGCTGTGTTCCGTTTCCCCGAAGAGCCCGACAGGGGCATCAGCGAGCAGACCACCGTCGAAGCCTTCTATGAGGTCTCCGAGGATACCTATATACTCTATTCCCTGTCCTTCACCGGGCAGGATGAGAGCTTGATCGAAAGCTGTATAAAAAGCATCAAAAGCTTTACATATTTAAAGTAACGAAAGGAACTGATACCCATGAAGATCGAGACCAAATGCCTCCACGCAGGCTACACCCCCAAGAATACCGAGCCGAGAGTAGTGCCCATAGTTCAGAGCACCACCTACGTTTACGATTCCACCGACGATGTTGCGGCTGTATTTGACGACCCCACCAAGAGCCTTATCTACTCCCGCTTCGAGAACCCCACCGTTATGGCGGTCGAGGATAAGATCGCAGCCCTGGAGGGCGGTATCGGCGCTATGTGCACCTCCTCCGGTCAGGCGGCCTCGCTGCTCTCGCTGCTGAACATCCTGAAAGCCGGCGACAGCTTCATCTCCGCTGCGACTATCTACGGCGGCACTATAAACCTCTTCGCTTATACCCTCAAGAAGCTGGGCATCGAGTGCATCTTCGTTGATGCCGACGCCCCCGAGGATGAGATCCGCGCAGCCTTCAAGCCCAACACCAAGGCTGTCTTCGGCGAGACCCTCGCCAACCCCGCACTGACCGTTTTTGATATCGAGAAGTTCGCTAAGATCGCTCACGACAACGGCGTGCCCCTCATCATCGACAACACCTTCCCCACTCCTATCCTTTGCCGTCCCTTTGAGTACGGTGCAGATATCATCGTTCACTCCACCACCAAGTATATGGACGGCCACGCTGTCCAGGGCGGCGGCGTTATCGTTGACTCCGGCAACTTTGACTGGACAAACGGCAAGTTCCCCGAGTTCACCGAGCCCGACGAGAGCTATCACGGCACTATCTACACCAAAGCTTACGGCAAGGCTGCCTACATCATCAAGGCCAGAATGCAGCTGATGAGAGACTTCGGCTGCTATCCCTCGGCTCAGTCGGCCTTCTACCTCAACCTGGGTCTTGAGACTCTCCACGTCCGTATGAAGCAGTACTGCGAGAACGCTCTGACCGTTGCCAAGTTCCTGGAGGCCAACGAGAACGTCCTCTCGGTAAACTATCCCGGCCTCGAGAGCAACAAGTACCACGAGCTCGCCAAGAAGTACCTCCCCGACGGCACCAGCGGCGTTATCAGCTTCTCCATCAAGGGCGGCAGGAGCGTAGCCGTCAAGTTTATGGACAGCCTTAAGCTGGCCTCCAACGAGGTCCACGTTGCGGATATACGCACCTGCGTACTGCACCCCGCTTCTGCTACACACCGCCAGCTCACCGATGAGCAGCTGGTGGCAGCAGGCATCGACGGCGGCCTGATCCGCCTCTCGGTAGGTCTGGAGAACGTTGAGGACATCCTCGACGATCTCAAGCTGGGCTTTGCAGCTATCCAGTAATAAGAACAGGTATAAGAAAGAGGCATACCGGACGGTATGCCTCTTTTTGTGCTTTGATAAGCGTTACGCTGCCTTCTCTTCCTCGGAGCTTTCATCGGCGGGCTGCTCCTCGTCGGGCGCGGGGCTGATCTTGGTGATCTTGTAGCCCTCAGCCTCCAGCAGAGCGATGATACCCTGATCTCCTACGAAATGGGCGCTGCCCACGGTCAGGAAGATGTTCTTCTTGCCGCTTTTCAGCAGCTCGATGATCTTGTCCCTCATACCGAGATTGCGGTCGAATACCATTTCCTTGTTATATTCCGTCCAGACGGCGGCTTCCTCCTCGGAGACGGTCCTGCCCTGCTTCTCGGCTTCCTTTATTATAAGATCGGTGTAGACGGTCTTTGCGGCGTCGTATTCATCGCCCTTTTTCCATTCCTCAACGCTGTTCAGATAGGTCTCGATGGCAGACTCCTTCGTCATAGCGGCGAACAGTTTGAGCTGGAGGATCTGCTTATCGTCCGAAAGATTCATCAGGAGCCTTGCCTGGTATTCTGCGGATTCAAGCTCGAACATCTCCTTGCCGTCCTCATGGGCTTTGTTGGTGAGCCATATGTCCACACCGTACTGGCCCTTCATACCTGATTCGACCACGATCATATTCTCGATCATTGCCGACCATACCCAGGGCTTGCAGCTGCGGTAAAGGGTAAGATCCAGGCCGAACTCCTTGCCGAATTCCACCAGCTGCTCATAGAGCTCGGTGCCGATGTGGGCGTCAATGGTGTCGCCGCCGTCGTAATACATATTCCTGATCTCCTCGATCTGGAGGGCGAAATTCTGTGTGGCGGTGGCCGCATCGCACTCGTTGACAAACAGATCGGCCTTTTCGTAAGCCTCGGTAATGACGGTGGGCAGCGGGTAGCAATCCTCGGTGAGGGCGTGCATAGAGCCCAGCATCGTAAGGGTGACGCCGTCATCGGTGGTAAGCTGCCACATAAGGGGGGTATACTCCTTGGGGGCGGTATCCTCCTCGGGGACGCTGTCGGTGCCGCTCTCCTCCGACTCTGCGGGGGGGAGGGTTATGGGCAGCAGGGTATCTGCTGTGGTTTCCGTCTGTGTTTCGGTGACGGTCTCGCTCCGGGGCGCGGTGGTCACATCCTCCGGCTTTGAGGAGATCTCCGTACCGGCGCAGCCCGCAAGGGATGCCGCCAGCAGGACGCTCATCACTAAACTTGTCAGTCTCTTTTTCATTTTGTTTCTCCTTTCAGTCTCTCCGTAGGGACTTACCGAAAAGCCCGGCATACTGTCTCTCTTGCTCACCGCCGCTGATGCGGTCCTGAGCTGTATATCCTGCCTGCTCTTGCAGCAGCCCCAACGCTCCGAGGGGCACCCCCCTCAAAGCGAAAAAAGCCTCTGACTTGCAGAGGCTTTGTATGTGCTCTTAATCCTCGTTCGTCGCGGCCTCGACGTATCTTACGACATCGCCGACCGTCTTGATCTTATCGAGTTCCTCCTCGGATATCTCGATGTCATATTCATCACCGACAGCCATTGCGACCTCCATAACATCGAGTGAATCGGCATTGAGATCGTCCTGGATGGACGAATTCATCCTGATATCCTCTGCATCGATGTCGAGCTGCTCTGCGATTATCTGACAGATCCTTTCAAAAATCACATTGACCCCTCCCATATCCAGTATTGATCCGAGACAAACCCCTTGTCTCGCGTCATAATGATATTATAGCGTCAGTTTATTATTTCGTCAAGTGATTTTTGAAATTTTTTTTGCTTTCCGTTTTTTTGTATGAATTCACAGCCTATGCTATTGCATAATGTGTGATTTTGTGCTATAATATCAGCAAGCTGATATTATATTTATTTTTATGCCCTCGCAGATCCGTGCCGCAAACGGCACTCCCTGCGAATCGGTACTGAAAAGGGAGGACTGCAGAATGAAGCGGCAGGATTATCTCAGCTGGGACGAATACTTTATGGGAATAGCTCTGCTCTCGGCGGGCAGGAGCAAGGACAACAACACGCAGGTGGGCGCCTGCATAGTATCCGACGAGAACAAGATCCTTTCGGTAGGCTACAACGGAATGCCCACGGGCTGCAACGACGACGAGATGCCCTGGGAGCGGGACGGGGCGTATCTGGAGACCAAGTATCCCTTTGTTTGCCACGCGGAGCTGAACGCTATCCTCAACCGCTCCACGGGGAGCCTTAAAAACGCCAGGATATACGTTTCGCTGTTCCCCTGCAACGAATGTGCAAAGGCTATCATCCAGACGGGGATAAAGGAAGTCGTCTACTGGGAGGATAAATATGCCGACACCGACGGCGTTAAGGCCTCAAAGATGATGTTCGGTCTGGCGGGAGTCAAGCTCAGGCAGTACCGGCCCACGGGCAGAGAATTCGTGCTCAAAGTATAATAACAATAAAGATCAAGGCACAAGGCCGGGGGCCCCGATGGGGTCTGTTCGGCTTTGTGCCTTGTTTTTCGTTTTGGTGAGAGGTCACTTTTTGTGCGCGTCAACAAACTTCCTCAGCTTTTCAAAGGTCTCAACGCTGATATCGTGCTCTATGTGGCAGGCGTCGTTCTCGGCATTCTCCATGCCGACCCCCAGGATCTCGTGAAAGAACTTTGTCAGCAGCAGATGCCTCTCGTAGACTTCGCTTGCCTTCTGCCGCCCCGTCTCCGTCAGGAGGATCTGCCCGTCACGCTCTACGGTGATGAACCCATTCTCACGGAGTATCCCCATGGCACGGCTTATGCTGGGCTTGGAGTAGCCCAGCTCGTTTGCTACGTCAATAGAGCGCACATACCCCGTGCGGTCGTGAAGGATCAATATGGTCTCCAGATAGTCTTCGCCCGATTCCCTTAATGCCATAGCAATACATCTCCCTTTTTATGATTTTTCGTTGAACATCCTGTAATACTGTACTGTGTTGTATTCTTCAAGCAGAGAATTGTATTCTCCCAGATCGTCACCCGTCTTGTGCCATTCTCCGTCCGCTGTCCTGCACCCGAAGCCGGATATGATCGGCAAGCTCTCCCGGATATGCTCCAGTTCCTGCTGAACCGCTGTCAGAGGCAGTCCTGCTGCCTTGAACACCTCGGTGCTCAGATAGTTGAGGCTGATATTGTTATCCTCTTTTGACTCTATCTCCCGGTTGCTCCAGATGAAATAGGGGGTCTGATGTATGAGTGAGTAATCCTCCACACCCAGGGATGCCAGAGACTTGCCGTAGCGCTCCTCCGCAAAATCGGGGATGTGGGGGTAGTGATCACCGAACATCACGATGATGACCTGCTCGTCGTAGTCCTTGAAGTGGTCGATAAGCTCGCCTATGGCCTTATCGCTCTGATAGATGGTGTTGAGGTATCTCTCGGCGCTGACATCGTCGCTGTCCTTGATTTCTATGCCGCCGGGGATGTCCTCGTTATAGGGGGCGTGGTTCTGCATTGTCGTTACCCAATAGAATGCGCCCTTGGTCTTATCTCTGGCGTCAACGATCTCACAGAGCCCTGCAAACAGCGCACTGTCGGCGATCTGATCGTTGTAGCGCAGGTCGGAGGGCAGCTTCAGGTCGCTGCCGAAATACTTGGTCTTGAAGCCCAGATACTCATATGCGGGGCCTATATCCCAGAGCTTCTTGCCGCAGGGGGTATAGGCAACGGTGGCAAAGTCCATCTTGTTGAAGGCTGTGACTATAGAATCCTGATCCGACTTCATATAGTTGGTATACACCGCCGAGCCCAGGGGCAGGAAGTGCATACTGTTCCCCGTCAGGAACTCATATTCGGAGTTGCAGGTGTAGCCGCCGTAGGGGGATACTGTCATAAAGCCCTTGACCGTGTTCTCTTTCAGCGAATGGAACACGGGCATATAGTCCTTGTTGGTCTCGAATTCGGAGATATGGGCGAAATCCGCAAAGCTCTCGTTGAGTATGCCTATGATGACGGGGGTCTTCTTCTCGGTGAGCTCACCGTCCTGATACTTTGAGAGTATCTCCACAGCCTTTTCGTCGCTGTACCCATCGGGGACGGTAACGTGGTTGAAGACGCCGTCGAAGTAGAACATCAGCAGGCTGCCCACGTTCCGGGATGTCCAGGAGTCCTCATCGCCGGAGAAATTCAGCCTGATATGGCGGTTATTGACGCCGTAGTCGTACATCCAGCGGGATGAGAGCCCGAACACCGCACCTGCGCAGACTACTGCTCCCAGAGTTATGAGCCTGGGCTTGACCTTTTCGGTCCTGAGGCTGCATCTGATGGTGATGAAGAGCATAGCTGCGGTCTGGATTATTGCCGCCGCCACGATGAATGAGAGGGTGAGCTTATACTCGCTCTTGACCTCCATAGCGCTGCGGAGGTTGTCGAAGTCGGTGAACTTCACCGGCGCTCCCCGGAATTTGGTGAGGTAATACTGCGCCACGGAATACACCGCGAAGAATACCTCCCAGATGCAGTACCACACCTTCGGGCGGGAGAATATCACGGCTCCCAGCAGGAATACGATGGCATATATCGCATAGCCCATAAGGTTGTAGGGCAGGAAGCTCTTGATGATGAAGGCGTCCATACAAAGCTCCGAAAGGGAGTAGGACCAGAGTGCCATCGCCGCGCCCAATGCTATGGGGTTGACCTTTATGGGCTTTTCCAGCATCCGGTAGACCCCCACCAGCAGCCAGATCACCGCCGCCAGCAGTATGGTGCTGGTGCAGAAGGCTATATAGACCAGCACGTTCTCGAAGGTCTTCTCCATTTCAAAGAGATTTTCCCCGCACTCTGCCACACAGGCACAGAGCATCACCGAGGCAACTGTCAGCAGCCAGAACCACAGCTTCGGCCGCATACTAAAAACGCTGTTTTCCATTTTCCTTCCTCTGTTCTGTATAGGATCGTCATATTTTACATTATAACACCATTCCCGCAAAAATGCAAGCATAACAGGCAAAAAAGACGCCCCTGCCGGGGGACCGGCAAAGGCATCTGAAAAGGCAATATTTTACTTGATGGGAACAGTCCAGCCGAAGGTGTCCTCGATCTTGCCCCACTGGATACCGGTCATGGTATCGTAGAGCATCTGAGAGATGGGCCCGATCTCGTTGTTGTTGATGGTCATGATCTTATCGCCCCACTTGAGGTGGCCTACGGGGGAGATAACGGCAGCCGTACCTGTGCCGAATACCTCATCCAGCTTGCCGTTGTCGTAAGCCTCGGCGACCTCCTGGATGGTGATGCGGCGCTCGGTAGCCTTGATGCCCCTGGACTTGCAAACCTCAAGAGCGGACTTCCTGGTGATGCCGGGGAGTACGGAGCCCTGGAGCTCGGGAGTGATCACCTCGCCGTCGATAACGAAGAAGATGTTCATGGAACCTACTTCCTCGATATACTTTCTCTCAACGCCGTCCAGCCAGAGTACCTGCTCGTAATCCTGCTCGTGAGCCTCCTCCTGGCCCTTAAGGGAGATAGCGTAGTTGGCTGCGGTCTTGGCAAAGCCGGTACCGCCGCGGACTGCTCTTACATAGTTGTTCTCAACATAGATCTTAACGGGGTTGAGGCCGGTGGAGTAATAAGCACCGGAGGGCGAGAGGATGATAAGGAAGGTATAGTGGTCAGCGGGACGAACACCTACATAGGGGTCGGTGGCAAAGATGAAGGGACGGATGTAGAGAGCCGCACCGTCGGTGTGAGGCACCCAATCCTTCTCGATCTCAACCAGCTTCTTGGTAGCCTCGATCATGAACTCCTCGTCGATCTCGGGGATTACCATTCTTCTTGCAGAGTTGTTGAGACGCTTGTAGTTCTCGTCGGGTCTGAACAGCTGGATCTCTCCGTCTGCTCTTCTGTAAGCCTTAAGGCCCTCAAATATCTCCTGACCGTAGTGCAGGCACATAGCAGCGGGAGAAAGCTCGATATTGCCGTAGGGAACGATCCTGGCATCGTGCCAGCCCTCGCCGGTATCATAGTTCATAACAAACATATGGTCGGTGAAGATGTGGCCGAAGCCCAGCTTGGTCTCGTCCTGGGGCTTAGCCTTGGGGGTCTTGGTAAGCTCTAATCTGATGTCCATTGTTAGTCCTTCTTTCATAAATAATATTGACAATACTAATTGTAGCACTTTTTTTAGGATTTTTCAAGGGGGTGAGATATGATTTTTGAGAAAAAATGCAGCTTTTTGCCCCGCATCATTCATTTTTCAGCCTCCGCAGATGAAAACCCCGCCTTTCCGGGGGCGGAGGCGGGGCAGCCCTGAGAAAATTTTCAAAATTACGGTTGTATATTTTCGCAGGATATGGTATAATGTATTGAACGGCAATGCCCCGCACAGGCTGCGGGGGCTTTTATAATGAAACGGAGGTGCTGCCTGTGTTCAGGAAGCTTGTTACTGTTTTGTCTGCGGCGGTGATATTTATAATGGCCGTCGTTCCCGTATCGGCTGAGACCGCCACCCGGGAGGTGGAGGCAGACGTCCCGCCCCGGCTGCTGGTGCTGGGTGATTCCATAGCCACCGGCTACGGCCTTGAGGGCTACGACAAGGGCAAGGAGGGCTGCCAATCCTATGCCAATATCTTAAAGGACAGATATTCCTCGGAGCTGCCTGCGGAGTGCGGGTTCACCCTCACCAACCGGGCAGTGGACGGTATGACCTCCGAAGGGCTGCTTTCGGAGCTGAACTCCGGCAGCCTGGACGAAGCCCTTAAGAATGCCGACTGCATAATCATCTCAATAGGCGGCAACGACCTGCTCCACGCCCTCTGGGATTTCCTGGCGGATAAGGGCATCACCAGCCCCTCCTCGGCTACGGTGGTGGATGTGGTGAAGATAGTCGCCACTCTGGGGAAGCTGAAGGATAAGCTGGATGAGAACCTCGCAGCATTTGAGACCAACCTTACCGCTATCACAGGCTACATCACCTCAAAGACCGAGGGCGTCCTCATTATGCAGACCCTTTACGACCCCTTCCAAAGCTTCGGGCTCATACCCGGGTTCAGCTCCATAGCGGCTGATAAGATCGCCCGTCTGGATGAGACCATCCGCGTCCATGCGGGGGATGCCGGCAGGAACTATACCGTCTGCGACGTTGCTCCGGAGTTCGTGGGGCGCTCCGACGAGCTCACGAATATGGGCAGGATCGACATCCACCCCAACGCCGAGGGCCACAAGGTCATAGCCGAGCTGCTGGATAAGACAGTCAGGGCTGTGAAATACTCCTACACCGAGACCTATGAGATCGAGCCCGCCGTAACAGAGGCTGAGTCCTCTGCGCCCGCTGCGGAGCCTAAGCAGGAAAGCAGCGACAGCACCAACGGCTGGATCTGGCTGGTGCTTGGTCTGGCAGGAGGAGCCGCTGTGGTCGGCATTGCCAGCGTCATAGTTATCAAAAAGCGAGGCAAGTGAGCCCGCACCGAAAGGACAGTTTAAATGAAAGCATACCTCATTGATTTTGAAAATGTAAAATCCAAGGGGCTTACCGGCATCGAGGCCCTGGGCTCCGATGACAAGGTGATCATCTTTTACAGCGAGAACAGCGACACCATCAGCTTCGAGATGCACTGCAAGGTGATGTCCTCCACCGCGGATATAGAGTATCTGAAGGTCCGGGTGGGGGGCAAAAATGCCCTGGATTTCCAGCTCTCGACGCTGCTGGGCTACCTGCTGGCAAAGGAGCAGTACACCCATATCTTCATCATCAGCGGCGACAAGGGCTTCGACAAGCTCCACGATTTTTGGAACGTCAGCTTTGCTGACAAGAACTCCTGCATCGTGTTCAGGACCCAGACCATCGCCGCAGCCGTGGAATTTGCCTCAAAGCACAAGCAGAGAGGCAAAGCCGAAGAACCCGTGCTCTCGGTAGAGCTGGAGGCGATGTTCAGCGAGGCCTCCCAGCCCGAGCCGGTGGATGAGACAGTTCCCGAGGAAGCCCCCGTTATCGAGGAGATCCCCGCCGAGGACGAGCTCCCCATCATCGAGGCTGCCCCCGCCGAGGAACCTCCCGCCCCGGAGCCTGCTCCGGAGCCCGTAAAGGAGGCTCAGAAGCCTGCCAAGAAGCGCACCAAGCGCCTGCCCTCCGCTGCGACCCAGATCCGCAACGCTCTGCTGGGGCTCTTTGACCTCAGCGACGATGAGATCGCAACGATAGTCGCTTGCGCTGCCGGGTCGGAGGACAAGGAGGATTTCCACAACGCCCTGGCCAAGATCTTCAAGGCACAGGCCACCGACCTCTACAAGGTGCTGAGACCCAAGTATCTGAAAATAAAAGAGGCTCTGAGCGTTACCGAGGAGGAAGCTCCCCAGCCGGAGACTCCTGCTGAGCCCATCATCGAGGCTGCCCCGGAGGCAGCTGCCGAGGAAATCCCCGCAGAGGCTCCCGCCGAGGAAAAGCCTGCGGACAAGCCCAAGAAGAAGCCCTCCCGCCGCAGCAAGCAGAAGGCCAGTAAATCTCCGCTGCTGACGGAGCTGGAGAAGCGTCTTGCCGGGGAGTGCTCCGACGAGGAGATCGCCGCAGTTGCCCGTCTCTTCGAGGAGACCGACAGCAAGCAGAAGCTTTACCTCTCCATCGTCAAGGAGTACCGCAAGGATAGGGGCTGCGAGATCTACAAGCTGATAAAGTCCGATTACACCGCCCTCTCCAAGCTGAAAGCAGTACAGGAGGTCTGAGCCGTGAAGCTGATGATAGCCTCGGACATACATGGCTCTGCGCTGTGGTGCGGGAAAATGCTGGACGCCTTTGAGCGCGGGGGCTTTGACAAGCTCCTGCTGCTGGGAGACCTGCTCTACCACGGCCCCCGGAACCCTCTGCCCGAGGGTCACGACCCGAAGGCGGTGGCTGATATGCTCAACTCGGTGAAGGATCGGCTGCTCTGCGTGCGAGGCAACTGCGACTGCGAGGTGGATCAGATGATGCTCCGCTTCCCGGTGCTGGGGGAGTACGCCTGGATATATGCCGACGGCTGCCAGCTGTTTGCCACCCACGGGCACGTCCACAACAAGGAGACCCCGCCCCCTCTCCCCGAGGGCTCATTCCTGCTCAACGGGCATTTTCACATCCCCGAGATCACAAAAGCCGAAGGCTTCACCTATGTGAACTGCGGCTCCGTTGCTCTCCCGAAGAACGGCACCCCTCACAGCTATGCGGTGTTCGACGGCGGAGAGTTCACCTTAAAAGAATTATAATACAAAGCCGCGGCAGCGGGATGAGAGTCCCGGTGCCGCGGCTTTTTTTCAGTTGTTTTTTTGTGTCCCCCTACCTCAGCGTCATCGCCTTGGCTGCGGCTTCCTCGAGGGTGAGCATATCTGCGGCTCTGCCGGAGGAACGGGTCTTAAGGCGGAGGTCGGTGTCGGCAAAGACGGCAATTGTCCTGCGTATCCTGTCCTCGGAGATATTCTGGCACTCGTTGAAGGCATTCTTTATGGCGAATTCCCGGTTCTTGGGGTACTTGAAATCTGCAGCTGCCGCCGCAGGCTGCCTCCCGGAGGACAGAGCCAGGCGTGCGCGGTAGAGATCGTTGAGGGAGAAGGCTATGGCTCCCAGTATCTCAAAGGCCTCAAGGTTCTGGTCGGCAAGCTCCCTGATGCGTCCGAAAACGAAGGGGGCATTGCTGCGGAGGATGTTTATTGCCAGAGAGAAGCCGTCGCTCTCCACCTTGCGGATGCAAAGAGCGTCGATATCGGCGCGGGTGATCTGCCTCCCGCCGGCGTAGGCGGTGAGCTTGCGGATCTCATGTCTGACCGAGGCGGTATCGCAGAGGCAGCACTCGGCAAGGTACTCCGCATCGAACTTGGTGATCCTGCATCCCTCCTTTTCAAAGGCGGCGGCTATATCCCGTCCCAGCTCATAGGCGCTGCGGAGGGCGAACTCGCAGGCCACGCCGTTCTTGGCGCAGAACTCTGCAAAGCGCTTGTTCTTGTCGGTGAGGCTCCGCTTGTTCTTATAGAGATCGGTGCCGGTGGAATAGATGAGGACAGTAGTTGTGGGGGGGAGGTCCGAGAGCACCTTTCTTATCACGTCCGCATCGGCTTTGGGGGTGGCGTCCAGGTTAAGGTCGTTGACGGTGACCAGCACCAGGTCTGCGAACATAGGGAGCATCTCGCAGGCATCGGAAAAAGCCGCGACGTCCAGGCCTTTGCCGTCGAAGCGGTGGAGGTTCATTACCCTGTTCTGCTGGGGGCAGAGCCTGGATATGAGAGCATCTGCAAATGACTCCAGCTCCCCCACATCCTGACCGTAGAGGTAATAAAGGCGGTCGGGGCCGTCGGAGCGGAGTTTTTTCATAAGATCGCGGCTGTTCAGCTGGGGCATAGCGATACCTCCTAAAATCATAATAAGATAAAGCGGCGCAGTACAGGCTTTGCGCCTTTGAGCCGGGGCTGTGCGGGGCTTACTCCCTCACCAGCACCTCATACCTTTCATCATAGGGCTTTATCAGCTCCGGATGCTTTTTCGCCTCTGCGAATATCTCTCCTGCAAGCTCCTCTGCCGTACTTAGGATATCCTCCCTCGGCTTTTGCTTTGCTGCCGGGCAGTCCGGAGAGAGGGTGATCATCAGCTCACCGCTGTCCTTCATTACCCTCAGAGGCCAGATCCTGCACTCAAAGGGCTTTTCCTCCCCCATTATGCAGCCCCTGCTCTGATCAAGCAGCGAGCAGGGATACCTCCCCTCGCTGTCAGGCTCCAGCCGCAGCAGATAGCTCCCCCCGTGGTGTATGAACCGAGCCCCGGGGATGAGCTCTTCTATCTTCGCCCTTGTCTCCGAAGTGATCAAAGGCGTCAGCAGCAGGTCGCAGCCGTCAAATGTGCAGCACTGCCTGCATTCCGCACACTCTTTTTTCGTAAGGAAAAAACCGCTCACGACCTCACCTCATATAAATATCGGGGAACAGCCTGTCAACCGGCTGCTCCCCTTTGCTTTTTCAGTTCTTGTCAAAGCCGCCCTTGTCAAAGAACAGCTCACGGATAGCGATGGCGCATCCCGAAAGGAAGCGGTGCTTGTCCTCAATGATGGACTGCTCGATCTTGCTCGCCACTCTTGAACCGCCTATGGCGGTGATGTGGTTCTTCAGCATCGAGAAGAATGCGTCGTCGGCAAGCTCGGGGCTGAAACGAAAATGATGCAGCACTATCTTCTGCGGGTTGGTGGAGAAATAAAGGTTGTTCAGCAGTACCGCAGTGAGATCCAGGGTCCTGTCCACTATCCTGATAACAGGCTCGTCGTTCTTCGAGTAGGCCGCATATATGCTTTCAAGATCTATCCTGCTGCGGTCGCCCTCGGTAACGGCATAAAGAGCAGGAGTGCTCTCGTCGGAGTACACCGCCGAGATCTTCCTGATGATCGCCTGGGGAGTCAGCTCGTTCTCAACGCAGCCTCTCCTGCCGCAGCCGCAGCGCTCCGAGGCATTGGGGTCGATTATCATCTTATCCACAAATCCGGTACGGTTATCGTAGGAGATGATGGGGTCGTTCAGATTGGTAACAACGAAGTGCATCGTGGCTCCGTACTGCAAAAACGCGATATTGTGGCGGTTGGGATCCTTGGTCTTCAAAAAGTCGATGTTCGCCATAGCGGTGCCCTTGACCGAGTTATCGAATACCACGGGCAGCTCGGTCAGCGAGCTGACGTAGGCTCTGAGCTTGGCGTAGTTGGGAACGCCGTCAGTGACCTCTATATCCAGCTGAGAGTACATCGTCGGGAAAATGCCTATGCCTATGCCGAGGATAGAGCCGCGGTGGAGACAGTTATCGGCCATTACCTCTCTGATGGACTTCTCTACGAAATCGAAGATATCCCGCCTGTCGGTGGAGGGCTTTACGGGGGCGTTGCGCTTGTCAAGGACATCTCCCGCAAGGGTGGAGAGCCCGACGCTGACAACATCCTCCTCTACGGTCACGCCGATGGCGAACTTGTAATGGTGGTTGATGTCGATGAGGATCTTCTTTCTGCCCCTGGGCGCCTTTTCGGAAACGTGCTTATACTCGCCGATCTCCTGGATGATGCCCTGCTCGATCATCTCGTTGGTGATTATAGTAACGGCAGCTCTGGTGAGTTCAAGCATCCCCGCGATGTCGATACGCGATGTCGGGCCGCGCTGTTTAAGGATCTTGAGCACCTGCATCCTGTTTCTTCTTTTCAGGTCGAGCTTGCTTATACCGTGCTGTTCCATTTTACTTCCCTCCCGCTGTAATATTAGTTAAACCGAAAGTATCTGTTTAAAATTATAACAAACGTTTATGAACGGGATATTAACTTTAAGTGACTATAAAACTAAATCTCTCCGAAAGCGGGGTGCTTTATGCATAAACTCCGGGCGGAGCGTGCATTCCGCAGCATTCGTGACGGGGCGCGGTCTGGGATAGTCGAATGGGGTCGGGAGGGCTCACAATGTCGGGAAATCATCACAATTTGTAATTTTTGTGTCGATTATATAGATATTCTGCACAATTCAGTCGATGAGTTTTTGACGTTTTGAGCAAAAAAGTCTTGATTTTTAAATCTCCGTGTGATAAAATATGATCAGACAGCAAAACACGGTTCGGTAAGCCGGCACCCTGACCCGTGTGCAGATAGGTCAATACAGACAACGGAGGAAAAGCTATGAACAACAAGATAAAGATACTTATAGGTGACGACTCGGCGCAGTACGGTGTCAGCTGTGCGGCTTCGCTCAGGAGCCTGGGATTTTTTGTGATAACTAGGCCGAAGGACGGGTTAGTCATTCTTGACGCGATACGCAACGAAGCTCCGGACGTAGTGATGACAGACGCGGTGCTCCCGAACCTGGACGCGATAGAGCTTATCCGGAAGGTTATGCATTCCAGCTACAAGAAGCCCCTGTTCATCGTAACGAGCTCATACGAGAACGCTTTTATCGAGCAGCAGGTAATGAACGCGGGGGCATCCTACTTTATGCTGAAGCCCTTTGATGTAAAGATACTGGGTGACAGGATCAAGATGATGCTTGACATTGACACAGACATCACGGCAGACATGACGCCTTCGCGCTCGAGGCAGAACCCGAACCTGGAGATCATAGTGACGGACATCATTCATCAGATCGGTGTGCCGGCGCACATAAAGGGATACCACTATCTGAGGGAGGCGATCATAGCATCGGTAGGTGACAAAGAGATGCTGGAGAGTGTAACGAAGCTTTTATATCCTGCGGTAGCGAAGAAGTTCAAGACTACGCCTTCGAGGGTAGAGAGGGCGATACGTCACGCGATAGAGATAGCTTGGGACCGGGGCGACATAGACACCTTAAACAGCTTTTTCGGATACACGATAAACACGGGCAAGGGGAAGCCGACGAACTCAGAATTCATAGCACTGATCACGGACAAGATATGTTTGAAGTACAAGACAACGATGACGGCATAAGTGCAAACGAAGCCAAAAAGCTCAAACGCGGAGCATAGACCGCGGTTCCAAGGACGCTGCATAAGGCGTTTCCTTGAAAGGATTGCATAGAAAAACCGGCGGCTGCGTCCCTTTTGATTATGGGATGCAGCGCCGGTTTGTGGTTTTTGGCTTTGCGCGTTTATTCGGTTTTGGTTAGCTGCGCTCCGAAATGAAGCGCTGCGCAATTGCTCCGCGTTTGATTTATTGGCTTTGTGCATTGAACCTTATTGTTACATCGCATATCTCCGCATCCGTTCCTACTCTCATAAAAGGTCCGAATACCCCCGCTCCCGATGTAACTATGGAGTACATTTCCCCCTTTTGGATCATCCCGCAGGAGTTCTCCCACATCAGATCCGTTATCAGGGTCAGCGGGAATAACTGCCCGTCGTGAGTGTGCCCCGAGAAATCAATGTCAGCCCCCGCTTCCGCTGTCTCCGAAAGCTCATCAGGCTCGTGAGCAATAAAGAATACCGGCTTGCTCTTGTCAAGCCCCTCCGTGAGCTCACCGGGAGTTTTCCTCGTACCGTCCTCAGTGCCCGGCTTGGCGTGATCTCTCCTGCCCACCAGATAGAAGCTGTTATCTATCAGCACGCTTTCGTCGCAGAGCAGGTTTATCCCCGCCTTCTCGCAGAACTCCCGCATATTCGTATCGTTGGGAGGGCTGCTGCCCCACCGGAAGGTGAAGCCCATAAGGATCTTTTCGTCAATGTCGTGGTTGCCGTAGGTGGCCCAGACGCCGTATTTCGCATTGATCCTGCGGAAGCTTGCCGCCAGCTCATCCGGATAGTCCAGCCCTGCGGTGGAGTTATCGAAAATGTCCCCCGCGAAGATGACTATATCCGGCTCGCAGGCATTGATCTTATCCACCATATCCGAGATGTGGTCTCTGCCTATGGCGTAGCCCATATGGGTATCGGCAATGAGTACGGCCTTTAACTCGGTCATCCCCTCGGCCTGCTTATTGACGGTGACTTCATACTCCGTAGTCTTAATATCCCTGGCGTGGACGGCTCCGTATATGCAGACGGCTGATGCCGCCAGCACCACAGCTCCCCCGACGGCTGCCATCCCCGCTCTAGAATAGAGGCGGGTATCCCTGAGCCGTGTCTTTGAGAGGACTATCCTGAACAGCTCGGCAGTGAGCATTGCCATAAGGAAATAGAGCAGCACGCCCATCCAGTATGCCGAGACACGCCTTACGAACACAGCAAAGCCGCTCCTCGGCAGGACGAATGCGATCATGGGCGAGAATGCAGCTGCAAAATATATTACCGTCAGCACTGCGGTGAAGCCTCTGCACCCCAGCTTCGGCCATAGGCTCTTTGTCCAATGGTGAAGCCTTACGGCGATATAGAGGTTTACCAGCAGATAGCCCGGCAGCAAAAGCAGAAAGATCATAGCTTAACTCCCTCTTACGATTAGGCGTTGCCGCCCAATATCCATTATACAGAACGCCGCCTTAAAAGTCAACACCGCGCCCCCAAAAACGCAAAAACCCCGAAGGTCTTTGACGACCCTCGGGGCAATGCTTTTGTTATCAGAAGTGCATATTGTCGGAGCCTGTGTGAGAGGTCTCTGTCCTTGCGATCTGGACGTTGTTGTAGACCTCCATACCGGTACCTGCGGGGATGAGCTTACCGATGATAACGTTCTCCTTAAGACCCATCAGCCTGTCTTCCTTGCCCTTGATAGCGGCATCGGTAAGAGCCTTTGTGGTCTCCTGGAAGGATGCGGAGGAGAGGAAGGAATCAGAGTAGCTCGAAGCCTTGGATATACCCTGGAGCACAGGGATGGTCTTGACAAGTCTCGCATTGATGTCGCCGGCATCGATCCTCTGCTGGATCTCCTCATTGATAGCCACTACCTCGTGCTTGTCAACAAGCGAGCCGGGGAGCAGGTAGCTGGAGCCGGAATCCTCGATCTTTTCCTTCTTCATCATCTGGCGGACGATGACCTCGATATGCTTATCGTTGATATCAACACCCTGGAGACGGTAAACCTTCTGTACCTCGGTGATGATATAGTTCTGAACAGCCTCCTCACCGTTTACTGCGAGGATATCTGCGGGATAGAGCGAGCCGTCGGTAAGAGGCTGGCCTGCCGCAACGACCTGACCCTCGGTAACGATGATCTTATCGCCGTAGGGGATGAGGTAGGTCTCCTGCTCGGGATCGTTGACATCCTGGCTGGTAACTGAGAGCTGCCTGGTCTTCTTAGCCTCGGTGATGCGCACCTCACCGGCAATGCGGGCGATGGTAGCCGCACCCTTGGGACGTCTGCTCTCGAAGAGCTCCTCGACACGGGGAAGACCCTGAGTGATATCCTCCGCGGAGGCGATACCGCCCGTATGGAAGGTTCTCATTGTCAGCTGGGTACCGGGCTCACCGATGGACTGAGCAGCGATTACGCCGACCGCCTCGCCGACCTGTACCTTATTGCCGTTTGCCAGGTTGGAGCCGTAGCACTTGGCGCACACACCGTGCTTAGCCTTGCACTGGAGCACAGAGCGGATCTTGATGCGGTCTCTGCCCTGCTCCTTAAGAGCTGCCTCCACCTTCTGAGCGTCCTTGATGTTCATAAGCTTGTTATGAGACATGATCAGCTCGCCGGTCTTGGGATCCTTAAGATCGTCGCAAAGGTAACGTCCGATAAGACGGTCTGCAACGCTTTCGAGAACTCTGCCGCTGACGATCTCGAAGATATCGATACCGTCGTGGGTGCCGCAGTCGTCCTCATGGATGATAACATCCTGAGAAACGTCAACGAGACGTCTGGTCAGGTAGCCCGAGTCAGCGGTACGCAGAGCGGTATCCGCCAGACCCTTTCTGGCGCCTCGGGATGCGATGAAGTATTCCAGAACATTAAGGCCTTCACGGTAGTTGGCTCTGATAGGCATCTCAATGGTCTGACCGGAGGTATTGGCGATAAGTCCGCGCATACCTGCCAGCTGTCTGATCTGGTTGATCGAACCACGGGCACCGGAGTCGGCCATCATATGGATGGGGTTATGCTCGGTATCGTAGTTTGCCTTAAGTGCTTCTGTTACCTTATCGGTAGCCTTGTTCCAGATCTCAATGAACTTCTTGGATTTCTCGTTTCTGGAGATATAACCTCTCTTGTACTGACGGTCAATCTTATCTACGAGAGCGTCAGCCTCTGCAAGTATATCCTTCTTGTCCTGGGGGATCTCAGCGTCGCAGACGGCAACGGTGATACCGGACTTGGTGGAATACTTATAGCCCATAGCCTTGATCTTATCCAGCACCTCTGAGGTGGTGGCGGTGCCGTGCTGCTGGATGCAGCGCTGGATGAGGTCGGACATATTCTTCTTCTTGATAAGGAAGCCGATCTCGAGATCAAACTGCTTTTCGCTGTTAGTCCTGTCAACATAGCCCAGATCCTGGGGGATATACTCATTGAAGATCAGCCTGCCGACGGTAGCGTCGATGATCTTGGATACCTGTCTGTCGCCGATCTGCTTGGTGATCCTTACCTTGATGGCAGCGTGGAGGGATACCTCGTGCTGATCGTAGGCCATAAGAGCCTCGTTCACATCGCGGAACACCTTGCCCTCACCGAGCTCGCCCTCTCTCTGGAGAGTGAGGTAGTAGGAGCCCAGCAGCATATCCTGGGAAGGAACCGCAACAGGGCTTCCGTCCGAGGGCTTTAAGAGGTTATTGGCGGCGAGCATCAGGAACCTTGCCTCGGCCTGAGCCTCAGCGGAGATAGGAAGATGCACAGCCATCTGGTCGCCGTCGAAGTCGGCGTTGAATGCGGTACAAACCAGCGGGTGGAGCTTGATGGCTCTGCCCTCGACGAGTATGGGCTCGAAGGCCTGGATACCCAGTCTGTGGAGCGTAGGCGCACGGTTGAGCATTACGGGGTGGCTCTGGATAACGTTCTCGAGAGCGTCCCATACCTCGGGCCTTGCTCTGTCAACCATTTTCCTTGCCGACTTGATATTGATCTGGGAATTGGTATCAACGAGCCTCTTCATAACAAAGGGCTTGAAGAGCTCGAGAGCCATTTCCTTGGGCAGGCCGCACTGATACATTTTCAGCTCAGGGCCTACTACGATAACGGAACGTCCGGAATAATCGACACGCTTACCCAGCAGGTTCTGACGGAAACGTCCCTGCTTACCCTTGAGCATATCGGAGAGCGACTTGAAGGCTCTGTTGTTGGGGCCTGTTACGGGTCTGCCGTGACGGCCGTTGTCGATAAGGGCGTCAACAGCCTCCTGGAGCATTCTCTTCTCGTTTCTCACGATGATATCGGGAGCCTCGAGCTCCAGCATCCTTTTAAGGCGGTTGTTTCTGTTGATTACTCTTCTGTAAAGGTCATTGAGGTCGGAGGTGGCATATCTGCCGCCGTCCAGCATTACCATAGGTCTCAGGTCGGGGGGGATAACGGGAACAACGTCCAGTATCATCCACTCGGGGCGGTTGTGCGAAGCACGGAAGGCCTCGACTACCTCAAGCCTCTTGAGCAGCTTGATCCTCTTCTGACCGGAGGGGAGATCGGTAAGCTCCTCCTTGAGTTCCTTGGAGAGCACATCGAGGTCGATCTCGCAGAGCAGCTCCTTGATCGCCTCGGCACCCATGCCTACGCGGAAGCTGTCCTCATCCCACTTTTCTCTTGCCTCCATAAGCTCCGACTCACTGATGAGCGAATACTTTTTGAGATCGGTATCACCGGGATCGATCACAATATACTTTGTGAAGTAGAGCACTTCCTCGAGACGCTTCTGAGAAACGTCGAGCATCTGGCCTATCCTGGAAGGTGTGCCCTTGAAATACCAGATATGGGAAACGGGAGCCGCGAGCTCGATGTGACCCATCCTCTCACGTCTGACCTTGGCTCTGGTCACCTCAACGCCGCAGCGCTCGCAGACCTTGCCCTTGAAGCGGATCTTCTTATACTTTCCGCAGTGGCACTCCCAGTCCTTGGTCGGTCCGAAGATCTTTTCGCAGAAAAGACCCTTGACCTCAGGCTTCTGAGTGCGGTAATTTATTGTTTCGGGTCTCTCCACCACGCCATAGGACCATTCTCTGATCTTATCGGGCGAGGCGAGACCTATCTTGATCTTTTCAAAGCTGTTAAATTCCACTTAGCAGTACCCTCTTTCTGTCTTCCTACTCAACATCAATCATCGTAATCGGGGTCGTCGTCGATATTTGAAAGCTCCTGACCGTTCATATCCCTGATATAGTCATCGTCCTCCAGCTCGGAGACGCCGTTCTCGTCCTCAGCCATAAAGCCGTCGCTGAGATCGCCGTCATCAAGTGTGAAGTCCATATCCTCATCAGCCGCAAGGGAGGATCTGGGGATATAATCGTCATCGTCGTCAAACGACTGCTTAAGGTCGATGCACTGGTTGTCTTTATCAAGCACATTGATATCGAGGCCAAGGCTCTGCAGCTCCTTGACGAGAACTCTGAACGCCTCGGGGATGCCCGGGGTAGGAACGTTCTGACCCTTTACGATAGCCTCGTAGGTCTTGACTCTGCCGACGGTATCGTCCGACTTGACGGTGAGTATCTCCTGGAGCGTATAGGCGGCGCCGTATGCTTCAAGAGCCCAAACTTCCATCTCTCCGAAACGCTGACCGCCGAACTGCGCCTTACCGCCGAGAGGCTGCTGAGTAACCAGCGAGTAGGGGCCGACCGAACGAGCGTGGATCTTATCGTCAACCAGGTGGTGGAGCTTAAGGTAGTACATATAGCCCACAGTTACCTTGTTATCGAACTTTTCGCCTGTTCTTCCGTCATAGACGGTGAACTTGCCGTCCTCGTGCATTTCGAGGGCGTGGGGGTTGATGACCTCATCCATGGTGTGGAGGGTGAACTCATCGTTTTTATGCTCCTCGTGGAGCTTCTGAGCCTCACGGAAGCACTCTCTGATATCGGCCTCGTGAGCGCCGTCGAATACAGGGGTCATGATCTTCCAGCCCAGAGCCTTGCAGGCCATACCGAGGTGGACCTCAAGCACCTGACCGATATTCATACGGGAAGGAACGCCGAGAGGATTGAGCACGATATCCAGCGGTGTACCGTCCTCCAGGAAGGGCATATCCTCCTGGGGCAGTATGCGGGAAACAACGCCCTTGTTACCGTGGCGGCCCGCCATCTTATCGCCGACGGAGATCTTTCTCTTCTGAGCGATATAGCATCTTACCAGCATATTAACTCCGGGAGCCAGCTCGTCGCAGTTCTCTCTGGTGAACTTCTTTACATCTATAATGATACCGGCCTCGCCGTGAGGTACCTTAAGGGAGTTATCCCTTACCTCTCTTGCCTTCTCGCCGAAGATGGCGCGGAGCAGTCTCTCCTCGGCGGTGAGCTCGGTCTCGCCCTTGGGCGTTACCTTACCTACGAGGATATCTCCCGATCTAACCTCTGCACCGATGCAGATGATACCGTTATCGTCCAGATCCTTAAGTGCTTCCTCGCCCACGTTGGGGATATCTCTGGTGATCTCCTCAGGTCCGAGCTTGGTGTCTCTGCACTCGATCTCATACTCCTCGATGTGGATAGAGGTGTACTTATCCTGTCTTACCAGGTTCTCGTTCAGCAGAACGGCGTCCTCGTAGTTGTAGCCTTCCCAGGTCATGAAGCCGATGAGGGCGTTCTTACCCAGTGAAAGCTCGCCGTTGGAGGTAGCGGGGCCGTCGCCTATTACCTGGCCCTTCTTGATGACCTCGCCCTTATCGACGATAGGTCTCTGGTTGGTGCAGGTGCCGGCGTTGGAGCGCTTGAACTTGGTCATGGTATAGGTGCGGGTGCTGCCGTCCTCCTCGCGGACAACGATCTTATCAGCATCAACGCTCTCTACCACGCCGTCGGCCTTGGCAACTACCGCAACGCCCGAGTCAACGCAGGCCTTGTACTCCATACCGGTACCTACGATGGGGTTCTCGGTCTTAAGGAGGGGAACTGCCTGCCTCTGCATGTTCGAGCCCATGAGGGCACGGTTAGCGTCGTCGTTCTCCAGGAAGGGGATGCAGGCGGTAGCCACGGAAACGACCATCTTGGGCGATACGTCCATATAGTCGATCTTGTCGTTCTCGATCTCGAGGATCTGATCACGGTATCTGCCGTTGACCTTGGCTCTTGCAAACTTATGGTCCTCGGTGAGGGGCTCGTTTGCCTGAGCTACCATATAATTATCCTCGATATCGGCGGTCATATAGACCACCTCGTCGGAAACCACACCGGTCTCCTTGTTTACCTTTCTGTAAGGAGCCTCGATGAAGCCGTACTCGTTGATCCTTGCGAAGGATGCCAGGTAGGAGATAAGTCCGATGTTAGGACCTTCGGGCGTCTCGATAGGACACATTCTGCCGTAGTGAGAATAGTGAACGTCGCGGACCTCGAAGGATGCGCGGTCTCTGGAAAGACCTCCGGGACCCAGGGCGGAGAGACGTCTCTTGTGAGTCAGCTCAGCCAGGGGGTTGTTCTGATCCATGAACTGCGACAGCGGCGAGGAGCCGAAAAACTCCTTGATAGCTGCGGTTATGGGTCTGATATTGATCAGCGCGGTGGGGGTGAGCACCTCCATATCCTGCGACTGGGTATTCATTCTTTCGCGGATGACTCTCTCCATTCTGGTGAAGCCGATGCGGAACTGGTTCTGGAGCAGCTCACCTACGGAACGGATACGTCTGTTGCCCAGGTGGTCGATATCGTCAACGTCGCCCACGCCCTCACAGAGGTTGAGGAAGTAGGAAATGGTGGCAACGATATCGTCAAGGGTAATATGCTTGGGAACGAGCTCATCAAGTCTTGCCTTGATATTCTCCTTGAGCTCCTCCTCGTTCTGGGACTCCTCGAGGATCTTTCTGAGCACGGGGAAGGAGACCTTCTCGTTCACGCCGAGGGCGGCGGCATCGAAGTCAACATAGCCTGCGATATCTACCATGCAGTTGCCTATGATCTTGACTTCCTTCTCCTCCACCTTAGTGGAGAGGTCGCCGGTAGCGGGGTCAACGATGAGCTCTCTTACCTCGACCTTTACGAAGGCCTCGGAAACGCCTGCCTGCTCGATCTCTCTTGCTCTGTCGAAGGAGAGGGTCTCGCCTGCCTCGGCGATGACCTCGCCGGTCATGGGATTAACAACGGGCTGCGAGAGCAGGTGGCCGGAAAGTCTGGAGGCTACGCCCAGCTTCTTGTTATACTTATATCTTCCGAAACGCGCAAGATCGTATCTCTTGGCATCGAAGAAGAGGTTATTGAGCAGTGTGGTAGCTGAATCTACGGTAGCGGGCTCGCCGGGACGGAGCTTACGGTAGGTCTCCAGCAGAGCCTCCTCGTGATTGGCGGTGTTGTCCTTGATGAGGATAGTCTGGTTGATACGCTCGTCTACACCGAAAAGCGCTTCGATCTCCTCATTGGTGCCGAAGCCGATCGCTCTTATAAAGGTAGTGAGGGGGATCTTCCTGTTCTTGTCGATACGGACATATACGACATCGTTGGAATCCATCTCATATTCGAGCCATGCTCCGCGGTTGGGGATAACGGTAGTTCTGAAAAGATCCTTGCCGTTCTTATCCTTATCGGCAGCGTAATAAACGCCGGGGGAACGGACGAGCTGCGAAACTATTACACGCTCCGCTCCGTTGATAACGAAGGTACCGCTGTCGGTCATGAGCGGGAAGTCGCCCATATAGACTTCAGTCTCCTTGATATCGTCCGTCTCGGTATTGTGCAGTCTGGCAGTTACTCGCAGGGGGGTAGCATAGGTCACGTCGCGCTCCTTGCACTCCGCAACGGTATACTTGGGGGTCTCGTCGAATCGGTAATCGACGAAGCTCAGCTCCAGCGTGCCGTTGTAGTCGGTGATAGCCGCAACGTCCCTGAACACCTCTTTGAGTCCCTCATCGAGGAACCACTGATAGGAATTCTTCTGCACCTCGATCAAGTTGGGCATTTCGAGGATCTCATTGATCTTTGCGAAACTCTTTCGGGTATTTTTGCCAAGCTTGACTTCCTTGACATTCACCATAGGCCTGATCACTCCTTAACTTTATCGCACAGATCCTCACTGCTCTGCGGCCTGTCCGGAGCCGCTCTAAAGCCTGTGAAAGCTCTGCAAATGAAAGGTTTTTCTCAACCTTTTTTCAAAGTATTTTCAACAAAAAAGGCGGGAAAATCCATTATGATACATTTTACAATTATACAGCAGATAAATGCAAAAGTCAAGGAAGATCCTGCTCTTTGACGCTCGATTTGTAGGGTTGCACAAAGCATTACACCTTTACACCCGGAAAGTTCTATGATTGAATTTCTGTGACAGTTTGGTAAACTTTTGATTAACCGAGATTTTTCATTTGCTCATATTTTAATATTCTGTGCTGCTTTGGTGGGCGTTGGAGGGCTTTGTGCCTTGATATTTGCTTTGTACGTGTTCCGCAATTTTCGGGTTGACTTTTCCTGCCTTATTATGCTATTATATTCCTGTGTTTTTTATCTGTTGTAAAGAGGTGTATATCATATGAGTATAAGATCTAAGCTCTCCTGCCTCCTCGCCGCCTGTATGCTCTTCGGCTGCTCTGCTTCCGAAAGCTCTTCACAAAGCGGGAGCTCCCCCGCCCCGGATAATTCATCTGTCGCTCAGTCGGAGGCCCCTGCCCCCGCCGATGTCTCCGAGGAAGAGCCCGGCGTTTTGCCAGTTATCAAAATACAGACCAAAAGCTCCGACCCGGATGTTATGAAATTCGTCACCGAGCCCGTTGCAGGTCATGTATCGAAAAGTATCGCCACCTGGACCCCCGGCTACGTTGCCCCTGCCGAGCCCTATTATGAGGATTGCTTCGTCACGGTCTGCGGTGCCGACGGCAAGATCCAGCTCTCCGGCGCTGATGCTCAGGTCAAGGTGCGCGGCAACTGGACTACCAATTATCCCAAGAAGCCCCTCCGTATCAAGTTCGCCGAGAAGCAGCCCATGCTGGGTCTCAACGGCGGGAATGATCTGAAAAACTGGGTGCTCCTTGCCGAGTACAAGGACGGCTCAATGCTCCGCAACAAGACGGCTCTTGAAGCCTCCCGGGGCATCCTTGAGCCTGACGGTCTCTACGCCTCCGACGCTGCCTTGGTGGAGGTAAAGATCAACGGGGAATACTACGGTGTTTACCTGCTCTGCGAGCAGCAGCAGGTAAACAAGTACCGCGTGGATATCACCAAGGCGGAGGAGAACTACGAGGGCACCGACATCGGCTACTTCCTGGAATTCGACGGCAATTACACCACCGAGGATGTTATGCACCGTTTCTATATCGGCTACAATGAGAACGCTCCCCTGGTTCCTTATGACGGCAATGACGGCAGCGGCAAGACCATCACCTGTCTGGGCGGCAACCGCCGGAAGGTGGGCTTCGTTATCAAGAGCGATATTTATTCCGCAGCCCAGAGGGATTTCATCTCCAACTTCGTTGACGGTGTTTACAAGATAATGTACGAGGCTGCCTACAACAACAAGGCGCTGGTCTTCAACGAGGATTACTCCGAGCTTACCGAGAGCACCTCGGTAACTCCCCGGGAGGCGGTGGAGAGGGTAGTCGATCTGGATTCGCTGGCGGATATGTATCTGATCAGCGAGCTCACCTGCGACGCAGACCTTTACTGGTCCAGCTTCTTTATGGATGCCGATTTCGGCGAGGGCGGCTCGAAGAAGCTCCGCTTCGAGGCTCCCTGGGACTTTGATTCGGGTCTGGGCAACAAAAATCGCTGTGCCGACGGCACCGGCTTCTATGCCGCAAACATCATCCCCGATGTTAACGGTGTGGAGTATGAGACCGTGAACCCCTGGCTTGCGGTGCTGATGTATCAGGACTGGTTTCAGGACATCATCAGAGAAAAGTGGACTAGAGCCTACGACAGCGGCGTGTTCACCAAGGCTGCGGATCAGATCCTTGCCGACACCGCCGATTATGCAGAGGCCTTTGCCAGGAACTATGAAAAGTGGGATAACATCCGCAATAACAGCTCCTTTGCAAACGAGCTCTCCAAGCAGGCAGCAGCCTGCAAGGATCAGGAAAGCGCAGCTGCGTTCCTGCATAAATGGTTCACCGCCCGTGTCGGGTTCATCAACGAAAACTGGCACAAATAAGCATAGTAAAAAGCGCTCCTCCGAGGGCGCTTTTTTGTTTTCCGAAATCTTCCCGGATACCGGCAATGCCATGCCCTGACTATTGACATCAGGGGCAAAAAATGATAAAATCAGAAGTGATAAATGTGTATTACGGAGGTGCGCAAATTGCTGGAGTTAAGACCCTTTTCTGACGGTGAAGCCGGGAGGATACTCTCCTGGTCGGGGGACGAGGCGGCGTTCCGGAAATGGAGCGCCGACAGATACGGCAAGTTCCCCATAGTCCCCGAAGATATGCTCTCCTTTTACCGCGAGGCCTCAAAGAACGGCTGGTTCTTCCCCTACACGGCATATAAGGACGGCGAACCTGCGGGGCATCTGATAATCAGATTCCCTTATAACAATAACAGGACTGCCCGCTTCGGATTTGTCATCGTCGATCCGGCTCTGAGGGGCAGGGGGCTGGGCAGAGAGCTTGTCGAAGCGGCAAAGCGTGAGGCAAAGGAACGTCACGGCGCCTCCGAGGCCACGATGGGTGTCTTCGCCAACAACGAGCCCGCCCTCCGCTGCTACCTCTCCGCAGGCTTCGTCATACAGGAGACGGAAGAAGAATACTACGAGATCTTCGGCGAAAAATGGCGCTGCATAGAAATGAAAGCAGAGCTGTAACAAGCATAAAAGATATAATCAAAGGGGAGAATAACAATGAAAAAAGCATATGATTTCCTGGGTATACTATGCTGGTGTATGGTGGGAGGTTTTATCGGCAGGACCCTCCATATCATAAGAGAGCATAACGAACAGGGCGATAAGCTGAAAGAACTGGCAAAGGAGATGGGCGTTGCCGATAACTGGGTGCAGGATATCATCATCAGCGGCGCCATTTCCGCCGGGATAATAGCGGTCTGCATCATCGCAAGGATCATAATAAAGAAGAAGTACGGAGAGAACTTCTCCGCGGATAATAAGGATAATAACAGCAAGGAGTGATATGACTGTGAGCACGATGATAACTTCCACTTTCAGAAGCAGAGACGGCATCCACGACATTAGCTATCACGTCTGGTTCCCCGAGGGGGAGGTCAAGGGCGTGGTGCAGATCGCACACGGTATGTGCGAGTATGTGATGCGCTTCAAGGGCTTTGCAGAGTTCCTGACAGAGCACGGCTATGTGGTCTGCGGCAATGACCACCTGGGTCACGGAAACAGCGTCCGGGAGGAGAGCGAGCTGGGCTACTTCGCCGACAAGGACGGCTGGGAGACCGTCGTCAAGGATATGCACACCCTCACAAAGCTGATGAAGAAGAACTACCCCGATCAGCCCTATTTCCTCTTCGGGCACAGCATGGGCTCCTTCCTGGCAAGAGCATATACCACCTGGTTCGGCAGAGAGCTGGACGGTGCAATATACAGCGGCACCGCAGGCCCCCTCAAGGGCGGCGAGCTGCTGCTCCTCACCATCGACGCTATGTATAAGAAGTACGAGCCCGGCTTCCGCAGCGATGCACTCAACAAGATGTCCTTCGGCAAGTACAACAGCAGGATAGAGAACCCCCGCACCGAGTTCGACTGGCTCACCCGCGACGAGAGCATAGTCGATGCCTATTTGGCCGACCCGAAATGCGGCTTTGTGTTCACCCTGAACGGCTTTGAGAACCTGCTGAAGATGCTCTGGTTCGTAAGCCAGGATAAATGGTTCTCCACGATGAGAAAGGATCTGCCCCTGCTGTTCATCGCAGGCGAGGAGGACCCCGTGGGCAATTACGGCGAGGGAGTCAAGAAGGTGTTCAACAAGCTGCTCTCCTACTCCTGCCGCGCAAGGATAAGGCTCTATGAGGGCGCAAGGCACGAGCTCACAAATGAGCTTAACAAGGAAGAGGTCTTCTCGGATGTTCTGGAGTTCCTCGACACCTACGCTCAGGGGGCTCTGTAAACAAACTATCGAAAATGCTCTCACCCCAGAGAGGGGCGGGAGCATTAAAGGAATGAGGATATATGTTTGCCAGGATAAACAGTCTGGGGCTGATGGGGCTCAACGCCTTCCCCGTTGAGGTGGAGATAGAAGCCAGCAGGGGCATCCAGAGCTTTGATATAGTCGGGCTCGCCGATGCCGCCGTCCGCGAGAGCAGAGAGAGGATACGCTCGGCGCTGCGCTCCTCGGGGATCAGCTTCCCCACTCAGAGGATAATGGTCAACCTCGCCCCCGCCGACAAAAAAAAGTCCGGCTCGGTACACGACCTGGGTATAACCGTGGCTCTGCTGGCGGTAATGGGCTTCACCGACGCCGCAAAGAACGATAAGGCAGCCTTCATCGGCGAGGTCTCCCTCTCCGGGGATATAAGACCCGTGGCGGGAGTGCTGCCTATGACCATTCTCGCCCAAAAGCAGGGGCTTGAAGAGATATACGTCCCCTTCGATAACGCCCGGGAGGCGGCAGTGGTGGAGGGGATAAAGGTCTACGGGGTCGAGAGCCTCTCCCAGCTGGTGCTGCACTTCTCCGGCAAAGCCGTGATGATGCCCGCTAAGGCAGTGAGCGCCGGGGAGCCGGATTATTTCGGTACTCTTGATTTCGCAGATGTCAGAGGGCAGCAGAACGCCAAGAAGGCTCTGGAGATCGCAGCCGCCGGCGGGCACAACGCCCTTATGGTGGGCGCCCCCGGCTCCGGCAAGTCGATGCTGGCAAAGCGTATGCCCTCCATACTCCCGGGGATGACCTTTGAGGAATCTATCGAGACCACCAATATCCATTCCGTCGCGGGGCTGCTTGATAAGGACAACCCCCTCGTCACCGTAAGACCCTTCCGCTCGCCTCACCATACAGTCTCCGCAGCGGGGCTTTCGGGAGGCGGCTCGGTGCCCAGGCCGGGAGAGATCTCCCTCGCCCATAACGGCCTGCTCTTTCTGGACGAGCTGGCGGAATTCTCCCGCATATCCCTGGAGATACTGCGCCAGCCCCTGGAGGACAGACAGGTGACCATCTCCCGGGTCTCGGGGAGCGTTACATACCCCTGCTCATTTATGCTGATAGCCGCCATGAACCCCTGCCCCTGCGGGTATTACGGTCACCCGACGAGAAAGTGCATCTGCTCGCCGAAGCAGGTGAAGTCCTATCTTTCCAGGGTCAGCGGGCCGCTGCTTGACCGCTTCGACATCCACGTTGAGGTGGCTCCTGTGGAGTTCGGGGATCTGGCATCCTCCGAAAAGGAGGAAAGCTCGGCAGAGATCAGGCAGAGAGTACAGGCAGCCCGGGACATCCAGACCGAGCGCTTCAAGGGCACGGACATCACCTGCAACGCCAGGATAACCAGCGATATCATCCGGGAGGTCTGCCCGATGACAGACAAGGCCGAAAAGCTTCTGGAGAGTGTGTTCAACCGCCTGGGGCTCTCCGCCAGAGCATACGACAGGATACTTAAAGTCGCCAGGACCTGCGCCGATATGGATAACAGCAGGGAGCTTACCGATGCCCACATAGCCCAGGCAGTACAGTTCCGCAGCTTAGACCGGAAATACTGGGATTGAGCAGGCAGCCGCGATCAAGGCACAAATTGAAAAGACCAGACACAGAGCAGTTGCTCCGTGTTTGGTCTTTTTGTTTTTGGGTGTTCAGCCCTCCATGAAGAAGTTGTTGTCTATCAGGCTTATCTCCTTTTCATTCGTGGGCTTGCCTATCACCAGCACAACGTCGGCAGCCTCTCTTGAATCCACAAATGTCGCCCCCTGTGACTCAAAGAGTATATCAAGATAATCGTACACCGTGAACCCGTTGTTGCGCTTGAAGGTAGAGTAATAGTCAAGATCGTTCTCTATGCCGTCAAATACGATGACCCTGTTCTGTACGTCAACATATCCGTAGCTCAGCATCCTGTATTTGCCGGTGAGATAATGGGTGAAGAAGCAGTTCTTGGGATCGTAGAGCTTAACCTCTTCCCCCGTCTTGCTCACTGCCATCGCTCCCACAAAGCACTCGCCTACCTCCCGGAAGGTCTTATACCCAGAGAACAGGTTTATCGTCGTCCATACGGTACTAAGGGTATCCTTGCCCTTTACCAGATCTATGTCGATGTACTCCGCGGCATCGGAGTGAGTTATGTCGCCGCTGAATACCAGGGTGCCGTCCTTGAAATTCGCATTCCAGCCGATGAAGCTGGTATGGCCGTCCAGGTTCAGCGCCGTGGCGTGAAGGTCAACGTCTACCCTGTTTTTGTCGTTCCAGTAAACAAAGAAGCGGAGCCTCTCCACCTCCTCGGGGATCCTGTAAGCTATTCCCGAGCGGATGTACCCACCCTCCGAGGACTTGTCGGTCACTCTGATGGCGGACAGCCTCAGGTCGTAATCCTTGTCGTCCACAAAGACCTTCTTGCCCCTGATGAGGGTATCGTTGGCGGCGAGCCTGCGGGGGAGCAGGGTCCTCATCATCATACCCAGCGCCTGCCCCTCACGGAAATGCTGCTCATCGGCAGTGTCAAGCTCCGGGCGGCGGGCAAAGGAGGTCAGGCTCACAAGGGTCTGGGTCTTGAGCTTCTCGGCATTAGGCTGCAGGCCGGAGAAGATATCCTCAGCCTTGTAGCCGTTGCGGAGCAGATAGGTGATATGCCGCAGCATCATTCCGGGACGCTTTGAGTATTCCTCCAGCGCCTCGGGCAGGCCTCTGCCCACCAGGTATTTCACTCCCGACTCCCAGGAGCGTATCCTGCCCTGACGGAGCTGGGCAACGGCTTCACCGAAGCCCTCCTTGCGGGTGTACTCGTTGAAATCCAGGTATTTGAGCATAAGCAGAGTGCGCTCCGCCTTTTTGTTGGAGATCACCAGGTTCTCTCTGAAATCCGGGAGGGGGTAGCTCTCCAGCAGCTTGACGATAAGTCGCTTTTGCGAGGTCTTAAGGTGGAAGCCTGCGTGAGTGAGGGCGTAGTCGAAGCATTTCCAGACGTCGCCGGTATGCTGGCATACGGCATGGAGGAAGCCCGCCTTCTCCCCGGAGGAGAGGCTGTCCATCGTGAATATGGCATTGAACACCTCAAGGAGGTTCTGCTTGAAGGTGATGCTCACGCTGCTGAGCGCCTCGGGAGAGAGGTTCTTCACGCACTCGCAGATGATCATACGCTCCTTGTCGTCCATACGCTCGGTCTTGGAGAGTATGCGCTTATAAGGCAGTATATACTTCTCCGACTCATCTATGAGGGCAATGACCTTAGCGGAGAGCAGAGTGTCGTCGGAGACGGTCTTTTCGGCAGCGCTGACATCGGGGAGCCAGCCTCTGGAGACCTTGGCCCCCTCGATGAGGGTCTCAAGGCCGTAGGTAGTGAAATAATGCAGGTACTGGTGGAACCTGAATTCAGCCTCGCCCATCTCCATGACCTGGTTGGGGAAGTCGGGGTACATGGGCTCGGCCTTTACGTCCCCGGCATATTCTCTGACGCGGGCATAGAAGCTGCCGATATCCTCACAGGCGGCGAGGGCAAGTATATTCTTGGTGTTAAGAGTATATCCGATATTCAGGAGCTCCTCATTGACGGTAACGGCTTTAAGGATGCCGGCATCGTCGGGCTGGGCGCTGCCTGTCTTAACGGCAACAAGACGGAGCTGCGAGAAAAGAAGCTGGTCGTAATTCATAATGATCCCTCCTCGGTCATTTTTTTATATTTTAGCAGATAACTATAAAAATGTCAACAAAAGAAATAACGATGCCGTGATCCCCCTGACCGGCGCCTAAATTTTAGACCTTTTATTGCGGATGCGTTTCAAAAAACCTCAAAATTTGTGTTAAACAGTTTGATTTTTGATATTTATTTGATGTCGTTGATATAAACTGCCGTTTTTCGGTGCTATAATGTAGCTGTCAATATGGATAGAATATTATTAAGGTTTGGAGAAAATATGTTGATTAAACACAACAAGAAATGAATGGAGGTCATGTAAAATGAAACTAAGGAAGATCGTCAGCATGCTTGCGGCAGCAGCTATGGCTCTCAGCCTCGTCGTTCCCGTTTCGGCAGCATCGAAGTTCAACGGAAGCTATTTCGGCACCGGCTTCGACAGCTATGACTGGGGTACTATGGAGGCCTCGGACGGCTGGTCAAACGGCGGAATGTTCAACTGCACCTGGAGTAAGGACAACGTACAGTTCTCGGGAGGCAAAATGAACCTCTCCATCACAGGCAACAGCTGGCAGGGCTACAAGGGCGCTGAGTACCGCACCACTCAGGCCTTCGGCTACGGTATGTATGACGTCAGCATGAAGCCCATCAAGAACAACGGCGTGGTAAGCTCGTTCTTTACCTACACCGGCCCCTCTGACGGCACCGTATGGGATGAGATCGACATCGAGTTCCTCGGCAAGAACACCAATCAGGTTCAGTTCAATTACTACACCAGAGGTCAGGGCAATCACGAGTATGTTTACAACCTGGGCTTCGACGCTTCGCAGTCCTTCCATCAGTACGGCTTCTACTGGGATCAGAGCAGCATCACCTGGTACGTTGACAAGAAGCCCGTCTACACTGCGACCAGAGACATCCCCACCACCCCCGGCAGGATCATGATGAACGTCTGGAACGGCACCGGCGTTGACGAGTGGCTGGCTCACTACGACGGCAGAGCTCCTCTGACCGCTCAGTATGACTGGATCTCCTACACCGCACCCAACGGCGGCAGCAGCAATAACAACAACAATAATAACAATCAGCAGAGCTACAACAACAATAACAACAATAATAACAACCAGCAGCAGAACAACAATTCCGGCTCCTTCAATTCCAATCAGAAGTACAGCATCAAGTGCGTGAACAGCGGCAAGGCTCTGGATGTTTCCTGGGGCAGCAAGGATAACGGCGCAAACGTACTGCAGTACCGTTACAGCGGCTACGAGAATCAGAAGTGGTATCTTGAAAGGCAGTCCAACGGCTACTATGTGATCAAGTGCGCCAACAGCGGCAAGGTGCTTGACGTTGCTTGGGGCAGCGGCGACGACGGCGCTAACGTTCAGCAGTGCGAGTACTACGGCAACGCCTGCCAGCAGTGGGAGCTGCGCAAGGTAGGCAACAGCTACGCCATCATCAACCGCAACAGCGGCAAGGCTCTTGACGTTTCCGGCAGATCCACCGCAGACAACGCCAACGTCCTCCAGTGGAGATACACCGGCGCCAACAACCAGCTCTGGAACATCGAAGCAGTTTATTGATTCTTTTTATACCCTTTCCGAAAAAGCGCCTGTCACGGTGACAGGCGCTTTTTTTGCGGCAGCCCGTTGTTGACACCGGGGTGCGGGTATGCTATAATATGGAAAAAGCATCCCGAAAGGAGGGAGCCCTGTGTTCTGTATAAAATGCGGCGCTCAGATACCCGATGTCTCTGCCTTCTGTCCCAACTGCGGGCAGGCGATGGGTCGGTTCCGCCAAGCGGCGCCCCGGCCCGTTCAGCAGCCTGCACCTCAGCCCGTATACCCTCAGCCTCAGCAATATGCCGGAAACGGAGAGATCCGCAGGGGGATACCCGCCCCGGGATTCTCCGACAGAGTCAATCACCCGGAGATACTTGCTGCCATAAAGCACAGCCGCGGCATCGCCAAGCTCTTTGCGCTGTTCATAGTCCCCCTGCCCTTCCTGGGCTTTCTGATCTACGGCCTGGTGAGCGATGAAATGGAGACCAGGAACGCTATGATCTACGGCGGGATAGTCTCGGGAGTGTTTCTGCTGTTCGCGCTGTTCTCATTTTTCAAAGAGCGCCCCGCCAACACCTATGACGCCGTCGTTACCGACAAGCGCTCGGAGCAGGTCTACCGGCACAAAAATTCCTCCGACGACAACCGCAGGATTACCCAGTACACCACCGTCGCCGTTGATACCTCCTCCGGCAGGGAGAGAAAGATCGTGGAGCATGAGGGCAGCCAGATCTGGGCGTTTTACTATCTGAACGTGGGGGACAAATTCCGTTATCATCCCCAGTTCCATTTCCCTTATGAGCTCTATGACAAATCCCGGGCGCCCTACATCGCCTGCGTGAGCTGCGGCAGGCACAACGCCGTAGAGGAGGACCGCTGCGGCAAGTGCGGTATCCCTCTGCTGAAATGAACCGACATAAAAAACAGGATGCGCAGGCACCCTGTTTTTTTATACCTATTTATCCGGAATGGTTATCTCTTTGTTTTCCACAAGACTATCCTGTATGATGATCGGCTTTGTTCTGTCAACGTCCTCGGTGGTGGTCTCGTCCAGGGCGGCAAAGTATCTCTCCCGCTTTATTCCCTCTGAGATATCAAAGACAGTGCTGCCCTCGTAAGACTCATCCCCTACCAGGCTCCTGAGAGTCGGGCAGATATCCGCATAGGAGATGGGTGCCGAGGATGTCCTTATCCCCTTTTCCGTATCTCCCGCCCGCTTGATCATCAGAAGAGGATAGCGCGCACCGTAATTGGGTCTGTGCCCATGGTCGGCAAGCAGGATTATGTCTGAATTATCGTAAACTCCGCTGCTTTTCAGCAGGTCGAAGTATTTAGAGAGCACCTTGTTCACTGCTATTGCTGACTCCTGCGGCTCGACGCCCTCGGTGACACGCTCAAGCTCCGCCGTCACCGTTCTGGGATTATGCAGCCCTTGCAGATAGATCACTTTCACACAGGGCTTGTCGGTCAGCTCCAGCTTTTTCGGAAGAGAGTTATAAAACGACAGATTGTCTGCCAGATAAGTCTTGCCCGCCGAAAGCTTTGAGCTCAGATCCCCAGAATACATCCAGAAAGGTCTTTTGGCTATGTCGGGTAGAGTCCGGTAGAGCGTCAGATCGTAAAACACGCTGCCGATACAGAACAGATCCCCTGCGGTAAGCTCGCTTTCGATGTAGTTATCCGAATACTTCTTTTTGACATCGTCAGGCAAAAAGTCCTTATCCGAATAGAATTCCACATTATATTCCTCGGGGATACTGTCAAAGAAGCAGCCCTTTTCAAAGACCTCAGAGCGCTTGTTTTCATCGCCGCAGAGGCTCCCTGTGAAAATATTGCAAACTCCCTGTTTGGTGTATTGATACATACCAATGGTGTTATTGTAATAGGTGAAGCCGTCAAAGCTTGAGACCGTCTCGGGGGATACTGCTGATGCATAATCAAACGCATAGGAATCGTATTCGTCCGGAATGATCACGATCAGGTTCTTTTCCGTGGAATAGGTGAATTCATTCTCCAGATCACAGGAGTAGATATAGGTGTCCGGGGTGAAGTTGAATAAGCCCACCTTTTTCCCTGTCATTATCTGGACCGTCGTAAATAGCAGCGCTGCGATCTCAACAGCAAGCACGGCTCCCGAAACAAGCAGGATGAAAAACCGGAAGCTCTCCTGCTTCTTTTTGTAGATCAGAAAAGGGAGTGCAAGGATAACAGCCCAAAGCAACAGATCAAGTATCGCTCTCACAGGGTGGACGTAATAGCTTTCGCCGTCAAGGGTCTGCATACCCTGGGTCATAAAGTTTCCCTGGATGTAAAGCGCCAGGTTAAGCCCCGTCGTAACTGCCAGAGCAATGATGTGAGCCTTCCTGCGGGTCAGCCGCAGCGTCAGGAACACGGCGATGAAGAGCACCGCCGCCACAGGAAGACAGGCATACATGACTATCATGTAAGTCAGCCCGATATCAACTATATTGTTAAGGTAAAAATCTACTGGTGAAAACAGCGCAAAATTGAATACCAGCGACAGTGCTGCCAGCAGGCAAAGCGAGCGCTTTTCCGGCTTGGGCTGGCTGTTTTCGTTATATACCGTCTTCGCGGTATCGGTCTCTGTCATTTGGTTCACTTCCCGGATCTGTTTGTTCGCAGCCTCACTGCCTGTTCAGCCCCGTAGCCATAAGTATGCCGCCCACCGTTGAGCGGAGCAGGGCGATGAGCTCGTCGTGATGCTCGTCGATGTAGTCGAGCCTGCCCTCCTTGGCAGCGTCTTCGAGAGCCTTGGCGGAATCCGAGAGCCTCTCGGCGCCAATGGTCTTTGAAGCGCTCTTCAGGGAGTGTACGTAGACGTTATAGCTGCCGCAGTCGCCGGCGATTCGGCTGGAATCCAGCTTCTCTATTCTGTCCGTTGAGCCGGTGACGAACTCGTCCAGCATCTCGGCATAGAAATCCACGTCGTTCATGCAGTAACGCAGACCGATAGCCGTGTTCAGGCCGCCCACCTCCAGCATATTGAGGAAGTTGAACTTGCTCTCGTCAGAATTATCAAAGACGGGAACGCCTTCCTCGATCCTGATATCCTCGGTGTTCTCGCGAAGAGTGTAGTCCTTGTCCTCGTCGATTATCGAGAGCATTATGTTGGCAAAGTAGGGGTCGAACTGGGTGCCCTTGCCCTTTTCCAGCTCGGAGATTATATACTTCTGGGCAAAGATCTCGTGGTAGCTCCTCCTGGAGGACATAGCGTCGTAGGCATCGGCAACAGCGATGATGCGAGCCTCCTCCGGGATGTTCTTCCCTGCCAGACCGTCGGGATAGCCTGTGCCGTCATATCTTTCGTGATGCCACCTGGCGCCTATGGCCAGCTTGGGCATCTCGGTGATGTTTTTCAGTATCTCATAGCCCACCTCCGGGTGGGTCTTGATCATCTCGAATTCCTCTTCGGTCAGGCGGGAGGGCTTGTTGATGACCGTATCCGAAACACCGATCTTGCCCACGTCGTGGAGCAGGCCCATCATATAGATATCCTCCAGCTGCTTTTCGGAGTAGCCGGCTCTTTTGGCTATCTCCCGGGCATACTCCGCCACACGCCCCGAATGACCGCGGGTGTAGTTATCCTTGGCGTCGATGGTGCCGGCAAGGGTCTGGACGATCTGCAGCGAGAGGCTCTCGAACTTCTTGTGCTCCGCAAGGATCTCCTCGGTCTTTTCGGTGACCTCCCGCTTGAGATCCTTCTGCAGACGCATCAGGTCTATGGTGTTCTTGACTCTCATTATCAGCACAGAGGCGGTTATGGGCTTCGTTACGAAGTCCCTTGCCCCTGCCACCAGCGCCTTTGTCTCGGTATCGCTGTCATCGTCGGCGGTAAGGAATATAACGGGTATCTCGCGGCTCCGCTTATGCTGCTGCAGACGGCTCAGGGTCTCAAAGCCGTCGATACCCTCCATATGAAGATCCAGCAGGATAACGTCGGGGGTGCTGTCCTTGATGAATTCCAGAAGCTGTTCTCCCGAATCCAGGCAGCTGACCTTGTACCCCTGCAGGCTGAGTATTTTCTCCGCTGCTTTCAGATTCGACGGATCGTCGTCAACTACCGCTGCCCAATACTGCATAAGCTCACCTCATCCTTCCTTTACGATGCTCATTACCTCCGCTGCGTTCAGCGGCTTTGAGATCACGCCGCAGGCTCCGAGCTCCTCAGCCCGTTTCCTGTTCTCCTCAGTTACGGTACCCGACATCATATAGACGGGGGCCGCCGCCTTGGCCTTAAGCTGCACCAGCGTCTCGAAGCCGTCCATTCCGGGCATTTCCATATCGACGAAGACCATATCCGGCGACTCGCTCACGGCCAGGGCTGTCCCCTCCTCGCCGGAGGAGGCAGTAAGAGCCTCGCAGCCGCATTTTTTCATTATGAACCCTGCCATCCGCAGGATCATAGCGTCATCGTCGATAAAAAGTATCCTTTTCATTGTTCAAGCACCCTTCCGATGTTTTCAATAAGCGTTCTGTATTCTGTGATAAAGCCTTCATGTCCGGCTTTGATAAACTCTGTATCGCCGTCCCGCGCCGCGAATTCCAGCTGACGCGCCTTCTCGGAGACAAGGTCGGCTCCCACCGTCTTAGCCGCGCTCTTTACGCTGTGGACGGCTATGCGGTATGCTTCCCAGTCCTCTGCCTCAAATGCCTTGCAGAGCTCCTCCGACCGATCGGCCTCGGTGAAGCCCTTAAGGGTATCGAACCAGAATTCCTTTGAGTCCATACACAGCCCCATGCCTGCCGCCGCGTTCAGCTCGGGGCAGAGCTCCCTGATCCTGAGGACGTCCTCATATGTGAGGCTGTCCTCATCAGCTTCCTCTGCCTGGGAGGGCTTGGGCTGCTCATAGGTCTTATAGCTCAGCTTGCTTTCGGGCAGGCTGTTTTTAAGCTGCTTTTCCAGGGCTGCGCTCTCGATGGGCTTGGTGAGATATGCGTTGAAGCCCGCCTGGAGATACATCTCCTTTGCGCCGACTATGGCGTTGGCGGTGAGGGCTATCATGACCGTTTCGGGGGGAGCAAGCTCCCTGCGCCTTATCTCAGCCAGCACCTCAATGCCGTCCATTTTCGGCATCATATGGTCAAGGAACACTATATCGTAGACCTTGCTGCCCAGCATTGCCAGCGCCTTCTCGCCGGAATCGGCGGTATCGGCTGTGATGCCGTAAAGGGTCAGCAGGCCGCCGGCTACCTTCAGGTTCATGGAGTTGTCATCCACCACCAGCACCTTAGCCTCCGGCGCATAGAGATACTTCTTCTCCTTACCGTTGTCCTCATCGTGGGAGCTGCGCCTGTAATTGCCCATAGGCGCCTCGTCAACGATCTCCTGCCGCAGACGGAAGCTGAATACCGAGCCCTCGCCGTAGACGCTGCTGACTTCCAGCTTGCTGCCCATCATTTCAAGCAGCTTGGTGACGATGGACATTCCCAGGCCGGTGCCTTCGATATTCCTGTTGCGCTTTTCTTCCAGCCTCTTGAAGGACTCAAACAGTGCGCTGATGTCCTCCTCCTTGATGCCTATGCCCGTATCCTCAACGCGGACGCAGAGGATGACATACCCGCTCTCCTCCCGCTCCCCGCGGACAGACAGGGTGACAGTACCCTGCTCGGTGTATTTCACCGCATTGGTCAGCAGGTTCGTGATTATCTGCCTGATGCGGACATCGTCGCCCCTCAGCACCGAGGGGATGCTCTCGTCGGCATCGACCACCAGCTTGAGATCCTTCTCATAGGCTCTCTGAGCGATGCCGTTGACAACGTCGCTGATAACGGCAGCCGTTTCGTACTCGGCGGGGATAAGCTCCATTTTGCCGTCCTCGATCTTGGAGAAATCAAGTATCGAGTTGATGAGCGAGAGCAGCATCCTGCCCGAGCTCTGAATATTGCCCGCATATTCGCGGATGCTGGTATCGCCGCTCTCACGCAGGATCATCTCGTTCATGCCGAGGACTGCGTTGATAGGCGTTCGTATCTCGTGGGACATCTGTGCCAGGAAGGAGCTCTTGGCCTCATCGGCAGCGATGGCAGCCTCAGCCGACTCCCGGAGCTTTCTGTTAGCCTCATCCTGGAGGTGGATAAGCCCCGTCATTACCTTATATACGATGATAACGCAGACGGTCAGCACCACGATGCAGAGGGTACCGTAAACGAACACGTTGCGGTAGATCCTCCAGATGCTGTCCACCACATAGATGCAGAAGCCGGAGTTTTCGTTTCTGGAAGCGATGAGCACCTTGTAGTTATCGTCGTAGTCCTTGATGAATTCAACGTCGGTGCCGTTGAGCATAGCCTTGTTATAGGTCAGGGAAAGTATGCTGGTGGAGCCGCTCTCGGTCATCTGATACTTGCCGTAGGGGTGGTTGATTATCTCGCCCCTGGCGTCGACAAGGAAGGCATATCCGCTGTCGGTATAGCTGTTGCCCAGGATATCCACCAGCTTATCCATATAGAAATCAATGCCGAAGTTTCCGAGGAACTCACCGGTGCGGTAATCAGTTACCGTCTCGGCAAAGGTGACGCAGTAAAGACCCGTCTGCTCGTCGTAGTAGGGCGAGGATATGATCCAGTTCTTGTCCGAGGTCATCAGATCCTTGTACCACTCACGCTCCTCAACGTGCCAGTTCTCGTCCGGCTCCCAACCGTTGGACATCATAACGGTGTGCTCAAAGGCGGGGTTGGTCATATAGCTCACCGAGATCTCGGGATACTGCTTGGTCATCCTGTCAAGGAAGTCAACGGTGGCCTGATAGTCCTTGAGCATCTCGGGGTTGGTGGAGATAGTGCTGGTGAACATATCCAGTATGCTCTTCTGGGTGTTGATCCACTCATCCAGCTGGTATTCGTAATCGGCGGCGGCCTTCTGCATCTTGGCTCTGCCGTACTGCGCCGATGAGGATATATTGATATAGCTGCTTATTGCCATGACCAGCAGCAGCGCCGTAAGTATTATGGAGCGGAAATGCTTGCTGACCGTTATGTTGGCGGGGCCCTTCCTGCGGGTCCTCCCGTCTGTCTCCCTGCTGCCCGCCAGGGCCGAATGGGATCTCAGCCTGCGGAGGGTGCGGTTCAGCCTTTCCGCCTGGGAGGTTATCTCCCGGCGCTCGTACTTTGAGAACTCCCCGCCGCTGTCGCCGGAGGCTCCCCGCTTTATCCTTTCAACGGGCTCCTCCATCTCCTTTGAGACCTCGTTGAGGAATTCCTGATACTCCGAAAGCATATCCTGTGTTCTCTTGGCGGAGCGTGCGGTGATGAAGTAAAGGGTCAGCACGATGCCGAAGGCCAGGAACGAGATAGCGAGCATAGCTATCAGCTCGATATAGGAGGTGCGGTAAAGCGACCAGTTGTTCTCGCTGACTATCAGATACCAACCGAAGCCGGAGCGTGCGGCAAATAGATTGTCGCTGTGCTGGGCTATGGAGACCGAGCCCTCGCTGTTCTTTACCAGAGTGAATATACCCGCATAGTCGGGGAGGTTCTGAATAAGGCTCTTGCCTATGAGCTTTTCGTCGGAGCAGCCTGCGATTATCCCCTCATCGGTGACGATGACCGCATTCTGCCTGCCGTCGGCGTACATCTGGCGGATATGCGCCTGAATGCCGTCCATGGTGTAATCCATAGCTGCCACGGACTTCCCGTCGGGCAGGAGGACGGATACCGAGAAGCAGATATCGCCCGTCATCGCATCCACATAGGGGTCGGTGACAAAGGGCTCACCCTGCTTTCTTACCGCTCCCAGATACCAGGAGCGCTTTTCTATCTGATAATCCTCGGGCTCGTCAAAGTCGGGGATATAGTACCAGCCCTCGGTGGCTGCATACACGTTGAAGCAAGCCGAGCCGGTAGCCTCCAGCATCTCGCTCTTCTTGCGCCTGATAAACTCCTCGGAGCCGCTTCGGTCATTGAGATACGGCTGGAGCTCCAGGGCGAACCTCATCATCTCCAGCTTGACGTCGTTGATGGTTTCCTCAAGCTCTCCGCAGATGACCTCGAGCCTGTCCGAGCCTGCCTTGCGGCTCTGCTCCGAGGTAACGTTGAACACCAGCAGTATTTCCGCCACGGATACGGCTATCAGTATCAGCACGGAGACTAGTATCACGACTGCCGGTCTTGAATTTTTCTTCACTGTTTATTTCTCCGCTCCCGTCCTGACAGCCAGGGCCTTCTTCAAGCCCTCAGCCGCAGCCTTCATCTTTTCGCAGAGCTCACCGTGGTGAGCCTTTATGTAATCCTCATTGCCCTCTGCGGCAGCCTTTTCCAGAGCCTCGGCTTCTGCCGAGATCTCCATGGCTCCCAGGGTCTTTGACCCGCTTTTCAGCGCGTGGACAAGTATCCTGTAATTATCCGTATCGCCCTTTTCGAGGAACTCGCTGAGCTCATTCAGTTTGCCTTCCGCCTCATCGGAGTAGTCCCCCAGCATCTCGGCGTAGAAATCCTCGTCGTCCATACAGTAGTGCATACCCGTACCGTAATCAAAGCCCTCGGGCAGCGAATCCTTAAAGGAGACGTTCTCGGTCTCCTCGGGGGCGGGGGTTTCCGCCTCCTGCTCGCCGATCACCTCGCCGGGGAGGTATTTCTCCAGGGATCCCTCCAGCGAGCGTATATCTATGGGCTTTGAGAGATAATCGTCGAAGCCCGCTTCGAGGTAGCTCTCTCTGGCACCGATTATGGCGTTGGCCGAAAGGGCGATGATCTTCATCCCCTCGGTGAGCCCTTCCTCTTTCAGATGTCCCAGAGTCTCGATGCCGTCCATACCCGGCATCATATGGTCGAGGAAGACGATCATATACTTTTCTGTCCTGATAAGGTCAATGGCTTCGGGCCCGGAGGAAGCCAGGGTCGGGATGATGCCGAAGAGGCTCATCAGGTTCTTGGCCACCTTGAGGTTCATTGAGTTGTCGTCCACCACCAGCACCTTGGCGCCGGGGGCGTAGAGCCTGCACTGATATATCTCGCTCTCGGCATCCTCGTCGGAGAGGACGAATTTGCCTATAGGCTCGCTGTCCTCAATGCCCTGACGGAGCCTGAAGGAGAACTCAGAGCCCTTGCCGTATTCGCTCTCCACCTTCAGCTCGGTACCCATCATCGAAAGCAGCTTGCTGACTATGGACATACCCAGCCCCGTGCCCTCGATATTGCGGTTGCGGTTCTCGTCGAGCCTCTCAAAGGACTCAAACAGCCGCTTCATATCCTCCTGCTTTATGCCTATGCCCGTGTCCTTGACCGAGACATCCAGGAATATGCCCTCTTCGTCCCTGCCGCCGTCCTTCACCGAGAGGATAACGCTGCCCTTTTCGGTGTATTTCACGGCATTGGTCAGCAGGTTCTGTATCACCTGCCTTACGCGCATATCGTCACCGAAGAGCACTGAGGGCAGGTTTTCGTCTATATCCAGTTCAAAGTAGAGCCCCTTGTCGGCCATACGCCCGCTTACCGAGCTCACCAGACTGCGGATAAGGCTGCGGGTCTTGTAGGCGGCGGGGATGATCTCCATTTTGCCGTCCTCGATCTTGGAGAAATCGAGTATAGTGTTTACCAGCGAGAGCAGGGTCTTGCTGGCGGCGTCTATATTCGCGGCATAGCCCAGAGTATCCTTCTCCTTTGAGGTGCGCAGGATCATCTGGTTCATGCCGATCATTGCATTGATAGGCGTTCTGATCTCGTGGGACATCTCAGCCAGGAAGTTGCTCTTGGCACGGTTAGCGGCGTCAGCCTCGGACTTTTCCAGCTTGAGCATACGCGCCTCCATTTCCTTCTGGCGCTCGCGGAGCTCCAGAGCCTCCAGCCTTCTGATCTCGGCGGTGTTGTCCTCGGCGCGGAGCAGATAGCCCTGGAGCTTCCTGCCCGAATAATGGCAGCTCACCGTGATCTTATAGCTGATCCCGTTGCGGTTCAGGTGGAAGTAGACCGAATCGCTGCCCTTGCGCAGCTTGTGGATGCATTCAAGTATCTTTGCAAAATTCTCGTTCTCGGGCTTTAAGGTCTTGTCTATATACATCGTGCCCAGCTCGGGGATGCTGTCGAGGACCGGCTCGGTGCAGCCCAGATACCGCAGCCTCAGATCAAAGGAGGCAAAGCCCAGCTCACCCTTTTCCGTAACGGCTGCCAGAGCGTTCTCGGAGATATCGTAAAGATTTATCTTATCCATCACTATCAGGAAGATGACCTGCGAGAAGGTATAGGCCGCGGGCAGCAGCTCGAATGCAGGGTGGAACGCCTTGCCTGCCAGGAAGGAAACGATTATAACAAGATAGATCACCAGCAGCCTCATAGAATTTATCTTTGAGACGCTGCGTCTTGTGAAGCTGTATACCAGCGCCGAGAAATTGGCAAACAGGTACAGCCCTATCATCACATAGTAAACTGTATGTATCGGCCCGTACTCCTTGACCAGATAGGAGACCCCGTCCAGGGTCTTCATCTCCGCCGAGGTGTAGAGCAGGGGTATCCTTGCATTGTTGATGGCGAAGAAGAATATGGCCGAATCGACGGTCAGCAGCAGCGCCGTCAGCGACTTGGGCATTTTCAGCTTGCAGAAGCTCATTATATACAGCAGGAATATGAGCTCCAGAAAGCAGCCGTCCAGGTACTCTATGCCGTTGGCGAGCAGAGCCTCGTTGGTGTTCTGCGCCGTGGCGACCTTAAGATAACCGAGATTGATGATCGGTATCATCAGGAATATCATGGGGAAATGCACCGATATGCCTCTCCTCCAGCGCAGCAGGAATATACCCGAAAGCACCACCGAAAGGATAACGGTCAGATGAAAATAAACGATCATAGTATCCTCCGAGGGCAGAGAACTGCCCATACAGATACATTATATCATATTCCCCCGCTTTTTTCAACCGATTTTGAGAAATTACAGAGAAATTTTTAAGAGAATATTAAGGCAGACGCCGTCATATTAAACAGCGATCCCCTCCCCAGCCCGCAGATAATGTGCAAAGAGCCGTAACTGCTCCCGGACAGAGTTCTTTGTAAGAATCTTGCAAGAGTCTGTATGTTATTATAGACGCAGAACAAAGAAAGGAAGTAATCACTATGAACAGAAAGACATTTGCAAAGAGAACAGCAGCCGCCCTCCTGGCAGCATTGACCGCCGCCTGCATCCCCGCAATGAGCGTATCTGCGGAGAGGACCGCTGAGAAAGCTCCCGAAGAGGCTGCGGAAAAGGCAGCTATCATCGCCATGACCTCGGGGCTCTCCTGCACCGCCGCACAGACCGCCTCCGTGCAGACCTTTTACATCGCTCCCGAGGGCCTCGGAACGCTTGGGGAATACCACCCCGAGGGCGGTATCGTTCTTGACAGCGATCAGACCTACAACTGCTAAAAAACGCCTCTGCGATGATCACCGCAGAGGCGTTAGCGTTATTCTCACTTTTTATCCGGCAAAGACGCTGCACTTCTTCGAGGTGGCCTTGATGCCCTTTTCGCCGTTGACCAGCACCTGGCCCCATTCCTCAGTGAGCTTTGTGCCTGCCCAGTCGAGGGTAAGATCAAGGTATTCCACTCCCTGGCCGTTGCCCTTCCAGCTCCAGCCCAGCCAGCCGATGCTGTTCTCGTCGCAGTAATCCATAATGAAGCCCTCGTCAACATCACCGTCGGAGTGCTTGTAGCCGAACTCACCGACACAGATGCAGAGCCCCTGCTTGGTGGCGCCCTCCAGAGCTGTTTTGATACTCTTCTCATTCTTGCCTGCGGTGCCGTACATATGGACACTGAACATAGTATTCTTATCGGGGTCGGAGTCAAAGACCTCCATACCCTTTTCCTCTATACATTTCGCATACTGTCCCCAGCCGGCGGCATCCACCATAATGGTATTCTTTATACCCGCTTCGCGGAGCTTGGGGATAACGGTGGTGTAGCCTTCCTCCCAGGTATCGGTCTTCCAGCCGCCGATCCACTCGTTGGCGATATTGAGGATGACAGTATCCTCATTGCCGATGAGGGCATCCTTGACCTCTATCCAGAAATCCGCAGCTTTCTGGAGGTCGTCGATACTGTCGCGCCCGGTGGCGTCGTGCACCTCGAGGACGGCTACCATTTCAAAGTCCTTGCATATCTTCACCAGCTTGTTGATGCCGTCAACGGTATCTCTTGTCCACTGCTCGCCGTCTGCGAGGACGATCCTCACGGCATTGGCCTCGGTGGCGTCGATGCCCTCGAGAGCGGCGTAGTCGGAGCTTGCATACCAGGAATGGGCGTGGTTGACGCCTCTCATAATAAACTCATTGCCGTTGGCATCGAGGAGGCGTGTACCCTCGACACGGAAGCCGGCAACGCTTTCCTTGGGGGTATCGGCCTGGCTGCTGTCGGCGGGAGCGGATTGGGCAGAGGACTGGGCGGTAGTTTCGGCAGGCTTTTCCGATGAACTATCGGAGCTGCCGCAGCCTGCGAGGAGAACTGCTGCTGCAAAGAGCAGTGAGAGGGGTCTTTTCATAATTTTCATCCTTTCAAATTCCATTTCCAAAAACAGCAAAAGCAAAGCTTTGCACAATTTAGGCAACACCGCACGACCTCTGTGCATCAGATGCGCCGTCCAGATTTTCGTCAGATTGCCTAAATTCGACGCAGGCTTGCTGACGCAAGTCAAGGAGAATTTGGGTAATATGACGGAAAGCTGGCAAGCAGATGATGTGCA
>JAFXXU010000067.1 GCA_017542125.1 Ruminococcus sp.
ATTTTATCTGCTCAGATAAATCAGAATTTGCCGGATTATTTTCTGCATAAACAATGCAGAATCGTTCCGTCCTCCGGCTTATAAATGTTTCCTTTTTCACAAAGGAGAACCTCAAAGCCCGCCAGCTCTGCAAACTGTATCAGATCAGCCGCTTCAAATGCCTCCCAGTATATTACGGAATCGGCAAAAGGATAGAACCTGTGATCATCCAGACAATTTGGATAATGCTCCGTCAGAAACCTGTAATCATGTGCTGAAAAACTACATAATCCGCCTTTTTTAAGGACTCTTTTACATTCTGACAAATAGTCCTTCCTGAATTTGTTTCCATACAGCAATCCAAATGTCTGCGCCCATATAATTATGACATCGAATGCTTCTGCATCGAAATTCAGATGTTCCCCATCATATTCCTGAAATGAAATATGATATCCTTTATCTGCGGACAACTGTTTTACCTGTGTGATTACTTCATTTGAAATGTCAATTCCGACTACATTATATCCCAAATCGGATAATGCAAATGCTTCTCGTCCCAAACCGCAGCCAATATCCAATATTCTGGCGCCTGGTGGAAAAAAACTGATAACCGACCGTTCCCATTCTTTCAGTGCAGGATTCCAATTTCGCATTTCATCAACATTCTTTTTTTCTTCATACCACTCTGAAACAATGCTGTTCATATCACTTTCTCCCCCCGTCAAATTCCGATTTATAACCCCAATCAATAGTCTGCCCCGAGCCAAACAGAGCGACAATTCAGCACGAAGTCGAGGGCGAGGGCGTTGGGTGCAGGGGCACGCCCCTGCAAATTCCGATTTATATTGATAATTGATTATATCACTACTTTGACGCATTGTCAATGGAAACGCCATAGTACTTCTGACTTTACATCAGAAATACTATGGCTTAATACTTCTATATGGGTATCCGTCATAAAAGCAGGGGCTGTTGCAAGAACAGCCTTCGGAGCAAAAAGGGTATTCCCCACCATTCGTGAGGAATACCCATTTTGCGCACTTTGCCGCGCTCCGAAGCAGCGCGGCGATCAATACATTCTCATTTTATTAACGCTGTGCAGCAGCCTCTTCTGAGCTTATATACCGTTCTCTTCGATGGCTGTGATCTTGTCCAGGCGGCGCTGATGCCTTTCGTCGCCGGAGAAGGGGGTGTCAACAAAAATGTCCGCCAGATCGAGAGCCGTGCCCTCGCCCACCACTCTTGCACCGAAGCAAAGGACGTTGGCGTTGTTGTGCTCTCTCGAAAGCCTTGCCGAGAAGTAATCGGAGCAGCAGGCAGCTCTGATGCCCTTCACCTTATTGGCGGCGTATGACATCCCGAGACCCGTGCCGCAGATCAGTATGCCCAGCTCACATTCCCCGCTTACCACCTTGCGGCAGACATCGGCGGCGGTGTCGGGATAATCGCAGCGCTCACCTGGGGCGCAGCCCATATCCACTACCGTGAAGCCTCTCTCTTCCAGATGTGCTTTTACCGCCAGCTTGAGCTCGGGGGCGGCGTGGTCGTTTCCTATCGCTATCTTCATAGTTTGTTCCTCCGTCAGTAGATGTATTCTATCACCGAGCAGACAATGCCTGCTTCGTTTGAAAACGTTATGATATCCGAGCCCTCGGAGCGGTAGACCGCGGGGAGCATTTTATCCCCCGGCATAAATGAAGCCTTGTATTCAAACCTCATCCGCTTCACTTCCGCCCCGGCAGGGATCAGCTCGTCAGCAAGATCGGCGTAGCGGGCGTTGTTGATATGCCCGTTGGTGTCGGCCTGGCAGCGCAGGGCGGTAAAGGGTGCGCAGACCTCCCCCTCAGAGGCGGGGAGCCTGATCTTTCGGTCGGTGTACTCCATTTCGATGGGGGGAGCCAGCTCCAGGCGGTCGTTGACCTCCGGCGGGAGGTTCAAGGGCTTGCGGGTCTCGGCGCTCACCAGCGTCGAGATCAGATATGAGCGGGCGCAGAGCCGTCCGTCCTCGCCGATGATGACGGTGGAGCGCTTCCCGTAGACCCGCCGGCTCTCAAACAGGTGAGTCCTCACCTTGACCTTTTCGCGGTAGCGGGGCAGCTCCCCCAGGTCGATCTGCCTGTACGCCACATAGAGCAGCGCCTCTCCGCTCCTCATCATCGGCCCGATGACCGGGTCGTTCTGCCTTGAAACGGTGCAGCAATCCTGCATAAAGTCTATTACCGCGCTGCGGCGCATTTTACTGTCAGCACCGAAGTGGCTGTAATGCAATTCTCTGTTTATCTCTGTCATCAAGCTTCCCCTTTCGTTTTGTCCTGTTCAGCCTGCCTGCGCTCCTTGCGGTATCCGAAGGGCCTCTGATCCTTCACGCAGAGGATGATGCCCATTGTGACCCACATATAGGGTGCCACGTTCACAAGGCTGCTGTTGAACACCGCCTGCAAAGCGTATGCAGTGAACATACCCAGCGCAGCCCAAGTTATCAGGCGGCCCTCCTTGTCTTCGGAGTGCAGAACCGTCCTGATACCCACTACAAATATGTAGATATACAGGCATAGGTAGTTCAGCAATTGGAACACGCCCTGAGTAACAAGGATGTGTATGTATTCGTTGTGAGCTTTTCCGCCCGAGTAGTTGGAATTATCCGGCTGCAGCCCCATCTGCGGGTGAGAGAAGCACCAGCGGTAATTATCCAGGCCGATGCCGAAGGCCCAGTATTTCGGAACACAGGCCAGACCGTACTTCCAGATGAAGCCCCGCTCGTTGGCAAAGTGGTCAAAGCCGGTGTGGGGCGCAGCCGCAGCAGTCGGCGGGAGCAGGCCGTTGTCGGTATCGGATCCGGTGTTTGATCCGTTATTTGATCCGGTGTCAGCCTCAGGCTCCTCTGACTGGGAGGGCTGGCTTTCGGCAGCTGCCGAGCTGTCCTCGGTGACGCTCATCTCGCTGACGGTGGAGGAGAGCTCCCCCTTGTAGTGACCGAAGGTCAGATACACTGCTGCGAATACCGCTGCCGCTGCGGCAAGCAGGATCAGCAGCCTTGTCAGCATACGTTTCAGCTGCCCGGGCTCCTTGTTCCTGCGGCAGTAAAGGGGTATAGAAACAAAGTAGAATGCGAACAGCGCAAACACGATCATCAGAGCCAAGCGAGCTCCCGAGGTGAACAGGTTGTAAAACCCTATGCAGGTCACGACCAGGAACAGGACAAAGGACTTCGTCGTCCGGGCGAAGAGGGTCACCGCTGCCGTGAAGCAGGTGTAGAGCCCTGCCAGAGCCACGAACCAGTTCATATGCTGGGTGAGGCCGTAGGGATAGTGGTTTTTGTTTATGGAGATCGAATCAAGATAAGAGTCGCGTATCCTGATATCAAAGGTCTGGAGGACACCCAGGGTCCCCTGGATCGCCATGATCACCAGGAAGATGCCCAGCATGGCCTTGCGGAGCTTGTTGTCCTTGACGGCGGAGGCTGCATACATCAGAGAGAAGTAACCTAAGAAGTCGGTGAGCCATTCGTCAAAGTCGATGCCCCGGGTGGATTCAAGAAGATCCTGTGAGAAGGCCAAGGAAAGCCCCGCCAGCACCACCAGCAGCGTGAAGAACAGGTCGGTGGGGTAAAGGCGCTTGTTGCGGTTGCGGATGATATTGGCTACGGTCATAAAGGTGCCCAGTATGCCCGCGGCCTCAACGATGAGAGGCTGGGTGAATACTGCTCTGTCGTGGAACTGGGTTATCAGCTCGGCAACGGGTATCGCCAGCATCGTTACGACCACCAGCAGGAAGAAGGCTTTCTCGGTGGTCACAGCATCAACGAAGCGCTGGAAGGCTTTTTTGATATCGTTCATTCCTCACGCCCCCTTTCTTCTGCGGGAGCGCCGAAGAGCCTCTGCTCCGAATGGGGAATGAGCATTCCCAGAGCCGCCAAGAAATAGGGGGCCGTATTGACAGCGCTGCTGTTGAACAGCGATTGGATGGCATATACTGCGAACATGGCGAAGAATACCGTTGTGACTATGCGCTCGGAGCTGTCTCCGGTGCGGGAAAGGCGGCGTATGCCGGAGGCTCCCGCATAGAGGATAAGCGCTGCGGCAGCTGCCAGTGCGAACACGCCTCTTGTGACCAGAAGCTGCACAGGGTCGCTCATAGCCTTGCTCTGGGGTTCCGCAGGCTCAAGACCCTCGGCGTGAGTGAAGCACCATGCGTAATTGTCAAATCCGACGCCGAAAGCCCAGTGATCGGGCAGGCAGGCGAGGCCGTATTCCCGCAGCTCGGAACGGTCAAGGCTGATGGTCTTGGAGGCTATCTCCTTTTCATATTCCTTTACCGGCTCGGGGACTGTACCCTCAATTCCGCTTCCAAAGCGCCCCATCACACCGATGCAGAGCAGCAGTACCGCACCCGCCGCAAGCAGCAGCAGGCCGAGCCTTGCAAGAGCAGCTTTGAGGGCGGGCTTGTCCTTCCGGAGAGATATCACCGCCGCAGCTGCCAGCAGGAGGAAGATAACTCCCGCATCCAGCAGAGAGAGCCAGGTGTCTGCCGAGAACAGCACATAGAAGCCGGCTGCAGCCAGCGCAAGATAAGCTATGGAGCTCCTGCGTGTCTCCGCGAACATCCCGAGGACGGCAGGGCAGCAGATGAGCATCGAGGCAAGAGCCGTGAACCAGACATAGTGCTGGGTCAGGCCGTAGGCGAGCTGCTTGCCGGTGACAAGGTCGCCGTCATAGTAGCAGTAAGCGCTCTCGGAGCCCAGAGTCTGCAAAAGGGCAGGGAGGAAATGGATGATCACCGCAGCAGTAAGATAGAGCAGCAGCCTTTTTCTCAGACGCATATCCGTAAGCTCCGAGGCGGCATAGGTAAGAGAGACAAAAGCCATTATATGTGTAGGCCATATGCTGCTGCCGTAGGCTGAGTTCTGCATAAATGCCCACCTGTCCTCGGAGAAGATCAGCGAGAGCAGCATAAACAGCAGTATCAGCCCAAGGAGGATATCACCCGTGCCGAAACGGCGCCGCCGGGCAAGGCTGCATATTACCATCACCGTACCGATAATACCCGCGATCTCCAGGATGACGGGCTGAGTCAGATAGACAAGCTCGTGGCTCTGAGAAAGGTACTCCCCGATGGGAAGAGCGAGCAGCACAGATACGGTATAAACAAAAAAGGCATACTGAGAGGAAGCTGCCGAGAGAAATGCTTTTATGTACCCTTCCTTCAATACTGACACCCCCGATAACAGTCTAAGAGTATTATAGCACAAGCCGGAAAAAAATGCAACAAAAAAAGAACCCGCCGAAGCGAGTTCTCTTTTTGTTAAGTTAGATCTGATCTTACTGGTTGCTGAACTTGGTACCGAAGGTGCAAGTCATATCAGGATTGGTAGCAGGATCAGGATACTGACCAACGAGCTCACCAGAGTCGGTCTCTTCACCCCACTGAGCGAAGGTAACCTTCTTGTTGGATACTTCATAGCAGATAGCGCCGGAACCGGAACCGTTGTCAGACATTGCTGTGTAAACAGCCTTCTGGAGAGCATCGGTAGAGCTCTTCAGATCCTCAACCTTCTTGATAACCTTGCCGTCACTAACATCCTTGGTCTTGCCGTCGGACATCAGGGACGAGATCTCGCCGTTAACGGTGGTGTAAACGAGCTTTGCATTGGTGTTTGCGGACTTCAGCTTGGACTTCTTAACGTAGCCCATCATCGAAGGAACGAGGATGGCTGCCAGAATGCCGATAATGGCAATAACTACGATAAGCTCTACCAGCGTAAAGCCCTTCTGTGCCTTTTTCATAGGAAAATCCCTCCATAATAAAATTTTTTCCGGCAGGGGGCTCTTGCCCCTTGCTTTAATTGAATTATACACCCTCACCCGCCGGTTGTCAATAGTTTTTTGGGTGCTATCAAATTTTTTGGTGACTTTCACAAAACGGGACTTGCCAATCGTGTAAAATGCCCAAATCCTTTTCAAAAGTGCACAAATTGTTAATAGAATAATTGTTTTATCGTAACCCTAAAACAATTCAAAATCAAACGTTTTCGGGCTTTTTAGGGAATCATATCCGCGAAGATACGGGCTATCCGCGAATAAGGTTAATGATTTTACTATTGGAACCGATTACAGCAAAGCCGAAAAATACGCCCCGAAAACCCTTTTCGCAGAGCCGGAATACCCCCTTGGGCATATGTATGAGGGGGTAGCTTGACATTCTTCTGTATATAGTATATAATACTACTTGTATACACGCGATACCATATATATTATTATAAAGAAGGCAGGATATCTATGAACGAACGCTACCGTCAGTCACCCGAGGAGATCTGTCAGGAGCTTGGCTCCCACCTCGAGGGCCTGTCCTCAGCCGAGGCGAGGCAGAGCGCCGAAAAGTACGGAAAAAACGCTCTCGCCGAGGGCAAGAAGAAAACTCCCCTGCGTATCTTCCTTGAACAGTACAAGGACTTTCTCGTTATCATCCTTATAATAGCGGCCATAGTCTCCGCCATTACCGGGGATGTGGAGAGCACCGTGGTCATCATCACAGTTATCACCATGAATGCCATACTCGGTACGGTGCAGACCCTTAAAGCCGAAAAGAGCCTTTCAAACTTAAAGAAGCTATCATCCCCCAGCGCCAAGGTGCTCCGTAACGGCGAGGCGGCGGTAGTCCCCTCGGAGGATGTGGTCGTGGGCGATATCGTCATCGTCGAGGCGGGGGATCAGATCCCGGCGGACGGGCGACTTATCGAGAGCGCATCCCTGCAGGTCAATGAATCCGCCCTGACCGGCGAGAGCCTTAACATCGATAAGAGCATCGACACCATAACCGGGGAGTGTCCCCTGGCGGAGCGCGCCAATATGGTCTACTCCGGCAGCTTCGTCACCTACGGCAGAGGCAAGTTCATAGCCACTGAGATCGGTATGAACACCGAGGTGGGCAAGATAGCCTCCCTTATCCAGAACGCCGAGGAACGCAAGACCCCCCTCCAGAGAACGCTGGATTCCTTCGGGCGCAAGCTCTCAATAGGTATCCTTATTATATGTGCGCTGGTATTCGGCCTGCAGCTCATCAGAGCCGATACTATAAATAAGGCCGTCATTATGGATTCGCTGCTCTTTGCCATAGCTCTTGCAGTGGCAGCCATCCCCGAGGCGCTCTCTTCGATAGTTACGATAGTCCTCTCCTTCGGCACCCAGAAGATGTCCAAGGAAAATGCGATAATCCGCAAGCTCCAGGCTGTTGAGGGTCTGGGCTCGGTGTCCGTGATCTGCTCGGACAAGACCGGAACCCTCACTCAGAACAAGATGACCGTCCGCAAGATCGTTGTGGGCGGGCACGTTATCGCAGCAGACGACTCCGAGATGGAAAACAGCGGCGAGAAGCTGCTGGTGACCGCTTCGGTGCTCTGCAACGATTCCCAGATCAGAGAGGGCACCGAGATCGGCGACCCCACCGAGACGGCGCTTATCAGCTTTGCCCGCAACCGCGGCCTCTCGGACGATCAGATCCGCATAGACTGCAAGCGTATCAGCGAGATCCCCTTTGATTCCGACAGAAAGCTGATGTCCACCCTGAATGTGGTCAACGGCGAGAATGTAATGTTCACCAAGGGTGCGGCGGATGTCCTCACCGAGAGAATGAACATCACCCACGAGCAGAAGGAGCAGATCCGCGCTCAGGTGGAGGAGCTTTCCTCCCAGGGCCTCAGAGTCCTCTGCTTTGCCTTCAAGAAGTTCAACGCTGCTGAGATAAATATCGAGGACGAAAACGGCCTGGAGTATATGGGCCTTATCGCTATGATGGATCCTCCCAGAGCCGAGAGCAAGCAGGCCGTCGAGGAGTGCAAGGCGGCAGGCATCAAGCCGGTAATGATCACCGGCGACCACGTTGTCACCGCTTCGGCTATCGCCAAGGAGATAGGCATCCTTCAAAACCGCTCCGAGGCTGTTGAGGGCGCCGAGCTTGATAAGTACAGCGACGAGGAACTCATCACCTACGTCCGTGACAAGAGCGTTTACGCCAGAGTTACTCCCGAGCACAAGATCAGGATAGTCAAGGCCTGGCAGCATAACGATAAGATCGTTTCAATGACCGGCGACGGCGTCAACGATGCTCCTGCCCTCAAGCAGGCGGATGTGGGCGTTGCTATGGGCATCACCGGCACCGAGGTCTCCAAGGATGCAGCGGCTATGGTGCTTGCCGACGATAACTTCGCCACCATAGTCAAGGCGGTTAAGAACGGCAGAAACATCTACGATAACATCAAGAAGTCCATACTCTTCCTGCTTTCGGGCAACCTGGCAGGCATCATCACGGTGCTGTTCTGCTCGCTGGCAGCTCTGCCGGTACCTTTTGCAGCCATACACCTGCTGTTCATCAACCTGCTGACCGACTCTCTCCCCGCCATAGCGCTGGGTCTTGAGCCCCACTCGGATGCAGTTATGAAGCGCAAGCCCCGTCCCGCAAACGAATCCATCCTGACGGGTGACTTCCTTATCAAAATTGGCTGGAGCGGACTTGTCATAGCAGCGGCCACGATAGCGGCCTTCCTCATCGGCAACACCGAGAGCGCAGGAGCCGCAATGACCATGGCCTTCGCAACTCTCTGTCTCGCAAGACTTTTCCACGGGTTCAGCTGCAAGTCGGATAAGCCCGTGATGTTCACCAACAGGATGTTCGACAACAGCTTCGGCCTTATGGCCTTCGGCGCAGGCGTAGTGCTGATCAGCGCGGTGCTGTTCATCGAGCCTCTCCACAGCTTCTTCAAGGTAACGACCCTTTCGGGCGGGATGATCGCAGCCGTTTACGGCCTGGCATTCGGTTCGATGCTGCTGGTGCAGATCATCAAGTCGGTGATCGCAAGGACAGCCAAGGCGAAATAATATCCTGACAGTACAACAGAAATACTGTTCGGCGGAAAAATAAAAGCAGGAATTGTAGAACCGCTGCGTAAATATGCGCTTTCACAGTTTTACGATCGGTTGAGACTGTATATTAAAGGAGGACGTATATGCTTAATTTCGGTATCATGGGTGCGGGAGGCATTTCCCGCGCATTCTGCGGAGCTCTCCGCGAGACTGACGGCGCTCAGACCGTGGCGGTGGCGGCTCAGGACCTCAAAAGAGCTGAGAAATTTGCCAAGGAGCAGGGCATACCCAAGGCCTACGGCAGCTATGCTCAGATGCTGGCGGACAAGTCGGTGGATATCGTTTATATCGGAAACACCACCAACCTGCATTATGAGTGCATCAAGATGTGCCTCGCAGCGGGCAAGCACGTCCTCTGCGAAAAGGCTATGGTGGAGACCGAGGAAAGAGCCCTGGAGTGCTTCGACCTGGCAGCTAAGCGCGGGCTGTTCCTGATGGAGGCCATGTGGTCGCGGTTCCTGCCCAAGAGCCTGAAAGTCCGCGAGTGGATAAAGAAGGGCAGGATCGGCGAGATCGTGGCTATGCAGGCCACCATCGGCAACAACATCGAGAAGGATCCCGGCAACCGCTTCTACTCCCCCGACCTGGGCGGCGGCGCGATGTACGATCTGGGCGTTTACCCCATTGACCTGCTGACCTGGTATTCGGGTCTGACCATAACCTCCTACACCGCTAAGGTGATCTGGTCCTCCACCGGCATCGACGAGACCGTCAGCCTGAATCTGGATCTGGAGGGCGTACCCGCCAACGCGATGATCACCTTCAACGCCCCAATGCCCGAGGATATCTACATCTACGGTGAAAAGGGCGTCATCAGGGTGCCGAGAGCCCATTGGGGCGGCGATGCCATGCTCCTCGATCCCTCGATGAAGGAGATCGACCGCTTCTCCCAGCCCGAAAAGTACGGTATGAAATTCGAGGCAGCTGAGGTAGTCCGCTGCATCGAGGACGGCAAGCTCACCAGCGCTGTGGCCTCCCCCGAAATGACCGTAGCGGCCTGCAGGATGTACGATAAGATACTCAGAGTATGATAAAACTGCGTCAGAATAGCCTAAAAACCCGGGCTGTCCTGACGCGCTTTTGCATTATATGTAAAAAATCCCCCGTAAGGCTTGAAATGCGGGGGACATTGTGCTAGAATACACCTATGGAAAACCAATATCATATTTTCAGGAGGAAAAAGATTATGAAAAAGACAGCAGTTCTGCTTCTCAGCATGATCATGCTCTGCCTCTGCCTCGTAGGCTGCGGCGGCTCCGATGTTGAGGGCAAGTGGGAGACCACCAAGGTGACCGAAGGCGGAAAGTCCTATGAGGGCGAATACAACGGCATCCCCATCGCAGTAGTTTATCAGCTCGAGTTCAAGAGCGGCGGAAAGGGCACTATCACTGCTTTCAATGTCAGCGCAGAAGATGATGACCACGACTTTACCTGGGAGGCTGACGGCAAGACCATCAAGATCACCGCAGGCGAGGGCGACGACAAGGATACTATGGAAATGACTCTCGACGGCGATAAGCTCTCCGGCAGCTTCGGCGGCGTTTCCGTCGAGATGAAGAAGGTCGATAAGTTCACCGAGTTCGATTTTGAGGAGTTCAAGAAGAAGCTCCTCAGCGGCGACGACGAATAAAGCCCTAAACCAAGCATTCACCAAACACCTATAATACAACAGCAAACCCCTATGACCGACGGCTCACCCCGCCGGTCATCTTTTTTGCGTGGGGTCTCTGCTCCTGGGGCTTGCTGCGGAATACCGTCCTCTGTTCACAGCTATTGGGGGAACCCTTTCTGGAAGAAAGGCTTTCCCCCAAACCCCCTCCCAAAGACTTTTGACGTTTTTTGGCGAGGGCATATCTCCCAAAGGGCAACGGATCAGAACCAAAAGCTCCGCGCTCCCCCCGTAAAACGGATATGCCCTCGCCAAAAAGAATTAGAAGTTTTAGGAAGGGGGTCCGGGGGAAGACCCTTTTTCAAAAGGGGCTCCCCCGGCAGCTATGAATAAAAGAACGGTACTCCGCAGCAAGCCCCCGGGAGCGGAGACCGGGTGAAAACTAGGTGCAAAAGAGGTGAGCGCCGATGCGGATGACGACGGGGCGGGAGCGGATCCACTTATTAGAAGTTTTATCGGGATTATAATAGTACACGCATCCGCCGGTGGGGTCCCAGCCGTTGAGGGCATCGCGGGCGGCGCGGTAGGCGGAGTCGGCGATAGGCTGATCGAACTGTCCGTCGGTGACAGCGGTAAAGGCGCCGTTCTGGTAGATAACGCCGGAGAGGGTATCGGGGAACGAGGGGTGCTCGACGCGGTTAAGGACGACGGCACCGACAGCGACCTGCCCGGTATAGGGCTCGCCGCGGGCTTCGGCGGAGATTATCCGGGCGAGGAGGTAGATATTGGCCTCGGTAGCAGCGGGGATCTGGCCTACGGAGATGCCGAGGGCTTTAAGGGTGACGGGGCCGGCGATGCCGGTCTGGGAGATGCCCTGCTGCTTCTGGAACCGAAGCACGGCCTTGCGGGTCTCCTCTCCGTAATACCCGGTGACTCCGACGGTGAAGAGGCCGCGGGCTTTGAGTTCTTCCTGTATGGCTGTGACCTCCTTGCCGCGGGAGCCCACCTGAGAGAGGGCGGGAGTCTCATCCGAGGGCTTGAGCGAAAGACCGATGGCAGCTACCATCGAGAACACGGCGAGGGATATGACGAGTGCTTTGAGAAACGAGCGTGTCGTCCGATGATCCATAGTAAATACCTCCGTTACTTTTATATAGTATATTGTTCACAGTTTGGCACGGATTATTCACGGTTTTTCTAGCATTTTGAAGCGCCCGGAAGAGCGCCGAGAGGGCTCGTTGTGCAACTGCAACAATGGGAAAATATTAAGCAAAGGATTTCGTTGACGATTGTTACAAACTTAAATTTACCTCTTGACATTTGACAATATGTGTGTTACAATGATTAAGTCACTTGACGAGAGGAACCGCGAAAGCGGCAAGAAAAACTCAAAAAAGTTTTGAAAACCTCTTGACAAAAGCAAAAAGATGTGATATAATAGATAGGCACTCTCGAGAGAGAACCGATCCTGAGTCGCATCACGGCATCTTGAAAATTGAATAACAACGACGAAACAAAACCCTTGAGAGATTCTTTTGAGGAAACGAGAAAGAGTTAGACGTCGGGTACGACGGAAAAAACATACAGTCAGTGAAAACTGAGCGAAGAGGATAGCAAGGGC
>JAFXXU010000068.1 GCA_017542125.1 Ruminococcus sp.
ATTAAAAAGAGGAATAAGGGTGCGCCTGCATCTCACTGATAAGGTTCCGTCAGGTGCAAGGTGTCAGCCCGATCATAAGCCCATACCCTCTCCTCCGGGGAGGGCAGACCAAGCCTGAGCTTTGCACAGAGTTCCGGGGGTAGGGGCATTAAAAAGAAGTATAAGGGTGCGCCTGCATCTCACTGACAAGGTTCCGTCAGGTGCAAGGTGTCAGCCCGATCATAAGCCCATACCCTCCCCTCCGGGGAGGGCAAACCAAGCCTGAGCTTTGCACAGAGTTCCGGGGGTAGGGGCATTAAAAAGAGGTGTTTGCAATGAGAGAGATAAACGTTTCAGCCGTAGAAGAGACCGTCCGTGAGCTTTGCATCAAGGCTAACCTGCTGCTCCCCCGGGATATGGAGGAGTGTATAGGCTGCGGCGCCAGGGCGGAGGAGTCCCCCGTCGGGAAAGCTGTGTTCGATGATATAATCGAGAATATCCGCGTCGCCAAGGAGGAGAATATCCCCATCTGCCAGGACTGCGGTATGGCTGTGGTATTCATCGACATCGGCCAGGAGGTGCATTTCACCGGCGGCTCCCTCACCGATGCCATCAATAAGGGCGTCTCCCGAGGCTATACCGAGGGCAGGCTCCGCTGCTCGGTGGTGGGCGACCCGCTGGAGCGGGTAAACACCGGCGACAATACCCCCGCCGTCCTCCATATCCGTATAGTGGAGGGGGATAAGGTGAATATCACCGTGGCTCCCAAGGGCTTCGGCTCCGAGAATATGTCCAAGCTCAAGATGATGACCCCCTCCGTCACCGTGGACGAGGTGGTGGATTGGGTAGTCTCCGTGGTCGCGGAGGCCGGCTCGAACCCCTGCCCCCCCATGGTCATAGGCGTGGGCATCGGCGGCGATTTCGAGAAGTGCGCTTATCTCGCAAAGAAAGCCCTCTGCCGCCCTGTAAGTCAGCGCAACCCCAAGCCCCTCTATGCCGACTTAGAGGCTAAGATGCTGGAGAAGATCAACCGCCTCGGCATAGGCCCCCAGGGCTTCGGCGGAACCCAGACCTGCCTCGCCGTCAATATAGAGCAGGCTCCGACCCATATCGCCGGGCTGCCCGTATCGGTGAACGTGGGCTGCCACGTTACCAGACACGCAAGCGCTGAGCTGTAACTGCAGGAGAAATAATGTGAAGCTGGATAAACTCTTGAATGAGCTGGGCAGGCTGGGCAGGATAGTCACCGCCAGCGAGCTGGATAAGCCCGCGCCGAAAAAGAGCCCCCGCAGGGCTCCCTCGCCGCGGAGGAAGGCCGCTCCGAAGGCTCCTGCCGAACCCCCTGCGCCCCCGCCGCCGGCACCTCAGAGGCGCCAGTCCTCTGCCGAGGATGAGTGGGACAGGATGTTCGAGCAGTTCCTCGACAAAAAGGAAAAGCAGGAGGGCAGGCGGATAATCAACCCCCTGAAGGAGGATCAGACCTCCCTGACCCAGGAGCGCCCCGCTGCCCCCGCCCCGCAGCCCGCTGCCTCAAAGCCCGCAGATGAGTGGGACAGGCAGTTTGAGCAGTTCATGCGGGAAAAGACCGCCTCGGAGGAGCAGGCGCGTATCGGCAGGATGACCGAGCTCGCCGTCCCCGAGGGATATATCAACCCCTACAAGGGGGACAAACGCGCCGAGGGCGTCTACTGCGCCGAGATCCCCGACGCGCTTTCGGTGTGCCTTGACCGCCTGGGCTTCGTGGATGTGGAGTATATCTCCGAGATCACCGGCAAGGATATCTGCGAAACGGTGGGAGCCCTCCGGGGGCTCTGCTACTGCGACCCCGAAAAATGGGGCGAGTGCTTCTATAAGGGCTGGGTCACAGCCTCGGAGTACCTGAGCGGGAATATGATCAAGCGCTACAACGCCGCCAAGGCTGCCGAAAAGAAATACGGCAGCTTCTTTACGGTCAACGTTAAGGATGTGGAGAAGGCTCTGCCTCCCCCGCTGGATGCCAAGGATATCTACGCCACCCTGGGCTCACCCTGGATCCCCGCCGATGTGATCGACGATTTCATCGCCTATATCCTGGGCCCCGCCAATCCCCGCAGGGACACCTCCGAAAAGAACAAGACTATCCACGACAGCGTTACCGGCGTGTGGGAGATACCCTCGAAGAGCCGCTTCGGACATTCCTCCCGCTCGCTCTATTACGGCACCAACCGCATCGGTGCCCTGCAGCTTATGGAAAAGCTCCTGAACTGCCGTCAGGTGCAGATATTCGATACCGAGACCAACTCCCAGGGCAAGGCCGTCCGGGTGCTCAACGAGCAGGAGACGGTCGCCGCCCTTGAATGTGAAAGGCGTCAGAGAGAGGATTTCTCAGAGTGGCTGTGGAAGGATCCCCGCCGGGGAGAGCGGCTGGAAATGATCTTTGAGAACAACTTCTCCTCCCGCCGCAGCCGGGTGTTCGACGGCTCCTTCCTCACCTTCCCAGAAATGGCTGAGGATATATCCCTCTACGATTTCCAGAAGGAAGCCGTAGCCAAGATCCTTTTCACCCCCTCAACTCTGCTGGCTCACGAAGTAGGCTCCGGCAAGACCTTCATTATGGCGGCTGCGGGTATGAAGCTGCGGCAGCTGGGGCTTTCAAAGCGGAATATGTTCATCGTACCCAACAGCCTTGTGGGGCAGTGGGAGGGCACCTTCCGCCGTATCTACCCCAGGGCGCGGATAATCGTCATCGACCCGCCCTCCTTCACAAAGGAGAAAAAGCAGCAGACCCTCCGGGCTGTCCGTGACACGGACTTCGATGCGGTGATCATCGCTTTCAGCTGCTTTGACCGCATACCCCTCTCCGACACCGCCCTCCGGCGGCTACTGACCTTCGATTACGAGGAGATCGCCCGCTGCATCGCCCAGCACGGCAGCGAGCCCAAGGCCCTGCATCAGAAGAGGATATCCCTGCTGAGCCGCATAAAGGCTCTGGAGGTCAGCGAAAAGAGCGCCGACCCGGAGGAGATGACCTTTGATGCCCTGGGCATCACGGCTCTGTTCCTGGATGAGGCTCACAACTACAAGAACATCCCCATCGACTCCTCTGCACAGCTGATCGGCGTGAATGTGAGGGGCTCGGATAAGTGCGCCCGAATGCTTGAAAAGGTGCGCCACACCCTCCGCACGGGGCGCTGCGCTGTCTTTGCCACGGGCACTCCCATAACCAACTCCATCTCCGACGCCTACACCGTTCAGAGGTATCTGCAGTTCGGAGACCTGAAAGAGCTGGGTCTGCGCAGCTTTGACAGCTGGGTAGGTATGTTTGCCGAGGCCAAGACCGATTTTGAGATCGACGTTGACACCTCGGGCTACCGTATGTGCCGCAGGCTCAGGACATTCCACAACCTCCCGGAGCTGACCGCTCTCTTTTCGGATGCCGCCCACTTCCACAAGACCGACGGCAACCGCGAGATCCCCGATTTTGCCGGCCACGACGACTGCACCGTTCCCAAGTGCGAGGCGCTGGCCCAGTATCTGCGGGAGATCTCGGAGCGTGCCGAGACCGTTCGCCGGGGCGAGATAGACGGCGCCGTGGACAATATGCTCAAAATAACCACCGACGGCAGAAAGGCAGCCCTGGACATCAGGCTGGTGGTGCCGGAGGCAGGCGAGCAGGAGAAAAGCAAGGTGCGCTTCTGCGCTCAGAACGTTTATGAGATATGGTCATCGGATGAAAAGCGTGAGAACACCCAGCTGGTGTTCTGCGATATCTCCACCCCCAAGGCGGAGTTCAACATCTACGATGAGCTGAAACGCCTGCTCACAGAAAAGGGCATCCCTGAAAAGGAGATAGAGTTCATCCACTCCTTCGACACCGACGAGGAGCGGGTGGAGCTCTTTGAGCGGGTCAATGAGGGCAAGGTACGGGTCCTTATGGGCTCCACCTTCAAGCTGGGTACCGGCGTCAACGTTCAGAAGCGCCTCAAAGCGGTGCATCACCTGGATGTGCCCTGGAGGCCCTCGGATATGATCCAGCGGGAGGGGCGCATACTCCGTCCCGGCAATATGAACAAGAGCGTCAGGATATTCAGATACATCACCGAGGGCAGCTTCGACGCCTACTCCTGGCAGCTGCTGGAAACAAAGCAGAGCTTCATCACTCAGCTGCTTGCCAACGAGCTGGTGGACCGCAGCGGCACCGAGGTGGATAATGCCGTCCTCAGCTATGCCGAGGTCAAGGCGCTGGCTGTGGGCAATCCCCTTATCAAGCAGCGCATCGAGACCGCAAACCAGCTCTCGCGGTTCAAGATACTCCAGCGGCAGCAGTGGCAGCGCAGAGCCTACCTCCACGAGAGGCTTGAGGCTATCCCCGGCGAGCGGGAAAAGCTCCTGGAGCTCCTCGCCGCCGCAAGAGATGACCTGGAAGAGCTCCGCAAGCCCGAAAATGCCGTTACCGCCGATAACAGGACAGCCCTCCGCGAGGCGCTGGAAGCCGCCGTATCCTCCGGGACGTTCAGCACGGATACTATCTGCGAGCACCGGGGCTTTAAGGTCAGCCTCCAGCCCAATATGCTCAAAACACGCCCCGCCGTAAGGCTCGAACGCCGCGGCTGCTATTTCACCGAGCTGGGCGAAAGCCCCCTCGGATATCCTGTGAGAGTCGATAACGCCCTCGACCGCATCCCCGACTTCATCGAGGAGCAGGAGGAGCGTATCTCCGAGCTGGAACGCGAAAACGTGGACGCCCAGACCGAGCTGGATATCAATAAGAATTACCTCGCCGATATCGAACGCTGCGAAAAAGAACTCGCCCGCATCGACACCCAGCTCTCAACCTGATCATGCCCTTTGCTCAGTTATTTGCCCCCGGCTTTCTGAGGGGTGACATTCCCTGAACAGGACTAACTGGGGGAGAGCGAAAGCCCCGGCAGCTATGAACCAAGGTATGACACCCCCGCAGAGAGGCGGGGCGAATAGATAAGTAAAGGAGGGGACGGGATGAACAGGCTTGTTGAGAAGGTTGCGCTGGCACTGCTTTGTGTGATAAGTTTCAGTTTATCGCCGTCGTCCTCGGCGCCGGTGGCGGGGCTGTTGATAACACTTGGGTGTTCGGGGGCAATATCCCTATTACAGGAATCGAAGGCGGCTTATGCGCTGGTACTGTTGAACGCCTTTGCCTGCGTACCTTTGCCGATAGTATTCTGTGCTTTGCCGCTTATACTATACGATGCATTATGGCTGCGGAAGCCTTATCTTGCGGCGCCTGCGCTGCTGACCCTGGCCGACCCGGGTGCTCTGACCACAGAGCAGCTGGTGCTTACGGCGGCGGGCTCGGCGATAGCTGTGGTGATGTATCTGCGGGTGTCCTCTCTGGAGAAAACGGTAAGCAGTCTTTTGGAGCTGCGTGACGAGGCAGAGAGCAAGAACATCCGGCTCTCCGACCGCAACGCGCGGCTTCTGGAGGCTCAGGACAACGAGCTGCGGCTTGCGACTCTGCGGGAGCGCAACCGCATAGCTAGGGAGATACACGACAACGTAGGCCATATGCTGACGCGGTCGCTGCTGCAATCGGGGGCGCTGCTGGTCATCAACAAGGACGAAAACCTCAAAGAGCCTCTGACCGAGCTTAAGGACACGCTGAACACGGCGATGACCAGCATCCGCCAGAGCGTCCACGACCTTCATGATGACTCGATAGATTTTGACGCAGTAGTCAAGGAGAGCATCAGCTCCGTCTCGGACAGGTTCAATGTCAGATACGAAAACGACGCCGGGGAGCTTCCGGTGCGGATAAGGCTGTGCTTTCTGGCAGTTATAAAAGAGGGCCTCTCCAACGCGGTGAAGCACTCAAACGGCGACAGTATAACGATAGCCGTCCGGGAGCATCCTGCCTTTTTCCAGCTTACGGTAGAGGACAACGGCTCCTGCCGGAATATGGGCAGCTCGGACGGCATAGGCCTGCAGAATATGCGTGACAGGGCGGAGTCGCTGGGGGGAGTAATAAACTTCTCAGCCTCGGAGGACGGCTTCCGCATCTTTATGACAGTACCTAAGAAGGGGGAAAACAAGCAATGAACATAGTAGTCATTGACGACGACAAGCTGGTCTCGCTGTCGCTGAAGACCATACTTGAGAGCACGGGTCACATAAAAGTCACAGCGATAGGGGGCAGCGGCGAGGACGCACTCCGTCTGTACCCCGAGCACAAGCCGGAGGTGCTGCTCATGGACATCCGGATGGAGGGGATGACGGGACTTGAAGCGGGAGAGAAGCTGCTCCGGGACTATCCGGATGCGAAGATACTTTACCTCACCACCTTCTCGGACGATGAATACATAGTAAAGGCGCTGACCATCGGGGCGAAGGGCTACATCCTGAAACAGGATTTTGAGGGCATCGCTCCGGCGCTGGAGATAGTAGCCAAGGGTCAGAGCGTATTCGGCGGGAAAGTAATGGACAAGCTGCCGGAGCTTATGAAGCAGAAGCGGGAATTTGACTGGACGGAGCACGGCATCAGTGACAAAGAGCGGGAGATCATCGAGCTTGTAGCGAAGGGGCTGTCGAACAAAGAGATAGCGTCGGAGCTATATTTGAGTGAGGGAACGGTAAGGAACTATTTAAGCACATTGCTGGAGAAGCTTGATCTGCGGGACAGAACGCAGCTGGCGGTATTTTACTATACGGAGATAAAAGGATAAAAAGCTCCGCACAAACCAAACATCAAGGCACAAAGCCCCTGGACCTCGCAATATGGGCTTTGTGCCTTGACGCTTTCTTTGTGCGTAATTGTCGCTTTTTCCCACCCTCTTAGACTTGACATATGACGCTCTTAGATGTATAATATTAATATCTATGCCGCTTTAAACCGTGCGGCTTCGTGCTTGTATCTTAAATCGCTTCGTTTATAAAGGAATTCCTGCTGTATGATAAAAAAACTGTTTAAACAAATGCTGCTTACGCAAATACTGTCTTCAATGACAGTTATGCTCTGTATGCTCATCGACAGCATCGTCATAGGCCGCTTCCTGGGCGTTGATTCAATGACCGCCTATGGATTCTCAACGCCTATCCTCCTCGTCTTCGCCGCTCTGGGGAATATGGTCTCCGCCGGCGTCCAGGTGCTGTGCGGTAAGGCTATGGGCAGCGGCGACAGGAAAGGCGCCCACGCCTGCTTCTCTGTCTCGGTCTTCATTATGCTGGCGATCTCTGTCGTCGGCGTGGCTGGAGTTATGCTCTTTACCGACCAGATCTGCGAGATCCTCGGCGCCGGTAAGCCTACCCCCGATAATGATGTCTTCTTCTTGACTAAGGATTACCTCCGCGGCTTCATCATCGGCGCACCCGCTTTCCTCTCTGCACAGATCATGGTGCCCTATATGCAGATCTCCGGCGAAAGGCTCCGGCTTGTTATCGCCGTAGCCCTTATGACCGTCTCGGATATAATCTTCGATATCCTCAACGTCCTCGTCTTCGACGGCGGGACCTTCGGTATGGGGCTCGCCTCAAGCCTGAGCTACTACATAGCCTTTATCATCGGCGTGCTCTATTTCTTCAAGCGGGACTGCCTGTTCCGGTTCAGGCTCAGGCTCATAAAAGCCAAGGTCATCGGGCATCTTATAAGAGACGGTATGCCCACCCTCATAAATCAGATCAGCCTCGTGCTGCTGATGTATTCGTTCAACACCATGCTGGCCGATGTGGGAGGGAACCACGCAGTTGCGGCATATTCGGTAATATCCTCCGTCGGGAACATATGCTATTCCTTCGGCTCGGGCATAGCCGCCGTGGCGCTGATGCTTTCTTCGATCTTTTACAGCGATGAGGACAGGGGCACCCTGATACATCTGGTGTTCACTATGACCACCGTCGCCATAGTCATATGCGGTGCGGTCACGGCGCTGGTGCTGATCTTCGCGGAGCCTATGGTAATGCTCTTCCTGAACGATGCCGATGCAAAGGGCATGGCGATAACGGGTCTGCGGTTCTTTGCGCTTTCGCTGGTGCCCTGCGCCATAAATACCAACTTCAAGAACTTCTATCAGGGCATCGACCGCGCCGTGCTGACCCAGGCCATCTCGATACTGCAGAATTTCGCCCTGACGGCTCTGGCAGCCTTTGTGCTTTCGAGATTTATGGGCGTCAACGGTATCTGGATGGGCTTCGTCACCGGAGAGACCCTGACGCTGGTCGTTATCTCGGCTATCGTGTTCATAAGCCGCAAAAAGGTGAAGATCTCGGGCGAGGCCTTCTCGCTGCTGCCCGACAGCTTCGGTCAAAGCGACCATACGCCCCTTGAAATGATGCTTACCTCCCCGGAGGATGTGGAAAAAGCCTCTGCCGCCGTGGCGGGCTACTGCCGGGAGAACGGCCTCGGAGAGGGGCTGGATACTGAGCTCCCCGAGGATGTGAGGGTGATGTGCCAGAGCATCGTGGAGAACGGCTTCGCTGGCAGAAAGAAGCGCTGGATCGAGATGCGCCTTATCGACAAAAACGGCACCCCCGTACTGAGGATCCGTGATAACTGCGAGAGCTTCAACCCCTACAAGTACTTAAAGCAGACGGGCAAGGATCTTTCGCGGATAAGCGTTGCCGACTATGCCAATTCTCTGGGGCTCAACAGCCTCAAGCTCATATACTGATACAAGGACGAAAGGAAACCAGAAATGTTCGGGAAAACAGGCTTTTTAAAGCGCTCCTCGAAAAAGGGCAAGGAGCTTTATCTTAAGCTGTTCATCGTCGCCTTTGCCGCGATGATGATCTGCTTTATACCCTCGATGATCTTCAACAAGGGTATATTCCTATACTACGGAGATTTCAACTCCCAGCAGATGATGTTCTATCAGCACGCCAATGAGGTGGTCCGCGACGGCGCTATCGGCTGGGACTGGGGCACCGACCTGGGCGCCAACTTCATAGGCTCCTACTCCTTCTACCTGCTGGGCAGCCCCTTCTTCTGGCTGACCACCCTTTTCCCGCTGGGTGCGGTGGCATATCTTATGCCCTGGATGCTGGCTCTCAAGACCGCTGTGGCTGCGGTGTGCGCCTATGCCTATATCAGAAGGTTCGTTGAGAACAAGAGCGCAGCCTTTATCGGCTCTATGCTCTACGCCTTCTCCGGCTTCCAGACCTATAACGTGTTCTTCAACCACTTCCACGATGCGACAGCTTTCTTCCCACTGATGCTGCTGGGTATGGAAATGGTGATCCAGGACGGCAAGAAGGGACCCTTCGCCCTGGCGGTGGCCCTCGGCGCCATGATAAGCTATTTCTTCTTCGTGGGCGAGGTGATCTTCCTTATCATCTATTTCATCATCCGCTGCACCGACAAGGGCTTCAATATAACCCTCAGGAAATTCCTCTGCCTGACCTTTGAGGCGGTCATAGGCTTTGTGATCTCTTTCTTCATACTGCTGCCCTCGGTAATGGATGTTCTGGAAAACCCCCGTATCACCCAGTACCTCTACGGCCTGGATCTGGCGATATACAGCGAGAATGTCAGGATCCCCCGTATCATTCAGGCGTTCTTTATGCTGCCTGATATGCCTGCAAGAGTCAATATCCTTACCTCTGACAAAGCCCGCTGGGCGTCTATGGCGGGGTACCTGCCCATGTTCTCCATGTGCGGCGTTATCGCCTTTATGCGCACCAGGAAGAAGAGCTGGCAGGGCAAGCTGATAATCACCAGCATAGTAATGGCCTGCATACCCTTCTTCAATGCCTCGTTCATACTCTTCGGCAACAGCTATTACGCCCGCTGGTACTATATGCCCATTCTGATAATGTGCCTTATGACCGCCCAGGTCATCGACGAGGACAAGGATCAGCTCCGCAAGGGCTTCATCCCCTGCGCGGCGGTGGCGGCTGTCTTCGCCCTCATAGGTCTGCTCCCGAAAAAGGAGAACGACCAGCTGGTATGGGGCAAGGTGCCGAAATACCCCGAGCTTTACTATATCCAGGTGATAGTTACCGCAATAATGACGGTGATGCTGTTCATTGCCATCTATAAGGTGGCTACCGATAAGAAGAAACAGCACGTCACCCTCTGCGTGATGACCTGCGCCGCCTGCGCCGTTTGTATGACCTCAGAGGTCATCTACGGAGTTGTGCAGGGCGATGACAACGAGGACTATATCGAGCGGGCCATCTACGGCAGGGAGAAGGTAGACCTCTCGGAGTACGACGGGGACACCTCGGAGCTCCAGAACACCTTCTACCGCATCGACACCTCCGAGAGCGTTGACAACTGGTGTATGTACTGGGGTCTCAGCTCCATGAGGGCCTTCCACAGCGTGGTTCCCACCTCCATTATGGACTTCTACTCCGCTATCGGTCAGACGAGAGACGTGGCTTCCCGTATGGAGCCCAGGCTCTACGGCCTGAGAGGGCTGTTCTCGGTGAAGTATTACTTCAAGGAGTACACCACCAAACAGCTGGAGGGCAAGGAAGACCCCGAGATCCCCGAGTATATCTCCGGGCTGGCGGACTTTGAATACGTTGGTACCCAGAACAAGTTCTATATCTTCGAGAACAAGAATTTCGTGCCTATGGGCTTCGGCTATAACACTTATATAACCGCAGACGAGCTTGAAAACATCTCCGAGAACGACAAGCCCACCCTGCTCATGCATTCGCTGGTGCTCTCAAATGAGCAGGCCAAGAAATACGAGGGCCTGGTGGAGCATTTCACCATGGGGACCGAGGTAGTCTCCAAGTCCATGTATAACCGCGCCTGCGAGGATAAGCGGGATCACAGCTGCTACAGCTTCACCTATGACTCCGACGGCTTTGAAGCCAAGATCGACCTGGATGAGGGCAGGCTGCTGTTCTTCTCCGTACCCTACGAGAACGGCTGGAGCGCCGAGGTCAACGGCAAGCCCGTGGATATCGAAAAGGTAAGCTTCGGATTTATGGCTGTACCCGTTCCCGCCGGCGAGAGCACCGTTACCTTCCATTTCAAAGCCACCGGTCTGACGGCGGGCAGAGTGGCATCCTGCGTGGGTGCAGCCCTGCTTATCGGCTATATCGCAGCGGATGTTGTCCTGAGAAAGAAAAAGGAGAAGGAGGCTGCAGCAGATGCATCTTGATGAAAAGAGACTCTCCGGCGAGCAGAAATTCGACGGCATAGTGGTAAAGCTCTATGTGGATCAGGTGGAGCTGGAGGACGGCAAGACCACCTTCCGCGAGGTGATAAAGCACCCCGGCGGCGTATGCGTCGTGCCGGTGAACGATAAGGGCGAGATCTATATGGTCAAGCAGTTCCGCTACCCCTTCGGCAGGGTGCTGACCGAGATACCCGCCGGCAAGCTGGAATACGGCGAGGATCACCGGACCTGCGGGCTCCGGGAGCTCAGGGAGGAGATCGGCGCCGAGGCGGGGAGCTTTGAATATCTGGGCTGCCTCTACCCCACGGTGGCCTACGATACCGAGATCATCCATATGTATCTGGCGCGGGAGCTCAGCTTCGGCGACAGGGATCTGGACGAGGGCGAGTTCATCGACGTGATCAGGATGCCCTTTGAGGAAGCGCTGCAGAAGGTCTACGACGGGGAGTTCCCCGATGCCAAGACCCAGCTGGCGATACTCAAAGCCGCAAAGCTGATGGGAAAATAAAAACAATACGCCCGGGAACGGTCAGGCACCGCTCCCGGGCTTTTTTCGTCCGCAGGGTTTTATCTTTTTCGACAATGCCAGGGCAGTTTCCTGCTGCATACTGCCGAAGGCCGGGAGATAAGTGGGAAAAGCCGCCGAAAAAGGCGAAAATCTCTTGGAATATCCGCTGGAAATATCTTTTCCCGGGGTGTATAATCAGCTTGGAGGTGTTAATATGAGTATTCTTAAAAAGCTTTCACATCCCCCTGCCAACGGTACCGATGCTCCCGCCGAGCTGGGAAAGATAGTCGAGCTGCCGGTGGGGAGGATAGCCCCCAACCCGGATCAGCCCCGCAGGCATTTCTCCCCCGAATCCCTGGCCGGGCTGGCAAAGAGCATCTCGCAGGACGGCATCGTCCAGCCCCTTACCGTCAGGGAGAGTACCGAGGGCAGGTATGTGCTGGTCTCGGGGGAGAGGCGGCTCCGCGCTGCAAAGCTGGCAGGGTGCAGGACGGTCCCCTGCATAATAGTCCGCATCTCGGACAAGCGCTCGGCTGTGGTGGCTCTGGTGGAGAACATCCAGCGCGCCGAGCTTGACTGCTTCGAGGAAGCCGAGGCTATAAACTCCCTGATGACCCTGTATTCCATGTCCCGGGACGAGGTCTGCCTGCGGCTGGGGCTGGCCCAGTCCACCGTTGCCAACAAGCTGCGGCTGCTGCGCTTTACCGAGGAGGAGCGCAGGCTCATCACCGAGAGCTCCCTCACCGAGCGCCACGCAAGAGCCCTGCTGCGTCTTAACGACCTCCCCCGCAGGAGAGCAGCTCTGGAGCACATCATCTCCGAGAAGCTGAACGTTTCCCAGAGCGAGAGGTACATATCCGAGGTGATGAGCGAGGAAAAGCGCATCAAGAGCTACCGCCGCCGCTCGGCAGTCCTGGGGGACGTAAGGCTGTTTTTCAATACGGTGGAAAGGGCGGTCAAAGTGATGAAGCTGGCAGGCGTCGCCGCCACCCTTGACCGCACCGAGCACGACGGCCTGATAGAATTCCGCGTAACCGTACCGGATTGCAGAGTGCAGACGGCTTCTTCTAATTCCCCCTCCACCGGGCATTATGTTTAACTCCGGCTAGGTTTGCCCTCCCCTCCGGCTAGGTTTGCCCTCCCCTCCGGGGAGGGTATCGGCTTGAGATAGGGCTGATGCTTTCCACCTGACGGGACCTTGAGAGCCTGGTTTGTTGGTTCGTTAATGCAGCTTATAAGCTTGTGGCCGAAGGGGGTTCGGGGTGCGATCGGAAAGCCCCCGAACCGTGGCGTGTGCCGAGCCCGCCGTTCTGCGCGCCCTGCCGTGCGTATCACACGGCGGAAGACGCAAAAAATCCCTCATCTCCTAAAAGAGATGAGGGTGTTTTTATGCGAGATCAAATTCCCTGTCTATGCTCTGGCGGACTATTTCAAGCACCTTTTCGTTGTAGGGCAGCTCCTTGTTGTCGAACATCAGCGAAGCGCCGTATATCAGCGAGCGGACGATATAGAACTTGCGCAGCCTGGTCTCCTTGTCCATACCCACCTCAGAGCAGTATTTGTCCACAAGATCAAGCGTCAGCTTGGTGGTCTTGCCGCGGCCGATGGCGGGGAACTCCTGATCCAGCTCGTCATCCTTGAGCATAAGTATCGAGCGGAAGTGGGGCTTCTCCACCAGGAACTTTATGTACCCCACGCTGAACGCCACCAACCTCTCCCGTGTGGACTCCCCGCTCTCGGAGAGGATGCGCTGCTGCTCTTCGTTCCACTGGGCGTTGACATATTCGATTATCGCCGCGACGAAGCCGTGCTTGTCGCCGAAATGCTTGGCAGGCGCCGCACAGGAAACTCCTGCCTTCTGCGCCACGCTCCGCAAAGAGAAATTGGTTATCCCGCAGCGGTTGATCTCCTCGAGCCCGGCTATTATGAGCTCTTCCCGCTTGCTGCGGCGTTTTGGTTCGTTTGGCATTTTCATTCTTCCTTTTCAGCCCTTGCGCTGCTCGACCTTGCGTATCTTGCCGCTGATCGTCTTGGGCATCTCGTCAACGAATTCGATGATCCTTATCCATTTGTAGTCGGAAAGCCTTGCGTTGGCCTGATCCTTTATCTGCTTTTCCAGAGCGTGATCTCCGGTCAGCCCCTTTTTGAGGACGATATAAGCCTTGATGGCCTGCCCCCTCAGCTTGTCGGGGACGCCCACCACGCTGCATTCCACGATGTCGGGGTTCTCCATAAGCACGTTCTCGATCTCGTAGGGGCCCACGCGGTAGCCGCCGGTCTTGATTATGTCGTCAAAGCGGCCGTTGAACCACAGCCTGCCGTTTTCGTCCTGTGTGGCGGAGTCGCCGGTGTGGTAAACTCCCCCACGCCATACCTCCCGGAACAGCTCATCGTTATCAAGATAAGCCGAGAACAGCCCCGCAGGGTGCTCCCCCTCTCTTTTGGGAACGACGCAGACCTCACCCGACTCGCCGATGGGGGTGGGCTTGCAGTCTCTGTCCAGCAGGACGATGCGGTACTGGGGCGAGGGGACTCCCATAGAGCCCGCCACCGAGGTCCCGGCATCGAAGTTGGCTGTCAGCAGGGTGGATTCGGTCTGACCGTAGCCCTCACAGAGGGAAAGCCCGGTCTTTTCCTTGAATTTTCTGAACACCTCGGGGTTGAGCAGCTCGCCTGCCGTGGTGGCGTAGGTCAGCGAGGGCATCTCAGGTATCCCGGAGCGCACCAGGTATCTGTATACCGTAGGCGGTGCGCAGAAGGTAGTGACTTTGTATTTGTTGATGACGTGCATCATCATCTTGGGGTCGAAGTTGTCGAAATCGAAGACCATTACCGCCGAGCCCACCAGCCATTGACCGTACAGCTTGCCCCAGGAGCTCTTTGCCCAGCCCGTTTCGGCAACGGTGAAATGCAGGCCGTTATCCAGGGCATGGTGCCAGTATTTGGCGGTGACTATATGCGCCAGCGGGTAGCTGTGGTCGTGGATGACTCCCTTGGGCAGACCTGTGGTCCCGGAGGTGAAATAGAGCAGCATCGGGTCGTGAGACGAGGTCTTCACCCTCTCAAGCCTGGGTGAGGCCGCCTCGATGGCAGCTGTGAGGTTCTCAAAGCCCTCTTTTTCCTGCCTTATGGACCAGAGGCGGGCGGATATGCCCGTCTGCTTTACGGCCTCCAGCACTCTGTCGCATACATCCCCCTGATGGGTGCAGACGAAGCCCTTTATGTCGGCGCTCTCGATCCTGTAAACATAGTCCTTGACCGTGAGCATATGGGTAACGGGGATCAGCACCGCACCTATCTTGTGGAGGGCTATGGAAACTATCCAGTATTCGTAATGCTTTTTGAGGGCAGCCAGAACTTTGTCGCCCCTGCCGATGCCCGCCGAGAGAAAGACGTTGGCGCAGCGGCTGCTGAGCTCGCTCAGCTCGGCGAAGGTGAACTGCCTCTCATTGCCCTCGGTGTCGCACCAGACCAGCGCCCGCTTCCGGGGTTCCTGGGCGGCGTACACATCCACCACATCGTAGCCGAAGTTGAAATCCTCGGGGCAGATAATATCGAAATCAACGAGCCTGCCGTCTCGGTCGAAGCTCTCCTTGCAGTATCTCTGATAAATCGTCATAGCTTACTCCGTCCTGCCGATCCTGCGGAAGCGCTCGTATCTCTTGTCGAGCAGCTGCGGATCACCCTTCAGCACTCCGAGCTCGTGAACGAGCTGATCTTTCAGCTCGCTGAAGAATTCGGGCTGATCTATATTGTCCTCGCTGATCATATCCTCGATTATCCCCAAAGAGAGGGCATCCTTTGCGGTGAGCTTCAAACACTCCGCCGCCTCGGGAGCCTTGGCGCTGTCCTTCCAGAGGATAGAGGCGCAGCCCTCGGGTGAGATCACCGAATATACGGCATTTTCCAGCATATAGACCCTGTCGGCCACGGAAAGAGCCAATGCTCCGCCGCTGCCGCCCTCGCCTATGAGCACGGTGATAACAGGTGTGTTGAGGGTCATCATCTCGCAGAGGTTCTCGGCAATGGCCTGCCCCTGACCCCTTTCCTCGGCACCGATGCCGCAGTATGCGCCGGAGGTGTCAACAAAGCAGATAACAGGTCTTTTGAATTTCTCAGCCTGCTTCATAAGACGCAGAGCCTTGCGGTAGCCCTCGGGGTTGGGGGCGCCGAAAAGCCGCTGCATACGCTCTCTTGCGTTGTGGCCCTTTTCTATGGCTATAACGGTTACGGGCTGCTCCTCCAGATAGGCCAGGCCGCCGATAACGGCGCTGTCATCGGCAAAGCGGCGGTCGCCGTGGAGCTCGAAGAAATGGTTGAATATACCCTTGATGAAGTCGATGCCCGTGTAGCGCCCGGAGCTTCTCGCCTTCTTGACTATCTCATAAGCCTCCATGGTCACGCTTCACCTCCGCAGTGCATTTTGAGCAGCATAGCCACCAGGGATTTCTGATAACGCCTGGGAGCGATTGCGTCCACAAAGCCGTGCTCCACAAGGAACTCCGCCTTCTGGAAGCCCTTGGGGAGGGTCTTTCTCGTGGTCTGCTCTATTACTCTTGCCCCCGCAAAGCCTACGGTGGCACCCGGCTCCGCCAGGATTATATCACCCTCCATAGCGAAGCTGGCGGTAACGCCGCCGGTGGTAGGGTCGGTGAGTACAGTAAGATAGAAGAGCCCCGCATCGCTGTGGCGTTTTACGGCTCCGCTGGTCTTGGCCATCTGCATGAGAGAAACTAAGCCCTCCTGCATCCTGGCGCCGCCGGAGACGGTATAGCCCACCACCGGGAGCCTGTGCTCCGCAGCATATTCAAAGGTGCGGGTTATCCTCTCGCCCACTGCCGAGCCCATTGAGCCCATCATAAAGTTCGGCTCCATAACGAAGAGGCAGCATTTCCTGCCGCCTATCAGCGCGGTGCCGCAGATGACAGCCTCGTTCTCGTTGCTGGCGGCACGGACGGTCTCCAGCTTCTCGGCATAGCCCTCAAAGCCCAGAGGGTCTGAGGAGACCACATCGGTGAACATCTCGCTGAAGCTGTTCTTATCGGTGATGAAGCTGATGCGCTGCCTTGCGCTCATACGGAAATGGTAGCCGCAGGTGCAGGTGTTGGCGTTGGCCCAGATCCTGCTCACGGGGATAGCCATATGGCAGTTGGGGCAGGTCTTTTCGGGCTCGCCCTGATCCTCCTGGACAGGTGCTACCGCTCTGCCGCCCTTTTCCAGCTCGTTTTTGGGCTTGTATAAGAAATTGAGAAACGGCATCAGCCTTTACCTGCCTTCCATAAATGTGAGATCGTAGCTGCCGTCCATAAACTTCTCGTCGCTTATGAGCCGGAGCTGCTGGTGGATGTTAGTCCTGATCCCGTCGATGACCAGCTCGCAGAGAGCGGCCTTCATCTTCCTCATAGCCTCCTCACGGGTGCCCGCACGGACTATGAGCTTGCCTATCAGCGAATCGTAGAAGGGGGAGATCTCCACCCCCTGCACGAGATATGTGTCAAATCTTACCGAGGGACCACCCGCAACGTGGAGCATCCCCAGCTTGCCCGTGGAAAGGGCGTTGATGCGGCATTCCACTGCCGAGCCCATAAGGGTAACATCCTTCTGTGAAAAGCGCAGAGGCACTCCCGCAGCAGTTCTTATCTGCCACTTGACCAGGTCGATGTTGGTCAGCATCTCGGTGACGCTGTGCTCCACCTGCAGGCGGATGTTCATTTCCATGAACCAGAAGCGGTTCTGCTTGTCAAGGAGGAATTCAAGGGTGCCTACACCCACATAGCCCACCCTCTTGACCGCGCGGGTGACTTTTCTGATCAGCTCCGAGCGCATGGCAGGTGAAACAGCCGGCGAGGGGGATTCCTCGATCAGCTTCTGATGCCTGCGCTGCACAGAGCAGTCCCGCTCTCCCAGGCAGACCACATTGCCCTGCTCGTCGGCGATTATCTGCATCTCGATGTGCCTTGCGGGGTAGACGTATTTCTCCATATATACCGCGCCGTCACCGAAGGCAGCCTCAGCCTCGGCGGTGGCAAGCTCAAAGCTGCCGGCAAGCTCAATTTCGTTGTTTACCAGCCTGATGCCCCTGCCGCCGCCGCCCGAGCGGGCCTTGAGCATAACAGGGTAGCCTATCTTCGAGGCAGCCGCACGGGCCTCCTCCACTCCGGGGAGGACCTCCGTGCCCCTGATAACGTCAAGACCTGCCTCTGACATAAGGTTCTTTATGGTGGTCTTGTCGCTCAGGCGCTCCATAGTCTCCGCAGCGGGGCCGATGAACACGATGCCGTTCTTTGCACAGAGCTGGGAGAAATGGGCGTTCTCGGAAAGAAAGCCGTAGCCCGCGTGGATAGCCTGGGCCTTGGATACCAGCGCCGCAGAGATTATCCTCTCCTCGTTCAGATAGCTGTCGGCAGCGGAAGCCCCGCCGATGCAGTAGCTCTCGTCGGCAAGAGCAACGTGAAGCGCGTCGCTGTCAGCCTCTGAATAAACGGCAACGGTGCTGATGCCCATTTCCTTGCAGGCGCGAATTATTCTTACCGCGATCTCGCCGCGGTTAGCTATCAGGACTTTTGAAAACATGATTCACGCTCCTTGAGTGCGAATGAGAACTCCGCCTTGACGCAGAGCTTGCCGTCAACATAGCCCTCGCCGCTGGCAAAATAAAAGGGCGGCCTGGCCTTGGTTATCCGGCAGACGGTCTCAAAGGTGTCTCCCGGCCTTACGGGGTTGCGGAACTTCACATTGTTCAGCCCCGTGTAAAGAGGGAGCATACCCTCTCTCATCTTATCTGCAAGCAGAGCGCAGGCCGACTGGGCGAGTATTTCGCACTGTATAACACCCGGAACGATGGGATCCCCGGGGAAGTGCCCCTTTAAAAACCATTCGTCACCTGTAACATGATATTTCCCGTGAGATTCCTCCCCCACAAGCTCTGCCTCATCAATGAGCAGCATATTGTCGCGGTGAGGAAGTATCTCCATTATCTCTTGCTTGTTCATAAAACTGTTTCCTTTCGTTGCCCCACCGGTGTTGTTTGGAGAACCGGCTGTTTTTGTGTCTGACTTGAATGCACAATGAAGGTGTGCGCCTGCGGCGCACATTATGCCCATTCGGGCACCGCAGAAAGCATTATGCTCCTGACTGTGCGTGCTATACACAACGATATATCGGCGCAAAGCGCCGATACCTTAATTGTGCATTGAAATAAGGTGTCAGACTTTCTTCATTCTGAACAATTCAGCTCCGTAGTCTACGACCTGGCCGTTCTCGACGCAGATCTCGGTGATATAGCCGTCCTGCTCGGCGGGGAGCTCGTTCATAAGCTTCATAGCCTCGACGATACAGAGGGTCTGCCCCTTGGTGACCTTATCACCCACCTTGACGAAGGGCTCGGCGTTCTCGGCGGGGGCGGTATAGAACACGCCCACCATAGGCGATTTTACCGAGATAAAATCGGGTGCGGCGATCTCCTCTCTGGGAGCGGCGGGAGCAGGCACAGCTGCGGCTACCGCAGAGGCGGCAGCGGGTTGAGGGGGAGGCATCATCATAGGGGGAGCCACCCTCTCGAGGCGCACGTTGCCGGTGGTCTCGTTTATTTCAAGTGCGGTAAGCTCCAGCTCCTTCATAAGCTCGGCATACCTTCTGATGCTCTGTTCGTTCATAAAAACACCATTCCTTTTCGGGGGATCAGGCCCTTCTGAAAGCTACGCAGGCATTGTGCCCGCCGAAGCCCAGGGAGTTTGAGAGAGCCAGGTCGATGTCGGTCTTTACCGCCGTGTTGGGGCAGTAGTTGAGATCGCACTCCGGGTCGGGTTCGTTGAGATTTATCGTCGGAGGTATTATGCCCTCGCAGAGAGCCTTTACACAGGCGATAGCCTCGATAGCGCCCGCAGCGCCCAGCATATGTCCGGTCATGGACTTGGTGGAGCTGATAAAAGCATCCTTAGCCTTGTCCCCCAGAGCCAGCTTGACCGCCTTGGTCTCGGACTTGTCGTTGAGGGGGGTGCCGGTGCCGTGAGCGTTGATGTAGATCCTGTCGCTGTCGGTGCAGCCTGCCTCTTCAAGAGCTTGCTTCATAGCCCTGGATGCTCCGCCCGCCTCGGGGTCGGGAGCAGTGATGTGGTGAGCATCGCAGGTGGAGCCGTAGCCCACGGCCTCGGCGTAGATCTTTGCCCCTCTGGCCTTGGCGTGCTCGTACTCCTCAAGTATCAGAGCCGCGCCGCCCTCGCCGATAACGAAGCCTCCGCGCCTCTTGTCAAAGGGCAGGGATGCAGCGTCGGGATCCTCGGAGACCGAGAGCGCCTGCATATTGATGAAGCCCGCCACGCCTATATCGGTGATGGCAGCCTCGCAGCCGCCGGTGATGACAGCATCAGCATAGCCGTGCCTGATAGCGCGGATAGCCTCGCCTATGGCATTGGAGCCGGAAGCGCAGGCGGTTACCGCCGGGAGGGCTGCTCCCTGGCAGTTGAAGCGGATAGCGATCATTCCCGCAGCCATATTGGCGATCATCATGGGAACGAAGTAGGGGGATACCCTGCGGGGACCCTTTTCCATCAGCTTGGTGTGCTCGGCAGCAAAGGAGGATATGCCACCGATGCCGGAGCCGAAATAAACCGCGAACCTGTCGGGGTCCACCGTGCCGAGGATGCCGCTGTCGTCAACAGCCTCCTGTGCGGCGGCAAGGCCGAACATTGAGTATCTGTCGGTCTTGATGATGTCGTTCTTTTCAAGGATGGTATGGGGGTCGAAGCCCTTGACCTCGGCTGCCAGCTTGGTCTTGAAGTTTGCGGTGTCAAAGAGGGTGATGGGCGCGATGCCGTTCTTTCCCTCGATCATTGCCTTCCAGCTCTCATCTGCGGTGAGACCTATGGGAGTTACCGCTCCGATGCCTGTTACTGCTACTCTGCGAATCTTATTATCCATTCTATTAGTTCCTTTCAATGGGGATGATCACATTCCGAGGCCGCCGTCCACTCTGAGGACTACGCCCGTAACATAGGGTGAGGTCACGAGGAATGCCGCCGCGCCTGCGATATCGTCGGGGGTGCCGGGGCGTCCGAGAGGGATCTGAGCTGCCAGAGGGTTGTTCTCGGCGCTGATGTCAGCGGTCATATCGGTCTGGATAAAGCCGGGAGCTATGGCGTTGCAGGTGATGTTCTTAGATGCGAACTCACGGGCAACGGTCTTGGTCAGACCCACCAGACCTGCCTTCGAGGCGCTGTAATTGGCCTGCCCCGCGTTTCCGCTGAGACCCGATACCGACGAGATATTCACGATCCTGCCGCACTTGTTCTTCATAAAGAGCCTTGAACAGTGCTTGATCATATTGAAGGCGCCCTTGAGGTTCACGCTGATGACGTCGTCGAACTGCTTCTCGTTCATCATCATAAGCAGACCGTCACGGGTGATGCCTGCGTTGTTTATAAGTACGGTCACATTCTCAAAGTCCTTGCCGACCTGTGTGATGACCTGCTTGGTCTGCTCGAAATCAGCCACGTTGCAGCTGTAGAATGCAGTCTTGACGCCGTATTCCTTCTCGCATACAGCGCAGACCTCGGCGGCCTGATCGTTGTTGCCGATGTCCAGCAGAGCGATGTCGGCCCCAAGTGAAGCCAGCTTCTTTGCGATAGCCGCGCCGATGCCGCGGGATCCGCCCGTAACGATAGCGGTGTTGCCTTTAAGCATAGTTGTCTCCTCTCAGCCGAGCTCTGCGATAACAGCGTCCAGACCCTCTTTGCTTGTTACGCAGAAGGTCCTGACGTCCTTGTCGATGCGCCCTATCAGCCCGACGAGGGTGTTGCCCGCTCCGAGCTCGATGAACGTATCCACGCCCTCGGCTATCATATTTTTAATGAGCTCCTCCCACTTTACAGGTGAGCAGATCTGCTTTGAGAGCAGCTGCTTCATATCCTCGCCGTAGGGGAGAGCGGTGTAATTGGAGTAAAGGGGTATTGCGGGAGCATTGAGCTCAAAGCCCTGAAGCGCCTCTGCGAATTCCGCCGCTGCGCTCTCCATAAAGGGGGAGTGGAAGCCGCCGGATACCTTAAGGGGTACGGCTCTTCCCCCTGCAGCCTTGACGGCAGCGGTCAGCGCAGGGATGGTCTCTTTAACTGCGGCGCAGGTGACCTGACCCTGGCAGTTGTAGTTCACGGGGTAAGCCCGGTCAAGCTCTGCGCAGATGCTCTCCACCTGCTCGTTTGAAAGCTTGAGCACCGCAGCCATGGCAGCGGGGTATTCCTCCGCAGCCTTCTGCATCAGCTCGCCCCTCTTGCAGACGATCTTAAAGCCGTCCTCTAGGGAGGCAGCCCCCGAGTAGGTCAGTGCGGCGATCTCTCCGAGAGAGAAGCCGGCGGTCATATCTGCCTTGATGCCTGCCTCGGTCAGGGCGGCAGCTGCCGCAAGCTCCACCGCGAAAAGGCAGGGCTGGGTGTTTTTTGTGAGGGTGAGATCCTCGTCGCTGCCCTCAAAGCACATAGCCGAGGTGCCCTCTCTGAGCTCATCCAGCTTTGAGAATACCTCTCTTGCAGCCTCAGAGGCGTCATATATCTCTTTTCCCATGCCGGGACGCTGTGCGCCCTGACCCGAGAAAACGAAAGCTATCTTACCCATTTTGCAGCTCCTTTCAGCAGGGGCTCGGCTTCCTCGCAGAGCTCTCTGACTATATCCGCTGCGGGCTGAACAGCCTTAACCATAGCCGCCGACTGCCCCGCCAGGAAGCAGCCCTCCTCGGTGTTACCGTCAACTACAGCCTTGCGCAGCGAGCCTGCACCGAGAGCCTCCAGCTCCTCGTCGGAGATCTGGGTGTACTCGGCCTTCAGGTATTCTCTCTGGAAATTCGTCCTCAGGGCTCTGACGGGATGTCCGAGCCTTCTGCCCGTTACCATAGTACAGAGATCCTTGGCCTTGACGATCTTTTCCTTGTATGTGGGGTGGATGCTGCACTCCTCGGCGGCAAGGAACCTTGTTCCCACCTGGACGCCGCAGGCCCCCAGCATAAATGCCGCAGCCACACCTCTGCCGTCGGCGATGCCCCCCGCCGCGATGACGGGTATCTTCACCGTGTCGGCGATCTGAGGCACCAGGACTATTGTGGCGAGCTCGCCGATATGCCCTCCGCTCTCGCCGCCCTCAGCGATGACAGCCGAGGCGCCCAGCCTCTCCATCAGCTTGGCCAGCGCGGTGGAAGCCACTACGGGTATCACCTTGATCCCCGCATCCTTCCAGAGCTGCATATACTTTGAGGGGTTGCCCGCACCGGTGGTGACCACGCTCACCTTTTCTTCCGCAACGACCTCAGCCACCGCATCGGCATAGGGTGAAAGGAGCATTATGTTGACGCCGAAGGGCTTGTCGGTAAGCTCCTTGGCGGTCTTTATCTGTGCGCGGACATAGTCGGCGTCGGCATTTCCTGCTGCAATAATACCAAGACCGCCGCCGTTAGAAACGGCAGCGGCAAGTTTTCCGTCAGCGATCCATGCCATTCCGCCCTGAAATACAGGATACTCGATGCCGAGCATCTCGCAAAGACAGCTGTTTATCATATTCTTATTCCTGCTTGTTCTCGATGAACTCTACGAGATCTCCGACGGTCTCCAGCTTCTGGTCAAGCTCCAGCTCGATGCCCAGCTCGTCCTCAAGGTTCATCATCAGGTCAACGGTGTCGAGGGAGTCGATACCCAGATCTCTGAAGGTAGAGCTTGTCTTGATCTCGGAAGGATCACACTCGATCCTCTCGGCGATTATCTTAGCAACAGTTTCAAATACCATTTTTAATTTCCTCCGTCAATTAAAATATTATGTAGGTTATCAATGTTAACCTAAACACAGTATAGCCTTATATCCTCTCTTTGTCAATGAAGAACAGCCCGATTTTACAAAATATTAACTATTCCCGCGGCTGAAATCGACAGCCTCGGGAGCCCCGCCGGTATCCTTGTTTATAATGCCAAAAAAGCGTTGACAATACGAAAAAATTTTGATATAATTTAATTCGTGGATAATATCTTTATGCTGGGAGGAGGAACAGTGATGAACAAAAAAATGGCTGTGGGCGTTATACTCCTGATGCTGGGGCTGATAGCGCTGGCTCTTATAGCCACGGAAATATACGGCGTTCTGTTCAACAGGGTGAATATCGAGGATAAGACCTATTATTCCTTTGAGGAGGGCGAGCTGGGCGAATGCGAGTTGAAATATGTCCTCGGCAAGACGGGGGAGCTCAAGGTCAGAAAGACCGTATTCGGCATCCCGCTCTTGAACGCGGATGCTTCTCTCTACGCCATAGTTGACAACGGCGGGTATGTGTTCCTCCAGGTGGATAAGGACAGGGATAAGTTCGACAGCCTTATGGCTCAGACCGACAGCTACAAGTCCGGCACCGGCACCGCCTCCGAAAGCGTGAGCTTCCTGGGCAAGGCGGTGGAGATGACCGACGAGCAGATGGCCCTGGTAACAGAATACTTTGCCGAAAAGGGCGTCAGCACCGAGGTGTGGATGAACAACACCTCCCTTTACGTCCTTGTTCAGACGGATACGGTTCTGCTGATAATACAGTGCTGTATCAGCGGAGGCATGATGCTTATCGGCATTATCCTGCTGATACTCTCCAGGCGCGACAGGTTCGGTGAGACCGTTTACGTCGGCGAGGAGCCCCCGGCTCTTGCCGAGGCTCCCGCTGAGGCTGAGACCCCTGCGGAGGGCAATGAAGAATAACCGATACTGAAAAAGGCTGTTGCAAACGCAACAGCCTTTTTTGTCATATGAGCACCTTTGAAAGGAACAGCTTCGTCCTTTCGTTTTTGGGGTTTGCGAAGAACTCCGCAGGGGGAGCCTCTTCAAGGATCTGCCCGTCGTCCATAAACATAACGCGGGAGGCTACCTCTCTGGCAAAGCCCATCTCGTGGGTCACAACGATCATTGTCATACCGCTCTCGGCAAGCTGCTTCATCAGCTGGAGCACCTCGCCCACCATTTCGGGGTCGAGGGCTGAGGTAGGCTCGTCAAAGAGCATCACCTCGGGGTTCATAGCCAGGGAGCGGACGATGGCGATCCTCTGCTTCTGACCGCCCGAAAGCTGCGAGGGGTAGGAGTCGATCTTGTCGTAGAGACCCACCTTTTCCAGCAGCTCCTCGGCCTTATTGTTGGCCTCGGCCTCGGTGAGGATACCCAGCTTTACGGGTGCCAGGGTTATATTCTTCTTGATCGTCAGGTGGGGGAAGAGATTGAAGTGCTGGAACACCATCCCCATAGACTGGCGCATAAAGTTGACGCCTTTTTCGTTCAGCGTGAGAAGATCCACTCCGTCAAGGATTATCTGCCCGGAGGTGGGGCGCTCCAGCAGGTTGAGGCAGCGCAGAAATGTGCTTTTTCCGGAGCCCGAGGGCCCGATGATGACTACCTTTTCCCCCTGCTTTATGGCGGTGTTTATGCCTTTCAGGATGTGCAGGTCGCCGAATGACTTGTGCAGGTCATTGACGGTTATCAGATTTTCCAGATGCTCGGGATGTACCTTGCGAGCCTGTTCTTTAGCGGCGGTCATTCTTGGCGAGCCTCCTTTCCAGCTTACCTACCAGCGAGGTAAGGATGATTACCATAATGAGATATACGGCGGCTACTGCCAGCAGCGGCAGGAATGCCTCGTAGGTGGCGGCTCTGATGATATCTCCGCCCTTGGTGAGATCCTCCATACCGATATAGCCCGCAACGGAGGTCTCTTTCAGCAGGACTATGACCTCGTTCGCCAGCGCCGGGAGCACGTTCTTGAAGGCCTGTGGCAGGATGATGTAGAACATGGTCTTGCGGTAGGAAAGGCCGAGGCTTGAGCCGGCCTCGAACTGCCCGTTGTCGATGGACATTATTCCCGAGCGGACGATCTCAGCCACATATGCGCCGGAGTTTATACCGAAGGAGAGCACCGCCACGATGATCTTGTACTTTGAGGACAGGGTCTTGAAGATAACGAAGTACATGATCAGCAGCTGCACCACCATAGGCGTGCCGCGGATGACGGTGAGGTATATCCGGCAGAAGAAATTGCCGATCTTCAGCTTGCCCGTCTTGTCGTGGGTGGAGCGTATCATCGCCACAACAAAGCCTATGATAAGACCCAGCACCGCTGCCGCGATGGTGATGATTATAGTGTTCAGCAATCCGTTGGTGAGGTATTTCCAGCGGTCGTCCTTGATGAACGTATCCTTTAGCTTTTGTATGAAATCACTCATTTGCTTTCTCCTGCTTTACCGATTTTTTTCTCAGCATTATGCCGGCTGCGATATATACCGCGAAGATGACCGCTCCCCCAAGGGTGATGAGCGCTCCCGCTTCAAGGTATTTGTTGCGGTAGGTGAAGGTGATGCTGCTCTCGCCCGCCTCGCATTTTACCGCCATCATTCCGTTATCCACGTTCTCGATCTCGGCTTCCCTGCCGTTGACCTCGGCGCTCCAGCCCTCGGAATAGGGTATGGAGAAGAAGACGAGGGAGGGCTTTTCAAGGGTTATCTTGGCATCGAAGCGGCTTTTGCCCTCCTTGAATTCCGAGCAGGCCATTGAGCGGCGCTCCTCGCAGATCTCGTGATAGCGCTTGGCTGCGGTCTTGATATCCTCCGTGTCATAGTGGGTGAGGATATCGCCGTACTTCTCAATCTGCTCATCCGAGAGCACCAGAGCCTCCAGATAGGCGAGGCCTTTTAATACCGAGGGCTGGCCCCAGAGCTCCGCATTGGTGGAGTAGCTGTCGAAGGCAAAGCCCATAGGCAGGAACTCGGTGTTCTCGTAGAAGTTCATATCGTTTTTCTGATACATTATCTTGTAGGTATCAGCCGTTCCCGTAAGATACTCCGAGGGCTCCTTAAGGTTGCCGTCCATATCGTAGTAGCCGCCGTCGATGTAGTATTTCACCGAGAGCAGCTCCATTATGGCGTATTCTGTCGGCTCGTAGTCGGACTTGACTGTCCGCTCGAATTCAAAGGCGTTGTAGAAATCCGCTATGGAGGATTCAACGGTGGAGTTGAAATACCTGACCGTCTTATATCCCCAGATAACGGGCATATTCATCAGGTTGCTCTCGCAGGAGGTGCGGTAGAAGCTGTCGTCCTCGATGCGGTCGCCGCTCTCGGCATAGTCGTAGACGTAGTTCATCTTGTAGCTCTCCGACTCGCCCCTGAACAGATAGGAGCACCATACCACCAGACACATCCCCGCGGCAGCGAAGGCTACCGAGCGGTTTATCAGAGCCTTGGTTATCGCATCCTTGTTCGGATCGGCGGGCTTGTAGAGGGTCATCCACAGGAAAGCCAGGGCCGTCAGAGTGAATACTATCTGCACATAGGCATAGGTGTAATTCTCGAAGCCCACGTTTATAACGCCGTACTTCGCCAGCATTATTACCGCCAGCGAGGCTGCGGTCACAACTCCCGTTACCGCAGCGGTAGGGATGAAGCCCTTCTTGATATCCGTTTCGTCCTTCTGCCAGCGCTCCACGGCCAGAGCCGTCATAATGCAGGCTATCAGCACCGGCATAAAGAACCAGCGCCCGTAGAACTTGGAGTTCATAAAGGAGAAGCTCTGATTGAGGAAGGGTACCATCATTATGACGCCGCATACAGCCAGCAGCACCTTGAAGAGATCCTTGCCCTTGACTCCTCTGTAATAGGCGAATACCCCGCAGAAGGAGAAGAAGTGTATATAGAAGGAGTGGTAGTTGTTCTGCAGCTCGTTCGCCCTGTCAACGCCGAAATTCTTCAGCAGCGTGATATCGGGCAGCATGAACATATTCTTAATGATGTAGAGGTATATCGACTTGTAGTCGTAAACAAACAGGTCGCTGCCCGAGAGCATATCATCTATGCGGGGGTTGTTTACCACCGCCATAGCCGAGGGCAGAAGTATCACTCCCGCCAGCATTCCGCCCAGCACGCCCTCAAAGAATATCTGCAAGAGCTTCTTCGGCGAGAAGGTGAAATGCCCCGTTATCACCGCTACGACATAGTAGAGGACAAGGAATATTACCTGCCCGAAGAAGAAATAGTAATTTATGCAGGCAGCCAGCGCCACCGTCAGCGCGAAGAAGCCCCGCCTGCCGTCCTTGACCAGCATCTCCAGCGCCAGCAGCATAAAAGGTATCATCAGCACCGCATCGTGGAAGTGGTTGAACAGCAGATTGGCCGAGTTGTAGGAAGAAAGCCCGAACAGCACCGCCGCGATCAGCGAGGCGCTCCGGCTCTGGCAGAACCGCCTGGTCAGCGCGTAGGCTCCCACCGCAGCAATGCCCGATTTTACCGCGATAAGCACGGGCATCACCGATACTATCAGCGATGAGGGCAGGGGTATGGTCAGCCAGAAAAAGGGGCTCCCCAGCAGATAGAAGGAAAAGCTGGATACCGTGTCAGAGCCCAGATCCACCATATGATCCCAGGCCGCCAGATCTCCCCCGCGGACAAGGTCGTGCAGGTGGGTGTAGAACATTATCTGCTGCTTGTTGTAGTCGCCGTAATAGAAGAACCTGCCGCCGTTTACCGCCATAATTGGGATCAGTGCGATCATAGCAGCCCCGAAAACGATCAGGAATGCCCGAAGATAGTATTCCTTCTGCTTCTTTTCAGCCACCTGCCTCACCGCCCTTTCAGCGCATAAGCGCACCCACCCGCAGTATGAGATGGATGCGCCGTAAAGTCTTATTTGTCAGTTGATTATTTCTTTCTTACTATGATCACCTGAACGCCGGTGGCGTAGGAATCGGAGAAGAGGACGTTCTTCTTTCTGTCCTCGGTAACGGTCATACCGGCAGCCACTACGTCAGCCTTCTTGGACTGCAGCTCGGGGATAAGGGAGTCAAAGCCGATGTCCTCGATCTCCAGGGTCATACCCAGCTTGTCGGCTACTGCCTGCATGATGTCAGGGTCGATACCGACGATCTTGCCCTCTTTCTTAAGCTCGTAGGGAGGGAACTCTGCGTTGGTAGCCATCTTCAGAGTGCCGTTGTCGCGCTTGGTGTCAGCGGGGGACTCATAGCTCTTCTCGTCAGCGCTGTCGCCGATCCAGTGCTTGATGATACCGTCGATGGTACCGTCAGCCTTGAGCTCCTTGAGAGCCTCGTTCACCTTGCCCTGGAGCTCGGTGCTCTCAAGATTGAAGGCCATAGCATAATCCTCGGTAACGAAGGGATCGTCAAGGATCTTAAGCTCGTCGTTCTTGGATACGAATACCTTTGCAGGCTCGTTGTCGATGATAACAGCGTCGATCTTGCCGTTTTTCAGAGCCTCAACAGCGTCGGCACCCTTGTTGTACTTCTCAACGGTGGCGTCCTTAACGTCCTCGGCATAGATCTGACCGGTGGTACCGATCTGAACACCGATGGTCTTGCCCTCGAGATCGTCAATGGAGTGTACCTGATTATCGGGAACTCCGCAGGAAGCCAGCATAGTCACGGACATAGCGCCCGCCAGCAGAAGTGAAGCGATTCTTTTTTTCATGTTCTTTTCCTTTCCTTGACATAGGATGTCAAAAAGCATTTTTACTATCTCATTATAGTACATTATATCCCAAAATGCAAGCACTTTTCAAAAAAGCCTCTTAAAAGTCTTTGGGAGGGGTCCCCAAAATAGCTCTGCACAAGGTAATAACCCCCGGCAGCAAGCCGCGCTCAGAGGACTGCGTTGGCGAGCATGAGCTTGATACGGTTCTCCTGGTTTACTTTGGTGGCGCCGGGGTCGTAGTCTATGGCTACGATATTGGCGTCGGGGTAGGCCTGCTTGATCACGCGGCTCATTCCTTTAGCCACGATATGGTTGGGCAGGCAGCCGAAGGGCTGGGTGCAGATGATATTCTTGGTGCCGGTCTCGGCGAGGGCAGCCATTTCGGCGGTGATGAGCCAGCCTTCGCCCATCTTCACGCCCTGGTGGATGTACTTGTCGGCGCAGCGGCGGAGATGCTCGAAATCGTGGGGGGGCTGGAACACGCCGTGCTCCTTGATGACCTTTATCTGCTGGCGCTGGAAGCGCATAAGCACCTTGTAACCTATCTGGTAAGCCGCAGTCATGGGGGTCGTGACGTCATAGAGCTCCCTGTCGTTGAGCAGGTCGGAGCAGCAGTAGAGAACGAAATCCAGAAGCCCCGGAACGTTGGGCTCGCAGCCCTCGGAGATCAGGAAGTTGTTCAGATCGTTGTTTGCAAGGGGGGAGTATTTTACATATATCTCCCCGACGATGCCCACCTTGGGCTTCTTGATGTCAAGCCTCGGGATAGCTGCGAACTCCCGTAGCATTGCCCGGTAGACCGGCGTGGGGAAGAGATAATCGCTCTTGTCAAGCATCTTTCCGAGGCGGTGCTGCCACCGTGCAAGGAGGCGGTCGGTCTCGCCCTCGTTCTTTTCATAGGGCTTGCACTGGTTGTAGAGCAGCATCAGCATATCGCCGTACATCACCGCGTAAATGAGCCTCAGCGCTATGGCAGGGGTCATGGGGAATGCCGGGTTCTTTTCAAGGCCGCTGAAATTCAGGGAGATCACCGGCACCTGCGGGAACTGGGAGGCTACCGCCTTCCTGATAAGATGTATGTAGTTGGAGGCACGGCAGCCGCCGCCTGTCTGGGACATAACGAGAGCCACCTTGTTAACATCGTACTTGCCGCTCTTGAGGGCATCCATAAACTGCCCGATGACCAGCAGCGCGGGATAGCAGGCATCGTTGTGGGTGTTCTTCAATCCCTCGTCGATGACGTTGCGGGAGGTGTTGGTGAGCAGCTCCATCTTGTAGCCGTACTTCTCGTATATCTTGATTATCAGCTTGAAATGAATGGGCAGCATATCGGGTATGAGGATGGTGTAGCCCTTTCGCTTCATCTCCTCGGTGAAAACGGTCTTGAACACTCTGTCAGAGCCGCCCATAGCCTTTCTTGCTATCTCTTCACCGCTCAGTTTCTTTCTCATTTGCTGTTCTCCTCCTTTTCCTCCAGCGCTGCCGCAAGAGAGCGGAGCCTTATCTTTGCCGCTCCGAGGTTGGTTATCTCGTCTATTTTCAGCTGGGTGTAGAGCTTGCCCTTTTCTTCAAGGATAGCTCTTACCTCGTCGGTGGTGACGGCATCTATGCCGCAGCCGAAGCTGACCAGCTGCACCAGCTGCATATCCTCGTTCCTGCAGACATACTCAGCGGCGCGGTAAAGCCTGGAGTGGTATGTCCACTGATTGAGCACATCCAGCGGGGGAACGTCCACCAGGTTGGAAACGCTGTCCTCGGTCACGACTGCAAAGCCCAGGGAGGCTATCAGCTTGTGGATGCCGTGGTTGATCTCCGGGTCGATGTGGTAAGGCCTGCCCGCCAGGACGATTATCTTTCTGCCCTGCTCCCGGGCCTTCTGCATTATCTCCCCGGCCTTCTTCTCGATGCGTCTGCGGAAGCGTATCTGCTCCGAATAAGCCTTGTTGAGCACCGAGAACACCTGCTTTTCGGTGATGCCGTACTTTGAAAGCGCCCTCGCCACCGCAGTGGAGACGTGCTTCTTCATATTGATGTTCAAGTAGGGGGCGATGAAGTTATCGTTGTTCAACTCGGGCATATTGGCGCGGAGCAGCTCGGGATAGTAGGCTACAACGGGGCAGTTGTAATGGTTGTCGGAGCCGCCCTCGTCGATGTTGTAGCTCATGCAGGGGTAGAAGATGAAATCAACGCCCTTGTCAAGCAGGCTCTGGATATGCCCGTGGGTTATCTTTGCGGGATAGCAGACTGTATCCGAGGGGATTGTCTGCTGACCCTTGTAATAGGTGTCTCTCGTGCTTTCCTCGGAGAGGACTACCTCGAAGCCCAGCTCGGTGAGCAGGGTGTGGAAGTAGGGCATAAGGTCGTAGAAGGAGAGTGCCAGCGGCAGCCCGACCCTTGCCTTGGGATGAGCGGGCTTCTTTTCGGCGTAGGCCTTGACCTCCGCGTACTTGAACTCCACCATATTCTCCACCTTGTTCTCGATCTTGATGCCTGCGCCCCTCTCGCAGCGGTTGCCGGAGACGAAGCGGTGGCCGTCGTTGAAGCGGATAATGGTAAGATTGCAGTGAGCCGTGCAGCCCCGGCACTGGGTGGCGAAGGAGTTGTAAGCGAACTCGCGCAGCTGCTCGGCGTTCAGCACCTTAGAGCGGGAGGCGGGGTCGTTCTTGCACTTCTCCTTGGCAAACAGCGCACATCCGAGGGCACCCATAAGTCCTGCGATGGCGGGGCGGATAACGTTTCGGCCCAGCTCGATCTCAAAGGAGCGCAGCACGGCGTCATTCAGGAAGGTACCGCCCTGAACGACGATGTTTTTGCCCAGCTCGTCTATGGACTTGGCTCTTATTACCTTATAGATAGCATTCTTGATTATGGATGAGGACAGACCCGCCGAGATATCCTCAACAGAGGCGCCGTCCTTCTGGGCCTGCTTTACTGAGGAATTCATAAACACCGTGCAGCGGGAGCCCAGCTCTACGGGAGCCTTTGCGAAGAGACCGAGCCTTGCAAAATCGGCGATCTCATAGCCCATAGCCTGGGCAAAGGTCTGTATGAAGGATCCGCAGCCGGAGGAGCAGGCCTCGTTGAGCATTATGCTGTCGATGGCGTTGTTCTTGATCTTGAAGCACTTTATGTCCTGCCCGCCGATGTCGATGATGAAATCAACGTCGGGGCAGAAGTAGGCAGCAGCCTTGTAGTGGGCAACGGTCTCAACTATGCCGTAGTCCACTCCGAGACCCGCCTTGATGAGATCCTCGCCGTAGCCGGTAACTGCCGAGGCACGGATAACAAGGCCGTCGGTGGCAAGGGAGTAGATCTCCTCCAGCTTGGCAGCGATGACATCCAGGGGCTGACCCTTGTTTGAGCCGTAGTATTGATAGAGCAGCCTGCCCTCGGGGGTGATGAGCACCAGCTTGGTGGTGGTGGAGCCGGCGTCGATGCCCAGGTAGGCGTCGCCGCGGTAGGTCTGGATGTTCTCGTATTTCAGGTCGGACTGCTTATGCCTCTCCACGAACTCGCGGTAATCCTCCCGGGAGGTAAAGAGGGGCTTGCCGGTAACTATGGTATCGTTGGCCTTGGCGTTGACGATCTTGTCGATAGCCTCGTCAATGGTCATCTCGTCGCCCATCTTCGCAGCGTGGAGAGCCGAGCCGTAGGCCATAAAGCAGGGGGCCAGCTCGGGGAACACGGCGTGCTCCTCATCCAGCTTCAGGGTATCGACGAATGCCTTGCGGAGCCCCGAAAGGAAGGAGAGGGGGCCTCCGAGGAAGAGCACCTTGCCCTCCAGCTTTCTGCCCTGAGCGAGACCGGATACGGTCTGATCGACCACCGCCTGATATATCGAAGCGGCGATATCCTCTTTCTTGGCGCCCTGATTGAGCAGCGGCTGGATATCCGACTTGGCGAAAACGCCGCATCTGGAGGCGATGGGGTAGATCTTGGTAGCCTTGAGGGACATAGCGTTCATCTCGTCGGCGGTGACGCCCAGCAGGCTTGCCATTTGGTCGATAAAGGCACCGGTGCCGCCTGCGCAGGTCCCGTTCATTCTCTGCTCTACGCCGCCGGTGAGGAAGATTATCTTAGCGTCCTCGCCGCCCAGCTCAACGACCACATCGGCGTCGGGGTAGGTCTCGCTGACGGCGGTGAAAGCCGAGAATACCTCCTGGACGAAGGTTATCCCGCAGGCTTCCGCGATACCGAGGCCGGCGGAGCCGGTGATAGCTATTTTAAATCTGGCGCCGGGGTAGAGCCTGCCGATGGCGGCAAGCTGCTCCGCGACCGTCTCACGGACTCTCGAGAAGTGGCGCTCATACTTATTGTATATTATCTGTCCCTCATCGAGAATAACGGTCTTGACTGTGGTAGAGCCCACATCGACGCCCAAGCTGTATATCTTTTCCATAAAACACCCTCATTTTTTTAGATATATCAAATTGCATATACAAAATTCATTATAACACATTTGTATGAACAATTCAAGCCCTTTTTGGCGCAATCTTTCCAGCAGATCATAGGGGGGTGCTTGACACATTCGAGAGGGAGTGGTAAAATGAGAAAAAGAGAAGCATAAGCCCGGCATCAAGGCACAAAGCCAGATACTTCGCAGATCCAAGGGCTGACCGCCCCCTTTGAACCGCGGTCTGTGCTCCGCGCCCGTTTTTTTCGCATTAGTTTGGTTTTTAACCGTTATTATATTTTTAAAGGAGGAATCCCCTATGAATGAAGTCCTGGAGTTTCTGAAACAAGCCGGTACCTATTACCTCGCTACCGTCGAGGGCGATCAGCCCCGTGTCCGCCCCTTCGGTACCGTTGAAGTCTTCGAGGGTAAGCTCTATATCCAGACCGGTAAGGTCAAAAGCGTCTCCAAACAGATCCGGGCTAACCCTAAAGTTGAGCTCTGCGCATTCAAGGACGGTACCTGGATCCGCCTCTCCGGTGAGCTCGTCCGCGATGACCGCATCGAGCCCAAAGCCCATATGCTCGATGCCTACCCCTCTCTCAAAGGTATGTACTCCGCCGAGGACGATAACACCGAGGTGCTCTATTTTAAGAACGCCGAGGCCACCTTCTCGTCCTTTACCGCTCCCCCGAGAACCGTGAAGCTCTGAACAGGGGAAATGGGGAAAATGCAGCTCCCGAATTGAGTAATAAGAAAAAGCCTTACTGTCAGCAGTAAGGCTTTTTTGTCGTGTCTTATTTTCCCTCGGGAACAGTGATAACGGACTTGCCGCCCATATACATTCTCAGAGGCTCGGGGATGCGGATGCTGCCGTCCTCGTTGAGATTGTTCTCCAGGAATGCGATCAGCATTCTCGGGGGAGCCACCACCGTGTTGTTGAGGGTGTGGGCGAAGTAGTTGCCGTTCTCGCCCTTGATGCGTATGCCGAGACGCCTTGCCTGAGCATCGCCCAGGTTCGAGCAGGAGCCGACCTCGAAATACTTCTTCTGTCTCGGGCTCCAGGCCTCAACATCGCAGCTCTTGACCTTAAGATCCGCAAGGTCGCCGGAGCAGCACTCCAGAGTTCTTACGGGGATGTCCAGAGTGCGGAAGAAATCAACGCTGTTCTGCCAGAGCTTATCGTACCAGGCCTTGCTGTCCTCGGGCTTGCAGACAACGATCATTTCCTGCTTTTCAAACTGGTGGATGCGGTAAACGCCGCGCTCCTCGATGCCGTGGGCGCCAACCTCCTTGCGGAAGCAGGGGCTGTAGCTGGTGAGGGTCTGGGGCAGGTCGCTCTCGGGGGTGATGGTGTCGATGAACTTGCCTATCATCGAATGCTCCGAGGTGCCGATGAGGTAGAGATCCTCGCCCTCGATCTTATACATCATATTTTCCATCTCGGAGAAGCTCATAACGCCGTTGACAACAGCCGAGCGGATCATAAAGGGCGGGATGAAATAGGTGAAGCCCCGGTCGATCATAAAATCTCTTGCATAGGAGAGTATGGCGGAATGGAGCCTTGCGATATCGCCCTTGAGGTAATAGAAGCCGTTGCCGCTGGTCTGCCTTGCGGAATCCAGGTCGATGCCGTTAAGGCGCTCCATTATGTCAACGTGGTAGGGTACTTCAAATTCGGGCACGAAGGGGTCGCCGAACTTTTCGATCTCAACGTTCTCCGAGTCGTCCTTGCCGATGGGGACAGAGGGGTCGATGATATTGGGAATGACCATCATCCTCTTCTTGATCTCGCCCTCCAGGACTACCTCGCGCTCCTCAAGCCTGGGGAGCTCCTCGCCCAGCAGCTTGACCTCGGCCTTGACCTTCTCGGCCTCCTCCTTCTGACCCTTGGCCATAAGACCGCCGATCTCCTTCGAGAGCTTGTTTCTCTTGGCGCGGTACTCATCGCACTTGGTCTTGGTGGCGCGGTACTCCTTATCGAGCTCGACTACCTCGTCTACGAGGGGGAGCTTTTCATCCTGGAACTTCTTTTTGATGTTTTCCTTTATCAGCTCCGGCTCGGTTCTGAACAGCTTGATATCCAGCATTTTAATATCTCTCCTTTTAGAGTAAAAAGTATCTTAATAGATTATATAACGTTTCCCCTGCAAAGTCAAGGGGCATTATCTGAGGGTGATGTAGATTATATAGCCTGTGTAGGCAGTCAGCATCAGTGCGCCCTCCCAGCGGACCAGTTTCAGCTTCGTGGAGCAGAACACGATGGCGAGGATGCTCATAAGTATCAGCGCTATGGTGTCCACCGTATTGTTGAACAGGAAGCTTACCGGCGAGATGGAGGCTGCGATGCCCAGCACGAACAGGATGTTGAAGATGTTCGAGCCGATGATGTTGCCCAGCGCCAGATCGGTCTCGCCCTTCTTGGCTGCGACTATCGAGGTGAAAAGCTCGGGCAGGCTGGTGCCGAAGGCTACTATCGTCAGGCCGATGACGTTCTCGGAAATGCCGAAGGAGCGTGCGATATTCGACGCAGCGTTGACTACGAACCGCCCGCCGAAGGCAATGGCAGCAGCGCCGCCGACTATGTATATGGTGCAGAGCCAGCCCGGCATCAGCTTGCCGGTGACCTTCTCGGTGTCCTCGCTGTTGCGGGCTCTCTTGGCAGCCACTACCGTATAGAACATAAACACCAGGAACAGGCAGAGCAGGATAATGCCCTCAAGCCTGCTGATACCGCTGTCGATAAGTCCGAAGCAGAGAAGTAAGCCTGCCACGATAACCGAGAACGGGAATTCGTGCAGAAGGGTCGAGCGCTTGATCTCCATAGGAGCGATCACCGCGCAGACACCGATTATCACCATGAGATTGAACAGGTTCGAGCCTATCGCATTGCTTATCGAGAGATCGTTGCACCCCGATATAGAAGCGCTGACGCTCACCGCCGCCTCGGGAAGGCTTGTTCCCATAGCCACAACGGTAAGACCGATCACCATAGTCGGCACCCTCAGACGCTTTGCAAGCCCCGAGCTGCCGTCAACAAAGAAATCAGCTCCCTTGATAAGCAGAATAAAACCCACTATCAGCATAAAGTATTGCATATCTATTCTCCGATCAGTTTATTATTTGCAATGCACAGCTGCACAACGAAGGTGACCGTTCCGCGGACGATAAATGCGCCGAAGGCGTACACAATAATTGTGCATTGTTAATTGTGCAATTTAAGCAAGTCAGGGCCCTAGGGGTTCGGGGTCGTTGGCGGTGCGGACGGCGTAGTCCAGCTGGGTACGGATGCCGGAGGCTGTCTCCTGCCAGGGCACGGCGCTGCCGCTTTCAGGGAGGACGGCCGAAGCCGCCTTATCCGCCATAGCTCCGAATTCCGGGAGGGGCATACCCTCCGCGCAGGAGAAGACGGGGCATTCTCTTGCCAGGCGGACACATTCCTCAAACATCCGCTCGGAGGTATCGGTGACCTCGCTGCGGAGGCGGAGCTCCAGCTCAGCCAGGGAAACATCCCTTGCCGCAAGCTCGCAGTCGATGAAGCTGACCGCGCCTTCGGGGTTCTGAGAGCCCGCCAGGATGTAATAGCCGTGCAGGTATGCCGGCATATACTGCCCGCCTCCCGCCGAGGGCAGGGGGACTATCCCTGCATTTACGGGGAGAGCCTTTCCTCCTTCGGACAGGATATCCCGCAGGGATACCACCTCAAACAGCAGGCTGCCGTCCTCGGAAAGCTCGGTGCCGTAGCGCACCGATATCTTCTCACCCAGGGAGTATATCCACTCCTGGGTCTTGACCAGGCTGTCGTCGTTCACGTTTGAGACTACCTTGCCGTTCTCCATAGTCAGCAGAGCCGAGCCGCCCGCCATTGAGAGAGCCTTGGCGATGTCCTTGCCGCCCAGGGCTGTGCCGCCTGTGAAAGCGGTACACATAGCCTCGAAGCTGTCTCTGTTCCAGTTGCCCGCTTCGTAAAGCTCCAGAGGGTCGGGCAGAGAGGCCTGCTCCGCCGTGTTCGGGCTGTATGCTAAGAAATAGGCCGGCAGGGAGTCGGTGACCGCTGCATAAAGATTGCCGTTGAAACTGAAATAGGGATGAGCTTCCTCCTCCGACGAGAGCTCCGTGTTGAGCGGCATAAACAGCTGCTTCGAGGCTCCGATGGGGAAAGCGTCCATACCGTCGGTGGGGAAGATGTCCGGGGAGTCCCCCGACAGGGCGTAAGCCGCAAGAGCGTCAAAGCGATCCTCCCGGGAGGCCTTGACCCACTCTATGCTCCCGCCGTACTTCTCTGCAAACAGCGCCGCCGCCGCCCCGGGACTGCCGTCCGGCAGGGGCGAGAGGTCAGCCTCCGCAAAGCGCTTGACGGAGGTGTTTTCAAGCTGACGTTCGGGGAGCCTCTCCGCAAGGCTTTCGATCAGCTGACTGCGCAGCTCTGCCTCATCGGGCGCGGAGCTTTCATCCTCGGCGGTCACAGCCTCCGTCACCGTTTCCGGGGGAGGGGCGGTCTGCTCCGGCGCCTCTGTTTTGGATACCGAGGTCTGCACCGAAGCAGAGGTCTCGGCCCCGGTGCTTTTTTCCGAGGAGCTGTCCCCGGAGGCTGCGCAGCCTGTGACGGAGGCGCACATCAGCGCCGCCGCAGCTGCCGCCCCGAGACGTTTGATAAGCCTCATAGAGGGCACCTCCGCTTATCCGAATACGAATTCGTTTATCCTGGCATAGAGCTCGGTGAGCTCACCGAGGGTGGCAACAAGGCTGTCCAGCTCCTCCTTGGAGACGCCTACCTTGGCGGCAAAGCCCTCAAAGAAGGCCTTTTCGTCCTCGTCGTAGAAGTTGTCGGAGAGGATCAGCGAGGCTGTCTCCAGCAGCACGATGCGCAGGTCGGAGGGAGAGCTGATCTCCAGCAGCCTTTCGGCTACCTCGGCCTCGGTATGCTGCTCGTCAAAGCGGACGTCTATCCTCATCTCGTCGCAGTACTGCTCGATAACGAGCTTTTCGGCGTCGTCGAAATTATCGTTGGATTTTGAGGCGTGTATGCAAAGATCAAGGAAAAGCTCCTTCTGCTCGCCTGAAAGTCTGTTCAGAAACATGGCTATACTTCCTTTCTTTTTATGAGTTCGATGTAGAATACGCTGTTCTTGTCGGGTGAGGGCACACGCTGGGATTTGATGTCGATATCACGCAGCTTGTCCAGCACCCTGCGGGCTCTGGGCTGTGTTACCTCCTGCAGGATCGAGACGTTGGAGTTCATCCTGAGCTTTTCAAGGATGGGGGCAGTCTGATCCCGGTTTATGGGCAGGAGCTCGCCCAGCTTGTCCTCCAGGCGGTAGCAGTAGTTGAAATAGGACCTGGCATCGCCTCTGAGGATAACGTCGTATATCTCGCCGTGGTACTCAAAGCCCTTGTTTGAGCAGAGTGCCTCAGCCTTATCCATAAGCTCCTTAACGGCGCTCTCGTTGATCCATTCGGTGTCGGGCTTGTTCTCGTCCTCGGCGATGAGCTCGGCTCCGCACATCTCCAGCAGCAGCACAGCCAGTTGGATAGCGTTCTGGGTGGCGAACTTCTCGGTCTCGTTGTAGTCGAGCCAGTCGGTCTTGCCGGTCTTCTGCCTGAACTGATCCAGCACCGAGAGATGCTTCTCGTATATATCCCGCACAGAGGCTATGGAGGCTGCATATCTCTCGGCAAGGCTCTGGAGCCTGTCGTAGTATCTGAACTGCCCGTAGATGCGCTTTTCGTCCTCGATTACCTGGATCCACGCCTTGGCGGCATCCTCGGTGATCTCCATGGGGGCAGCAGTCTCCAGCAGATAGCTGCCGGCGTCGTTGCGCTTGCTCTTCAAAAACCACTCGGGCTCTGAGGATACCTTGCGCAGCTCCTCCTCGTCATAGGGCAGGAGCCTTACGTTTGAGAAGCTGATGTAATCCAGCTTCGGCTTGTTTCTTATCAGAGCTGTTCTCTCGGCAATGCCCGCAAGGCCCCGCAGGGCTGTGAGCTTTTCCGCCTCGAGAGCGTTCATGGCCTCGGTGCAGTCGGATTCCTTGATCCTGAGCTTTTCAAGATCGCCGTTATGCTTTTTTACGGCTTCCTTTACCGAGCCCTTCTTGTTCTTGTTCTTTATCGACGCAAGACCGCCGATCAGAAACGGTAATGGCATATTATCCCTCCTGTTGATCTTTGCTCCCGAGCTGTTCCCCTGCCAATATCCGCGGCAAAAACCGTGGGCATTGGCAGGGGGACAGCTCCGGGGCGTCAGTTTCTTATTGGTACCTTCCGCTTGCTTTCGGAGAGCAGGATACGGTCAAAGGTGTTCCTGTCAAAATCCGTAACGTCGGCAGCGGGGTACTTTTCGCTGTCAAATCTTGATGCGGCAGCGAGCTTTGTTCTGCGGGGGGCGTGGAGGACGATGAATTTGAAGCGTTCCTCCTCCGGGAAGCGGGAGAACATATTCATCAGCCGGAAGCGCAGCTTCATATAGTCGTTCTTATCCGACTCATACCGCAGGGTGGGGAGGTATTTCTGCTCCTTTTCGGTAAGGGGGATAAGCATGGTCAGCTCACGGCGGCGCTGCTCGGCGGCCTGCTTGTCGGCCTCGATCTTGTCAAGGCGCTGCTGCTTGAGAGCTAAGAATTTCTCGCAGGAATAGATATCCGTGGTCCACACCGCCTTTGAGACGGTATAGAGCGCCATAGCGTCGTTCAGGGCGTTATGGAAAGTGCCCTGCTCTGGGGTGTAATCGAAGGCGATGGCCAGATCCTTGATGTTTATCGCCTGGGGCAGCTTCATCTTCCTGACGGTCTCGCTCTGGATGTCCCGCACCAGCCTCAGCACTTTGCTTACCGAGGATGCGCTCCTTTCGGCTCTGGCGTGCTGGCGGATATCCGAGAGCAGCCCCGGGCGGTCAAAATTCCCCCAGACGCCTACCTCCCGTATCCCGTAGCGGGTCAGGAGCTCATACACCTCGGTCATCACTACGTTGGAGTCGGCAGAGGCGTCGATCTCCTCCTGGGTGAGCTTGGTGAGCTTGCGGCACTGGCGGGTCAGCTTCCTGCGGATGCAGGGCTTGACCGTGCGGTAATAGGTATCAAGGACGGTATAATCGCTGCCGCAGATCACGAGCCCCACGCTTAGCAGCTCGCTCCTTGCCTTATCGTCGTAGAAGCCGCAGGTAAACTCAAAATCTGCAAAACAAAGGTTATCAACGGGCAATTCGTTCAATTCTTCACCTCCTTCGGGCAATATATATATCATTATATCACGTTTTTTATAGGATTTCAAGAGCTTTTTTTACTTCCCTCTCCCCCATCCCTTTAGGGTAGAACTCCGGCTTGGCTTGCCCTCCCCGGAGGGGAGGGTATGGGCTTGAGACAGAGCTAAAAGCTTTGCACCTGACGGAACCTTGCGGGCTTTGCTCGCTGGTTCGTTAATAACCTTCTGCTTTATGTCCGAAAGGGTTTGGGAGTGACAGAAAAGCCTCCGAAAGGGGTGTACTCCAAGTCTGCCGCTCCGTCCAGCCCTTTGGGCGCATTATTACTCTCTGACGAGGCTTTGTAAACGAACCCGCAAGTCTCGCCTGCAAGGTTCCGTCAGGTGCAAAGTGACAGTACGATCACAAGCCCATCCCCTCCCCTCCGGGGAGGGCATATTAAGCCGGAGCTGTGCAGAAAAGGATAGTGGGTGGGGGAATTAAAAAATCCCGACCGAAAAGGCCGGGATCTTTTGGATGTTATCAGAGCATCGCTGCTCTCAGCTCTTCGCCGGAGAGGGGCGAGAGGTATGCGGGAGCAATGTCGAAGGCAGTGCGGCAGCCGCGCTGGCCTTCCTCGTAAAGACGAGCCATAGCTCTTGCATAGCAGCAGAGCACGCTTGCGGTGAATTCGGGGTTTGACTCCAGCTTCAGGGAGTATTCGATCATCTGGTGGGTCTTCTCGCCGTCACCGGTGAGGCCGCTTCTCATAACGAAGCCGCCGTGAGGCATACTGGTGTGATCCCTCTCGAACTCCTCCTCGGAGATGAAGTTTACGGTGGTATCGTACTGATCGAAGTAGTTCTTCATACCCTTGATCTCAGCCTCGATAGCCGCCTTGTCGGCACCCTCCTCGGCTACCACGTAGCAAAGACGGGTGTGCTTCTCACGGGTGGAGAGCTCGGGCTGTGTCCCGCTCCTGACAGCGTCCATAGCTGCCTGTACGGGGCAGGTGTACTGGATGCCGCGCTTAACGCCCTTTACGCGCCTGATAGCATCCGAGTGGCCCTGGCTTACGCCCTTGCCCCAGAAGGTATAGCTCTTGCCGTTGGGGAGGATGGACTCTGCATAGAGGCGGTTGAGGGAGAAGAGACCCGGATCCCAGCCCAGGGAGATGAAGGCGATATGGTCGTTATCACGGGCAGCCTTGTCAACATTCTGAAAATGCTCGGGGATGCGGGCATGGGTATCAAAGCTGTCGATAACGTTGAAATACTTGGCCAGCTCGGGGGTCTGCTTGGGAAGATCGGTGGCGCTTCCGCCGCAGATGATGAGGACATCTATCTGTGCTGCCAGCTTCTGAGCCTCGCTGATGTTCCACACGGGAACGCCTGCGGTGAGGGGCTTGACCGAAACGGGGTCGCGCCTGGTGAAGATCCCCACCAGCTCCAGGTCGTCGTTCTGCCTGATGGCCAGTTCAACGCCTTTGCCGAGGTTGCCGTAGCCTGCAATTGCAATTCTTGTTTTTTTCATTTGAGATCCCTCCAAAACTAGATTTCAACCTATATTATATCACATATCCCCGCGCTTGTAAAGGCCTTTTCGGTACTTTTTTGTCAGCGGACGCCCGGCGCTCAAACCGCGCATCTTCGGCAAAGCGGCGGCAGTGGGCATCTTCCTTGCAAAAAGTTTACAAAATCCTTCGGCAGGAGGCTCCTGCGGCGGGGAGGACGGAGGCTCCCATTCGGATATGCAGGATTGCCTCCAGAATCCTGCAAAACAGGACCGCGCCTCTCCGGGTTTGACAACGCCGTGAGAACGTTGTATAATAAGGTACAGATCATCATGTTCGGGTGTTCGTAAGCCCCGGCAGGAAATGCTCTCCCCGCCGTCAGGCGGCGAGGACATGGACCGTAATTGAAATGATCGTAACACCATTTGTAATCGCACGGGTCTCAGTGCTTGCAATTGGATCTCATCAGACCCGCAAGGAGGGCTCCCCTATGCTTGAAAAGGAGATAAAGCTGATACTCTCACAGGAGGAATATGACAGGCTCACCGAGGCTCTGACCTTCGACGGCGAGCTTTTGCAGGTCAATCACTATTACCACAGCCACCTCTGCTCCGAGAGGCGGATAAGCGTCCGGGTGAGAGAGGTGGAGGGCAAGGCTCTCCTGCAGGTGAAGCTCCCCGTCAGCACACAGGGCTCCCTGGCCGTAAGAGAGGAGCGAGAGCGTGAGCTGGAGGCCGTCCCCGAGAGGATAACCGCCGGGCAGCTCTCGGAGATCTGCGGCATCGAGGACGAAGCCGTAAGGCTGGGCTCCCTCACCACCCTCAGAAAGCTCTCCCACCAGATCGAAGGGGTGGAGTTCTGCCTGGATAAGAACGACTATCTGGGTGTTACCGACTACGAGCTGGAGGCCGAGTACACCGGCGACTATCCAAAGGAGGCGGTAGAGCTCCTTGAAAGCCTGGGCATCTCCTCCGACAGACCCGCAAAGGGAAAGTATGCACGCTTCTGGGACAAGCTGTATAATATATAATAAGGTATAGAAGTGCTTTCCGGGGCAAAAAAACCCTGTTTTGTGCAATGTCGATAAAAAACCGCAGAGATGTAGTGAAAATTTCTCTGCTGAAAATTTCGTTAAAGGGCTTGAAAATCAGGCCCTTTTATATTATAATATATCTTGCGTGACTGCACAGATCGCTGCAGGCAGCGATCGGGAGTTTCTGCGAAACTCCTGCAATCAAAGCAGGCGGCGGTCACAAAAGATATGCGATGAAGCGAAAGGTTGCCGGCGGTGCGCCGGGTAATTTTCGTGGAGTATGTCCGATTTTAAACCGGGCGACTGTAATACCAAACACAGTATGTGCTTATGCTTCTTGCGAAGGGCAGGCTTTGTCTGCTTTTGGCATGGGTGCATCGGCTGCGCTGTTTTTGAGATCTACGTCCTCCGAATACCGAAAGGTAGTTCGGATTTTTTAATGGGCAGATCAGGGAACACACGGCAGGGTGTAAATCGAATATCCGACGTTTGCAGGGTCTTCGATCCAAACCACAAGGTATTGCATAGGAACAATGTTCCTGCCCCCATATTTTGAAAAGCACTAAGGAGGCGATTTTAAGTGGCAGTCAATGAAAAGATCAGGATCAAGATCAAGGGCTACGAGCACGCAGTTGTTGATGCAGCTGCAAAGAAGATCGTGGAGGCTGTTAAGCGTTCCGGCGCACAGGTAAGCGGCCCCATCCCGCTCCCCACCGACAAGGAGATCGTTACTATCCTGAGAGCAGTTCACAAGTACAAGGACAGCAGAGAGCAGTTCGAGCTGAGAACGCATAAGAGACTTATCGACGTTCTCCGTCCGACCAAGGAGACCACCGCAGCTCTCGAAGGCCTTGACCTTCCTGCAGGCGTGAACATCGTAATGGAGATCAAGTAAGCTCCAAAATGAGATCGCGTGCGATCTCACAGCGATGTATGCAGGTCATGTCGGGTAAGCCCCGACCAATAACCGATAGGAGGAATAAAAATGCAAAAGGGAATCATCGGCAAGAAGATCGGTATGACTCAGATCTTCGATGAGACGGGCAAGGTCATCCCCGTCACCGTTGTTGAAGCAGGCCCCTGCGTTGTCGTTCAGAAGAAGACAGTCGAGAACGACGGCTACGACGCAGTTCAGCTGGGCTTCGGCGACATCAGAGCCAAGAGGCTCAACAAGCCCCTCAAGGGCAAGTTCGAGAAGGTAGGCGTTGCTTTCAAGAGAACTCTCAAGGAGTTCAGGCTTGACGACACCTCCGCACTCAATGTAGGCGACCTGGTAAAGGCCGACACCTTCGCTGAGGGCGACATCGTTGATGTCAGCGGCACCAGCAAGGGTAAGGGCTACGCAGGCACCATCAAGCGTCACAATAACGCAAGACTTAAGGAAACTCACGGTACAGGCCCTGTTCACCGCCACGCCGGCTCCATGGGCGCCTGCTCTTCGCCCTCCAGGATCTATAAGGGCAAGGGAATGCCCGGACACCTCGGTGCCGAGAAAGTGACCGTACAGAACCTGAAGATCGTAAAGATCGACGCTGAAAATAACCTTATCGCAATCAAGGGCGCGATCCCCGGCCCCAAGAACGGGACCGTTACCATCGTTGACTGCGTTAAGAAGGCTTAGTGGAAGGAGGAGTCAGAATGTCACAGATCACCGTATTCGATATGGCAGGCAACAAGGTTGCCGACACTGAGCTCAACGACGCTGTTTTCGGCATCGCTCCCAATACAAATCTGATGCACGCAATGGTAGTTTGCTACCTGGCAAATCAGAGGCAGGGCACACAGTCCACACTGACCAGAACTGAGGTCAGCGGCGGCGGAAGAAAGCCCTGGAGACAGAAGGGCACAGGCCATGCAAGACAGGGCTCTATCAGAGCTCCGCAGTGGGTACACGGCGGCGTTGCACTCGGCCCCAAGCCCAGAGATTACAGCTACTCGCTCAATAAGAAGGAGAAGAGGCTTGCAATGAAGTCCGCTCTTTCTACCAAGGTGCTGGATAACAACCTCGTAGTAGTGGATGCTATCAAGACCGAGGAGTTCAAGACCAAGACGATCGTTGCGATGCTCGAGGCTCTCAAGGTAGAGGGCAAGGCTCTCATCGTTACCGCCGAGGCCGATAAGAAGGTCGTAAAGAGCGCAGGCAACATCCCCGGCGTCAAGACAGCCACCGTAAACACCCTGAACGTTTACGATATCCTCAACTACGATAAGTTCATCGTTGCAAAGGACGCTGTAGCTAAGATCGAGGAGGTATATGCATAATGAGTAAGCTTGCACAGGATATCATTCTGAAGCCGGTCATTACTGAGGACTCCATGGAGAGACTCCCCAACGGCAAGTACACCTTTGAAGTAGCAACAGATGCCACCAAGGTCGATATCAAGAAGGCTGTCGAGCAGCTCTTCGATGTCAAGGTCGCTAAGGTAAATACCATCAGCGTAAAGGGCAAGCAGAAGAGAATGGGCAGATACGTCGGCTACAGACCCGACCGCAAGAAGGCTATCGTTACCCTCGAGGGCGATAAGACCATCGAGTTCTTCGACGGTATGTACTAAGAAGTAGGCAGGGTAAAAGCCCGGCCGAAGGTGCGGCGGAAAGCTGCACAGCTCCGAAAGCTCCGTAAAGACCGAGGAGCTGCGGAAAGCGCCTGCGAGGCAGTGAGGACTGCTGGGCGTAACGCCCCCATCCCGCAAGGGATAAGCCCTTGGATGCAAGGGTAATGACCGCAGGATGTATGTATGGAGCCGGTCTTGGGATAAGCCTTTGACCGCTTCGCAAAACTGAATACAAGGAGTGTATCAAAAATGGCAATAAAGAGCTACAAGCCTACTACTGCCGGCAGAAGAGGTATGACAGTTACCGATTACTCCGGCCTTAGCAAGGTCGCTCCCTGCAAATCGCTGCTCGAGCCCATGGATAAGCACAGCGGCAGAAACAGCTACGGCAGGATCACCGTCCGTCACAGAGGCGGCGGCGAGAGAAGAAAGTACCGCGTAATTGATTTCAAGAGGAACAAGCTCGATATGAACGCTAACGTTCTCACCATCGAGTACGATCCCAACAGATCCGCCTTCATCGCCCTCATCCAGTATGAGGACGGCGAGAAGAGATACATCATCGCTCCCAACGGCCTTAAGGTCGGCGATGTTGTAAGAGCAGGCGACGGCGCCGACATCAAGCCCGGCAACGCCCTCGCACTCGCAAACATCCCCGTTGGTACCTTTATCCACAACATCGAGCTCTACCCCGGCAAGGGCGCTCAGCTCGTAAGATCAGCAGGCAATATGGCTCAGCTGATGGGTAAAGAGGATAAGTACGCGCTCGTTAGACTCCCCTCGGGCGAGATGAGAAAGATCCCGATCAACTGCATGGCTACCATCGGTCAGGTCGGCAACATCGACCACGAGAACGTAAACATCGGTAAGGCAGGAAGAAAGCGCCATATGGGCTGGAGACCTACCGTAAGAGGTTCCGTAATGAACCCCTGCGATCACCCGCACGGCGGTGGTGAGGGCAAGTCGCCTGTCGGCAGACCGAGCCCTGTAACACCTTGGGGCAAGCCTACTCTGGGCTACAAGACCCGCGCTAAGCATCATCGCTCCGATAAGTTTATCGTTAAGCGCAGAAACGGCAAGTAATGCGAAAGGAGGCAGATGAATAATGAGCAGAAGCGTAAAGAAGGGCCCCTTCGTCGAAGAGAGCCTGATGAAGAAAGTTCTCGCTATGAATGAAGCTGGCGAGAAGAAGGTCGTAAAGACCTGGAGCAGAGCTTCAACTATTTTCCCTCAGTTCGTTGGTCACACCTTTGCTGTTCATGACGGCCGCAAGCACGTTCCCGTGTATGTAACAGAAGATATGGTGGGTCACAAGCTGGGTGAGTTTGCCCCCACGAGGACATTCAAGGGTCATGCAGGATCCAAGACCTCTAACAACGGCAAGAAGTAATTGAAAGGAGAGATACAGATGGAAGCAAAGGCAATACTCAGAAACGCTCGTATCGCTCCCCGTAAGGTCCAGATCGTTCTCGATCTGATCAGAGGCAAGGATTACGAGGTCGCTATGGCGACAGTAAAGCATACACCCAAGGCTGCCAGTGAGTATCTGGAAAAGCTCCTCAAGTCCGCAGCTGCAAACGCTGAGAACAACCACAACATGGATAAGAACAACCTCTATGTTGCAGAGTGCTACGTTTGCCCCGGACCGATAATGAAGAGGATAATGCCCAGAGCACAGGGCAGAGCCTACAGGATCCTGAAGAGAACATCACACGTTACCGTAGTTCTCAAGGAAAAGGACTAAGCTGAAAGAGGAGGTTTATTATGGGCCAGAAAGTTAACCCGCACGGACTGAGAGTCGGTGTAATCAAAGATTGGGATTCCCGCTGGTTTGCAGATAAGAGCACTTTCGGCGACACACTTGTTGAGGACTATAACATCCGCGAGTATGTGATGAAGACTCTTAACAGACGTTCCAAGAATATGAACGATAAGTGCGTCTATGCAGGCGTTCCCAAGGTTGAGATCGAAAGATTCAACGACGCCGACGGCGGACAGAAGGTAAAGATCCATATCCACTGCGCTAAGCCCGGTATCGTTATCGGACAGAAGGGCGCCGCGATCGAGAAGATCAGAGAGGATATAGAGAAGAAGATAGGCAAGAAGGTTGCTATCAATATCGTCGAGGTAAGAACACCCGATATCAACGCTCAGCTCATCGCTGAGAAGATCGCGCATGACCTCGAGGACAGAGTTTCCTTCAGAAGAGCTATGAAGCAGGCCATCGGCAGAGCTATGAAGCTCGGCGCTAAGGGCATCAAGGTAAGAGCCTCCGGCCGTCTCGCAGGCGCTGAGATCGCCAGAAGCGAGACCTACCACGAGGGCACTATCCCGCTTCAGACCATCAGAGCAGACATCGACTACGGCACCGCAGAGGCACACACCACCTACGGCAGACTCGGCATCAAGGTCTGGGTATACAGAGGTGAGGTCCTCAAGGGCGAAGTAGCCGCTTCCGACAGGAAGGACACCGGCGACCGCAACGACCGTAAGCCCCGCAGGCCCCGTCAGAACGACAGGAGCAAGGATAACCGCAGGGACTTCAATAAGGCTCGCCAGATGAAAAGAGAAGGAGGTAACGCATAATGCTGCTTCCAAAGAGAGTTAAGTACAGAAGAGTTCAGAGAGGTCGTCTCAAGGGCAAGGCAATGAGAGGCAACACCGTGACCTACGGTGATTTCGGTCTCCAGGCACTCCAGCCCGCTTGGATCACCTCCAATCAGATCGAGGCTGCCCGTATCGCCATGACCAGATATATCAAGCGTGGCGGTCAGGTTTGGATCAAGATCTTCCCCGATAAGCCCGTTACCGAGAAGCCTGCCGAGACCCGAATGGGTTCCGGAAAGGGTTCCCCCGAGTACTGGGTAGCAGTCGTTAAGCCGGGCAGAGTGATGTTCGAGATCGCCGGCGTTCCCGAGGAGACTGCAAGAGAGGCTATGCGTCTTGCAATGCATAAGCTGCCCATCAAGTGCAAGTTCATTAAGAAAGAGACTGCAGAAACGGTAGGTGAGCAATAATGAAGGCAAACGAGATCAAGGAAATGTCCGCAGCAGAGCTGAACGAGAAGCTCGCAGAGCTGAAGCAGGAGCTTTTTAACCTTCGTTTCCAGCACGCCGTAAATCAGTTGGAGAACCCGCTGAGAATGAAGGCTGTCAAGAGAGATATTGCTCGTGTTAAGACTTTCATCCGCAAGCAAGAGTCGGTTCAGTAATCTGGAAGGGAGGATCAACCTGTGAGCGAAAGAAATCTCAGAAAAACCAGAGTGGGCAAGGTCGTTTCCAATAAGATGGACAAGACTATCGTCGTTGCCATCGAGGATAACGTTCGGCACCCCCTGTACAAGAAGATAATCAAGAGAACTGTTAAGCTGAAGGCGCACGATGAGGAGAATGTTTGCAACATCGGCGATAAGGTTGAGGTAATGGAGACCCGTCCGCTTTCCAAGGATAAGAGATGGCGTCTTGTAAAGGTTCTCGAGCAGGCTAAGTAAGCCACGGTCATCAAACAATTTAATAGGGACTGACGGCAGATAAGCTTCTGCCGCAGCCCAATGTTTTGAAAGGAGGAACGCACTGTGATACAGATGCAGACTTACCTGAAGGTCGCAGACAACTCCGGAGCTAAGGAGCTTATGTGCATCAGGGTTCTCGGCGGTACACGCAGAAAGTATGCAAACATCGGTGACGTTGTAGTTGCTTCCGTTAAGAAGGCAACACCAGGCGGCGTTGTTAAGAAGGGCGATGTTGTCAAGGCAGTAATCGTTCGTTCGGCAAAGGGTCTCAGAAGAGCAGACGGAACTTATATCCGCTTCGATGAGAACGCTGCCGTAATAATCAAGGAAGATAAAAACCCCAGAGGTACCCGTATCTTTGGACCGGTAGCCAAGGAGCTCCGTGAGAAGGATTATCTGAAGATCCTCTCCCTCGCTCCCGAGGTACTTTGATCAGGAGGTGTCGTTAGAATGAATAAGGTACACGTAAGAACCGGCGACACCGTCGTTGTCCTCTCCGGTAAGGATAAGGGCAAGAAGGGCAAGGTGCTCCAGGTATCTCCCAAGGAGAGAAAGGTCATCATCGAAGGCCTGAATATCGCTACCAAGCACGTTAAGCCCAGAAACGCACAGCAGCAGGGCGGCATCGTAGAGGCCGAGGCTGCAATGTATGCCGATAAGGTTCAGATCATCTGCCCCAAGTGCGGCAAGCCCACCAGGATCGGTCACAAGATCCTCGAGGACGGCACTAAGGTAAGAGTTTGCAAGAACAGCGGCTGCGGCGAAGAGTTTTAATTAAGGAGGAGAATTACGATGGCTGCAAGACTTAAGGAATACTATGTTAGCACCGTAGCTCCCGCTCTTATGAAGAAATTCGGCTACGCTAACGTAATGCAGATCCCCAAGCTCGACAAGGTTGTAATCAACGTCGGCTGCGGAGCTGATAAGGATAATAAGAAGGTTATCGACGCCATTATGGCAGACCTCGCTGCGATCACCGGTCAGAGACCTGTGACCTGTAAGGCTAAGAAGTCCGTTGCGAACTTCAAGCTCAGAGACGGTCAGATCATCGGCGTAAAGGTAACTCTCAGAGCGGAGAAGATGTATGAGTTCGTTGACAGACTGTTCAACGTGGCATTTCCCCGTGTAAGAGACTTCAGGGGCATCAACGGCAACTCCTTTGACGGCAGAGGAAATTACTCCACCGGTATCAAGGAGCAGCTGATCTTCCCCGAGATCGAATACGATAAGATCGACAAGGTTCGCGGTATGGATATCAACTTCATCACCACCGCTAACACCGACGAAGAGGCTAAGGAGCTGCTCTCGCTGCTCGGCGCCCCCTTCGCAAAGTAAGATAAGAGGAGGATATAATAATGGCTAAGAAGGCTATGATAAACAAGCAGCAGGCTGCGCCTAAGTATTCAACTCGTGCTTACAACAGGTGCAAGATCTGCGGAAGACCTCACGCTTATCTCAGGAAGTTCGGCGTATGCCGTATCTGCTTCAGGGAGCTCGCTCATGACGGCCAGATCCCCGGAGTTAAGAAGGCAAGCTGGTAAAGGAGGTTAACAAGCATGCAGATCACAGATACAATTGCTGATTTACTGACCAGGATCCGTAACGCAAGCACTGCAAAGCACGCAACAGTTGACGTTCCTGCGTCCAACGTCAAGAAGGCTATAACCCAGATCCTCGTAGACGAGGGCTATGTTAAGGACTTCAAGGTGATCGAGGACGGCAAGCAGGGGATCATCAGGATCACACTTAAGTACGACGAGAACAGAAATTCCGTAATCTCGGGTCTGAGAAGAGTTTCCAAGCCCGGTCTGCGTATCTACGCGAGCTGCGAGGATATGCCCAAGGTAATGAAGGGCCTCGGCACCGCGATCGTTTCCACCTCGAAGGGCATCGTGACCGATAAGAAGGCCAGAGAGCTCAACGTAGGCGGAGAAGTTCTCGCATTTGTTTGGTAAGGAGGACTAATACTATGTCAAGAATCGGATTAAAGCCTATTAGTGTTCCTGCCGGCGTAGAGGTAAACGTTGCAGACGGCAACGTGGTTACCGTAAAGGGCCCCAAGGGCACACTTACAAAGACCTTTAACAAGGATATGGTCATTTCCGTTGAGAACGGCGAGATCAAGGTATCCCGTCCCACCGAGGATAAGCTCCACAAGAGCCTCCACGGTCTCACCAGGACCCTTATCCACAATATGGTCGAAGGCGTTACCAACGGCTTCACCAAGACGCTCGAGATCGTCGGCGTCGGTTACAGAGCTCAGAAGCAGGGCAATAACCTTGTTATGAACCTCGGCTATTCACATCAGGTGATCGTTCCCGAGACCGACGGCATCAAGATCGATGTTCCCCAGCCCAACCAGATCGTTGTAACGGGCATCGACAAGCAGCAGGTAGGTCAGTTCGCCTGCGAGATCCGCGAGAAGCGTCCTCCCGAGCCTTATAAGGGCAAGGGCATCCGCTACACCGGCGAGTATATCATCCGCAAGGAAGGTAAGGCCGGTAAGGGCAGCAAGAAGTAATTAAAAGGAGAGAATCACTATGGTGAAAAAGCTTGACAGAGCAAAGGCAAGAGCGAAAAGACACCTCAGAGTCCGCAACAAAGTCAGCGGCACTCCCGAGTGCCCCCGCCTGAACGTATTCCGCTCCTCAAAGCATATCTATGCTCAGATCATCGATGACGTAAACGGTGTTACACTTTGCGCTGCTTCCTCAATGTCCAAGGATTTTGAGGGCAACGGCGGCAACAAGGAAGGCGCTCGTAAGGTCGGCGAGATGATCGCAAAGGCAGCAGCCGATAAGGGTATCGAGACTGTCGTATTCGACAGAGGCGGTTACCTCTATCACGGCCGCGTACAGGAATTGGCAGACGGAGCCCGCGAAGGCGGACTTAAGTTCTAAAAGGAGGGTGTAACTTTTGGCTAATATAGATGCTTCAACCGAGCTTACCGAAAAGGTAGTAGCCATTAACAGAGTATCGAAGACTGTTAAGGGCGGCCGTATAATGAAGTTCTCGGCACTCATCGTGGTCGGAGACGGCAACGGGACCGTAGGCTTCGGCATCGGTAAATCAAGCGAAGTTCCCGACGCTATCCGCAAGGGTATCGAGGATGCCAAGAAGAACCTGGTAAAGGTTTCTCTGAAGGGCACAACGATCCCCCACGAGATCGTCGGCAAGTTCGGCGCAGGCGAGGTCCTCCTCAAGCCCGCTGCAAAGGGTACCGGAGTTATCGCAGGCGGTACTGTAAGAGCAGTCGTAGAGGCTGCCGGTATCAAGGATATCAGAGCGAAGTCGCTTCGTTCCAATAATCCCTGCAACGTAGTAAGAGCTACGGTCAACGGTCTGGCCGCAGTCAAGTCTCTTGACGAGGTGGCTGCTAAGAGAGGAAAGACCGCACAGGAAATTACAGGTTAAGGAGGAGAGAGACATGGCAAACTTGAAGATCACACTGATCAAGAGCCTTAACAATAAGGTCGAGAAGCAGGTTCTTACAGCTTATTCTCTCGGACTCAAGAAGATCGGTGACGTGACCGAGCAGCCCGATAATGCACAGACCCAGGGCAAGATCAAGGTCATCTCGCACCTTATAAAGGTCGACGAAGCGTAAAGCAAGGAGGTGCTAAACAATGAAACTGCATGAGTTATCACCCAATGCAGGCTCCAAGTCGGCTTCCAAGAGAGTCGGCAGAGGACACGGCTCCGGCTGGGGCAAGACTGCAGGCAAGGGCCACAAGGGTCAGAAAGCCCGTTCGGGCGGCGGCGTAAGGCCGGGCTTTGAGGGCGGTCAGACCGCACTGGCAAGAAGAATCCCCAAGCGTGGCTTTAACAATATCTTCGCTACTGAGTATACCGTTGTAAACGTTTCGGATCTCGAGAGATTTGTTGACGGCACAGTTGTTGACACCGAGCTGCTCAAGGCTGCCGGCCTTGTAAAGAAGGAGCTCGACGGTGTAAAGGTTCTCGGAAACGGAGAGCTTACAAAGAGCCTTACTGTTAAGGCAGCAGCATTTTCCGCTTCTGCAAAGGAAAAAATCGAAAAGGCAGGCGGAAAGGCTGAGGTGATGTAATTGTGATAGAGACATTTCGTAATGCCTGGAGAGTTCCTGAGCTGAGAAGAAAGCTTCTGTTTACACTTTTCATCATCATCATCTACAGGATCGGCGGCGCCGTTCCCGTTCCCTATCTGGATACGGAGGCGATCAAGAGCTGGTTCTCTACCAACGATGCGACAGGTAACTTCTTCAGCTACCTCAACGTCCTTTCGGGCGGTAATATGGGTAAGGCTACCCTGCTCGCCCTTTCGGTAGGCCCCTATATCAATGCACAGATCATCATCCAGCTGCTTTCATATGCGCTCCCTCCCCTTGAGAGACTTACCAAGGAGGGTCCCGAGGGCAGAAAGAAGCTGAACAAGATCACAAAGTATACCGCGCTGGGCATCTCGGTGTTCCAGGCGTGGGCATATTACAGAACACTCGGCTCCAGCTCCGTAAACGCCATCGTTTACACCTCGGGCTGGGAGAAGTGGTTCTCCGAGATCGTTATCATCGTGTGCTTCACGGCGGGCGCTTCGCTCACCATCTGGCTCGGTGATCAGATCAGCGAAAAGGGTATCGGCAACGGCATCTCTATGCTGCTGTTCGCAGGTATCATCGCAAGAGGACCTTCCGCAGTATGGAACCTCATCATGCTGATGAAGACAGGCGAGGCCAAGTATATCGTCCTCGTTCCTATCATCCTCATCACGTTCCTGCTGATGATCGCGTTCATCATCTTTATGAACGAGGCCGAGAGGCGTATCCCGATACAGTACGCCAAGAGAGTCGTAGGCAGAAAGCAGTACGGCGGCCAGAACACCTTCATCCCCATCAAGGTTTGTATGAGCGGCGTTCTCCCCATCATCTTCGCTATGGCATTCATGTCGCTGCCCTCCACTCTTGAAATGTTCATCGGCAAGCCCGAGAGCGATACTGGCTTCTATGCGGGTCTGCTGCGCTGGTTCGGATATACCCATCCGTTCTATGCGATACTGTATTTCTTCCTGATAATCGGATTTAACTATTTCTATGTTTCGATGCAGTATAACCCCGTCGAGATCGCTAACAACCTGCGTCAGCAGAACGGCGGCGTACCCGGTATCAGACCCGGTAAGCCCACCAGCGATTACTTCAAGAGGATCCTCTCGAAGATCACTCTCGTCGGCGCGGTGTTCCTCGGTATCATCGCCATATTCCCGATCATATTCGGCGCTATCAGCGGAATACAGATCGCTATGGGCGGTACCTCCATACTCATCGTTGTAAGCGTAGCACTTGAAACTGTAAGGACAATGGAATCCCAGATGATGATGCGTCACCATAAGGGCTTCCTCGAGTAAGAAAAGGAGTAACTTATGAACCTTATTTTATTGGGCGCTCCCGGTGCAGGCAAAGGCACACAGGCAGAGGTCATCTGCAACGCTTTGAACATTCCGACTATTTCAACAGGCAATATGCTCAGAGCCGCCGTTAAGGCAGGCACTGAGTACGGCCTGAAGGCTAAGGCCGCTATGGATGCGGGCGCTCTTGTCTCCGACGATATCGTAATCGGTATCCTCAAGGACAGGATCAAGGAGCCCGATGCTCAGAACGGCTTTATACTCGATGGCTTCCCGAGGACAGTTCCTCAGGCGGAAGCACTCGACGCTATGGGCGTCAAGATCGACAAGGTGGTAGAGATCTATGTTCCCGATGAGACCATCAAGCAGAGGCTCAGCGGCAGAAGAGTTTGCCTCGACTGCGGCGCTACCTACCACGTTGATTTCAAGCCCAGCAAGGTCGAGGGCGTCTGCGACGTCTGCGGCAAGGAGCTCGTTATCCGCAAGGACGACCAGCCCGAGACCGTAATAAGCAGACTTAAGACCTACCACGAGCAGACCGCGCCCCTCAAGGATTACTATATGGCTCAGGGCAAGCTCGTAACGGTCGAGGGTCAGGATAATGTAGAGGATACCTCAAAGCTCACTCTTGAGGCAGTAAATTCGTAAGAGCTTACAGGCTTATAGAAAGAAGCGCAACATGATCCTAATCAAATCAAGCAAGGAGATAGCCAAGCTCCAGCGTGCAGGACAGATCACCGGCGAGGCGCTTATGCTCGCGGGAGAGGTCATAAAGCCCGGCATGACTACCAAGGAGCTTGACAATATCATCCGTAAATTCTATACCTCGCATGGCGCGAAGGCGGGATTTCTGGGCTACGGCGGGTTCCCCGGCGCTGCCTGCATCTCCGTCAACGACGAGGTCATCCACGGGATCCCGGGGTCAAGAAAGCTGGTCGAGGGCGATATCGTGTCGGTAGATACGGGAGCCTATATCGACGGCTATTACGGAGATTCCTGCAAGACCTTTGCAGTCGGTGAGATATCCGATAACGCAAAGGCACTGCTGAAGTCCACCGAGGAAAGCCTTTACATCGCCATTGAAATGGCTAAGCCGGGCGTAAGGCTCGGAGATATCGGTGCGGCGATCCAGAAGCATAACGAGAGCAACGGCTACGGAGTCGTCAGAGAATATGTGGGACACGGAGTCGGTAAAAACCTTCACGAGGAGCCTGAGGTGCCTAACTTCGGCAAGGAGGGCCACGGCGTGAAGCTGCAGGCGGGTATGGTCATCGCCATCGAGCCGATGATCAATGAGGGTACAGCCAGGGTAAAGGTACTTCCCGACGGCTGGACCGTGAAAACCCTGGACGGCAAGCTCTCGGCTCACTTTGAGCACACGATCGCCATAACCTCAACAGGCAATGTGATACTCACTAAGGTCTGATGAGGGAAGGCGTTGTGGAAAGCATAAGGGTCGGCTCTGTGGTCAGAGCGCTGGCAGGCCGTGAAAAAGGCCGCTGCTTCGTTGCTGCGGCGGCAGACGGCGGCTTTGTGTACCTCGCGGACGGCAGGGAGCGCAAGCTCTCGAAGCCCAAGAAGAAAAGCACAAAGCACATTTCACCTGCGATAGCGTTCATCAGTACCGAGGGGCTGACGAACAAGGAACTCAGAAGGCTTCTGCGCGAGCTTGAGACCCAAGGCTCCGGGGAAGCAGACCACCGCTGCAAAGACGAGTGAGAAGGGAAAGGTAATTACAGTATGTCAAAGGAAGATGTTATTGAGCTTGAGGGAACAGTGACCGAAGCGCTTCCCGGCGCAAAGTTCAATGTTCAGCTCGCCAACGGACATATGATCCTTGCTCACGTTTCGGGCAAGCTTCGTATGAATTATATTCGTATAGTACCCGGCGACAAGGTAACGGTGGAAATGTCACCTTATGACCTGAACAAGGGTAGAATCACCTGGAGAGCCAAGTAAGGCTTTCCGTTCGTAAGCGGCGGCTGCCAGGCCGCCTTGGAAAACAAAAGGAGGTATTTCAATGAAAGTAAGACCTTCAGTTAAGCCTATCTGCGAGAAGTGCAAGGTTATCAAAAGAAAGGGCAAGATAATGGTTATCTGCCAGAACCCCAAGCACAAGCAGCGTCAGGGTTAACAAACAGTTTATGGAGGTGCAGCTAAATTATGGCTCGTATTGCTGGTATTGACCTGCCTAAGGATAAGAGAGTCGAGATCGGCCTCACTTATATCTACGGCATCGGTCAGAAGACTGCTGACAAGATCCTCAAGGAGACAGGCATTGACCCTGATATCAGAGTCAAGGATCTCTCCGAGGACGATGTTGCAAAACTGAGAGAATATATTGACCATAACCTGACTGTTGAGGGCGACCTGAGAAGAAACGTTGCTCTTAACATCAAGAGACTCGTCGAGATCGGTTGCTACAGAGGCGTTCGCCACAGAAGAGGCCTGCCCGTAAGAGGACAGAGGACCAAGACGAATGCAAGAACCCGCAAGGGCCCTGTAAAGACCATCGCAAATAAGAAGAAGTAAGGAGGATGTGAAGTATGGCTCAGCCTAAGAAGAAGACGACTATCCGTCGCCGCCGTGAAAGAAAGAATATCGAGCAGGGACAGGTTCATATCCAGTCTACCTTCAACAACACCATCGTTACCATCACCGATATGCAGGGCAATGCAATCTCGTGGGCTTCCGCAGGCGGTCTCGGTTTCAGAGGCTCCAAGAAGTCTACTCCCTTCGCTGCTCAGACTGCTGCAGAGACTGCTGCAAGAGCTGCCAAGGAGCACGGCCTCAAGATCGTTGAGGTATTCGTAAAGGGACCCGGCGCAGGCCGTGAGGCTGCTATCCGTGCTCTGCAGAGCGAGGATCTCGAGGTAAGGCTCATCAAGGACGTTACCCCGATCCCCCACAACGGTTGCCGTCCCCCCAAGAGAAGAAGAGTTTAATAACAGATTTGAGTTTTTAAGTTTGCTCAAAGTCGGGTAAGCATAAGGCTAAGACCCGATACCGAAATGAAAAACGGAGGTTTATCACTATGGCAGTAAGCAAGGAACCAATTTACAAGAGATGCAGATCCCTTGGCATCAGCCCCATGGTAATGGGCGTTACCAAGGAGTATAACAAGCGTAACCCCGACGCCAACAAGCGCAGGAAGGTTTCCGAGTACGGCCTTCAGCTGAAGGAAAAGCAGAAGCTGAAGTTCATCTACGGAATGCTCGAGAAGCAGTTCTATCACCTGTTCGAGATCGCTCAGAAAATGGAGGGTCAGGCCGGTGAGAACCTTATCACCCTTCTTGAGACCAGACTCGATAACGTAGTATTCAGAATGGGTCTTGCATCCACCAGAAGAGAGGCTCGTCAGCTGGTCGTTCACGGTCACTATGACGTAAACGGCAAGAGAGTCGATATCCCCTCCTACAGGGTAAAGACCGGTGACGTTATCTCCCTCAGAGAGAACAGCAAAAAGAGCGAGAAGTTCAAGCAGATCGCAGAGACTACCGCAGGCAGGCTCACCCCCGAGTGGCTCGACGTCAACAAGGACGCTCAGAGCGCAAAGGTAGTCCGTATGCCTGTCAAGGCTGACCTCGATTACGAGCTGGAGGAGCACCTCATCGTCGAGCTGTACTCCAAGTAATCGCGGAGCTGACGCGACGATCATCCGAATACAGGGCTGTGCCTATGCGGCATAGTCCGAGTTACGAAACAGGAGGGTTAATAAATGCTTGAAAAAATAGAAAAGCCTGAAATCGAAACAGCTGAGCTCAAAAGCAACGGGACATACGGCAAGTTCATCCTCGAGCCATTAGAGCGCGGCTACGGTATAACTCTGGGCAACTCGCTCAGAAGGGTACTGCTCTCCTCTTTGCCGGGTGTCGCTGTTACATCTGTAAAGATCGACGGCGTTCACCATGAGCTGTCTACGATCCCCGGAGTTAAGGAGGATGTAACCGAGATCATCCTTAACCTGAAGGGTCTGACTGCCAAGCTTTACGGTGACGGCCCCAAGACCGTCTATATCGAGGCAGAGGGCGAATGCGTCGTAACTGCCGGAGACATCAAGACCGATTCCGAGGTCGGGATACTCGTTCCCGATATGCACATCGCTACGCTGGGCGCGGGCGCAAAGCTCTATATGGAGATCGTTCTCGATAAGGGCAGGGGCTATGTCTCTGCCGAGAAGAACAAGGCTCTCATGCAGAAGCAGGGCAATGTTCCCATAGGCCCCATAAGTGTTGACAGCATCTACACACCGGTACTGAAGGTGAACTACACAGTAGATAATACCCGTGTAGGCCAGATCACCGATTACGATAAGCTCACCCTCGAGGTATGGACCGACGGTACCATATCCGCAAAGGAAGCTGTATCGCTCGCAGCCAAACTCCTCAACGAGCATCTGAATCTCTTCATTGATCTCTCTGAAGAGACCAGCACTGTTGAGATGATGGCCGAAAAGGACGATAAGGGCAAGGAGAAGATCCTGGAGATGACCATTGAGGAACTTGACTTATCGGTGCGTTCGTTCAACTGCTTGAAGCGTGCAGGCATCAACACCGTAAATGACCTGATCGGAAAGTCCGCCGAGGAAATGATGAAGGTCAGGAACCTTGGTAAAAAATCATTTGACGAGGTCAAGGAAAAGCTTCAGTCTCTGGGCTATGACCTCAGTTCTGAAGAAGATAACTAATTTAAGGAGTGAATATCTATGCCAGGCACAAGAAAGCTGGGAAGGCCCACCGACCACAGAAAGGCAATGCTCAGAGCTATGGTCACCTACCTTCTCGAAAACGGTAAGATAGAAACCACTGTAACAAGAGCTAAGGAAGTAAGCGCCATGACCGAGAAAATGATCACTCTCGGCAAGCAGGGCGACCTCCATTCCAAGCGCCAGGTGCTCTCTTATATCACTAAGGAGTCTGTTGCCAAGAAGCTCTTCGACGACATCGCTCCCGGATATTCGGGCAGGCAGGGCGGCTACACCAAGATCATCAAGACCGGCCCCCGCCGCGGCGACGCTGCTGAGATGGCGATCATCCAGCTGGTTTGATATCAATTTAGCATTATTACTATACGCTCCCGCAAAAGCGGGGGCGTATTTTTGTGGGCTGAACTCGGGTATGCCGCGAAGCTGCGCGGTTTGCGGCGATGGGATGAAAAAGTGCCAAAGCCGCTGTTATTGGGCAAATGTACTAAAATTTTAACATGCTATTGACTTTTTCGCCTGACGGTGATATTATATAATAGGAAAATATGAAATTGCAGCCAGCCGTGGCTGCGCAAATTCGGAGAGAGGTGAGTATAGATGACGGATTACTGTTACCCCGTTGTAGGTGACGAGGTCAACCTTCCCATGTATCTGCTGGGAGCAGGTGCAAGAGATCAGGAGTTTCATTTTATCAGAGAGGATGGCTATCCCAACTATCAGATCATATACTGCGTAAGGGGCAGCGGTGTCCTGAGACTGGAGGGCGTGGATACCCCCATCCGTGAGGGCGACGCATTCTACCTCCCCCCAAACGTGCCCCATGAGTATTTCCCCACCGAGGAGATCTGGGAGACCCACTGGGTGGCCTTCGACGGCAGGGAGAGCGAGGCGGTGCTGAAATTCATCGGGCTCGACAAAGCCAAGGCCTTCAAGATCCACGACATCAATGCCGTTGATGCCATCTTCAAGAAGATACTCTACCTGATGAAGACGAACTACTATTACAGCGGCTGCCAGTGCTCGGCTCACCTCTATCAGTTCCTGATAGAGCTCAACAGAGTTATGAATATGCAGTCGGGTGCGAAGGACGGTGCCAAGCTCAACCAGCTCACGCCCGTTATCGAGTACATCGACAAGAACTATGAAAAGGATCTTACGCTGGCGGAGCTCTCGGATCTTATCGATCTCTCGCCGCAGTACCTTTGCAGGCTGTTCAAAGAGTGCCTGAATATGCGTCCCTTTGAATACCTGGCAAGGAAGAGGATCTCTCAGGCCAAGCTGCTGCTCCTCGAGGACAAGATGAACGTCAACGAGATCGCCAGAGCAGTGGGCTATAACGATTGCAGCTACTTCTGCGCGGTGTTCAAGAAGCACGAGATGCTCTCACCCGCCGAATTCCGCTCGCTCCATAAGAAAGCCACAGGCTGAACGCGGGCGCGTTTATATGGTTTTTCAGGGCACTTCCGCCGTATCAGGGCGGGAGTGCTTTTTGTATCTTTGCGAGGTGTGCCCCGGAGCTGATGATATCTGTAAAAATGATACAGGTTAATATTGTTAAAAACTATAAAATCCCAATGGCGAAATGGGCACAAATCTATTGACTTTGCTGCAAAAATGAGGTATAATTATAATTGAAATAATATGGGGCGGTATCCCCATACGGCTATATGCCGCGAAAGGAATGGTAAAAATATGAGAAAAAAGCTGATCGCAGCGATGACCGCTGCGGTAACGCTGGCAAATTGCTTTGTGTTCAACGTATCGGCGGCGGGAGGGGTGAACCTTGCCCTCGAGTATAAGACCGATGCTCTGAGCGCAGGCGATACCGTCGAGGTAGCCGTCAGGATGAGCAACAATACCGGCCTCTCGGGCTGGAGAGTGTTTGTCGGCTACGCAAAGGATACCTTCGAGTATGTTGATTTCAAGCCCGGTGTGTTCGGGTCGGAGCTTACCTTCGCCAGCCTGGAGGAGTATGAGGCCTGTCCCTTTGCCATCGCATTCACCAATCTGGATGAGATGAAGGACGTGACTGCCAACGGCATCGTCGGAACCGTCACCTTCAAGGTGAAGGAGGGCGCCGCTCAGGGCAATTACAGCTTCTGGCTCAACTACAATCCCGAGGATTTCTTTAAGGTGGGAGAACCGACGGCGACTGTTGAGGTATCGGGCGTTACCGGCCCCACAGAGGGGATACCCGTAGGCCACAGCCATAATTATACGATACTCCAGTCCTACACCGTTCCCACCGGTTCTACCAAGGGCAAGGCGGTATATGCCTGCACCTGCGGCGATACCGTGGAGAGGGAGGTAATCTTCAGGGGCGATGTCAACGGCGACGGCTACATCGACCTTTCGGATTACAGCGATCTTGCCAAGTATATGTCAGAATGGCCCGGCGTGACCATAGACGAGGAAGGCGCTGATGTTGACGGCAACGGAACAGTGGATCTGAACGATCTTTCCTCCCTTGCCAAGTATATTGCCGACTGGGTGGGGTATGATCAGCTTATCGTCCCCATAGCATAATAAGACCGTTACCGGAACGTTACGGAGAGGAGAGTGCTTATGGACCTGTTTAAAAAGCTGATAGCGGGGCTTATGTCCGCCGCTGTTGCATTGGCATCTTCTGCGGCGCTGATCCCCGCATCCGCGGAAACGGCAGCGCAGAGCAGCTCTGCGTCCTCAGCAGCTTCGCTGAGCATCAGCGAGATCGCAGCCAAGGCCTCCACCGACTACGGCTATAAGGATCTGGCGCAAAGATCCAACGGCTCTGCCAGGCAGAGCTTCTACAATCGGCTGCTCAGCTTCTCTCTCGATTTCTGGGAGAGCGATGAGGACGTTACCGAGCTCTACGGCAACAGGATAATACTAAACAAATTCGACCACACAGGCCTTACCTCCGACGAGGCGGTGGAGACCTATCTGGTATTCAGAGACGATAACCCGCTGTTCTATTTTATGACGGGTGATATGCTCAGGGGCTCCACCACGCTTTGGGTGGAGATCGATGCGGAGATCGCCAGCGCGGCCTACCGCAAGACCCTCCAGCAGAAGATCGTCGCCTATATCGACACGGCGATGGGAAGGCTCTCGGGGCTCACTACGAGATACGAGAGGGCTCTCAGGATCAATAATATCCTGGTGGGCAGCCTGGATTATGCCATCGACAGCAGCGGCAATGCTGAAAGCGCTATGTGGGCGCACAGCATAGCGGGTGCCATAGATCACAGCGCCGGCGTCTGTGAGACCTATTCCAAGACCGCCCAGATGCTTATAAATTATTCCGGCGGCGACGCAGTAATGGTCATCGGTAAGGCCAACGGCGGCAGCCACGCCTGGCTGGTGGTCAAGATGGACAACGGCAAATACTACGGCCTGGATGCGACCTGGAACGATACTGCAAAGACCAGCAAGTTCTTTGCAGCGGGCAAGACCTTGATGGACTCCCAGCACACCGCCTATTCTCCCAGCAATCAGGGGAAGTATTTCCTTTACGAGCTGCCGCAGATCCCCGACAGCGACTACATCCCCGCCAAGTATGCGGAGCTGCTTGCCAGCTACGAATACTACATCGAGGGCGAAACTGCGGTAGTGACCAAGTACAAGGGCAGCGGCGGGAGCGTGGTCATCCCCGATGAGCTTTTCGGCTTCCCTATCGCCGAGATCGGTGAGTTCGCATTTATGAATGCCGAGGTGCTCACCTCGGTAAAGCTCCCCTCGGGCTGCAAGAAGATCGACGCCGGTGCCTTTGCCTGCCAGTATCAGCTCAAGACCGTCACCTTCCCCGAGGGCCTGACCGATATAGGCAATGACGCATTTTACGGCGACAGCAAGCTCACGGGCGTCACCCTTCCGAGGAGCCTCAGAAGGATCGGCTCGGCTGCCTTCTTCAACTGCTTCTACAGCGGCACTAGAGAGATAACGATCCCCTACGGTGTCAGCAAGATCGGGCAGTATGCCATAGGCTACGGCTACGGCTCTGGCGGCGGCTCCTACAAGTTTGACGGGGATTATTCCGCCGTCAGCAAGACCAGGCTCACCAATTTTACGGTCAAGTGCTATTCCGGCACCAAGGGACACGATTACGCCAAGAGCAACGGCTTCACAATAGTGCTGCTGACCCATACACACATCTATAAGGATACCGTCATCGAGCCCACATACGAGCACGGCGGCTATACCGTCCACATTTGCGAGGAGTGCGGCGCTTGCTATTCCGACAGCTTTACGTCTAAGCTCATCCACCCTGCCGATGTTGACCGCAGCGGCACCGTGGACGAGGAGGATTGCCGGCTTATGAGAGCCTTCCTCACCGGCGGCGACACAGGCCTGGAGGAGACCGCCTTCGATGTTGACGGCGACGGCAAGGTGACAATGGTAGATTACGGCCTCATGCGGGCAGTCCTTGCGGGCAGGGATATCCGCTTTTGACGAAAGGACAGAATGAAATGAAAAAGATCAGGGCTCTGGCCGTTATAACGGCTTTTGCCGTGCTGACAGTCTGCGGTACGATGACCGCGGCCGCCCTTACCGACGGCGGGAGCACCTCCCCCGATGAGAAGGAGCTTTCGGTCATCGGCGACCTCAACGGCGACGGCAAGCTGAATATGGTGGATTACGGCCTTATGAGAGCATATCTCGCGGGGAAAAGCGTTACAATTGACCTCGCGGCAGCCGATGTTGATAACAACGGCGAGATAAATGACGGCGACCGCGTGCTTATGCAGGCCTATATGGCAGGCGCGGATGTCGAGCTGAAATGACATAAGCGGGCCGCTCCCCCGGAGGGCCCAAAGATTTTCCGAAAGAGGATGATGATTTGAAGACCAAAAAGATCGCAGCAGTTATCTGTGCGCTGATGATGACAGTGAACCTGATGACAGCGAATGTCTGGGCTATCGGCAATGACTCGGAGGAGCCGCTGACCCCGATCTCCGCCAATGCGGATACGTCGGCGGTGTATTACGAAGAGAACTGGTCCGCCTATGCCGTGGACGTCGATCAGTTTGTTTCGGATGCGGGCAACTGCATCTACATCGAATACGACCTGAACGAGGGCGTTGCTCCCGATCAGCAGAAGGAATTTGAGTTACTGCTGGACGAAGAGAATAACAGCTACTGGACTGAGAAGCGCTTTGTCACCGGCGACGGCTATTTTACCCTCTCGGTGCCTGAGTTCGAGGAATTGTATGACAACTATGACGAAGGCGATAAGCTGATCCTCTGCGGCAACAGCAGTATAACCGTAACCTCCGTAAAGATCGTTAAGCCTACCCAGAAGACCAAGAACGGCATAACCTATCGCTGCTACGATAATTATGCCGAGATCCTGAGCTATAACAGGAGCCTGACCAGCCTCACCATTCCCCAGGCGGTGGACGGCCTCAAGGTCAGGAAGATGCTCCCGAACAGCGACAGGTCTGACAGCAAGCTGAAGACTCTGAATGTCCCCGCTACGCTGACCTCTGTGGGTGAAGGAGCCCTCTTCGGCTGCGCCGATCTCCAGAGCGCGGTGTTCGAGGGGAATACCGATCTTTATTACTACTGCGGCCTCGGCTACTCTGCAGGTGAGGAAGAATACTGGGATAGTTTCAACAACGAGCTGGTCATCACCGCAAAATACGGTACAAGTCCCGCAGAATATGCCAACAACAACGGCATCGGGCTGACCTACAGCGATGCTCAGACAAGCGGCGGGTACACCTATATCGTCAATTCCGACGGCGAAGCCGAGATCATCAGGTACACAGGTGAGGAGACGGTGATCACCGTTCCCAACACCCTCGGCGGAAAGACCGTCACCGGCATAAATGAAAAAGTCTTTGTCAGCAACGGCTGGATCCGGAAGATCACCCTGCCCACCGGCCTGCGCAGTATCGGAGAGGAGGCTTTCTCAAACTGCTATTCTCTTGAAGAGGTAGTGTTCCGGAGCAATGCTGAGACTTTGGGCTACAGCGCATTCTTCGACTGCACCGCCCTGACCAAGATAAACTTCCCCGCGACCCTCACGGATGTTCCGAACAGCGCCGCATACGGCAGCAAGTGGCAGGACGATCAGATCGCCGCAGGCAAATTCGTCGTTATAGGCGATACCCTCGTTGACGGCAGCGGCGTCAAGGGCAAGGCAACGGTCCCCGAGGATGTCAGGGTCATAGCATCCAATGCGATCTCAAACAACTCTCAGCTTACAGAGCTCACCATCGGCAGCAATGTGGAGAAGATCGGATACAATGCGATAGACAACTGCAGCAACCTGAAAACGCTCCGGATAGATTCGACGGCCGATATCGATTCTCTCGGCATCGGTTATTACAGAGACGAGGATTATAATTATCATTATTTTGAAGACGAAGTCACGATCATCTGCCCCTATGGCTCGCCGGTGTACTGGTATGCAACTAATAACGGGTACAGAGTTGAGTTCTCCGACTACCTGTCCGAGAACGGCGTAAAGTACATCATCGCCGATACAGATACCGAGTACTGGGACGAGGATCTCGGCGAGTATGTACGGGAGAAAGGCGCTGTCGTTATCGGCTGCGATGAGGGCATCAAGAAGCTTGTGATCCCCGAGACCCTCGGCGGCTACAAGACATACAGCGTGGGCTTCCGGGCATTTTCCGGCAATACCTCACTTACGGAGCTTACACTTCCCAAGGAGCTCGAATATGTCGATTCAGATGCGCTGGTAGGGTGCAGCAATCTCAAAAAGCTCACCGTTCAGGGCAAGTACACCAGGCTTTACGATTCCGAGGCGGGCTTTGCCGAAAACGGCAACAGATATCCGCTGACTATCTATTGCTGCTACGGAAGCAACGCCTATAACTACGCAGATACCTACGGCTTTGATTATGTCTATACCGACCTGAATTCGGAGGGCGACTTTGATTATCTGATCTCCGATGACAACACCTCGGTATGGGATGAAGACCTCGGCGAGTGGGTAGTTATCCCCACGGCGGATATCGTCAGATACACCGGAAACAGCGCCTCCGTCACTATCCCCGATACCCTGGGCGGGTACAGAGTATATTCTGTCTGCCGCCATGCCTTCAAGGGCAACACCACCCTGAAGGAGGTACACTTCAATAACACCGAGTGGATGTATGTCCAGGGGGCTGCCTTCGACGGCTGCACATCCCTTGCCAAGGCTTACTTTGAGGGCGAGAGCGATGTGGAACTCCAGGATCACAGTATGGGCTACTCCTTTGCAGGCTATGATGAGGATTACGGCATGGAGCAGTTCAACAAGACTGCCAATATCACCTTCTACTGCACCTCGAACACGGATGCCCTTTCCTATGCAAGAGAAAACGAGTTCCCCTATGTCCTGACTGACTGCGAGCGCAGCGGTGATATCTTCTACAAGCTCAACGACGAAAAGAACAAAGCATACATCATTGATTATGCGGGTACAGCTTCGACCCTCACCATCCCCGATACCCTGGGCGGAGTTACAGTCACCGAGATCGAGGAACAGGCTTTCAGAAATAAGACCTCCCTCAAAAAGCTGGTGCTTCCCGGCAAGCTGACTGATATAAACTACGAAGCGTTTGAAGGCTGCACCAACCTTGCCGCGATCACCTTCCCCGATACCCTCCGTTTCGTCAGCAGCTCTGCGCTGACCGATACCGCCTGGTATAAGAATGCGGTGGCAGGCGGCGGGCTCGTCATTGCGGGCGGCGTGCTGCTGTACGGTAATAACGCTTCCGGAAAGGTAGTCATCCCCGATAAGGTGCTGAAGATCAACAGCTATGCCTTTGAAGGCTGCACCGGCATCACCTCGGTACAACTGAACGAGAAGCTGAGCTACGTTGAAAACGATGCTTTTATGAACTGCAGCAATATCAAGGAAGTCATCTGCAATTCCAGGGATACGGATTTTGACGGCTACTGCATAGGCTTCAGCGATTGCGATTATGAGACAGATCAGAGGACCAGGTATGACAGTACGGTATTCAAGTGCTATTACGGCAGCACTGCATACTATTACGCCATAAACTACGGCTTTGACTATGAGCTCATAGGAGTTCAGACCAGCGGCAATTACAAGTATGTTACCGATGAAGACGGCGACGTTATCATCGTAGGCTATACCGGTAAGGAGAAAAAGATCACAGTTCCCGAGACCATCGGCGAAGCCAGAGTATACGGCATCGACAGGAAAGTCTTTGCCGGCAACAGCACGGTGACTGAGATCATCCTCCCCGATTCCATCGGCGTCATCAGGGAAGATGCCTTTGCAAACTGCCCCGCACTCAAAAAGCTGACCGTAAAGAGCGATGAGCCTATCGACCGGACGGGCGTTGACACCTATACCGACGGCACCGGCACCCATAAGAAGACCGGCCTCACCATCTGCGCAGACTTCGGATCATACTCCTGCGATTTCGCTATGGAGAACGGCTATACCTTCGTTCCTCTCGAGGGCAGGATGTCCGGCGACTTCCTGATCGTTGATAATGATTATAATGACGGCGTGACCGTGCAGGGCTATCTCGGCTCGGCATCCAAGCTCACCGTTCCCGCCCAGCTGGACGGCAAGAAGGTCACTTATATCGACGGCAACTGCTTCAAGTATAATAACGGCGGTATCACCGAGCTTACTATCTCCGAGGGCATCACCGGCCACGGCTGGAGTATGTTCGAGTATCTCACCTCCCTCAAAAAGCTGTCCTACCCCGGGAGCATGGAATCCGTAGATTCAGATCTCCGGGATTGCACTCAGCTTGAAGAGGTAGTACTGGGAAGCGGCCTGAAATACATATACGGCAGCGCCTTCTCAGGGCTTACCAAGCTCTCGAAGATAACCATACCCTCTACTGTCATAGAGATCGGGACCGCAGCCTTTGCAGATACTCCCTGGCTGGCGGCTCAGAGGAAAAAGAACCCGCTGGTCATCGTCAACAGCATCATAGTTGACGGTCAGACCTGCACCGGCAGCCTGGTCGTACCCGACGGGATCACCATGATCGCCGGCGAAGCGTTCCTGGGCAGCAGCATCACCTCCGTGACCCTGAAGAAGAGCGTGCAGCAGATAGGCTACCGAGCCTTCCTGGGCTGCAGGAACATCAAGCAGGTGACAGTTTACGGCGAAACTTCGCTGAGCTCTTACAGCTTCGGATACTCCTACGATGAAAAGAATGACGAGGTGCCGGATTCCGATTTCCTCATCAGGTGCGATTACAACACCTCCGCTCACAGATATGCTGTGGATAACGGGTTCAAGTATGAGCTTATGAACGTCAACACCAACAGCGATTTCGAGTATGCGGTGAACAGCGACAATACCGTCACCATTATTAAGTATCTGGGCAAGGGCGGCGCTGTCACCATCCCCGAGAAGATCAACGGCGTAACGGTCAAGGATATCGCCAATGAAGCGTTTAAGGACAACAAGACCGTTACCTCTGTGACCATGAGCGACAGCCTGCAGGGTATCGACTACTCCGCTTTCGAGGGCTGCACAGCGCTCAAGACCGTTAAGCTCTCAAAGAACATCAGGCACATCACCTCCTCAATGTTCAAGGACTGCACCGCGCTTACAAGCGTAACGATGCCCGAGGGCGACTTTATGGGCATCGGCAGTGAGGCATTCAAGAACTGCAAGGCCCTGACATCCATCACGATCCCCAAGGGCTGCAACTGGCTGGAATATGCGGCCTTCAGCGGATGCACCAGCCTCAGCGAGGTGAACGTCCTCAGCGACACTGTCCGCAACATCGGCGACCAGGTGTTCAAGGACACCAAGTTCCGTCAGGATCAGCTGGATAAGACCGGGATGTTCATCGCCTGCAGGATGCTCCTGGAGACCAAGGGCCTCACCGGCGAGGTGAAGGTCCCCTCCGGCGTATGGCTCCTCGGATACTCCGCCTTTAACGGCAGCCCGAATGTCACCTCGGTGACCATACCCAATACGGTGGAGATCATAAACTACGGCGCTATGAACGCTCTTGAAAAGCTCACCAAGATAGTTATATCCTCCTCTGTGAACAGCATCGGCTACCCCAGCTTCGGCGTAAAGGAAGGCTACGATGATGAGGGCAACTATACTCAGACCGTTAATCAGAAGCTCACCGTGTACTGCGCCAAGGGCTCCGAGGCAGAGAGCTATGCCAAGCGTTACGGCATGAAGATCTCCTACATCGAGTCGGATCTCCCCGGCGACGTGAACGGCGACAGCAGAGTGAATATGGTAGATGTGGGAATGATGCGCTTGTACATCAAGGATAAGAACACAAAGATCGTATTCAAGAATGCCGACCTTAACGGCGACAATAAGGTGGATGACAAGGACCTCGAGCTCATCAAGAAAACGATGACGGATGTCCACTACTACTACGGCTACGGAATGGGCTGAACATAACGAACGGCTGTCGGGAGACCGGCAGCCGTTTTTCTCTGTTGAAATCTTTGGAGGAATGTGGTATAATACCCCTATGAAGCTTTTATACCAAAGGAGAGACTTTAAGTGATATATGAAAAGGAAAAGTACGTCGCGGGGAGTATGTGCGACGCTTCGGTGAAGATGTCGGTCATCGCGGCCTTTGAGATAGTCGAGGACAGCGTCACCGAGCTGCTGGGCAGTATGCACATCGACGGCGTCACCGCTATGAAGAAGTACGGCGCAATGTGGGTGTTCTCAAAGAACGTTATGCGTTTTTACCGCAAGCCGGAGTGGCTGGAAAAGCTCCGAATCAGCTGCTTTATCTCGGGGCATTCAAAGCTTAGGATGTTTTGCGATACGGTCATAAGCTCCGAGGCGGGGGAGAAGCTCGTTTCCTCCCGGGTGGAGATATGCGGCATAGACCTTAAAGAGGGCAGGATAAGGCCCCCGGAGACCGTGGGCTTCACCGAGGATATGGAGCACCCCTGCCCCGCGGAGGATCTGGCCTTCGGGCGCTTCGGCAAGGAGGCGCTGCCGGTAAGCGAGGAGGTCCGGGTCCGCTCCACGAATATCGACTACTGCTCCCACACCAACAACATCGAATACGTCCGCTTCATACTCAACAGCTACCCCTCGGAGAAGGTCTGCTCCGATGACATAGCGGGCATAGAGCTGCATTATCTGGGGCAGACCCACGAGGGTGATCTGCTCTCGATCGAAAGCGAGCTGACGGGCTCTCTTGACCGCTTCAACGTCCGCTCGGAGGGCAAGGCGGTCATAGCCTGCCGCATAGAATGGAGGAATGAACAGTGAAGACCTATACCGCAGTACCATTCTCGCCGGAGAAATACCGCCTGGGGGAGTCCCCCTTTTACGACCCCCGCACGGGAGCCCTCTCCTGGGTGGATATCCTTGCGGGCAAGCTGTATATCCTCTCACCCGACGGCAGGCGCAGAGAGGTGAGCTTTGACGGCGAGCTGGGGGCAGCCGTCCCCTGTGAGGAGCCGGGGAGCTATATCGCAGCCGGCGAGAAAGGGCTTTATCTTGTTGACGGCGACGGGATGAGCCTGCTCTGTGATTTGTCGGAGCATTACGGTGCTTTCAGGCGTTCCAACGATGCCAAGGCCGACCCTGCCGGCAGGCTGTTCGTCGGGTCATCGGCTATGGGCGACAACCCTCCCGGCGGAGCCCTGTTCTGCCGCGAGGGGGACAGCATCCGGGTGATGCAGCCCGATACGAAGATATCAAACGGTATGGCATGGAGCCGTGACCGCAAGCATTTCTATTTCTCCGACTCCCTTTTCTATGCCGTGTTCGCCTATGACTACGACCTGACCTCCGGGGATATCTCCGGCAGGAGGGTGCTTTTCAATGTGGAGGGCGGCGTCCCCGACGGGATGTGCATCGACAGCGAGGACGGCCTCTGGACGGCTGTCTGGGGCGGGAGGCGCATCGAGCACCGCAGCAGCACCGACGGCAGCCTGCTATCGGTTGTGGAGGTGCCGGCGGAGCACGTTACCTCCTGCTGCTTTATGGGTGAGGCTCTCGATACCCTGTTCATCACCACCTCCGGGGAGGGGCTTGACGGGGAGTACGACGGCTGCCTTTTCACCTGTAAAGTGGACAGCACCGGCCTCCTGCTGGACTACGCAAAGCGCTGAAAACCAAAAGCTTCGGGCAGGTCATCAAGACCCGTCCGAAGCTTTTATTATCTGCCGGAAAAGCAATTATTATGCGTTTGGAACAGTGTCGGCCTCAGCCTCCGAGGTCGTGCTGCCGGAGCGGTTCCTGCCGCCGTTCCTGCCGCCTCTGCCTCCGAAGCCGCCGGGCATATTGTCCTTGTCAAAGCCCTCGGGGAGGTTCTCGGGGTCGAAATTCCCGAAGCCGCCGGGCATATTGTTCTTGTCGAAGCCCTCGGGGAGGTTCTCAGGGTCGAAATTCCCGAAGCCGCCGGGCATATTGTCCTTGTCGAAGCCTTCGGGGAGGTTCTCGGGGTCAAAGTCCTCCGAACCTCCCCAGCCGTTAAAATTTCCGCGGTCCCCCCTTCCGCCGCCTCCGAAGCCACCGCCGCCAAAGCCGCCGCCCATCATCATGGGAGTGGGGATGGAATCCTGTTCCTCGCCGTTGACGATGATCGTGCCGCCGTTATAGGTGGCTGTGCCGTCGTAGTCGAAGGACTCAGCCGAGCCCTGGAGGGATGTGGTTATGTCAATGGTGCCGCCGTTGACGGTCACGCTGCCGTTGATGTCGATAGCATCGGTGTCGCCGGAGCCCATGGTTATGGTAAGGGTGCCGCCGTTCATCTCAAAGGCGGGGGTGCCGTAGGTCTTGCTCTTCTGTGAGCCGTTCACGCCGTCATCGGAGGCGCTGATGGTTATGTCGCCGCCGTTGATCTTCACATAGGTGCTCTCAATGCCCTCTGCGGCCTTGAGAGTGAAGGTGCCGCTGTCGATCTCAGTGATGGTGGTGCCCTGGATAGCGTCGCTGGAGGCGGTGATATTGAAGGTGCCGCCGGAAATATAGATCCAGCCTACCGAATCGTCATCGCCGTTCTCGCAATGGATGCCGTCCTTCTTGGAGCTTATGGTGAAGTCGCCGCCGCTGATGCGGACGGAGTCGTTGGCCTCGATGGCGTCAAGCTCCGAGGTTATGGAGTAGGTGCCTCCGGTGATCTTGATATCATCCTTGCCGGTGATGCCGTTGCCCTTTGCAGAGGTTATGGTCAGGGAGCCCAGGCCGTTCAGCACGATATCGTCCTTGGAGTAGATGACCGCATCGGTGTTGGTGTCGCCGTCAGCGGTGAAGCTGCCCGTTACCGAGAGGGTGTTGCTGTTGCCCGAGGCGGTGGTGATGAACACCTTATCCGCTGATACCACATAGATCGCGGGGGTCGAGTCGTTGGTGATGTTCACCCCGTCAAGCACCAGCTGAACCTTGTCTTCCTTGTCGGCATTTACCTTGACCGTGCAGTTCTTGGCCGTCCCCGAAAGGATGTAGGTGCCTGCCTCGGTGATCTCCACCGTCTTGCCGTCAGCGAGGGTGAGGGTGGAAGCGTCCTCAGGATCAGCCTCCTGCTCCAGATCGCGGTTCGAGAACATATCCTCGGTGTCAAGAGTGCCGTAGCCCTCGGAGTTGGTCACGTTGGTTATGCCTCTGGACTGCTGACCGCCTTTGGCATCTGCGCCCTGTTTAGCGGTATCGTTCTGAGCGTTTTCGCTCTGGGATACCGTGCTGCCGGTGTCGGCCTCCGCCTGGGAGGAGGAGCTCTCGGAGGAAGCGCACCCTGCGGTGAGCATCCCCACTGCGACAAGGGCTGTTATAAATATACATTTCTTGTTTGTGTTTTTCATAGGAAAGACCCCTTTCTTTTGTTGTTGTCTTTATTATAATCCGCCAACCTTAAAAAAAGTTTAAGGGGTAAACATTTTTTTGAGATTTTTTTCGCAGGCGTTCAGAGCCCTCTTTCCCGCAGCCCGCTCACCAGCTGAACGTAAGCCTCTCTCACATCAAAGCCGTCGATGTTCTCGCGGTTCAGGTCGATCATATCCCCGTGGGAGATGCCCCGCTGACCGGCGGGCTTGTATTCCCGGAAATCCTCTCCCCAGATCATGGAGTCTACCGACACCAGCCCGTCGTTGGGGCCGTCAAAGTGATCCACCAGCAGATAGGAGAGGTTAAGGGGGAACCGCCCCGCCGAGGCCTTTACCGAGCGTGAGCCTATGCTGCGGTAAACTACCCCGGGAACGTCGGGACATTCCGCATTTATACGCTGACAGGCCGAAGCCGTCAGGTCGGTGACTGCCGAGATGAAGTCGGGGCTCTTGTCCCCGAGCTTGGTGGCTGCGGCGTTGTATGCCGCCGAGACCTTTTTTCGCAGACCCTCGCCCGACTTGTCAAGCAGGTGATCGGCAAACTTGCAGCCCCGGTGAGGGGTGTTCACTGTGGTCAGAGAGGCTACCCTGTCTGCGCAGCCCAGCCGGGATATGGCCCAGCGGGAATCCAGCCCGCCCTTAGAGTGGGCGATGATGTTCACCTTTTCGCTGCCGCTCTCCCGGCAGACCTCCCGGATCCTATCCGCCAGCTCGGCGGCGCTGTCCGCCACCGAAAGCGCTGATTGCTGATCGCCGTAGTAGATCTTCGCCCCGTTTCTCTCCAGCTCCGCCGGGATGCGCCCCCAGTAGTTCATATGCTTGAAATCCCGGAAGAATACCCCGTGGACCAGCAGCAGGGGGTATTTTGTGGCGCAGATGCGCTCTCCCGCCCGGGAGAGATCCTGGCGGTGCTTGCCGTCCTCAAAGATGTATTCTCTCTTTGCAAGGGAGATGAGCTTTATCAGCACTATGAGGTTCACCACGGGTATCATCCCGCAGAGAGCGCCGATGAGCCTCCATTTTATCCCCAGCTGCGAGGCGGAAATATATATCCGGATGATACCGTTCCAGAAAGCCAAGGCCAGCACTATCACCGCTATGACGGTGTTGATAATGACGGTCTTCTTGCCGAGGTCAAGGGCGAAGATACCCGCAAAGAGCAGTACCGCCGACCCCGCCGCCGCGATGAGAAAGGCTTCCAGCAGAGCTGTTCCGCAGCGGATGCGCTGATGCTTGTTCACCGGCAGCCGCCCGAACACGGGTCTGATATTCACAAATACAAACAGCGCCCCGAGCACCAGCGCCGGCGGCAGCATACCTATATCAAAGGCCGCCGTCAGCAGCCGGACGTTGGCCGAAAGCAGCAGTATCAGAGCAGTAAACAGCATAGTCATCCCTCCGGATACATTATAATGCAGCTGAGGGCTTTTGTCAATCGCATCCGGCGGAGCGCCCCTGCTTGACAAGTTCACATTTATGCTGTAAAATAATACTAACCCTATTTAATGAAAGGTTCTGACACTATGGCAGTTAAGATATGCCCCTCCTGCGGGAAGTATTATAAGGGTGAGTACTGCACCGGCTGCGGCTACGGCAAGCCGGATGCGAAAAAGTCCAAGGCGCTGGAAAAGTATAAGAAAGCCACCCCGAAAAAGCCCGTAAGGTTCATGACCGAGGAGGAGATCAAAAAGGCAGGCATCGGAAAGTCAAAGACCCGTGAGCGCAGAGTCGATCCCAATGCGAGAAGAAATCTCCTGATCGTCATCCTGCTGGTGACGGTGGGTATCGTCATCTGGGTGCTGATCAGCAAGGGACTGCTCTTCACCAATAAGCGCGAGGATGTGATCAAGCAGTATTTCACCGCCATTGATACCGAGAACTACGATAAGTTCGTGGATACAATGCCCAAGGAGATCAAGAAGGTCTACGACGATGAGCGCAGCAGCAAGAGCCTTGATAAGAAGGACTATATGCGCGAGTACAAGCAGCCCCTTTCGGAATACTACGGCGAGGGCTTCACGATTGAGCTTACCCAGGGCAAGGAGACCCAGATACCCAAGAGCGAGATCAGCGAGGACTTAGCCGGATATAAGGAAGCCTACGGCTCCGCGCCCTCAGTCTCGGAGGCATATGTGGTCAGCTGTGAGGTGGTCTACTCCGGCTCGAAGAAGACCGAGACAGTTTATTATGATTGTTATATTGGCAAGGTGGGCTGGAAATGGAAAATATTAAATATGGAGTTAATTCCCGGCATAGCGACCTGAAGCGCGGCGGCGTCCCGCTGACGCTGAAACAATAAAGGCAACACCGCACAACCCACGGCTAACGCCTCTGCACGTCATCTGCTTGCACTTTTTCCGTCATAGCACACAAATTCTCCTTGCCGGGCGCTAGCCCGCCTGCGTCGAATTTATGCACTCTGACGGAAAAATTG
>JAFXXU010000069.1 GCA_017542125.1 Ruminococcus sp.
ATACTGGCAAAAGAGCTGCTGCAAAGGGGAATGGGCGCAAAAAAAGCCGCAGAGGAATGCGGCTTTGGTGATTATTCGGTTTTCTACAAGGCATATGTAAAACGCTTTGGTGAAAAGCCCAGCGGCTGTACCTGATCCTATTCCTGACTCTCCCGTATCAGGTCATACATATGAAACTTCTCGCCGCAGTTTCTCACCCTGTCCGGCTTCATGTCCGGATGCTGATAACGCAGGCTTTTGAATGGGAAGATCCTTTCTGTCTGCAAGCCTGTAAACGCTATAAGCGGTTGGAGGGCGGTCGGGCAAAGACATAAATTGCGTGTTTTCGTGGGGCAGGTTTGCTTTTTTGGCGTTAGTATGGTATAATCAATACCGGAATCCGCTTTTTCTGAGTATGCAGCGGAACAACTGAGGGTGTTTTAATGATCGAAAAACTGATCGGATTCTTTATCACAAAGGATCCCGACGGGAAGACAGTGCTGAATATGAAGCACGGCAGCATCGCCGTGTATCTGCTGTTCCTGCTTTCAGCCTGGACTATCCCGCATTCGTTTCTTTATATCTATATGCTGACATACTGGCGCACAGGCGTCGGGATGCTGGTATTCTCAACGGTGACTGTACTGCTGATCGGTATCTCTGCTTCTGTCCTGATGTTCCTGATACTGAAAAAGCACCGCAAAGAGCTGGTCTTTGACCCCATTGTCACCGCTGTTATCCTGTCGCTCGCCAATTACTGCATATGCGAATGTATGATCAGCCGAACGGCAATGAAGAACAGCATCCTGGTAACGCTGAACGGCCTGCTGCTTTATTTTATCGTTTTTGCTGCCGGCGCAGTAATCTTGAAGAACCCGAAGATCTGGTTCTGCATCGCAACAGCATTCAGCGGGGCGTTTACCGTATTGCAGCATTATGTACTGAAATTCCGCGATTCACCCATCCTGGCAAGCGATATCAGGAACATATCAAACGCCCTTGAGATCAAGGGAGAATACAGCTTCACGCTCTCCCTGCCCGTTGCGGCAGCGGTCATAATGACAGCGCTGCTTCTGACTGCCCTGATCTTTATGCGGTTCAAGGTCATCGGGATAAAGCCCAGGGCGGCTCTGCTGGTATCAACAGGTGCTCTTACCGCTTTTTCGGTATCAATGGCAAGCAGGCTGTTTACCATTCAAAACGGGGTGCTTCCGTTTTCACTTTCAAACTCCTCCTATAACATCGGCAGCCTTAATATGATATACTACGATATCCTTATGAACAATATCCGTATGCCCGAGGGCTATTCCAAGGAGGATACCGAGCGCCTGCTCTCGCAGTACAGCTCCGAAAAGGAAGATGTGGGTACACCGATAGTGATAGGGATACTCAACGAGAGCTTTGCCGACCACACTCATCTGGCTGAGTTTTCCTCGAACAAGGATGCTCTTTCGGTCTGGAGATCCCTTTCCGAGGATACGGTCAAGGGGTATGTTACCGTCTCGCCCTACGGCAGCGGCACCTGCAACTCGGAATACGAGTTCCTTACAGGCAATTCGATGCATTATCTCCCGCTGGGTGTGGGCGTGTACGGGAAATACTTCTCCACCCACAAGGAGACCCTGGTAGACACCTTCAATACCTACGGCTTCGATACCGTCGGTATATCTCCCGTATACAGCTCTCTGTGGAACGTCGGGAACGTGTACGAAGTAATGGGCTTTGACAGGACCTACTTCCTCGGTCAGGATGAGATCCCCCTGGATCCCGGAGCGCATAACGACAGCGAGTTTTACGACCGGCTGACCGAGATCGCCGACAGCCGCGACAAGAGCAGGGGGCTGTTCATATGGGCGGCCACCATGGAAAACCACGGCGGCTACGATGAGCCGAAGGCCGACTCCGGCATCGTTCTTGAGGAACCCTATGACCAATATGCGGAGAATTATCTTAATACCGTCTGTGACAGCGATCAGGCCACCCAAAAGCTGATAGATCATTTCCGCAATTATGACGAGCAGGTCATCATCGTGATGTTCGGAGATCACTACCCCTCCTTGCCCGAGTTTGACAAGGCTCTGCTGGCAAAGCGCTCGGGCCTTTCCGAGCTTGAAAAGAACGCTCTTAAGCATCAGACACCCTTCTTTATCTGGAGCAACCGCGATATAGAAGAAGCCGAGCTTCAAGAGATAAGCCTCAACTATCTTTCCGATCTGGTGTTCAAGGCTGCGGGGATACCCCTGACCCCCATGCAGCAGGAGCTGGAGCATATCCGAGAGAGCCTGCCGATAATATGCGAATGGGGGACCATGACCGCTGACGGTCAATGGTACGCGAGGGGAGAAGCACTTCCCGACAAGTACAAGGATATTTACAACGAATACGCCGGGGTCTGCTATTACAGGATGGAGGATCAGTTCTGACCTCCTCCCCGGAAAACTAAAAAGCGGTATGCCTCCCCCAAAGGAGCGGCATACCGCTTATATTATTTCAGGTTCGGGCAGTGGGCGATGATGAAATCCTTCACAAGATCGAAATCCTCGGCTTTGGCATAGACCTGATTGTGGCCTAAGGTCTCGTTGACCTTTATGACGTTCCGGCGGGGGTACGCCTTGACCTTCTTCACCTTGGAGAAATCCGAGCTCATCTCTGTACGGGCGGAGTTTATACCTATACCGGCGGTGGTCAGATTATTGGAGGCGACTCCCGCAAGGGTCGTGGCCCGGGCGAGCCGCTGAGCCTTGGCAGCCTGAGCAGGTATCTGCCGGTGGACGACCCCGTGCTCGTCCATCTCAAACTCGACGATATAGCTCCCACCCATATATGCGGCGTAGATCACACAGCTGATAAATGTCAGAGCAGTCATACCTCCGATAAAGATGCCCATGACTTTAAGGTCCGAGAGCAGCCTGTCGGGGAAGAAATCATCCCATTCGAGCCAGTCAAAGAACATCACAAGACAGAATATACCGATGATGATAAAGAAGAATATCTTCCACACCATCAGGAAGATCGTCGGATTTTTGAGGATGCTCATTTTGTAGACCCAGCGGTATTTCCCGTCGGGGCAATAGGTAACTTTTTCGGTAAAGAGGGGTGAGCTCCCCTGCTGCGGGGCGGAAACGGGCATTACGGGCTCGCCGCAAGCCTCGCAGAAGGCTGCGGTATCCCTGATCTCAGCTCCGCAATTTCGGCAGATCATTACTCTCAGCTCCTTTCGGTGTTATAATTGCCCGATTCGCAGGGAGCGCCGCTTGCGGCACGGATCTGCGAGGGCTCAATGATATTATAGCATATGGGCAGGCAAAAATCAATAGGCGGCAAGATCCCTGCCGGTGACTTGAAAAGCTGAAAATATTGTGGTATAATATCAAAGGACACACTCAGCAGGAGGTACATTCGGGTGAAAGCTGTAAGATTTCTTCTTAAAAATGCAGGCGGATCAAAAAAGGCAGGTCTGGCAATAGGCATCGCTTTGCTTGCCCTGTTTATCGTCGCCTCGGTATATATGACGCTGTTCTTTGAGCTGCCTCTGCCCGCAGTCGGGGCTGCTCTGGCGGCGCTTTCCTTCGTTTATTTCAGATCAAAGGTCTATATGCTGCTGATGGAGGAGCCCTTGATATTCCACATCATCTCTCTGCTGGCAGCTGCGCATATGGGGGTAAGGTTCTACGGCTTTGCTGACGGCACCCGGTTCATGATGCTGTTCTTCTCGTCCCTGGGCGGAGCGGTCATATTCTTTATTGCGGAGATCCTGTTCTCAAACCTGATCCACTTCCTCTCGGACGGCCCTCACCCGGAAAACCTGCTCAAAGCCTTTGCTGCGGTATTCCCGCTGCTGTTTACGGTATTTGTGTATGTCCCCTCAGAGACCTATTTCTTAAACCGCAACGATCTGCTTTTCGTGTTCTTTGATTTCGCGCCCTACATCTTTATCAAGACCGCTGTATTCACGCTGATAGGTATTGTGGCCTACTGCGCCTTCAGCCCGAAGGCGTTCCGGGTGATCTCGGCACTGACTGTGGGGCTGACCCTCTGCGTCTACTGCCAGTATGCTTTTATGAACAGCGGCCTCCCCTCCACATTCGGAGAGCCTATGGATCAGTCCTCGCTTCTGGCGAAAAAGATAGTCAATGCGGTGATCTGGATCCTGCTGCTGATACTCCCCCTGATATATGCAAAGCTGGCAGGGAGATCAAAGGCATTATCGGGCAGACCCGGTCTGGCAAACGGGCATCTGGTACTGAGCTCCTTCCTGGGAGCCATCCAGCTGGGCTCCCTGGCCGTTATCGTACTTACCTCCCAGGGCAGCCTTTCAAAGCACGAAAGATATATGCTGGACAGCACCGAGCAGTTCGTGGTGTCGGGCAATAAAAACGTCATCACCTTTATCGTGGATGAAGCCGACAGGCATTATTTTGACGACGTCTATGCCGAAAGCCCTGAGGAATTTGATTTCCTCAGGGACTTCACCTACTACGATAACGCCTGTATGATGTACGACTCCACTTATATATCAATACCGCAGATGCTCTCGGGCACCACCGAGCTCCCGGAATACGATCTTAACTACTGGGTAAGGGAGACCTGGTCCTCCGAGCCCTGCGAGACCTTCTATTCAAGGCTGCACGAGGAGAACTACAAGGTAAACGTCTACGGGGATTTCTCCTACAACTACAATCCCTACCGCGGCAAATTCGACAACTGCCTGTTCCAGAGCGAGGATCAGATCAGGGTCGCTTACGATAAGCTCTACGACAGCATCAACGGCCTTGCCGCTTACAGATATATGCCGCTGTTCTTCAAGGAGAGCATAGCCAAGGACGTTACCGAGCTTGACCGGACGATAGTCTATCAGAACACCTGCACCACGGGCAACAGGTTGTTCCTGGACGCGACAGACCTTAAGCTCTCGGAGTCCGACAGCAATTATTTCATAGTACAGCATATAGTCGGGGCTCACTGGCAGTCAGGCGAGGAGCTTCCTCAGCGTATCTACACCTGCCTGGAGCTGCTGCGGAAATATATCACTCAGCTTCAGGAACTGGGCGTTTACGAGGATTCGGTCATCATAATCACCGCCGACCACGGCTCCCACAACCATGCCGACAACTTCCCCATCTATTACGTCAAGCGGGCGGGAGATCACGGTGAAAAGATGAAGGTCAACTCGGCACCGATACATCATTCGGATTACCTCGCCACCTGCATCGATGCTGCTGGTCTGAAAAAAGAGAGCGATGGCAGCCTGTTCGGGCGCTCGATTTTCGACATACCCGAGGATGAACAGAGGGAGCGCCTCGTGTTCCAGCGATACACCTTCCCCTATATGGGCGAGGTCGAATTCAAGAGATGTGTTGACGATATGCACCGGGGCGCCGCTTACGGTTATTACTTCACAGGCAACCGCGAGGATCTGGTCAAGCGGGAGGAAGCTGGCCCCCCTGATATCCTTATCGAGCTGAAAGAGAAATACTGATATAACAGGAAAAGAGTGCCGCGCTAAGCGAAGCACTCTTTTTCAGTACAGCCAAATTCGGTGTGATCAGGGCGAATAGGGATATTATAGGCAACACCGCACGACCCCTGTGCGTCAGATACGCAGTCAATTTTTCCGTCAGAGTGCATAAATTCGACGCAGGCGGGCTAGCGCCCGGCAAGGAGAATTTGTGTGCTATGACGGAAAAAGTGCAAGCAGATGACATGCAGAGGCGTTAGCCGCGGGTCGTGCGGTGTTGCCTATATGCTTTCTTCCTATCTGTCTACGGTTATATCCCCGGTCACGGCATTGACTTTGATATAGTATAGCATTGTACCGTTTGTTGAATTGGTATCAACGGTGAACACCCATGTCGGGACAAAGGGCGGGTCAACGACCTCACCGTAATCTTCATCTATACTTGCATTGAGGATCGGGTCGTTTTCATAGATAGGAGCAGTTTTTTTCTTGCAGTACAGCAGCTCCACCCTGTTGAATTTGTATTTTGAATTGGGCGCAAGTTCACGTTCAAGGATCTTGACTGTTTCTTTTAACGGGATCATCCCGTTCAGCGTTTCGGCACTTAGTTTATTATCCGCCCAATAAACGCTGAGGACGCCTATGTCGTCTATTCCGTAAAGATCGAGATCAAATGTTGCCGGAACATAGTAAGTTCCGACATCATAGAACGTTTTGCTTACTCTTTTGTCGAGAGGTGTAAAACGGTATTCCAGAGGGATCCCTTCATATTTCAAACCGATCGTTACATCTGCTGCATAATTGTCGGTATCAGAATTATAGAAATGTATAAGATCAGCTGCATACAGTTCACATCCCTTAAAATGTCCCTCAAAGATATTGCTGCAATACTTCAATGCAGCATCGCATATCGCACCGACAGATTGCTTTTCTTTACCGATATCCAACAGTACATCCCGATCCTTTGTAGGGATGTACCTGTTTTTAAGGCTGTATCCGGAGGTGGTCATGCTCAGCGGAACAGCTCCGTTTTTTGATACTGTACCCGGGCCGTGCCGAAATACCGCATAATTGTCACTTGACTTTTCTGAATATGTATAATCTCCTTCTGGCATCTTAACGATACATTTTTCATTATAATCATCCCCGAAGACCTTTTTGAAATATTCTTTGCAAATATCCTTATCGGCCTGAGCTTCATCTATTTCGGCAAAGATGCTGTAAACATTGTCAACTGTAATGGGCTCTATCTTCTCCGGCATAGTAAACACATTCCCGAAGCTCTTGCCCTGCAATTCCTCATAACCGTCCCAGGCCTGAGAGGCAATGACCTTACCTTCTTCAAGTTCGACCTCCTTGGTGTCGATACTGTTATCCTGCTCAGAACAAGAGCAGAGAAGCATTGCTGCTATGATCATCGCTGCAAGCTTTTTCATAATGACCGCCTCCGTATATATAGTATGAGAATGATGCAAAACAGTTTCAAAGATAATCGAAGCTTCTCACTTATATAAACGGTCAGAAGAACAGGTTTGTGACATGGAGTGCATTACGGCAGCGGCAGATTTGTTTATCTGCACAAATCCGGGGGCGTTTTTTTGTGAGAACAACAATGCCTGCAGAGGCCCCGGGGTGGGGCTTTCATTGACATACCGCCGGAGGTGTGGTATAATTAAGACAAGAAACCGCTGCCCGAAAGGAGGAGAGCCCGATGAAAAATAAGCTGCTTACAGCCCTGGCTGCCGCACTGATGCTCTGCTCCTGCGGCGAGGCGGAAAGCTCCGTACAGACGGTCTCCTCTGCGGAGAGCGAAGCCACCGGGGTCTCTTCGGAGGCGCGGATCCCGGAGATGACGGCTGCCACCTCCGCGGCAGGGGTGACGGCAACAGAGAGCATGACCTCTCCCCCGAGTGAAACGGAGCCTCCTGCGGAGACGACGGCTCCCTCAAAGGAGACCGCGGCCTCCCAAACGACGGGATCCACAGCAGTTCCGGGGACTTCCCTGCCGGTGACGGTGAGCCGCCCTCCCGCCGGGACCTCGGCAACTGCGGCAAGCACCTCAGAGGCCGTGAAAAAGACTGAGGCCTCCCGCAAGCGGGATGACAGCTCATCAAAGACCGACAGCACCTCCAAGCCGGAGAGCACCTCAAAACAGACGGAAAAGCCCACGGAGACCGAAACGGTGACAGCCCCCCCCGACAGCTCCTCCCAGGCGGAAGAGAAGCCCAAGGGGATACTCTCGTCCCCGGAGGATATAGCCCTTACGGATACCGACGGCAGGGGCAGGGATTACACCTTTGTCTACGGCGGTGAGACCTTTACCGCCCACTACACCCCCGACAACTGGCAGATCGTCTACTCATATCTAATAACCTCAAGGCCGGATATGGAGCTGATCGCGGCGGCGCTCATTGCCGAGCACCCCATCCACGGGAGAGATATGGTCTCCTACCGAGTTCCCTCGGATATGGCTGACGAGTGGGAGATACATAATATGCTGTATATGATCCTCCCCGAGGGCCCGCTGAAGCTCCACGCCCGGGACGTGGACTTTGACCCCGACGATCAGGGGCTCACCCTCGCCGAGATGTATATGCGCAGATTCGGATAATGATAACGGGAGACGGAGAAAATTCCGGCTCCCGTATTGTTTTTGATAAGCAGGAGATATGAACTTGAATTGTGAATATTTAGCGTATTTATGCCGGTTATCTTATTATATTCCCGCAATAAGGAAGTTGAAATTGTTAATAAATTATCTGGTCAGCTAAATTGTTCTGAATGCTGTTGCTGCTGCTTTATTAAAATTTCTCCTGTTCCCCGGAGTTCTGCAGGCAGGGTGCAGAGAACAGCGGCCTAAAAAAAAGTCCCGCAGCTGCCCTTTCGGGAGGCTGCGGGAAGCAAAGGAAAATATGGCAAACCGGGCCAACGCTGTATTCACAGCACAGCCAGCAAACGGATGAAAAATGCTGCTGTCAGTACAAACGGCAGCAGGGTGACGGTCAGGAAGATGACCGCCGCCAGCTTGGCTGCCCATATCAGGGCAAGCGCCAGCTCCTTAAGAACGCCCCCTATGATGCCGAGGGCGCCTTTGAGGCCCTTTGCAAGAGCATATAAAAAGAGCAGGAGAAAGCTTTGCTCAGGCTCCTGCTCCCATTGGGGATAGCGCGGTGCGGTATCCCGTTTTTTGATCAGCTCTTCAAAGGGCATGGTGCGTCTCAGGCCGCCCATGGCTACTTATAAGCCTCTTCGGCTTCACGCTGCATGGTGGTCTGCTTGCTCTCGTTGAAGACGATGGTGTCGGCGATAAGGTCGTTATTTTGCTTGTACTGGAGCTCACCGTTCTTATCGCGGTAGCAGCTGGGGCCGATATGGCCGTAGACCTCCACAGCCATACCCACTCTAAGGATGGCTATGATCTCGGGGATAAGGCACTTCATATTGATGAAGCTGTCGTGATCGTCTGAATCCTGGCTGACGGCTACGACGATGTTCATTGCCTTGCCGCCGGCATAGGAATTGAGCCTGGATATATGCCCTCTGACGAAAAATCTGTTATCGGTATTTATTTTAGTGATCATAATTGATCGTCCTTTCTGTTTCATTATGATAGTATTATACACTTTTTCGGCTTGTGTGTCAATGCCGCCGAACCGGCTCCCGCACCGTGGGTACGGGAGCCGCTTTCATTCAGACGGCGCTGTCTGTTACGGCTGGTTCAGGCTGATCGTCGTCAAACTCGACCTGCTCCTCTTCCAGTTCCTTCATCATTGAGTAGGGCTTGATCTTACGCACCTTCAGCGGCTTCTCACCGCTTCGGAGCAGAATGCCCATTTCATTCGGGAGGCACATTATGTCCTCGGGCGGGATGTTGGCCCGCTGAGAGAGATAGCCCACCGTGTCGAGATCCTGTCCGCCGAGGAAGTAGAGGGTCGAACAGTTGTTGATGATCGTGTTGGCTTTAGCCACGCCGTAATAGGAGTTCAGCTGTGAGAGCGCCTGGATCATACAGGTGATGCTGATGTTCCTCGATCTTACGACGGAGATGAATTTGTCAAAGAAGGGTATGTAGACGTTGCTGGCGAAGTCGTCCAGGATGAGGCGTACAGGCACCGCCAGCTTTGAGTCGGGCTCTCTGTCCGCATCGGAGCAGAGGATGTTCATTATCTGGGTGTAGAAGCAGTTTGCGATGGGATCCAATGAACGGTCGGTGTCCGACACGTTCACGAAGCAGACGGTGGGCTTCCTGCCCAGGTCGTGGAGGGAGAAGCTGCTTCTCTTGCTGAGCATCTCCCTCGCGGCATCGAACTCAAAGATCGAGAGGGCATTTGCGACGAAGAACTTTATGCTGGCCCAGGTCTTGTCTGCCTTGAAGCAGCCCGAGATCATCTGGTAGCGTCTCGCGGCAAAGCTGTCAGGATACTTGACGCAGTAGTCCGAGAGGAAGGGTACCTCTCCGCTGTCGGCGGTGTCGCACATCGCACGGAACACATCCAGGATGCTGGCCAGGTTACGTTCCTTGCCGTTCATCTCGGTCAGGACATATGCGATGAGGATCGAGATCACCATCTGGGCCTGCTGGGTCCAGAAGGGCTCTCTCTCATTGGGATCGAGGGGACACAGCACACTGGATATGGTCAGTATGTCCTTCTGGTTCCAGACCCGTTTGCCGTTTTTGTACTCGCAGCGTATGTAGTCGAGGGGATCGTAGCCGCATCCCTGATCGGGGTCTACCAGATTAAGGTTATAGACCTGATAGCCGTCGCAGACGAGGTGGCCCAGGAATTTCCTGTAGAGATTCTGCTTGCAGTCGGAAACGACGATGCTCTCGCCGTTGGCTGCCATCAGACAGCTGGTCAGAAACGACCCGGTCTTCCCCGAGCCGGAGCTCCCGACGATCAGCTGGTTCTGATTGGAATTCGGTAATTCGTCAAGGCTTACGCCCTGAGCGATCATTCTGTTTTTCATTTTCATAGTTCGGTCGTGTCCTTTCTTTCAGAATTCTTGAAGCCCTTGAAATCCAGGCTTGCGGATATGCTGTCAGCGAGGCCGAACTCCACGGTTTCTGCGGCTGACATATAGTTATCAAAGCTGGTGGCTTTGTTCACTGCCTTGATGTCCTTGCCAGTGAATTCGGCAAGGAGGCTGTTGATAGTGCGCTTGGTCTCGAGTATGGACTCAGCCGTGCGCTGGATAGATGTCGCAGAGCCGCCCATACCGCCCGAGATAAGGGGCTCGTGGATCATGACCTTGCTGTGCTCGCTGACAGTTCTGTGCCCCTTCTCGCCGGCGGCGAGCAGGACGGCACCCATAGAGCTGGCCTGACCGATGACAGATGTGTAGACGGGGCTTGTTATGCTCCTCATAACATCCACGATAGCCAGCCCGTCGGAGCAGGAGCCGCCGGGGCTGTTTATCATCATCAGGATCGGTTCGCCTGGGTTCAGTGTTTCAAGGGTCAGCAGCTGTGAGATCAACTGCTGGCTGGTATCGGCGTTGACTTCATGGGTGAAGAATATCACCCTCTGGTAGTTGAACATTTCGTCTTCGAGGCTGATCGCCGAATAACCCCGGGCTGACTTCTTGATAAGGTTAACGTTCATGCTTATGCATCTCCTTTACTTCTTGGATATAGTACTTGATACGAATGTCCCCGAGGGGAATGACTACGATGTTCCTGACGATGAGCCGTGCAGCGGCTTCTACCCTCCTGCCGCCGTCCTTATCTGACTTGTGGCATTCTACATCGCCGAAGAGGCAGAAGGAGGCATAGAGCATTTCTCCCACCGTCACATCCTTGCGGTAGGGGGTGCTTTCGGATACCTCGTCGAAATCGTAGTGGCAGTAGTCGTCGAGCCTGGTGTATTCAAGTATCTGCTCGTAGAGACTGCGGTATTTCTCGTCCTCGGTGATGTTTTCGAGGACGGTGAAATAGTCTTTAAGTGACGTTCTTGCAAACGCCGACATCACTGCAGGAGCATTCAGCCCCGACAGCAGCTGTTCTTTGGTCATTTCTGATCACTCACCTTTCATCTGTTTCGTTTGACCTGCTGATAAGCCGGGCTTTGCATTGCATATCGTAGGCATAGCCCGTATAGAGGCGGCTCAGGAGGTACATGGTCCAGCCCTCAGTATCATAGTCGAGGGTCATACCGTTTATCCGCTTCATAAGGTCACCGACCTTATATTCAGCGATGGGTCTGTATTCGACTGATGCTGTACGGGCGAACTCTGTGCATGAGCCGCTCCTGCAGAATGAGCCGATACCAAGGTGCACAAATAACTGCATCAGCACCTTATCGGCGAACTTGACTTTCCGAGCCTTTTCAAAGGTCTGGAATTCCCGGTTGTAGATCTTCGTTACGGGCAGCTCCGTCAGCTGGCAGATCATCTGGCAGATCGTTCTTTGATCGTGGATGATCGGTGTCCTGACAAAGCGCTCCAATTGCTTCTTAGTCATTGTCTTGTCCTTTCCGTACCCGAACGGGAGGCTCACGGTGTGAGCCCCGTTTTCGGTACTGTGATAATTCGTTTCAGAACGGACAGCCATCGTCGGTGACGGGGCTGCCCGCTTCGGTCTGCTGATGATCCTGACCGTTGAAATCCCGAGGGCGTATCTCAACGAACCAGACCTTCTTTACGATGATCTCGTAGGTCTTTTTCATTTTGCCCTCGGTGTCCCTGTACTCGTCGGTCTGGAGGGTGCCCTGAAGGAGCACGCGGCTGCCCTTTTTAAAGTACCGACCGAGGAATTCGGCGTTAGCGTCAAAGGCCACGGCAGGGAGAAAGTCTGTTTTCTTCTCTCCGCTGCTGCCTGCCGCCTGATCGCGGGGTACTGCCAGTCCGAATCTGACATACTTCTTGTTTTGATTTGAGGTCCTGACCTCAAGGTCGTTTACGATCCGACCGCATAAATTGATCGTGTTTAACATACTTGTTAACATCCTTTCGTTTCAAAATTTTTTCTCTGTTGCAGTATTTTTCGCAATAACATTTTTAGTCGGATACAATCAAGCTGCATCACTCCTCTCATCAGTTTTTTAGTTATCGCTATTATAAAAGCAGAGGGTGTCGAGCAGACAGCCTCAAAAGAATGACCGCAGGTCTCACTGCTTACCCCAAGACCGTCGTTTCAGTCTTCGCAGTTCGACCTGTTTACCGTTCACTCATTAAGTCAACCGGATCTCCGCCGGCGGAGATCCTGCTTCCTTGATCACGCCTTTATCCCGATCCTCTCCTTGATACTGCTTAAGGCTTTCCTGCCGGAGCGGAGGACGCAGGACGGGAGCGAACGGCAAATAACAGCATTGTAAAGCCCTGCCCGACGATGCACCCTCACACCTCCCGGAACCGGCGGGGGCGGTGACGGGAGAGCTTTCAGTTTAAAGGGTGCTGCTTTTCTCTGTCGGGCAGGGCTTTAATAAAAAGAACTCCGTATGTCTGAAAGACTATACGGAGTTCTTTTTATGATGTTAAAAAATACATAGGCTGATTGAGATAAATATTTATTTTTTAAATTCCTTATTGCAACTCTAATTTAAATATATTGCGGTAATTTGCGCTGTAACCGATTTGATTTGTAAATCTACATTCATTTCTCCTGCTTTTTACATAGAAAAAGAGCAAGGCTGCGGGCCCTGCTCTTGATCATTTATTCTTCCGCACTGGCTTCCTGTCTGAGCTGCACCTCATAGCCTTTGCAGCTGCCTCCCTTGCCGTCGCGGATCATACGGCAGTCCGGGATGCGGTCTGCGGCTTTGTAATACCGCAGTATGAGCCCCAGCTTTTTGATGAGCAGCCTGAGGCGGGCTTCCTTTTTCTCCTCGCTGTCCGAGGCGGTCAGCTTTTTCAGGGCTTCTGCCAGGGTGACACCTGCGGCGGTGTCAGTATCGGGTTCTATCCTGCCGTCCTTGCCGCTGCGGATGAGCTCCAGTATCCTTTCGGCGGTATAGGCTTTCAGCACCAGCTCCTCCGGGGAATCGCTGACGCATACCCTTCCGTTTTTGTCCCTGATGCAGAGCATTTCGCTTTCTGCGGCGAGGGCGTCGGTCTGCTTGGGGAAAGTATAGAGCGGCGGTGCTTTCGGAACGGTGAAGCTCCGTATCACACCCTTCTCGTCTTTTTCGCAGGAGAAGAGAAGGGCCTCCGTTTTATTGTTCCCGCAGGGATCTGCCCTGAGCGTGCTCATAGCCTCTATGCGGTTTTTTATCCTGTAATATGCGATATTGCCCTGACCGTTGACGGTCAATGCTTTATGCACCAGCGAGCTGAGCTCCTCCGGTTTTATCAGCTGCCCCCGCTTGCGGCCCCTGGCTTTCTCTGTAAGGATTCGGGCGCAGGCGTCATATATCAGGATATCGGGCAGGGTGAGCTTCCCGCTTTTAAGCAGGGTTCGGTATGGCTCATAGGCCGCTGCAAAGGCTGCGCTCATAGCCCTGATCCTGTAAAGCCCCTCGGAGAGCTTTTCAAGAGGCAGCAGGCTGAATGACAGATACCGTTTCCCCTCGCTGTCAGAGAAGATAAGTCTGGTCAGCCGGAGACGCTCGAGCCGGGAGATGATCAGCTTTCTTGCCCGCAGCTTTAATCTGGCGCCTGTGCCGCACATAACATTGTAAAGCACCCCCGGAGTGAAACGGTCGAGGCCTGCTTCTTCAAGGGTGAACACCGTATCCAGGAGCAGGAGGTCGAAGGCATCGGGCTTTTCGTCCTCCTTATCGGGCATTTTCAGAGAGAGGGAATATCCCCCGAAGCTGACGCTGCTTTTATCTGTGAGTTTGCCCTCTTTAAGCAGGGCCATGACCTCCCCGCCCGGGAAAAGCAGTCTGTCCGCGGCAGGGGCGGCATCGGGCCGCCTGCTGATGCGGTCCAGCCGCACGCCGACTATCCTGCCGGAGCCCTCCTGCCAAATAAACTCCCAATCCTTGATGGGTGTTCCGGAGCCTGACCGTTTGAACTTATAGCTGTCAAGGATCCTCCTGATGTTCTCTTCTACATTCCTGCGCTTGCGGGCGTTGGTGAGCTTTATCCCCAGCAGCTCGTACATCCCCTTGCGGCGGGGGTCGTCGTTCTCAAAGCGGATTATATTGAACGGTGCGCTGCTCTTTCTGCCCTTGCCGGATTCGTCGTAGGAGGTCTTGAAATTCGGCAGCAGGTGGATTCTCCAGGCGATATAGGTTTTGAGCTTTACGTTATCGGGAGTATCCGCCACCAGCTTGGTGTTGACCCTGCCGGCGTTCTCGCGCATATTCTTGACTATCAGCCAATCGAGAGGTATGTTCATCATCCTGCTGTTGCTCTCGCTGTATTTGAACAGGGCAGGGGTGTCCTCATATCTGAATATGTACTTGTCAGAGCCCTTATGGAGGATGCATTTAAGGCAGAGAAATCTCCCTGTAAACTCCCTGCTGTAAGCCCCTGTGCTGTCGATGATCCTGACAGCGGTGCGGTTGAGCCTGAATATGCGGGAGAGGATATCCGTTCTGACCTCGGGGGAGGGGATGATGAGCTTATCCCCGGTGAGCAGCTCGAATATCTTTTTGACGGTTATGGAATCTGAGCCGTTAAAGCCCAGGGTATAGACCGCATTGCAGATCATCATATCGAGATAATCCGCGCTGCCGCCGAGCCAGAGCATATTCGCCCTGCCGTCGGGAACAGAGTCTTCCGTAAGATAACTGCCGCGGAGTATCTCATAGGCGGGGTAGGAGGTATTGAAGATGATATTGCTGATCTCGGCCGATTTTTCCTTGATGACAGCTTCTCTGTCCTTGGGATATGAGACATCCTGCCCGGCGGGAGCGGAGCTGAATTCATCTGTGGCGAAATAGACGGCGATGCTGTTCAGGATATCCCCCGAGCGCTTTTGGACGATCTCACTGTTGTGAAGCTCCTCGGAGCTGATACCGTTTGCGAGGACGAGCTGCTTCATCTGCTCGAAGCGGTGGCTTATAAGCTCCTGCTCGGAATTGTCCCGGAGGATCTTATTCTTCTGGCGCCGGGTAAGGCTTTCGTCAGATCTCCTCATCCTGCCGATGTTACGCTCCATTATCTCGATCTCGGGCATATAGCAGTAGAGTATGGCATCAGCCGGAGCTCCGTCGCGCCCTGCTCTGCCCGCCTCCTGAAAATAGCTCTCGATATCCGAGGGCATCTCGAAATGGATGACCCGCCTGATATCCTGCTTGTTGATACCCATACCGAAGGCATTGGTGGCAAGTATGACACGGTATTTCTGCTCCCCGCCGTACCCCACGAAGAGCTTCTGGTTCTTCTTCTTTTCTTTGAGATCGGCATAATAGGTGAGGACGGGTATCTTAACCTTGCCACCCATTTTTTCTTCAAGCTTTGTTCCGAGCCAGTTGTGGCTTGTAAGTGCCCTGATGGTCTCCTTTCTGGTGCAGTAGACCACGACGGCGCCCTCGGTATCTTTAAGTGTCTCGGTGATATCATCGACAAGCCGTTCGAGCCTGTCGTTATACATCTTATCTGTCATAGTCGGAGCGATGCAATAGTTATCCGGCGCTTTTACAAAGTATTTGTAGTATATGCAGTACAGCTGCGCTGCTGAATAGGGCTTGTCTTCCTGATCCCCTTCTGCGATGAAACACCATTCCGCTGCGAGCCTCAGCTGTTTATTTGTGGGGCTTCTGCCTTCGGTATCCCAGATCAATGAAAACTTCGGGGCGCTCTTTATCACCTTTTTGATATCCTCGAGGACATTTTCGGCGCGCTTGCGTTCGGCTGACTTCCCGGCCGACGGTTTAGCGGCAGCCTTCTCATCAGGGGCAGCCAAAAGCTCCTGCAGGGTCTTCCCTCCGTTAACGGTGATGTGTCCGAACTCCTTCAAAAGCTGTTCATCGGTCATGCCGCTGTACTTTTGGGGGCCTTTGAACAGGGGAGCGGAGGACTTGATCTTCCCGGCCAGCCGGAGCCGGGCGTATATATATGACGCTATACTTTTGCAACAGCGTCTTTTCTTTTTTGACAGAAACAGGTGGTTGAACGCTTTGCTGAGCTGAGCGGCGGTCTTGTCCTTGAGGACGCCCTCCTTATTGCAGCCCTTGTTTTTCAGGAGGGTCAGGTTAAACAATACAAAGGGGCGGAACTCCTTGTTGTCGATCTTTACGATCATTAAGGTGAGTTTATCACGCTTGAACAGCTCGGCTGCATTTTCCCCGGCTTCGACCACCGTGTCATAGGGGTCTCTCATTCGCAGGATGTTACGGATGTCGCTGCGGATAAGCTTTGTGGCGGTGGCTGTGAATGCCGCGACCTGCAGGCGTTTACCTATCATATCGAAGAACTTGCCGATCCTCAGATAGTCGCTGCGGAATTCAGAGCCCCAGGTGGAGATGCAGTGAGCCTCGTCCACCGCCATAAGGGGGAGCTCATCGGGGTGAGCTATGAGATAATCTTTGATAAAGCGGACGAACTTGGCGCTGATAAGGGTCTCGGGAGAGACATAGAGCAAGCGCTTCCCCGCGATGCTTTTCATATTGCTTTCAAAGGCAACGACGTAGCGGGCTATGCTGCCTGACAGGTTAAGGTTGAGCTCCTTTGACTGATCCGATAGCAGAGACACCAGCGGCTCCACGACGATGGTCATACCTTTTCTTACCAGCGCCGGGAACTGAAAGCAAAGGCTCTTGCCCCTGCCCGTGGGCATAACGCCGATAACGTCCTGCCCGGCGAGGATATGCAGTATCAGCTCCTTCTGGCAGCCCTTGAAGCTGCAAAAGTGCCTCCCCATAACTGCCGAAACGACCCGCAGCAGGGTCTGCTCGTCGGCGGCAAGGAGCTGCTCCGTGTCAAGGTGCTGCTCTCCCCTGCGGACCAGAGCGGCTGCATCGGTATCAGATTTTACAAACAGTTCTTTTATATCCATAGCTCCGCTCTCTTTTACTGTTGCCTTAAAGCATCGGGCAGGAGTAAGCCTCCTGCCCGACGGGATGAATATGTGTTGGCTCAGATCTCCTTGCGGCGCTTCTGCTTCTGATCGTAAAGCAGGTCGTCGGCTTTGTCGAGGGCAGCCTTGATATCGTAGCTGTTCTCGCAGGTGCGCCTGATCACGCCCATTGACAGCCCGAAGATATAGGGCTTCTGATGCGAGCTGTTGAACTCGTTCACGAACTTCTCCTTCTTGGCCATATAGCTGTGCTCAGACCGCTTGGTAGCGGGTATGACGGCGGCGAACTCATCCCCGCCGAGGCGCCCGATGACGGCCTTCTTGCCGAACACGCTGCGCATACACTCCGCCGAGAGCCTGAGGGAGAAATCCCCCTCCATATGACCGTGGATATCGTTTATCATTTTGAGGTTGTCCATATCCGCATAGCAGAGGATATACTCGGTATTCTTATCCTTCCCCTCGATGAGCTTTTCGGCGGCGAGGTAGAAGCCGCGGCGGTTGTATACGCCGGTGAGGTCGTCTACCTTCGATTCCTTTTCGAGGGCGAGATTAGCCATTTTAAGTCTGCCCAGCAGCAGCTCCTGTGAGGTGATGACCTCTATCGTTCTCAGTGCGGAGCTGAGGATATAGCTGACCAGCTCCAGTTCTTCAAAGAACTTGGAGTCTGCGGGCTCCAGCAGGGCGATGCCGTACTGCTTCTCGGCGGTGAAGAGCGCCGAGACTATGAAGCAATGCTGCCTGTCGATGCAGAGGCGCTCGTTGTCAAAGACCTGCTTGAAGCTGACCTCCTGCTCCTCCTCGGGGACAGCGGTGGTGTCGATGCCGTAGCAATAGGCGCGGAAGCGGGTCTTTATGTTCTGGGGGACGGTATCTCCCGGCAGGTTGGTATAGGGCTCGTCAAAGGTATAAATGAAAGAGGTGTTGGCTCCTATCAGCGAGAGGCGTTTGAGCAGCGTTGTAAAGCCGGAGCCTATGCTGTTGCCGAAGAGCAGGGTATCCCTTACGAAGATATTGTCTATATGGATGCGTTCCTCGGCAGCCTTTTTCAGATCTGCGCACTCCGACTCGCTGATCCTCTTTTCGGACTTCGGGGGAAAGCCGTACTTGCTGCAAGAGGTACGCTTTACAAACTCGGTGGGGTAATACTTGCTGTTATCGTCCTTGCCGTTCAGCTTGTTGATGACCATTTCCACCGAACGTGCGCCCAGGCCCTCGGCATCGGCGCGGACGGTTGCCAGCGGGGGATCCAGCTCGGCGGATTCGGGGAGATCGTCAAATCCCACCACAGCCACGTCCTTGCCCACGGCTCTCTTATACTTTTTCAGCTGCTCATAGACCACCATGGCTATCTTGTCGTTGGCGCAGACGATAGCATCCAGCTCCGGGGAGCCCTTGATGAGCATAGCAGCCTCCTCGGCACAGGACTCCGAAAGGTCGCAGGTCATACAGTTCTTTATATCGGGAGTGATGCCGTGCTTTTTCAGGGCATCCTTGAAGGCCTCATATCTTTCCAGACACTCGCCGTTATTGAGATTGCCTGCCATTATGCCGATATTCTGCCTGCCCTGTGAGACCAGCTCGTCAACGATATCGTACATTACCGACTTGTTGTCGTACTCCAGGCAGTCATAGCCTTCGATCTCGGCGGCAAGGGCAAGAACAGGTGTACTGCCGAGGCTGTCGAGAAACGCCTTCTGCCCGTCACTGTTAAGGGAGTAGGCGATGGAGCCCACGGCGGCGATGATATAGTCGAAGCCGCCCTTTGCGGCATAGTCGAAAAGGACGTTGTGCTGATACTCATAGGTGGTATCGAACACATCGAACTTATCACGGATCCCGAGATACTTTCCGGGAAAGATAGTAAGGTCGGCATTCAGGCGCTTGGCAGCAGCCATTGCACCCTTGGAGACTGCGTTGCTGAAAGGATCGATGATATTGGCGACCAGCAATGCGATCTGGTATCTTCCGTTTTCCATAAGCTGACACTCCTTATGCAGGATTATTTGCCGATAATCTGACATCCGGCAGCCTTATACATATATTATACATTAAATGTTCTCAAATTGCAATAGTAATATACTCATTATTCCGAGATATCCGTCAAAACTTTCCTGCCCGCCGCGGAAAGCCTTATTGACGGGAGCGGGAGGGGGTGTTATTATTATTTCAATAAAGGCAACACCGCACAACCCACGGCTAACGCCTCTGCACGTCATCTGCTTGCACTTTTTCCGTCATAGCACACAAATTCTCCTTGCCGGGCGCTAGCCCGCCTGCGTCGAATTTATGCACTCTGACGGAAAAATTG
>JAFXXU010000074.1 GCA_017542125.1 Ruminococcus sp.
GTTTTTACCCGGTATGCCGGGTATGGCTGCACCAACTGATAGCTCTGCACAAAGCAGTCTGCCCGAATGGGCATAATATGCGCCGCAGGCGCATACCGCAATTATTAATTATTAATTATCAATTATTAATTAACCACAAGGAGTCCTCCCTATGGATATGAAATACCTCCGCCTCCTGGCAAAGGAGTTCCCGAATATCGATCGTGCCGCCAGCGAGATAGTGAACCTCTCGGCTATCAGAAGCCTGCCCAAGGGCACCGAGTATTTTTTCAGCGATATGCACGGCGAGTATGAGGCCTTTTTGCATATGCTCCGGAGCGCCTCGGGCGTCATCAGGCATAAGATAGACCTCACCCTGGGCAAGGCAGTCTCCTCCGCGGAGAGAGAAGCCCTCGCCACCCTAATATATTACCCCGAGAAGGAGTTCAAGCGCCTGAAAAAAGCCGGTGGCCTCTCGGATGAGTGGAGAAGGCTCACCATCTACCGCCTCATCCTCGTCTGCGAAACGGTCTCGGCTAAGTATACCCGCTCCCGGGTCCGCAAAAGGATACCCGCCGATATGGTCTATATCCTTGACGAGCTGCTGAACGTCACCGACGATGTGAATAAGGAATACTACTACGACGAGATAATCTCCACTATCCTGGATACCGGCATCGCCGACCACTTCATCCGCTCCATATGCCGCCTTATACAGGCCCTCACCATAGACAGCCTCCATATAATAGGAGATATCTACGACAGAGGCCCCCGGGCCGATATCATTATGGATGCCCTGATGAAGATGCACGATATCGACATCCAGTGGGGCAACCACGATATCAGCTGGATGGGCGCCGCCTCCGGCAACCGTGCCCTCATCGCCAACGTTATCCGCATCTCAATGCGCTACAATAACTTCGACGTCCTTGAGGACGGCTACGGTCTTAACCTCCGGGCACTGGCAGTCTTCGCCGGCGAGGTCTACAAGGACGACGAGTGCGCCCTCTTCTTGCCCCACACCCTTGACGACAATATCTACGACCCCGTTGACGTCAAGCTGGTGGCAAAGATGCATAAGGCCATCACCGTCATCCAGCTGAAGCTGGAGGGTCAGCTCATAGAGCGCCACCCCGAATGGGGAATGGCTCACCGTGACATTTTCCGTCAGGTGGACTTCGCAAAGGGCACCGTCCTCATCGGCGGAAAGGAGCATAAGCTCCTCGACCCCTGCTTCCCCACCGTTGACCCCGCCCACCCCCTCCGCCTCACCGACGGCGAGAACGAGCTGATGTCGGTGCTTGAAGCCTCCTTCCAGCACTCTGAAAAGCTGGGAGCCCATATACATTTCCTCTTCTCCAAGGGCTCCATGTATAAGTGCATAAACGGCAACCTGCTGTTCCACGGCTGCATCCCCATGAACGAGGACGGCTCCTGGCAGAGCACCGATATCGCCGGCAAGAGCTACTCCGGCAAGGCACTCCTGGATAAGCTGGACGAGCTTGCCAACAAGGCCTACTTTATGCACCCCTGCGAGGAAAAGAGCTATGCCGCCGATTATATGTGGTACCTCTGGAGCGGCCCCTGCTCCCCCCTCTACGGCAAGGATAAAATGGCCTTCTTCGAGCGCTGCTACCTGGAGGACAAGGCCCTCCACGGGGAACGCTATAATGCCTACTACCGCTTCTCCGAGAGCGCCGGGGTCTGCGAGAGGATACTCACCATGTTCGGCCTCGACCCCGCAAAGGGGCATATCATCAACGGCCACGTCCCCGTCAGGATAAAGAACGGCGAGAGCCCCGTGAAGGCCGGGGGCAAGCTCTTCGTCATCGACGGCGGCATATCCAAGGCCTACCAGAGCGCTACGGGCATCGCAGGCTATACCCTTATCTACGACTCCCACAGCCTCAACCTGGCCGAGCATAAGCCCTTCATCGCCGGCGAGAGCGAGCACACCCCGACCATACATTGCGTGGAGAAGCTGGCTCACCGCGCCAATATCTCCGACACCGACAAGGGCGCCGAGCTTTTAGAGCAGATAGGCGACCTCAGAGAGCTGCTGGCGGCCTACCGCTCCGGCGCGATCAAAGAAAAATACTGATCCTTAGGGCAACACCGCACGACTCCTGTGCATCAGTATGCGCAACCTCAACTGGCGTTGAGGCACAGATTTTCGTCAGATTGCCTAAATTCGACGCAGGCTTGCAAGCGAAGTTCACTTCGCTTTACGCAACATCAAGGAGAATTGACGTCATCTTTGATGACGTTGGTAATCATGACGGATAAGCCGGTCGTCAAGCAGGCTTGACACGGCAGATGATGTGCAGAGGCGTTAGCCGCGGGTCGTGCGGTGTTGCCCTTAGTCCCTCGCCGGAGCTGCGGCGGGGGATTTTTTGTAAAAGATGTCACAGACCGTCTCTTATTGACGTATATATAGATGAAACGTTTCAAAGGAAGTGGATGAATGACCGACAGCGAGCTGCTTGAGCTTTACAGTAAAGATGCCCGGAAGGCAGTCCGCCTGACGGTGGAGATCTATCACGCCTATGTGCTGCGGATAGTCTCCGGCCGCCTCGCCGGCGCTCCGGGTGAGGATATCGAGGAAGCCGTCAGCGATGTGTTCATCCGCTTCTGGCAGCACGCGGACAAGGCGGATCTCTCCCGGGGAAGCATCAAGGCCTATATCAGCGCTATGGCGCAAAGCATAGCCTCGGACAAGCGCAGGGAGCTGGCAAAGAACAGCACCCTCCCCCTTGACGGGGATAACGAGCCCCTGAGCCCTGACCCCGGCGAGGAGATCGTCGAGCGCGAAAGGCTCATCAGGGCGCTGAAAGCCCTGAACGATACCGAGCGCAGGATCGTGCTGATGCACCACTACTACTCCATGCCCCACGCCGAGATCGCAGAGCTGCTGGGGCTTAGCGAGAACGCCGTCCGCAAGCGGCTGGAGAGAGCACTTAAAAAACTCAGAACTGAAACGGAGGGATCGCCGTGAATTACGAAGATAAGCTGGAGGCCGCCCTGCGCTCCCTGGAGCCCTCGGAGCTGGAGCCTCTGATCGAGGGCATTGAGCTGCCCCGCGACAAACAGGCAGGCAAGCGCATATCCGGAAGCATCGCCCGCAGAGAAAAGCTCTCGGTCAGTAAGGGCGTGAAGAAAAAGACCGCCTTTATAGCCGTGGCAGCAGCGGCAGTAATAGGCTGCTCCGCAGCAGCCGGGGCCTATGTTTACGAGCAGTTCACTCACCAGAAGCAGAACCTCACCGAGCTTTACAACGACAGCAGGGTGGCGGAGTATTTCGACTCAAAAGGTCTGCTTGACAGCGAGCAGATCGAAGTCGGTCACTATATCATATCCAAGGATACAAAGGTGCTGTTCGACGGCTCGGCAGCGTTGTTCTATGTATCCGTCATCCCCGTTGACGACAAGGGCAGGGAGATGACCGCCGATGCCTCCGGCAGCAATCTCTCTCTGAATGTAAAGGATAACAAAGAGGATGAAAACGGTATGTCCGACATCGTTATGAGCGGAGGCGGGGTGTATTTCAGCGAAGAGTTCTTCGGTACGGTGCAGGAGATCCACTTCTCAAAGTATTATGAGACTTACCCCGTGCAGTTCGATGTGTACGAGAACGACCCCGGCGCAGCAAACCCCGACCGCCTTGTCGCCACCCTTGACTATGAGTTCAAAAAGAATGTCGAAACTATCCGCTTCACCGATCAGAGCGGCAGAAGGATAAACTTGAGCGAGCTGAGCATCGCCTGCTTCGACGGCATCAGCAGCCTCGATCTCACCCTCGAAATGAAGGACGGCTCCCAAAAGACCTATAATGATTCTTCCCAATTTGACAGCTATACCGCCCGCCGGAATGACCTCGGCAGCGATTACATCATGTCCACCCATATGTTCAGTATGAAAAACGATAAGATCGACCCCCATAACGTCGCCGCCATCATCATCGACGGAGCCCGCTTCACCCCCGAAGCGTAGTGTCAATGCACAATGCACAATTATGGTATCGCCTGCGGCGATGTATATCTGACCGCTTCGCGGACAAATAAACATCGGCGCGGAGCGCCGACACCTTCATTGTGCATTGTGCATTGTGCATTAAGGCAACACCGCACGACCCGCGGCTAACGCCTCTGCACATCATCTGCTTGCCAGCTTTCCGTCATATTACCCAAATTCTCCTTGACTTGCGTCAGCAAGCCTGCGTCGAATTTAGGCAATCTGACGAAAATCTGGA
>JAFXXU010000009.1 GCA_017542125.1 Ruminococcus sp.
AGTCCAGGTTTTCGTCAGATTGCCTAAATTCGACGCAGGCGGGCTGGCGCCCGGCAAGGAGAATTTGGGTAATATGACGGAAAGCTGGCAAGCAGATGGCGTGCAGAGGCGTCAGCCGCGGGTTGTGCGGTGTTGCCTTAACTGTTATAAGGATGTGATGATATGAAATACCTCCGCACGCTGAGGCAGGATCTGAACAAGACGGTGATCAATGCGGGCTTTATCGGGGCGGCGCTGATGACCTGTCTGCTGGCATTCACCGGCAACGCTTACCGGGACGACAGCAACGACAAGAGCTATTCCATACTGGAGGCGTTTTTCTCCTTTGACAGGAAGTTCGTGGAGACCCACGACAGCTTTTCCTCCTACCGGCTGTTCTGCAACGGGTTATCGGGGTATATCAGTATGTTCATACCCATAATCGTGGCCTTCCCCTTTATGGTGAGCTTCTGCGCCGAGCGCAACAACGGGCTTATACGGTTCACCATAACCCGCGCCGGGAAGCTGCGCTACTACCTCTCGAAGTTCGCGGCCTCATTCATCGGGGGAGGGCTGGCGGTGCTGCTGGGTATGGCCATATTCGGCATAATACTGCGGTTCTCATTCCCGACTTTTATGAGCTACGACCCCGACCCGGAGACCCTGAAATGGTCCCTCCCGGACGGGGAGGCGGTGGGAGTGATAAAGGTGCTGCTGTCGTCCTTCCTGTACGGGGCGTTCTCGACGCTGCCGGCGTTTTTCCTGTCCTCCTTCTGCAAGAACCCGTATATCATTACCTGCCTGCCCTTTATGCTGGTATATGTCTGGAACACGGCTATGAACAAGATTATCTTTCACGGCTACGAGACGGGGGACTGGGAGGTCTACAACAAGGTTGCACCCTTCCAGCCGGACTCGCCCATGAGGATAGTCAGCATCAACTTCAGCGAGATGACCGCCGCCGACCGGAACACACTTATCTTCAACGGGGTATATCTGGCGGTGCTGCTGGCGGGGTTCATTCTGATAATGAACCTGCGGACGGACAAGGGGAATTAGGGGGTGCCGACATGAAAAACATAAACTTAAAGCAGGCATTCTCCTGCGCTCGGACGGAGTACATCAAATGGGTCTGCGATGCGAGGATGATCATTCTCGGGGTGCTGCTCATTTTTATCTACAATTTCGCCATTGAGCCTCTGTTGAAAAATGCAGAGGAGATGGGTGAGCCCCTCAATATGCTTGAGCCCTTTATCGCCATAGCCAACTCGGGGATGATACTGCTCATCACTCCGCTGGTGTTCCTGACCCTCATTGCCGATTTCCCGAAGATAGACACCAACACGGTGTTCTACATCATCCGGGTGGGGAGGATAAACTGGCTGCTGGGACAGATCATCAAGCTGGTGATGATGGCGCTTTCCTATCTGCTGTTCATATTCGCGGGGGCGGTGATACCCATGATCGGCAGGGGCTTCTGGTACAACGGCTGGAGCAATGTGGCTACGCAGTATCTGGTGCGCTTCCCGGAAAAGACGGGGAACTTCGGAGTATCCCTGCTGCCGGAGAATCTTTACAACCAGCTCTCGGTATTCGAGGCGGCGGTGAAGAGCTATCTGCTGCTTTTCGGGTACATAATGATAATCGGTATGCTGCTGCTGGCCTTCTCACTCATCAAGAAGAAGACGGCGGGCTTTGTTATCTGCGGAGCGGTGATCTCTCTGGGGACGGCCTTCTGCACCATAAAGACGGTGCTTATGTGGTCGATGCCCATGGCCAACAGCATAATCTGGCTGCACTTCACCAAGTATTTCCGTCAGCCGGTGGTGACCATGACCTTCTCGGTGATGTATCTGGTCATATTCAATCTGGCGCTGACCGTGTTCTGCGTCATTGCGATAAAGAGGTTCAATTACGATAATGTGGCGGAGATAGCGGCTTGAAAGGAGACGGAAATATGAAAACGAAAAGGATTTTAACTTTGCTCTGCGCGGGGGTGATGCTGGCGGGATGTTCCGAGGTCCCGGAGGAGGTGATCAGCCGGGAGCAGAGCACGGCAGGGGAGAGCCTTGCGGAAACAGCGTCGGTGGGCATTGAGACCGTCCCTGCTGCAAGCCTTGATGAAGAGCTCCCCGATTCCGCGGCACGGATAAAGGCAGCGGGGTATGAGAACATCAGCTTTGCCGAGAGCTTCTCGGTCAATGCGGGCAAGGCGGAGCAGCTTGGCATTTACGAGGCGGAACGGCGAAACGATCTGACCTCCCGCGCCGATGAGATATTTGAGGCGTTTTTCGGCAGCAGCTTTGACAGCTCGGCAGTAAAGAGCAGGGATGCGGGAGGCGTTACCGAGCTGAGCTTTGAGCAGGATCTGACCGAGCTGCATATAACCGACGGTTTTTTCTATATCGTGAACAAGGCCGAGGCGGAAAGGAACCTGGTATTCACAAACAGCGACAGCCTGCTGGCCTTGTTCGAGGTCAGGGACATTTTCAAGGATGAGCGCATAAAGCTCCCGGAGGGGGAGGCAACGGTAGGGGAGCTTACGGAGAGGCTTTCGGGCTTTTTGGGCAAGCTGAAAGAACTGGGTCTCGGCGACTGCCGCCCCTTTACGGCAGCGTCCCTCTCCGGCGAAGGTAGGACTCAGGCCACCGCCGTTCTGACCTACCGCAGATACTTCAAGGGGCTGCCGGTGTTCAACTTCAATTATCAGCCCGACGGCAGTCCGGACGCCATCAGCTACATTTATCGGGATAACGAATCGGTCAGCTTTGTATCGGCAGAGAAGCTGTTTTCGGCAGGCTTCCCCTCGGCTTATACGGAGGTGATGCAGACCAAGGCGCTTTCGGAGATCATCTCGCCGGAAAAGGCTGTTGAGACGGCGAGCCGTGAGCTTGCCCCGAAGATGAAGCTGACGGCTCTGCGGCTGGATCTTGTGTACGTCCCCACCGTTCCCGATGGCAGCGAAGACGGCAGCAGAGTAACGATGCGCCCCTACTGGCAGCTGGCTTTCGGCCTGCAGCCGCTTGCCGAACACTATGCGCTGATAGACGCGGTATCGGGCAAGGTGATCTACTGCGACGCTTCACGGGGATGAGGGTTGAGCCGCTTATAACAGCAAGGAGGAAAGAACTATGTCAAATATAATCGAAGTAAAGGACCTTGATCTTACTCTGGGGAAGACGGAGATACTCAAGAAGATAAACGTTTCCTTTGCGGACGGGAGGATACACGGCCTTATCGGGCGAAACGGCTCGGGTAAGACCATGCTGATGAAATGCATCTGCGGGTTCATCAAGCCCACCAGGGGAGAGGTGATCGTGGACGGCAAGCGGGTCGGCAAGGATGTGGACTTCCCCAAGGATATGGGCATCATCATCGAGACGCCGGGCTTTATACCCTACTACTCCGGGTACAAGAATCTGAAGCTGCTGGCGGGGCTCAATCACAGGATAGGCAAGGAGCAGGTCCGCGAGAGCATGAGGATGGTGGGCCTCGACCCGGATCTGAGGCGGCACGTTCGGAAGTATTCCCTCGGTATGCGGCAGAGGCTGGGGCTTGCCCAGGCGATAATGGAGAACCCGAAGATACTCATTCTGGACGAGCCATTCAACGGTCTTGACAAAGAGGGTGTCGCGGAGATGCGCGAGTATCTGCTTGACTACAAAGAGCAGGGTAAGACCATACTTATCTGCTCCCACTCGGCGGAGGATATTTCCGTCCTGTGCGAGACGGTGCATGAGATGGACAAGGGAGTTATCGAGAAGCTGCAATAAAGAGACTGGTCGGATATGCTGATGATGCAGCTGTAAGAAAAGAGGTATAATAATGAAAAGGAAAGCGCTTGTATCTGTATTGACCGCATTCATCTTACTGACCTCCTGCGCCGATGTTCCCGAGAACATCCGGAAAGAAAAAGAAGAACTGGATGCTAAGTCGGAGTACGTCCGTGAGACCGAAGCTGTCAGCGGGGATGCTTCCGTTACCGAAAGCACCGTTGAGGTGGAGGGCGAAGAGGTCGTGCTGGAAAAGGCTTCGCTTGCTGAGATAAGAGCCCGCCTTGATGATGAGAGCTCCAAGCGCTTCGGGAATATGACATTCGCTCACGTCAGTGCAGGCACGGCTGATACGATGCCGAGCTTCCGCGTCAGGATACAGGCGAAGGAGGATTACGATCTCAAGGCTCTTGTCAGCGGGATGCTTGGCGAGGACAGATTTGATTACAATAACGCGAGCCTGTTCGATCACGTTCCACCCGAGGGCGAACCCACCGAGATAACGACTGACCCGGATACAAGCAAGCAAATGCTGATCGCTCCGAGCCAGCTGTCGATAGACGCCTGTTCTCCCGATATCAATAACGATCCCTCGATAATAACCGTTATGTTCTCCGACGGGCACGGCTGGGGAAATATCTACGGCGAAAAAACCGAGCCGGAGCTTTTCATATGGACGACTCAGAAGCCGGAGGCCTGCTACTACCCCGAGTACGAGGAGATCTCCGGGATCTCTTACACTATGAGGGACGGCAGTGAATGGGCGCTCTCCGACGCAGTAAGGCTCTGTGAGGAAAAATACAACTCCGTCCTTTCCGAAGCAGACGCGGTCAGGCTTGAATACAAGGTTTGGCGAGCCTATGTCTTTCCGACAGATGAGGGGCATAAATGCTATTTCTTCGTGATCAAGCCCTACGATGAAAATGGTTGGGGGATAGATTCCGATTCCTATGAGAAGGTGATGCTTGAGGAACGCTATGCTGAAAACGGGAAGCGCTTTTTTCTTGCAAACGATAATTATGCTATAACTATGGACAAGGACGATCTTTCCCATTTTACAAAGGGCTTTTCATACGTCCCCGGTGAGACAGTGGACGAGGGAACAGAGCTGCTGACATTTGCCTCTGCGGCCTCGGTGGTACAAAACAAAATGGGCAAAAACTATGACGGCAGATTTGAGACCGCCGAGCTCTGCTACATCTTCACAAGCGACAAATATCCAGGGAAGGACTATGATCTCCCCGTTGACTACAATCAGCTGTTTGCCGAAACGAGCTGTGAGATAACCGCCCGTCCCTATTGGGTATTCAGGAAGGACTACAATCTTTTCCGAAACTGGAACAGCGGCATAAACCTGTATGTGGATGCGTTAACGGGTGAGGTGCATACGGTAATGGGATGAGATCCAAAATGAACAAAAGCGAAAGACCCGCTCTCCGGGAAGGAGAACGGGTCGGTTTATTTATGGGTGCGCTGGTATTCTGTGCAGAGGTCGGTGAGGGGGCATTCGGAGCAGCGCCGGCCCCGGGCCTTGCAGACCTCCCGGCCGAAGAGCACCAGCCTGTGGCAGAGGTCGGAGGAACGCTCCGGGGGGAGTATCTTCCGGAGGTCGGCCTCCACCTTGGCGGGCTCGGTGTTTTTGGTAAGACCCAGCCGCCCGGTGATGCGGATGCAGTGGGTGTCGGTGACGACAGCGGGCTTATGGAACACATCCCCCATTATGAGGTTCGCCGTCTTTCTCCCGATGCCGGGGAGGGTGGTGAGCTCTTCTATGGTGGAGGGTATCTCGCCGCCGAAGCGCTCGTTTATGGCTGCGCACATATCAATTATTGAGCGGGCCTTTGTCCTGTAAAGCCCGCAGGGACGGACTATCTCCTCTACCTCGGAAACATCGGCAGAGGCGAAGTCGTCGATGCTGCGGTATTTATCGAAGAGCTCCCGGGTCACGATGTTAACCCGCTCGTCGGTGCACTGCGCCGAGAGGCGTCCGGCGATCATCAGCTCGTGGGGCTCGGTGTAGGTCAGGGAGCATATGGCATCGGGGTATTTTTCCTCAAGCCTGTCACAGACGAGGACGGCTTTTTCTTTCAGCTTCATATTATGTCCTCTCATTCCGGGTATTCGTACTCAAAGGAGGCGGCGGAGCTTTCGAGGTCCAGGAGGGTCTCGCCGTCCTTGACGAAGGTGTAGCGTGCCTTGCAGGAAGCGCTCTCGTGGATGACCCGCTCCATCTCCCCGAGGACGGGAGCCGCCAGGGGACGGGCGTGCTTTTCGATAAGCTCTGCGGTGAGGGTGGTTTTTCCCTGCCGGACGACCACCTTACCGCCCTTGATGCTTTCGGGTCTCGCGCCGAGATAGGTAGCGATGCGGTGCTCCTTGCCGTCAAGCATAACGACTCCGATAATGCCCGTGAAACGGATGCGACCTATGGGGATGTCCGCGGCGCTGAGCATAAGGGAGCCGCGGTCGAAGCAGCACTGGGTCCAGGAGTAGACCTTGGGGAAGGAGCGTCCGCGGTCGCCCTCGATATAGCCGACGCTGTCTTTAAAGACATATCGCTGGCCGTTGATGGTGATGCAGCCGTCCACGCGGTGGCGCATACTGATGACAGTATGGCGGCACTCCATAAAGGGTACGGCGCAGAATGGGCCCATGATGTCATACTTTATGGGGGTAAAGGGGCCGAAGCGGAGGCGTCCGGCGGCGGTGAGGGAGGGGGTATGGACACTCAGCTCCATACCTTTCTCGGTAAACTTATTCTCGCCGAGGCGGATGCGGAAGCCTTTTTTTGTTTTGTGATAAGCGCCGGCGGGGTAGGGGGCGCTCCACACGCCGGAATCGGTTATTATCTGGATAGAGCAGCCGTCCTTATGGAAAGCAGCGATGACAGCGAGGGTCTGAGACTCGTTCTGGGCTTTGAAATAGAAGCCGCCGAATTCATTTTTCATAGGGCACCTCCGGATAATAAAAGATAAGGGGTAACGCGCAAAAATACAATCAAGGCACAGAGCCCATATTGCGCAGGTCAAACTTTATTCCTCGGCTGCGCTCGGAATAAAGCGGGGCGCGCCGGCCCCTGGCAGGGGGTCAAGGGGGGCAGCGCCCTCCCTTGCGGGGCTCGGGACAGAGTCCCGTTCGGAGCGTCAGCTCCGACCAAGGCGCTGCGCCTCAAAGCTAAAAGGGTCTCCCCCTGATAGCTTTACCGCTATGGTGATAGGGACAAACATCCCGCAGCGCCGCGAAAACACTTCCCTCCCTGCACCCACAGGAAGAGCGGGCGAGCTCGGCTCGCAAGCGATTTCCGTCCGGCAGCTCACCTAACTTGGGTCTGCAACAGGCGATACGCCCCAAGTATAGTATTGACCGGCAGGATAGAAGCACGCCCCGTTTCGGGGGCTTTCCGATCGCCCCCGAACCCCTTCGGATACCCGCTTTATGTGAGCTTTGGTACGGAAAATCGGTCGCTGACGCTCCCTGTTTCCTGCTTCTGCGGGCGGGTCAGTGTTTCGCGGCGCTGCGGGGGAATTGTCCCTTGTGGCTATGTTCAAAGCCGCACCAGAGCGACCCTTTGCGCTTTGGGACGCAGCGCCTTGGTCGGAGCTGACGCTCCGAACGGGACTCTGTCCCGAGCCCTGCTTAGGGGCGCTGCCCCTAAGAACCCTGCAAGGGGGCTGACCGCGCCCCGCTTTATTCCGAGCGTAGCCGAGGAATAAAGTTTGACCCGCGGTCTATGCTCCGCGTTTGGCCTTTTGGCTTTGCTTGTCTATCAAAAACGCCCGCAGTCTTTCCGCGGGCGCCTTTCGGCTATCCCCTCAGGAAGCCGTCTATTATCTTTCTCTCTGCTTCTTCTTCGGTAAGACCAAGCGTCCGGAGCTTGATTATCTGCTCTCCCGCGATCTTGCCTATCGCTGCTTCGTGTATCAGCGATGCATCAAGATCTCCTGCATATAACTCCGGCGCGGCATTGACCTTGCCGTTGTCAGCAAGGATCGCATCACATTCGGAATGACCCGTGCACCTCGCGTTGCCGCTGATCTTTGAGTGGTATTCCTGATAGGAGTTGCCCTTCGCTACGGATCTTGATACGATGTCAGCTCCCGAATCCTCGCCGTTCAGCTCAACTGCAAAATCGGTCTGAGCACGCTGATCCTTGTCGGTCATTATCCTCTCTTTGATCACCAGCTTCGCACCCTTGCCCAGCTTGCCCGAGGTCTTGCGGTAGGTGCTGTCTACTCCACCGATCTGGATGGTGTCCATTTCAAGGTAGCTGTCCTCGCCCTGCTCTATTTCGGTGACAGGGTCTATACGCTTCGCTCCGCTGCCGGCTCCGGTGCCGATATGCTTCTCCTTGTAGAGAACTTTAGCACCCTTGTCAAGGATGAAGCGGTGGATGCCGTTATGCCTTACATCGTGGCCGTCGGAGGTATGTACTCCGCAGCCTGCTACGATTATAACGTCGGCGCCCTCGCCTACATAGAAGTCGTTGTAGACCAGGTCGTCTATTCCTCCCTGGGTGACACAGGCGGGGATGTAGACCGTCTCGCCCTTGGTGCCGGGCTTGATGCGGATGACCAGCCCCGGTGCGCCTTCTTTGTTTTCGATGAGTATATTCTCGGAGGACTGCCTGCCTGCGCACTGTCCGTTGGAGCGGATGTTGTACGCTCCGTTGAATTTACCCGTCCAGTCGGATACTATGCCGAGCAGCTCCTCGGTGGTCTTGTCAAGCATTCTGTTGTCCTCCTTAATTTGCGTCCTTGCCGAGAGGGCAGCGCTCCGCCTTCTCGTCGCCCAGCAGCCCGCCGAGTATCTCGTCCTTCGTGCCGAACTTTGTGACCTCTCCGTCCGCGATGACCGCGATGTAGTCGGAGATGCCCAGTATCCTCTCCTGATGGGAGATTATCAGCAGCGATTTGTTCTCGGTGGCCTTGAGGCGCTCAAATGCCTCGATGAGGTTTGAGAAGCTCCAGAGGTCTATGCCGGCCTCGGGCTCGTCGAATACCAGCACCTTGGCGTCCTTCTTTGCCAGGACGGTGGCGATCTCTATCCTCTTGGCTTCGCCGCCGGAGAGGGAGGCGTCGATGGTGCGGTCGATATATTCATTTGCGCAGAGCCCCACCTTGCCCAGCACCTCGCAGATCTCTCTGTCCTCCAGAGGCTTCTGAGCCGAGAGCTCCAGCAGGTCACGGACGTTCAGGCCCTTGAAGCGGACTGGCTGCTGGAAGGCATAGCCGATGCCGCTGCGGGCGCGGGTGGTGATATCCCAGCCGGTGATATCCTCGCCGTCAAGCAGTATTGAGCCGCTCTCGGGGGTCTCGAGCCCTGCGATGAGCTTGGCGAGGGAGGTCTTGCCGCCTCCGTTGGGGCCGGTTATAACGGTCAGCTTGCCGTCGGGTATCTCCAGCGAGACGTTTTTGAGTATGCTCTCGCCGGTGCCGAGGCTCCAGCTGAGGTTTTCTATTTTCAGCATTCTTGCTCCTCCTTGATTTTAAACGGTCAAGTATATTATACCTTAAAGGTATTGTTTTGTCAAGCCGGGGGAGGGGCAGGGTGCGGAAGGGGGAGTCTCTCGGTCTGAGGCGGCAGGTATGCCCCCGGATTGACAGCCGGGGCGTTTCGTGTTATCATAAAAGCGGGCGGCAAAGCCCCTCAAAAAGGAGCGGTATTATGGATATAGAAGTGATCAGAGCCGAGGAGACCTGGCAGCAGGCGGGGGCGTATTACGTCCGCATACAGGGGATGGCAAGGCAGCACGGCATAACCCTGCGGCGGGAGTTCGATTCCCACGACACTCCCGAGACGAAATACATCGTCCTCACCGACGGGATATTCCCGGTGGCCACCTGCCGCTACTATCCTCTCGGAGAGGGTGCGGCAATGATAGGCAGGGTGGTTGTGCTGCCGGAATACCGTGGCAAGGGTCTGGGCAGCCGGGTCATCCGGGAGGCTGAGGTCTGGCTCACCGAGCAGGGATATTCAAAAGCCGTGGTGGAGAGCCGGGACAGCGCCGTGGGCTTCTATGAGAAGCTGGGCTACGCCGTCACCGATGAGAGCATCATCCACGGGGACACCTTCGACTGCATACGGATGGAGAAGGAGCTGCGTCCCTGACCGACGGAAAGGAGCTTGCTTATGTGGAGATCGATCCTTGTCCCCGGGGACAGGGGCAGCGAGGGCGGCACCGTCCTTGCGGATGAGGAATACAAGGGCAGCTGCCGTATCACCCTGGAAAAGTGTGAAAGCTGCTGCGCCGTCACCTGCGGGATATACGGTGCAATGGTCCACACCGCTTTCGCAGACGGGGAGAGCTGCCTCGCTATGTACGAAGAGATGAAAAAGGACTTGCAGGAGTTTCTGGATACCGAAACGAGCAGGGAGGAAGAGCTCGCCTTCTACGAGAGCTTCTGCAATAAATACTGACTGTCAGCGCAAAACACAGCGGAAAATGACCGCATCTATAAAGGAGGAATATCTGTGAGATTCATATCCTGGAACGTCAACGGGTTCCGAGCCTGCCTGAAAAAGGGCTTTGAGGATTTCTTCGCCTCGGCGGATGCCGATATCTTCTGCCTTCAGGAGACCAAGCTGCAGGAGGATCAGGCCGAGTTCATGCCCGAGGGGTATTTCCGTTACCTGAGCTGCGCCGAGAAGAAGGGCTACTCCGGCACCGCCGTATATACAAAGACCGAGCCCCGGAGTGTCACCTACGGCATAGACGGGAAATACAACGACGAGGGGCGGGTCATCACCTGCGAGTTTGAGGATCTCTATTTCGTCTGCTGCTATGTTCCAAACGCCCAGGAGGGCTTGAAGCGCATAGACTACCGTATGCAGTTCGAGGACGATATGAGGGGCTATCTCTCCGCTCTTGACAGGCAGAAGCCGGTGATCTATACCGGCGACCTTAACGTGGCTCACAACGAGATCGACCTTAAAAATCCCAAGAGCAATATGGGAAACGCAGGCTTCTCCGATCAGGAACGGGGCAAGATGACCGAGCTGCTCTCGGCGGGCTTTGCCGACAGCTTCCGGCGCCTTTACCCGGATAAGACGGGGGCCTACTCCTGGTGGAGTTACCGCTTCAATGCCAGAAAGAACAACGCAGGCTGGCGCATCGACTATTTCATAGTCTCGGAGCGGCTGATGCCGAAGGTGAAGGACTCGCTGATCTTCTCGGACATCGAGGGCAGCGATCACTGCCCCGTGGGGCTGGTGCTGTGATGAAGACGCTTTACATATCCGATCTTGACGGCACGCTGCTCCGCTCGGACGTTACCCTTTCGGAGTTCACCTGCCGCACCGTTGCGGAGCTGACCGGGCGGGGAGAGCTGATCTCCTTTGCCACCGCCCGCTCCCGCACCACGGCGGCGAAGGTCACGGCGGGGCTGACGGTCCCCCTGCCGATAGTGGCCTATAACGGGGCCTTCATCGTGGACAGCCAGAGCGGGGAGATACTCCACAAGTGCCTGTTCTCCCGGGAGGATACGGAGAGGATATACCGGGAATTCACCTCGCGGGGGCTCTCGCCGGTGGTATATCACATCAGCGGGGGGAGGGAGCTTTACTCCTACAACGAGCGGACGATCAGCCCCCAGACCCGTGATTTCGTGGAGAGCCGCCGTCCCGACCCCAGGGACGACCCCTTGCAGGGTGAGGGGGGTATGACCGACGGCGAGGTGTTCTATTTCAACTGCATAGGAGACAAGGACAGGCTCCTCGGGGCATACGAGGAGCTTAGGGACAGCTTTGAGGTGCTGTTCTATGACGACATCTATTCCTCGGAGCGGTGGCTGGAGGTAATGCCAAAGGGTGCCGATAAGGCTGCGGCTGCTCTGCGCTTGAAAGAGATGCTGGGCTGCGGGCGGATGGTGGCCTTCGGTGATGCGGTGAACGACATCTCCCTGTTCCGTGCGGCGGATGAGAGCTACGCCGTGGCCAACGCGGATGAGCGCCTGAAAGCGGAAGCTACCGGGGTCATCCTCTCAAACGACGAGGACGGCCCGGCGAGAAAGCTGAGGGAGCTTTGCGGGGAACACTTCTGAAAAAAGAATGACAATGGGTATCCCTCCGGGTGAGGGATGCCCGTTTTTCGCTGCCCCGGGTTTATTGACATCCTTTACTGGGTATGCTATAATTGAGCATATTATACAATTTCTGGGAGGGGTGGCTATGCCCGAAAAAACAGAGGCCCGCAAGGCGGGTATCCTTTCGCATAAATGGTATCTCTATCTGACCGAGTTCTTCTCGGGGATGTCGGTAATGGCGGTGGAGCTGGGTGCCAGCAGGCTGCTCGCCCCTTATTTCAGCTCCTCGCAGATAGTATGGACGATCATCATAGGCACTATTATGATCGCTATGGCGCTTGGCAACTATTTCGGAGGCCGCAGCGCCGACAGGGATCCCGACCCGGACAAGCTCTACAAGCGGGTGCTGGTCTCGGCGGTGTGGATAGCTGCCATTCCCTTTATCGGCAAGCTGGTGATACTGGGGGTATCGGCGCTGCTGATAGTCACCGTTAGCACCAACTTCCTCATATGGGCGGCGTTCCTAGCCTGTATGGTGATATTCGTCTACCCCCTGTTCCTGCTGGGGACGGTGACGCCCTCGCTGGTAAAGTACACCACCGACAGCCTGGACGACAACGGCAGGACGGTGGGCACTCTTGGGGCCTTCAACACCGTGGGAAGCATCATCGGCACCTTTGCCCCCACCTTCATCACCATACCCGCCGTGGGGACGGCCATAACCTTTCTGATATTCTCGGGGGTGCTGCTGGCGCTGGGGCTGGTCTACTTCATCTCCTGCGGGAGGTGCCGCATCAGGAGCGCTGTGTGCACGGTGCTGTTCATCGTGTTCTGCATAACGGGGACGACCCTGGGCTTCGCCTTCTGGGAGAAGAAGCTGGTCTTTGAGGGTGAGAGCGTCTACAACTATCTGCAGGTCAGGGACGAGGAGGACAGGACTGTCCTCTCCACCAACGTGCTTTTCGGAGTGCAGTCGGTGTATATGAAAAACGGGGGGCTCTCGGGGCTCTATTACGATACTGCCATGGCTGCTCCGCTGATGTCGGGCAGCGGTGAGAAGTCCTCGCTGCTGGTACTGGGTATGGGCACCGGGACCTACGCCAAGCAATGCCTTGAAGCCTTCCCCGGCATGACCGCCGACGGTGTGGAGATAGACGAGAGCATCACAGACCTGGCTCACGAATACTTTGCTCTGGACAAGAGCATCAACGTGGTGACCTATGACGGGCGGGCGTTCCTCAACAGCCTGGAGGGCGCATACGAGAGCGGAAAGGCCTCGGCGCTGAAATACGATGTTATTATGGTGGATGCCTATCAGGATATCACCATACCCTTTCAGATGTCCTCAAAGGAGTTCTTCACGCTGGTGAGGGACAGCCTCCGGCCCGATGGGGTCATGGTGGTGAATATGAATATGCGCTCCGACTCGGAGGACGGCATCAACGCTTATCTTGCCGACACTATCTCCTCGGTGTTCTCGGAGGTATGGACGGCGGATGTTCCCGGCTCCAGCAACCGGGAGCTGTTTGCTTCAAACGACAGGGATATCCTCAAGAGACTTGCCAGGAACACCTCGGTTCTGGAGGATGAGGCTTTGCGCAGCTGCCTTACCGACGTATCGGCGGAGCTGGTGCGGTACGAGAGCGGGGGGCGTATCCTCACCGACGACAAGGCTCCGGTGGAGCTGCTGGGTATGCGGGTGATCGACGGCATGATCAGCAAGGAGCTGGAATACTACAAGAAGAAGTTTCGGGAGGAGGGCATAAGTGGCCTCCTCGGGGACTGAACATAGGTGCTCAGAACGGCGGGAAACCGCCGTTTTCCCGTTAAAATACACAAAACCTCGCTTTTTCGTGACCGTAATTTCTGATTGCAAATTGTTTTAAGCTGTGCTATAATATTATTTTGGAGAATTGGAAATGACCGTTTTTTACACACGGGAGGAAAGTAAGTATGATAAGAGAAGATCTGAGAAATGTAGCCATAATCGCCCACGTCGATCACGGCAAGACCACCCTCGTTGACGGTATGCTCAAGCAGAGCGGTACCTTCAGAGAGAATCAGGCAGTTGACGAGAGAGTTATGGACTCCAACGATATCGAGCGTGAGCGCGGTATCACTATCCTGGCAAAGAACACCTCCATACACTATAAGAATGTAAAGATAAATGTTATCGACACCCCGGGCCATGCCGATTTCGGCGGCGAGGTGGAGCGTGTGCTCAAAATGGTGAACGGCGTTATCCTGCTGGTGGATGCCGCCGAGGGTCCCATGCCCCAGACCCGTTTCGTACTGCAGAAGGCTCTGGAGCTGGGTCACAAGATCATCGTTGTCATCAACAAGATCGACCGCCCGGATGCAAGGCTCAACGAGGTGGGCGACGAGGTGCTGGAGCTGCTGATGGATCTGGACGCCTCCGATGAGCAGCTGGACAGCCCCATCATATACTGCTCCGGCAGAGACGGCACAGCTACCCACAGCCCCAACGAGGAGGGCAAGGATCTTATGCCCCTGCTGGACGAGATCCTCTCCTACATACCTGCTCCCGAGGTGGATGACAGCGGCACGATGCAGTACCTTGTTTCCGCCATCGACTACAACGATTATGTGGGACGTATCGCTATCGGACGCATCGAGCGGGGCGTTATGAAGGTAAACCAGGACGTCACCGTAGGCGACTACCACCAGACCAAGAAGGAGTACCGCGGCAAGGTCGTTACCATGTATCAGATCGAGGGGCTCAACAGAGTTCCCGTTGACACCGCAAGAGCCGGCGATATAGTCTGCATCAGCGGTATAGAGAACATCACTATCGGAGACACCATCTGCGAGTTCGGAGCCTTCGAGGCTCTGCCCTTCGTGAAGATCTCAGAGCCCACCGTGGAGATGACCTTCTCGGTGAACGATTCACCCTTTGCGGGCAGAGAGGGCAAGTTCGTTACCTCCCGCCAGCTGAGAGACAGGCTCTTCAAGGAGCTTCTTAAGGATGTATCCCTCCGGGTCTCCGAGACCGACTCCACCGACAGCTTCAAGGTGGCGGGCAGAGGTGAGATGCACCTTTCGATCCTCATCGAGAATATGCGCCGTGAGGGCTACGAGCTGGGCGTTTCCACTCCGAGAGTGCTTTTCAAGGAGGTCGAGGGCAAGCTCAACGAGCCTGTTGAGAGGCTTGTTATAGACGTCCCCGAGGAGAGCGTGGGTGCAGTTATGGAGAAGCTGGGCACCAGAAAGGGCGAGCTCACTCAGATGACCCCCGTGGGCAGCAGGATGAGGCTGGAGTTCCTCATCCCCTCCAGAGGACTTTTCGGCTACCGCAGCGAGTTCCTCACCGATACCAAGGGCGAGGGCATACTCAGCTCGGTATTCCACAGCTATCAGCCCTACAAGGGTGAGATACAGAAGAGAAACACAGGCTCCCTGGTGGCTTTCGAGACCGGCGAGGCTGTTACCTACGGCCTTTACAACGCGCAGGAGCGCGGCGAGCTGTTCATCACCGCAGGCACCCCCGTTTACGAGGGTATGATCGTGGGCGCATCCCCCAAGACGGATGATCTGGTGGTCAACGTCTGCAAGAGAAAGCACCTGACCAACACCCGTGCCTCCGGCTCGGATGACGCTCTGAGGCTCATCCCGCCCCGCAGCCTCTCGCTGGAGGACTGCCTTGAATTCCTGGCAGACGACGAGCTGCTGGAGGTAACTCCCAAGAGCCTGAGAATAAGAAAGCGCATCCTCTCCAACACCCAGAGAGCCAAGGACAGAGCTAAGAGATAAGGACGCATTCGCGGCCATACCTGCGGAAAAGGTTATTTCCCCCGCAGGGCTTGACAAACCGCTTTCCCGCGGAAAAGGGTGTTTCTCCGCCGCAGGCGGAGAGAGCGCACATTTTCCGCTCCTCCGGTCTGACGCGCAGCGGCAGACCGCCCAAAACAAAGATTTAGCGGCAGGGCTTGACAAACCCCGATAAATGTGGTATAATGACCAATGTGTCACAGCTTTTACGAAAGGATTGTATATAATGGGAACATTTGAAATAATCGCAGGAATACTGCTTATACTTGCAGGACTGGTGATCATATTGGTAGTGCTTGTACAGGAAAGCAAGGAGCAGGGTCTGACCTCTGCCGTGGGCGGCGGCTCAAACGAGTCCTTCTACGAGCACAATATGGGCAAGACCCGTGATGCAAAGCTCTCCAAGTTCACCCGCAACGCCGCGATCATTCTGTTCATCGTTACGCTGGCTGTAAACCTTGTTTCCACCATCAACAACAACAAGGATAACAGCGCCGCAAGCTCCGGCTCCGCCACAACGGTCTCCAGTGCTGCTTCCGAGGATGCTTCCTCCGCAGAGAGCACTGAGTCCGCAGAGAGCACAGCAGCCGCAGAGAGCACTGAGGCTCCCGAGAGCACCGAGGCTGCAAGCACTGACGATGCTGCCGCAGAATAACTGATCCGACTGAACATCACAGCCCTGCCGAAAGCGGGGCTTTTTGTTTTATCTGCAATATTAGTTTAGGCACCGGGCAGCAGTCCGGGAAGAGGAAGTATAAAAGGGAGGTCTGGATATGAAATGCATCAACAACAACAGACAGGGATATGTTCCGCGCTTCGGCTGGTGCAGGGATTCTATGTTAAAGAGCTGGTCGGAGGGGATATACGGCGAGGGCATCGCCGCAGACGGGGATGAATGGTGCGCTGTCAGGAGCGCGGATTTCCTTTTCCTGTCGGGGGAGCCCGCCGATACGGCAGAGCTGGCGGAATACATAAACAACAGTATGGGCAAGTACGCCACCGTTATCCCGGAGCACAGCGGCTGGCTCGAGCCCCTCTGCAATGCGGGGGCGCGTATCAAAAAGATGACCCGCTACCACACCCGCCTGCCCGAGGGGGGCTTTGACAGGGAGCTGCTGGAGCGGTTCGCCGCCTACGACGCCGAGTGCGTCAGCATCTTAAAGGCGGGGAAGAACGAATACGAGCTGCTGAAAAACTGCGATTGGGAGAACTGCTTCGTCTCGAATTTCAAGGACAGGGAGGATTTCTTCGAGCACGGCCTGGGATACGTCTGCATTATCGGAGGGGAGCTTGCCTCGGCAGCCACCACCTTCGGATATTACAGCGGCGGCTACGAGATACAGCTGGCTACGGCCCCGAAGTTCAGGCGGAGAGGTCTGGCGGCGGCGGTGTCGGCGGCATTTCTGCTGGAATGTCTGGACCGGGGGAAGACACCCCACTGGGATGCGGCGAATATGACCTCTGTCCGCATAGCTCAGAGGCTGGGCTTTGTGTTCGACGGGGAATACGAGGCCTTTGACAAGGTCCCGGAGCCTTGAAAGCGTGAGGTGCGGGGCGGGGGCTCTTATCTATTTTGAATAAGAAACACAAGCAAAAATCGTAAGATGTGTGGCAAAATCAGAATTGACAAAATAATAACAATCTGGTATAATAGAGGTATGATGAGGCTCCCTTTGAGGGAGCGGCTGAACAGTGTCCGTCGGCCCCGGAGAGCGGGCTGAAAAAATACTCTGTTACGGAGGTAATCGTTATGTCCGAGACCAAAGCAGTAGGCCTCGTTGATTCGGTAGAGGCATTAGAAGCAAAGATCAGAGAAGTAAGAGAAGCTCAGAAGAAGTTCGCCCGGTTCTCTCAGGAGCAGGTGGACAGGATCTTCAAGGCGGCTGCCATTGCCGCCAATATGGCAAGGATCAGCCTGGCAAAGCTGGCCGTTGAGGAAACGGGCATGGGCGTTGTCGAGGATAAGGTCATCAAGAACAATTACGCCGCCGAGTATATCTATAACGCTTACAGAGATACCCAGACCTGCGGCATAATCGAGGAGGACAAGGTCTTCGGCACCAAGAAGGTACTGGAGCCCATCGGAGTGGTAGCGGCTGTAATACCCACCACCAACCCCACCTCTACCGCTATATTCAAAACCATGCTCTGTCTGAAGACACGCAACGGCATCATTATCTCTCCCCACCCGAGAGCTAAAAAGAGCACCATCGAGGCGGCTAAGATAGTCTACGAGGCGGCTGTTAAGGCAGGCGCCCCCGAGGGCATCATCGGCTGGATAGACGTTCCCTCTCTGGAGATGACTACCCTTGTAATGAAGGAAGCGGATATCATCCTCGCCACCGGCGGCCCCGGAATGGTGAAGAGCGCTTATTCCAGCGGCAAGCCCGCTATCGGCGTTGGTGCCGGCAACACCCCGGCGGTCATCGACTCCACGGCTGATATCAAGCTGGCGGTCAACTCCATCATCCATTCCAAGACCTTCGATAACGGTATGATCTGCGCTTCGGAGCAGTCGGTCATCATCGAGAAGAGCATTTATGAGGCGGCAAAGGCTGAGTTCATCGCCCGCGGCTGCCACATCTGCACCCCCGAGGAATGCGATAAGGTAAGGCATACCATGATCATAAACGGCGCACTCAATGCAAAGATCGTCGGGCAGAGCGCATATAAGATCGCACAGCTTGCAGGCTTTGAGGTGCCGGAGAATACCAAGATACTCATAGGCGAGGTCGAGAGAGTGGATATGGACGAGGAATTCGCCCACGAGAAGCTCTCGCCGGTGCTTGCTATGTATAAGGCGGAGAGCTTTGAGGACGCTATGGACAAGGCCGACAGGCTGGTACAGGACGGCGGCTTCGGGCACACCTCCTCCCTCTATGTGGATGCGGTGAACGAGCAGGATAAGATCGACCGCTTCGCCGGAAGGATGAAGACCTGCCGCATACTCGTCAACACCCCCTCCTCCCACGGCGGTATAGGAGATCTTTACAACTTCAAGCTCACCCCCTCGCTGACGCTGGGCTGCGGCTCCTGGGGCGGCAACTCCGTCTCGGAGAATGTGGGAGTAAAGCATCTGCTTAATGTGAAGACAGTCGCGGAGAGGAGAGAGAATATGCTTTGGTTCAGAGCACCTCAGAAGGTATATTTCAAGAAGGGCTGCCTGCCCGTTGCTCTTGAAGAGCTGAAAAACGTTATGGGCAAGAAGCGTGCCTTCATCGTCACCGACAGCTTCCTGTTCAAGAACGGCTACACCAAGCCCATCACCGATAAGCTGGATGAGCTGGGCATCGTACATCAGACCTTCTCTGATGTTGAGCCCGACCCCACCCTTGCCTGCGCGGTTGAGGGCGCCAAGTTCATCAGGGAGTTCGAGCCGGATGTTATCATCGCTATGGGCGGAGGCTCGGCTATGGACGCCGCCAAGATAATGTGGGTGCTCTACGAGCATCCCGAGGCGGACTTTATGGATATGGCTATGCGCTTCATCGACATCCGCAAGCGGGTATACACCTTCCCGAAGATGGGCGAAAAGGCCTTCTTCGTATGCGTTCCCACCTCGTCGGGCACAGGCTCCGAGGTAACGCCCTTTGCAGTTATCACCGATGAAAAGACAGGGCATAAGTACCCCCTGGCAGACTACGAGCTGCTGCCCAATATGGCTATCGTGGATGCCGACCTGATGATGTCCGCTCCCAGAGGGCTGACCGCGGCTTCCGGCCTTGACTGCATGGTACACGACCTGGAGGCTCTGGCCTCTGTTATGGCTACCGATTTCACCGACGGCATCGCTCTCCAGTCCCTTAAGACCACCTTTGAGAACCTCCCCGAGTGCGTTGAGAACGGTCAGACCGCTGTCAGGGCGAGGGAGAATATGGCTCACGCCGCCACTATGGCAGGTATGGCATTCGCCAACGCCTTCCTGGGCATAGGCCACTCGCTGGCTCACAAGCTGGGCGCTTATCATCACCTGCCTCACGGCATCTGCTGCGCACTTGTCATCACCGAGGTAATGAAGTTCAACGCAGACCCTGTACCCACCAAGATGGGCACCTTCCCCCAGTACGAGTACCCCAACGCTCTGGCTAAATATGCCCAGACCGCCCGCTATCTGGGGCTCTTCGGCAAGGACGACGAGGAATGCTTCAAGCTGCTCTGCGACAAGGTGGAGGAGCTCAAGGAGTTCTGCGGCTGCAAGAAGACCATCGCCGAGTACGGCATCAGCGAGGAGGACTTCCTCGCCACTCTGGACAAGATGTCCGAGGATGCCTTCGACGACCAGTGCACCGGTGCGAACCCCCGCTACCCGCTTATCAGCGAGCTCAAGGATATCTACCTCAAGTGCTACTACGGCAAGTAATTAAGGCAACACCGCACAACCCGCGGCTGACGCCTCTGCACGCCATCTGCCGTGTCAAGCCTGCTTGACGACCGGCTTATCCGTCATATTACCGTGTCAACTTGTTGACACTATTCTCCTTGCCGGGCGCAAGCCCGCCTGCGTCGAATTTAGGCAATCTGACGAAAACCTGGACTTCGCATCTGACGCACAGGGGTCGTGCGGTGTTGCCTTAAAGGATACGCTCCTGCCACCAAAACGGCGGGAGCGTTTTTGTTTCAGCGAAGCGCCGTATGTATTGACGCAGGGCGGCGATAATGGTATAATATACTTGTGCGGAGCGCTGACGGCTCTGCGGAAAGGAGAACAGCTATGCCATTCAGTATAATACGCGCAGATATAACGAAGGTTAAAGCGGACGCCATCGTGAATGCCGCCAATTCCTCGCTGCTGGGAGGCGGGGGCGTGGACGGCGCCATCCACAGGGCCGCAGGCCCCGGGCTGCTGGCTGAATGCCGCACCCTCGGCGGCTGCGAGACCGGTGAGGCCAAAGCCACAAAGGGCTATGACCTCGGCTGCAAATATATAATACATACGGTGGGCCCCGTGTGGAGGGGCGGCAGCCACGGCGAGAAGGAGCTGCTGACCTCCTGCTACAAGAACTCTCTGGAGCTGGCCCGGGACAAGGGCTGCGAGAGCATAGCCTTCCCGCTGATCTCGGCGGGGGTCTACGGCTACCCGAAGACCGAGGCTATGAGCGTGGCCGTGGGGGCGATAGCGGATTTCCTCGCGGATAACGATATGGATGTCACCCTGGTCATCTTCGACAAGGGCTCCTATGCGGCGGGCAGCAAGCTGATGAAGGACATCGCGGAGTATATCGACGATTCCTATGCCGAAGCCCGGGACGACAGCAGGATCCGGGGGCTGGTGGGCAATGCTGCCTCGGTGTTCCGCAGAAAGCGGGCGGAGAAGTGCGCTGCCAAGCCTGCGGAGCCGGAAGCCTTCTTTGAGACGGAGGACGCGGCCTGCGAACCCGCACCCGCTGCAATGGGTGCTGCGATGTCCCTGGACGCTTATCTTTCCGCCAAGGACGAGGGCTTCTCAGAGTGCCTGCTGGGGCTCATCGACCGCAGCGGCATGACCGATGCACAGGTCTACCGCAAGGCGAACATCGACCGCAAGCTCTTCTCGAAGATACGCTCAGACCCCAACTACAAGCCCAAGAAGCAGACGGCGCTGGCCTTTGCCATAGCTCTGGAGCTCTCACTCCCCGAGACGCTCTCGCTGCTCTCGAAGGCGGGCTACACCCTGTCGGACAGTATCAAATTTGACCTGATAGTCAAGTATTTTATCTTAAACGGCAGGTATAATATATTTGAGCTCAACGAGGCGCTCTTTGCCTTTGACCAGAGCCTTATAGGCTGCTGAGTTTATAACAGAAAGTGTGATAGTATGCTGGAAAAAGAGATAGAACAGTATTTTGACCGGAATTTCGATAGGATGATGAAAAGCCTCTCGGAGCTGGTGGCAATAGACAGCTCCTTCAAGGATCCCAAGCCGGAGGAGGGCAAGCCCTTCGGTGAGGGCTCGTCCCGGGCGCTGGCCTGGGTCGAGGAGCTGGGCAGATCCGCAGGGCTGCATACCCGCAATATCGACAATTATGTGGTGGCTATGGATGAGTCGGAGCGGGAGCCTGTGCTGGCGGTGCTCTCCCACGCGGATGTAGTCCCCGCCGACCCCGCCGAGTGGACCACGCCCCCCTTTGAGCTGAACATCCGTGAGGGGAACATCTACGGACGTGGCACCGTTGACGACAAGGGCCCCACCGTGGCGGTGCTTTATGCGGTCAAGTGCCTGCGGGAGCTGGGCGTCAGCTTTGACAGGAGCTTCCGGGTGGTAGTGGGCGGCAACGAGGAACGGGGCTGCAACGACATAGCATACTATGCCGAGCGGGAGCCCTTCCCCGAAATGGTCATCACCCCCGACGGGTCCTTCCCGGTGCTCAACTGTGAAAAGGGACTGGTTCACCTGAGCTTCTCGGCCCCCTTTGAGGACGGCAGCATATCCTCCATCGAGGGCAACACCACGATAAACGCCATCCCCGACAAGCTCTTCGCCGTCATTGACGGAGAGAAAAAGCTGTGGCGGGGCAGGGCAGCCCACGGCTCCCGACCGGAAAACGGCGATAACGCGGTGACTAAGTTCCTCTCGGAGTATGAGGGGGAGGCGCCCCTGCTCCGGGGGCTCGGAAAGCTCTTCCCCCACGGGGAGTTCAACGGCAGGACGGCGGGTCTGGGCTTCTCCGACCCCATAACCGGCAATATGACCTGCGCTCTGACAGTCCTCCGCACCGAGGGAGGCAGGCTTCACGGCGGCATTGACATCCGCTTCCCCATAGACCGCACTGCCGCAGAGGTCAGCGGGATAATCGTTGACGCGGTGAAGAGCGCGGGCTTTGAGGTGGATGAGCTTTCGGTCATGGAGCCCCACCACGTTCCCGAGGAGAGCCTGCTGGTACAGACCCTGCTCTCGGTATATGAGAAGGTCCGGGGGGAGAAGGGCGATTGCATCGCCGAGGGAGGCATAACCTACGTCCACAACACCGAGGGGGGCGTAGCCTTCGGCGCCGAGTACCCCTGGGAGCAGAACAATATGCACGGTGCCGACGAGCACATCCCCGTCGCCACCTTCCGCGACAATTTCCTGATGTACGCCCACGCGCTTATCGAGCTCTGCGGGGGACATATATAAGCAATGCACGATTATACAATGCACAATTAAGGTATCCGCGATGCGGACAGATATCTGCGCCGTTGTGCATTAAGGCAACACCGCACGACCCGCGGCTAACGCCTCTGCACATCATCTGCTTGCCAGCTTTCCGTCATATTACCCAAATTCTCCTTGACTTGCGTCAGCAAGCCTGCGTCGAATTTAGGCAATCTGACGAAAAACTGGACGGCGCATCTGATGCACAGGAGTCGTGCGGTGTTGCCTTAAAAAAACGGCCTGCCGTCCCGA
>JAFXXU010000075.1 GCA_017542125.1 Ruminococcus sp.
GCAGGCGGGCTGGCGCCCGGCAAGGAGAATAGTGTCAACAAGTTGACACGGTAATATGACGGATAAGCCGGTCGTCAAGCAGGCTTGACACGGCAGATGGCGTGCAGAGGCGTCAGCCGCGGGTTGTGCGGTGTTGCCTTAATATAGGTTTCTTTTCCGATCGCTCAATTGCTGAAAAAACAGCAGCGAGATATCTTTCCGAAGTGACCGGATTCAAAGACTATCGTGTTACCTGTCAGATCATAGAGAAACCCGTGATCGGTGCATCTGACGGCTTAACACAGCTTGATGTGTTTATTGTTTACGGCTGGAATGAAAACGATGAACTGGATGAGGTCGATGTGATCGAAAGCAACTGCTATTCAAGTATGAAGGAAGCAGAAGCACAATTGAATGAAATGAAAAAAAGATCTGATCGAAAAGAATGGTGTATTGATAAGTATAGAATAGACGAATGCTGTTGGCAGGAGGGCTTTGAAAAAGCTTATCACTGAATCATGATCTATCTTAGGAACACTTATGAAAATTGTAAAACCAATAAAAGGAGATGTATCAATATGAAGGTACTTATGCTCAACGGCAGCCCTCTGGCTGACGGAAACACAGCGATAGCTCTTAAGGAGCTGGAGAATGTATTCGACTCGGAGGGTATCGAGACCGAGACCTGCCTGATAGGCAACAAGGATATCCGCGGATGCATTGCCTGCGGGAAATGCTACGAGCTGGGGCGCTGCATCTTTGAGGATGCGGTCAACGAGATCGCAGAGAAATTCGAGGAAGCAGACGGCCTTGTGGTGGCCTCGCCCGTTTACTACGCTTCGGCTAACGCCACACTTATCGCCCTGCTGGACAGATTGTTTTACAGCTCCCATTTTGACAAGACTATGAAGGTCGGGGCGAGCATAGCCGTCGCCAGACGCGGAGGCTGCACCGCCACCTTTGACGAGCTCAACAAGTATTTCACCATAAGCGGTATGCCCGTGGCATCCAGCCGCTACTGGAACATCGTCCACGGCCTGCAAAAGGGCGACGCCGCCTTTGACGCCGAGGGTCTGCAAACTATGCGGACGCTTGCTAAGAATATGAGCTTCCTGATGAAGTCCATCGCCCTGGGCAGGGAGAAATACGGCATCCCTGCGCCGGAGGGCGGCAGCTTCACCAATTTCATCAGAGACGATCTCAGGCAGGGGAGGTAACAGCCATGGATGACCACCGTTTCAGCAAAGCCATATCCTGGCTGACGCTGCTTTACTTCCTGATACTGTTTGCCGAGCGTGCCCAGAGCATTGTCCGGGTCATTGCCAACGGTTCCTTCTTTGCAACGGGCTATGACACCTACACCGATCTGCTGACGACCCTTTCGCTGGCAGCGACAGTGGTGCTGATCTTCACTCAGAACCGGGATTTCCTGAGATCCCTGATTGACGGTTCTGTCGTGCCCGACTATACCAAGCTCTCTATCACGGCGGGAGTCATCCTGGCGGGAGGAATGGTACATACCGAATACACCATAGCGCCGATACAGTTCGCATCCTACGGGGCGCTGATAGTTGCACTCATCCTGAGAACAGTTGAGAACGCACCTGCGGCAAAGAGCAAGCCGGGGCTGTGGTACTCGCTTGCATACCTTACTGTTTACTCGATGTCGATACCGGTGATGTACCGCTCATTCATTGAGCTGGCGTGGCTGTTCCACATAATTGCGGCTATCACGGCTCTGGTGCTTGTATGCTGTTTCACTATGATGATGAGGCGGCTGCTGACGGGAGACGGAGAAGATCTGCTGGATGCGGCACCGTTCCTTATAATGGCAATACTTGATGCGATAGTTATCGGTATGAGGTGGAATGAAGAGGTCAACACCTTTGCTTTGATCTTTGCGATAGCGACAGCGGCGATGTTTGTTATCGGGAAGCTGGTATTGAGGAAGAAGTAAAAGCAAAGCCAAAGGTCAAGGCACAAAGCCCATAAAAATAGCCCTCTCTCCGAGGGCTGATCTTATATCAAGAGGTGTTATCTATGAACCATGACGTCTATCTTTTCGGCCAGATACTCGCTACACGGTCTATACTCCTGCGCGACGGCTTCCTTAAACCGGATGAGTATTCCGAAATAAGCCAGCAGTTCTTCCTCCCCGGCGGTGAGACAGGTACTGCTGCCACCGTCCTCGCCTCCCTGGGCGCTTCTGTCATTATGGACGGCACCTGGATCGGTACCGAGGTCGCCCCCGTCCTGCAAAGCTTCTACAAGGACAAACCCGTAGACCTGTCCCTGCTCACCTATATGCAGGACGACCCCGGCGTCACCGATACAGTCGTCATCGCAGGGCTCGTCCGCTCACCTATGGGCCGGTTCCAGACCCTCTTTTCCTCCGGCAAGCGCTGGTGGGGCGTGCCCCAGAAGGAGCATATCGCCGGCTGCAGGGCCGCAGGTGTCGATCCCTATTTCGGTGAAGAATCCCTCCGCGCCGCAGAGATCTGCACCGAGCTTGGCATCCCCTATGTGACCATCGACTGCGCCCACGACTCCTTACTGCACCGCAATGCCGCCGTAAACGCCGTTTCCCACGAGTTCACCGATCAGCATTACCCCGGTATGTCCCCGGAGGAGATATTCTCCCTGATGCAAGCGGAGAGCAGCGGCCTCACCATCATCACCCAGGGCGGCGACGATATGCTCTACGGCAGGCGGGGCGAGCCTATGAAGCGGATGAAGCCCTTCAATGTCAAGGTAAAAAGCACCCTCGGCGCAGGGGACACCTTCAAGGCAGGCTGCATCTACGGTGTTATGCAGGGCCTCCCCGACGATGAGCTGGTACGGTTCGCAAGCGCCTGCTCGGGTATAGCCATATCCCGCTTCCCGCTGCCTCTGAACCCTCCCACACTCGGAGAGGTAAGAGAACTCATCGCCTCTCAGTGGGGATAAAGGTTCCCCTTGACGCGGTAATCCCCTACGACCTCCCCCTTGGGAGTGTTTATCAGGGTGTTGTAGAATTTCCCGTCGTGGTTGTTTGAGAGAAGGAAGTCAAAGCGGTGATTGGTGTTATCCTTCAAGCCGGCGGCGAAAACAGGGTCGTTGGGCATCTTCTCCCAATGCTCCTTTGACTGGCAGAAGCCGTACTTATCAGCTACCTCGATAAAGTTTGCTATCTTGTCGGGGGTCCACCACTCGCGGTCGCGGGTAGGACCCTCGGCTTTTTCATTTGCAAGGGGTTCCAGCTTGTTTTCCACATCGTAAAGGTCGATATAGAACAGGGTATCACGCCCGCTGGCAGCGAAGCCTTTCTGGGTGAAGCAGCCCAGCATCAGCCTGTCCTCATAGATCCGGGTGAAGATATGCCCGTAGAGGCGCTCGCTGTTAAAGAAGCTGTCGTCGATGAGAGCGCTGCCCCAGGGCAGCACCTCACCCATTTCGGTGATCTTATACATCTCGCAGGAGAGCTCCCATTTGCTCCCGTTAAGGGTCAGCCTGGTGACCAGCATATAAGCAGGCTCCCCCTCCCGGTCATAGACGGGGTTCATAGCAGCACCGCCGGTACATTCGCAGACCCCGAGGCAGTATCTGTTACCGCCGTCGGAGATATAGGGGAAGCTCACCTCCTGCTTTTCCAGCCTGGTGGTGTCTTTCAGGATGACCTCTTCAAAGTATTTTGTCATCGCCTTGCGCCTGTCGGGGCGGACATCCTCATAGAGGGGCAGGAAAAGCCCGTCGAAGGCTCCCCTGGCCTCGGCATAGCCCTTGGGCCATTCCATATAGCCGCCGGCGGATATCCTGCTGCCGTCGTCGTAGCGGACGTACAGCCCGAAGGAATCCCCGTCCAGGACGTTCGGGTCGCTCTTATTGAATCCGTCCCACTTCCGCAGCCTGAGCCTGTCTATTATCCCCGAAAGCTCGGAAGCAAAGGCCTCATCAGCGTCCAGCTTCAGGGCATCCTCCTCCTGAACCCCCTCAATACGGATGCTGAGGGCTCTCTTCCCCTCCTTAAACTCATATTCGTAATCAAAGCCCGAGCCCATATACGAGCCGTGGCGCCCAAAGTGAAAGGATATTATCTCAGACATAGCTGTTCCTCCTTTGTATCCGATCTTAATGCTATAAAAGCCTCGCATTTACGAACGGTTTTACAGTTCTGCGGTTAAGGGTCTCTCCGATTTTGGGTAGTCCCCGCCGGACAAAAAGCCCGGGAGCAGCCGGGCTGCCCTCGGGCTCTGATATCAGAATTTGAGCACGCATCCGGCAGAAAGGCCGACTGCCTTGCCGTTGCTGCCCGTCTTGGGATAGAAATTGTTCTTGATGCGGGTGAGGGTCGTGGCCACATATACCTGACCGCTGGGTGCCGTCAGATTCTTGCCGTCGGCAGTGAGGGAGGTATAGTATTTATCGGTGGTGATGCTGCGGGAGATGCCGTTTGCGGAGTAGGTCATCTCTACCTCCTTGGCCGCAATGACCATCTCCTTGGGAGCCAGTATGATATGCCTCTGGGCGTAGATGCCGTCGCTGTCGATCTCCGAGAACTGCTCAAACTCCCTGACGCCGAGGAGCTCCGGGGTGATCTCATCGGTCAGGATATAGTCCAGCTGCTTGACCGAAACGGTGCTGCCGCCGTCGCGGAAGGTAATTGTCTTGCCTCCGTCGCCGAAGAAGCCGAAATCGCAGCCCCCGGTCTTAACGGAGTAGATCGCACCGTTGACCTTCCCTGCACCCGTAACGGGAGCCAGAAGCCTTGCGGTGCTGTCGGAGCCCTTAAGCTCCTTGCCCACGGGGACGAGGTACTTGCTGTTTACGACTATGGCAGATACCTTAACTGTGGGTGCAGCGGATGAATAGGTTATGCCGCCCAGGTCGGTGAATGCAGAGCAGCCTGAGGGGATGCTGACAGTCAGCTTATTATCGTCGGCGCTGAACGCGGTGCCGTAGCTGCGCTTGTTGGCACCGGTGATGCTGAATGCAGGCACCGCCGAGGCTTTTAGCTTCACCGTCCAGCCGATGTTCTTCATCCTGCCGTCGTTGGCGGAGACCGCCAGCCTTATGCTGTCGGGGATGTCAGAGGCTTTCAGGGTGTACTCATAGACATTGTTTACCCTGTTGCTGCCGTAGAACAGCGTGAATGCCCAGGTCGAACTGAAAGTCACCGACTCAACCTCGGAGGCATTGTAACCCGCGAGCAGGGTCGATCTTGTCACCGTGGTCTCAGCCCACCAGTTGGAGCCCTTGAGGGACACGCTGCCGTCTGAATCATCGGTATAGGTGTAGGTGTGGGGGAGCTTGCCGTAAACCGAAACGATGTTGTTAACCAAAGATCTCGCCGAGGATGCCCATTGGTAGGTATCACGGTCAAGGAGGCCGTAGCAGTCGTTGGGGTTGGAGGAGCTTGTAACAGTGTTATTGTCCCAGATGACTATGGGCGTCTTTCTGGACTTTGCCTTGTTGGCGAAGCTCTTGCCCCATTTTGCACGCTCGGCATCGTTGCCGTAATTGCTGGCTCCGAACTCGCCGATGCAGACGGGTATGCCCTTTTTGATGAAATAAGTGTCGAGGTTGTTGAAAAAGCCGGCGAGCTCACCCTCCATATCATCGTCAAAGGTCTTGTAGCCTGTCATGGCGAAGCGGTAGGGGGTATAGGCGTGTACCGAAACTATCAGGTTGCTGTCATCCGGCAGGACGAGGGCGCTCATCGCAGCGGTGGTGTTGGATGCCGCATAGGTGGGGATCATCAGGGCTCTGGTATCGTTGAAGCCCCCGGTCTTTCTCACCGTCGCTACAAAATCGGCGTTGAGGCTGTTGATGACATTGCGCATCTCGTAAGTACCGCCGTCCCATTCATGAGCGCCGCCCTTGTCACGGGGCTCGTTCATACCCTCGAAGATGAGGTTCTTGTCGTAGTAGGCGAACTCGGTGGCTATCTGCTTCCAGAGAGCCGTGAGCTTGGCGCTGACGGCGGAGTAATTAGCCGACTTCGGGATGAGCCAGCCGTCCTCGTGGTGGAGGTTGAGGATAACGAAGAGCCCCTCGTCCAGCGCCCAGTCAACTACCGTATGGACGCGGGCAAACCACTCCGGGTCGATGGTGTTCTTGTTATCAATGATGTGATTACCCCAGGTCACGGGTATCCTCACGGTGGAGAAGCCCTGGGCCTTTACGGCTTCAAATATCTGCTTGGTGGCTCTGGGGTTGCCCCAGGAGGTCTCGGAGGTCATTCCGCTTCCGCCGGTAGCCTCCAGCGTGTTTCCCAGGTTCCAGCCTGCGCCCATCTGCTGGGAGATCTGCTTGGCGGTAAGGCTGTTTATATCCGCTGCCGTTACCGTCTCCTTGGGTGTGTAGGACACCAGCCCCACCGCCAGCACCGCGGAGGTGACGAGCCCCAGCAATCGGGATGCTATCTTTTTCATTTTACCGTTCCTTTCGTATCAAGAGTGACAGAATATACCACTTTTATTATATCACCCCGGCTGCTGTCAAGTCAATCCGCAAAAGAGAGAAATAACCGCCGCATATTTGGTCATTTTCCCCTTTCGGCGGCTTACAGATCTGCCGCATCCGGGAGGATGACGCTCACCCCCTGCATTGACAAATGCCCCCTCTTGTGTTATACTGTTTCCGAGGAGGACGTTGCCATGAGCTCATTTCTTCACGCAGAGGATCTCTGCTTTTCCTATATAAACGAGATAGAAGACCCGCCGGTCAGGAACGAGGTCTTAAAGCATATCGACCTCGACATTCAGAAGGGCGAGTTCGTCGCTGTGCTGGGGCATAACGGCTCGGGCAAATCCACCCTTGCCAAGTGCTTCAACGCCATAAACCTCCCCGAGAGCGGCAAGGTCACGGTGGACGGTATGGACACCGCTGATGAAGAAAACCTGCTGCCCATCCGTCAGCGGGTGGGGATGGTGTTCCAGAACCCCGACAATCAGATCGTCGCCACCATAGTGGAGGAGGACGTTGCCTTCGCTCTGGAGAATATGGGGGTCGAGCCCTCGGAGATACGCCGCAGGGTGGATGAAGCCCTCAAGACCGTGGATATGTACGATTACCGTATGCACGCCCCCCACAAGCTCTCCGGCGGTCAGAAGCAGCGGGTGGCCATCGCGGGGATAATCGCAATGCAGCCCGACTGCATCCTGCTTGACGAGCCCACGGCTATGCTTGACCCCAAGGGCCGCGAAGAGGTAATGAGGACCATCAAGCAGCTCAACCGTGAGCAGGGCGTGACCATAGTGCTGATCACCCACTATATGGAGGAGGCTGCCCAGGCAGACCGCATCGTCGTCATCGACGGGGGCGAGATCGTGCTGGACAACGTACCGAAAAAGGTGTTCTCCCAGGTGGAGACTATGAAGAACCTGGGGCTTGACGTCCCGCAGGTGACAGACCTGATCTGGGAGCTGAAAAAAGAGGGCTACCCCCTCTCCACCGAGATAATCACCGAGGACGAATGTGTTGAGGCGCTGGCAAAGCTACTGAAAGAGACCGAATAACAAAACACCGCGCAGTTGACTTGCACTGCGCGGTTATTTTATACTATTATGCTTTTCCGCACCTCATCCAGAGTGTCGATAAACAGCTTTTCCACCTGGGAAAGACGGTAGTTGCTCTGGTATATGAGCAGGTCACGGTTGCGGCGAACCAGGTCTGCGCAGGGCTTCTGAACCAGGCCGTAGCGGCGCAGCACCTCACGGGGCAGGGGTGAGACCCACATATAGGAGCTGGGAACGGTGGAAAGAATATCGAACTGGCTGCCCCGCTCATAGACAAAGATATGCCTGCGGCTGGAGCCCAGCTGGGCGTCCTTTTTAAGGAAGGTCTCGGAGATATTGGGGACGATGTTGTCGCCGTGGAGGATCTCGATATAGTTATCCAGCACCGAGGCTCTGATCTCCACCGAGCGGGCCAGGGGGCTTTTGGCGCTCATCAGCAGCACATAGTCATAGGTCCAGACCTCACGGGCTTTCAGCCCCTTTTCCTCCACCGCCGAAAGGAAGAAGGCCTCGTAATTCACGGGGTAGCGGATTATCCCCAGATTGTACTCGCAGTCGGCAACAAGGTCTATCGCCGACATGGAGTTGGTCTCCTTGAACTTGATGTTCATTTTCTCCACCGCGCCGATCTCGTTGAGAAAGACGGTAAAGGCGTGGGAGATATAGCTGGCTCTCGGCAGCAGCAGCGAGAATTCCAGACTGCTGTCGTCCTCGCGGGAGAGCTGCTCCATTTTCTCCACCTGGGAGAGTATCGCCTTGGCGTGGAGCAGGAATTCCTTCCCCTTTTCGGTGGGGACTACCCCCTTGGCCGAGCGCCTGAATATAGGCACCCCGAACTCCTTCTCCAGCTCCTTGATGGCTTTTGAAAGGTTGGGCTGCCCCATATAAAGCGCCGCTGCCGCCTTGGAAATAGAGCCGTGCCGCTCCACCTCCACCATATATCTCAGATGCGTTAGATTCATAGCTCTGCCCTGCTCTCTGTCCCTGAGGACGGGTTTAGGTTCCTCTCAGGCTGATTATACCATACTGGGGGCTGCCCTGTCAACTTATCAGAGGCTCTGCACCAGGATGTTCAGCAGACCGATGATTATTCCTATCAGTCCTCCCAGGCTGATGACGGCGTTCAGCTCCTGCTTCATCACCGACATTACCAGCTCCTCCACTTCCTCGACGCTCATGGCGTTGACCCTGTCCTCCACCAGCTTGGGGATATCCACCGAGCGGATCAGCGGGTCGGCGGCTTCGGCGGCGGCTCTTCGGAAGAGCTCCGCTGCGGCTGTCCTTACCCTATCCCGGGTGACTCCCGCACTTTCAAGCAGCTCCGCCGGTGACGAGGCCGAGATGCGTTCGATCTCCTCGCTGACGGCATTGCCTATCATCGGCTCGGCATTGCGGTCGATATACTCGCCTATCTTATCGCCCAAAGGTGCGGCTACCGAGGCTATCAGCTCGTCGTTGACGAACATAGCCAGCATAGAGCCCGACACCTTCTCCTTGACGGCTGCCGTGCCCTCGCTGATGACGAGAGCGGGGATATCCGCCTCCTTAACGCGGCGGACGGCGGTCTCGGTCAGCTTCTGCTTTGCATAGGACGTAACGTTCTCGGCGTTCTCGCTGCCTGCGATATCGGTCAGGATATCGGAGACAGGCTTGTCCGTAAATAGGGCTCCCAGAGCGGTATCGGCGGCTGCCGCTGCGGTCTTTTCGGAGGTCAGCGCTTCCCGGAGGTCGTCGCCGGTCAGGAGCCTTTCGCTGACGGCATTGCCCAGAGCCCTGGCGAGCCTGGGCTGGTTCTTCGGCACGACGCCGGGGGTGAAGGGCACCCTCCTGCCGAAGATATGCTTCTCAGTCCTGGGGCGGAAGAGCATCTTTACGGCGATATAGTTGGTGCAGTAGCCGATAAGCCCGCTTATCACCAATGTCATAATAATCTTTGCTGCGGTCATGTTCATTATCTCCTTATCAAAAAACAGAGGGCTTCACGCCCTCCGTTTTCAGCTTGCTTTTTCAATAAGCGAACTCTCGTCAACTTCAAGCTTGAAGCTGATGGTGAACTCAACGCCCTGGCTGGGGTCATCCTCATCGGGGCGGAACACCTCCGCCGTCATCGTATCTCCGGGGCGGTAATTCTCCAGCATATCCTTTACCTCGCTGGAGGTGGATACGAACTTGCCGTCCAGCTTGGTGATGATATCCCCCTCGGCGATCTCGGTGTTGGCGATATCGCACTTCGTATCTATGGCGGCGATATAAAGCCCCGCCTTGGTGCCGTACATCATCGCGGTCTCTTCACTTATCTGATAGAAGGTTATGCCGATACGCGCTCTGTCTTCAACGTAGCCGTATTCCATAAGGCGCTCTATCACCGGCTTCGCGGCATTTACCGAGATGGCAAAGCCTATGCCGTAGTAGGTGCGGCTGGCCAGCTTCGAGCTGGTTATGCCTATTACCTGCCCCCACATATTTATCAGCGCACCGCCGGAATTACCGGGGTTGATAGCTGCGTCCACCTGTATGCAGCTCATGGGCACGGAGTAGCTCTCCACCTTTATCATACGGTTCAGGCCAGAGACTATGCCCTTGGACACCGAGTTGTAGAAGCCCGCAGGTGAGCCCATTACCACGATATCCTCACCCAGCTTGACCTCATCGGAATTGCCGAACTGTGCGGGGGTGAGCCCCTTCTTGCTTATCTTGATCACGGCTATATCGGTAGCCGGGTCGGTACCGATCAGCTCTGCGGCGTATTCTTCCTTATTGTAGAGCACCACCTTGATCTTGGCGGCGCCGTCCACAACGTGGGCGTTGGTAAGGATATAGCCGTCCGTTGACATTATTATGCCGCTGCCCTGGCTCGTGGGCAGGAAAGCCGAATTGCTGGTGTATATCTCCAGCGCGACTATTGAGGGCATAACAGCCTCCGACACGCCCTCGACGGTATATCTGCCGTCCTCCTGATAGGCGGTCTCAGCCAGCTTGGGTCTGTCTTCTACGGGCAGGGTGAACTCGATGTTCTTGCCGCCGTTTATCAGCTTGATCAGCCAGCCTCTGCCGTTGATAACGGTGAGCAGCACGGCTGTCATGAACAGCAGCATCAGCACCGAAAGGATTATCAGCGACACCGAGGGCCTCCGCCTCTTTCTCTTGACCTTTACCGCCGAGACGCTGTTCCAGAAGGTCTCGCGGTCCAGACCCTCCAGTTCCCCCAGTATGGGCGGGACGTTAAAGAAGGGGTCGGCATAGAAGGTGCCCCTTGCAGGCTCCCTTACGGCCTCGGAGGGCTGTTCTTCGGCAGTGATCTCAGACAGGGCATCATCCTGCTCAGGCTCTTCCCAAGCCGGCTCCGCCGCTTCGTCGGCAGACTCGGGCACTTCCCGGGGCTCAAGGCTCTCGCTCGGCTCAGCAGATTCGATTATCTCCTCATCCTGTATAGTCTCTTCCTCAAAGGACATACCGCCCTGCTCCTTATCTTCCACTGCTGACCCTCCTTTCTGTTCTTTAAGGCAACACCGCACGACCCCTGTGCATCAGTATGCGCAACCTCAACTGGCGTTGAGGCACAGATTTTCGTCAGATTGCCTAAATTCGACGCAGGCTTGCAAGCGAAGTTCACTTCGCTTTACGCAACGTCAAGGAGA
>JAFXXU010000076.1 GCA_017542125.1 Ruminococcus sp.
CCTGTGCATCAGATGCGCCGTCCAGATTTTCGTCAGATTGCCTAAATTCGACGCAGGCTTGCTGACGCAAGTCAAGGAGAATTTGGGTAATATGACGGAAAGCTGGCAAGCAGATGATGTGCAGAGGCGTTAGCCGCGGGTATGCGGTGTTGCCTTAACTTTTGACAGATAAAAGGTTGACGCAGGGGGGCAAAAGTTGTATAATAGTAATTGCAGCCGCGACCCCGAAGCAAGAGGTGAAGCTATGAAACGAAGTATAGTAAAAATACTCGGCATCGCAGCCGATGTGCTGATGTTTGTAATAATGCTTTTGCAGATGCTCTACGTCTTTATGGGCAACACCCTCCACGAGATACTGGGCATATGCTTTTTTGCCTGCCTCGTTTTTCATCTGGTGCTGAAGCGCAAATGGATCAAGGCTCTGCTGACAGGCAAGCTCCGCAAGGCCGGGAAGGCTCAGAAGCTTGCGGCGGTCATCACCTGCCTTCTGCTCGGATGCACGGCTGTGCTTATGTTCAGCAGCATGGGTGTCTCAAGGACCATATTCCCCTGGTTCAAGCTGCTGGGCAGCGCCGACCTGCACAGATACCTGGCTTCGGCGGTGTTCGGGCTTATGGCTGTCCACGGGTGTATGTACGGCTATGTCCGGGCTAAGAGAAAGAAGCGGGCGGCGGTGCTAACCGTCCTGGCAGGGGTAGCCTGCGTGAGCTTCGGGCTTTTCGGAGTGCCCTATCTCAACCGCCATTTCAGGACGGTGGATATAAGCTATGCCGCAGCCGTCACCGGGGAGAAAGCCGAGTGGAAAGGCAGCGAGCCTTTGGTGGTATACTTCACCAGAGTAGGCAACACGGATCTCGAGCCGGATGTTGACGCGGTATCCGGGGCTTCCCTGCTGCTTGCGGACGGCGAGCTTATGGGCAGCAACCGTCTGCTGGCGGATATGCTGACGGACATCATCGGCTGCGAGGCTAAGGCTGTCACCGTGACGGGTAAGAAATACCCCTCGGGCTACGGCGCCACGGTATCCGTGGCCATAGACGAGCTGCGGGACAAGGCAAGGCCGGAGATCGTGCCCATCGACGTTTCGGGATATGAAAACATAATTCTTGTCTACCCCCTGTGGTGGGGGACGGTGCCTCCCGCTGTCTCAACTTTCTTGGAGAGCAATGACTTTACGGGCAAAACAGTATATCTTATCGCCACCCAGGGCAGCTACGGCTTCGGCTCCAGCACCGAGGATGTGAAGGAGAGCGCTCCCGGCGCCCGGGTAGTGGAGGTAATGAGCATATACTGCGACGATATACCAGATTCAAGAGATACCCTGCTTGATTGGGTAAAAAGGAGATAATCACAGTTGGAGAACGACAGCTTATTCGTTTCCGAGCGGCCGGGCAAGGCACTCGCTAAAATGGCTCTGCCCACAGTTTTCAGTCAGGTGATAATCCTGATCTACAATCTAGCCGATACCTGGTTCATCGGGCGCACCGACGACCCCTATAAGATCGCGGCCTCCTCGCTGGGGCTCACGGTCTATCTGGCGGCGGTGGCGCTGGCTAACGTATTCGGAGTCGGCGGCGGCACCCTGACGGTGCGGCTCATCGGTGAGAAAAAGGAGGACGACGCCCGCAGGACTGCGGCTTATACCATGAGCTCCTGCTTTATTGCGGCGCTGGTGTTCTCGCTTCTGACCCTTGTGCTCTCTGAGCCGCTGCTCACCCTGCTGGGCGCCACCGACAACACTATGGGCTACGCCAAGGAATACCTGCTGACCACCTCGGTCTGCGGCGGTATACCCACGGTGCTTTCAATGTGTATGCCACAGCTTCTTAGGAACTCCGGCTACGCCAAGAGTGCGGGCTTCGGAGTGATGCTTGGCAGCCTTATCAATATCGCCCTTGACCCCCTGTTTATGTTCGTGCTGCTGCCCAGCGGCAAGGAGGTGCTTGGTGCCGGCATCGCCACAGCCATATCAAACGTGATCTCGATGGTATTCTTCATCGTGATGTTCTGCAAAGTGAAGGACAAGAGCGTGCTCTCGCTGCCTAAGAGGCACAGGCGCATTGAGGGCGAATTCCTCCGCTCCTTCTACTCGGTGGGAATACCCGCTGCCATAGCCATATTCATGTTCGACCTGGTTACCATAGTCATCAACCGCCTGACCGTGTCGTACAGCGATATAGACCTGGCGGCGATGGGCATAGTTTTAAAGCTTGAACGCCTCCCCATAAACATAGGGCTGGGAGTATGCCTCGGTATGGTGCCGCTGGTATGCTACAACTTCGGCGCCGGCAATTTCAAGCGGATGAACGAGTTCGTCAGACTGGCGAGGATAGCTATACTTGTATTCTCGGCGGTATGCGCGGCGGTGTTCTTTATCTTCCCGGAGCAGGTGGTAGGGCTGTTCATCAATGACAAGGAGACCGTCCGGCTGGGAGGGCAATTCCTCCGGGGCAGATGCCTCTCGCTCCCATTTATGATGATAGGCTACCACGTTGTGAACTATATGAACGCTGTAAATCAGGGGAAGGTCTCCTTCCTGCTGGCGATAATCAGGCATCTGGTGCTGATAATCCCCATAATGCTGCTGATGAACCTTATCTTCGGGCTTGACGGCCTGGTTTGGTCACAGCTGGTAGCCGATGCCATAAATGCTTTGGTCGCCTATCTTATCTTCCTCAAGGTAAGCCGGCGGATAACCTCGGAAAGCAGGTGAGCTGATTGAAACACCTTATAACCGATCTCACCGAGCCGGACAACGGCTGCGAGGGCTATGCCGAGGGTGAGGAGCCCAAGGTGACCCTGACCCTTGACGACGGCAGACGTATAAAGCTGCCGGATATGCTGGCCTTCAGGCAGGGCTGGGATGAGGGCTCATACATCTCCGATGAGGACATTGAGCGCTATGCCGAGGTCATGGGCTGAGAGACACAAAAAAGCCGCAGTACGCTGTGTACTGCGGCTTCTGTTTTTGTGATTATCTCTTGTTGGGGTCAACTATCTCGACTACGTCGTTGGCATCCTCTGCGCCGTCGGCGAGGTCATCGGCTGCACGCTTGATAGCTTCCTCTCTGGACTTCTCCAGGGCGTCGGTAACGTCCTTGCCCAGGAAATCGGGGAGCTCCATGCCTGCCTGCTTGAACAGCTCTCCCAGAGGAGGAACGCTCTTCATCAGGCCGCTGAGGAAGTTGGCGGTAGAGCCCTTGCCGTCAGCACCGGAGCCGGTGTCCCAAACGGTGATCTTGTCGATCTTGATATTCTTGATAGCCTCTACCTGGATAGCGATGAGCTGCTCCAGCTTGTCGGCTACGATGAGCTTAACAGCGGCATCTGCATCCCCGCCGGCTGCTTCAACCAGCTTCTTGATACCTTCTGCCTGCTTAACGAGGATCTCCTGATTACCTTTAGCCTCTGCTTCCATCTTGGCGAAGATAGCGTCAGCCTCGCCTCGTGCCTTGCGCCTTGCGACCTCGGCCTCAGCCTCGGCTGCGATCTCAGCCTGCTGCTTGGCTACCTGAGCCTTTACGATGATATCTGCCTGCTGAGTAGCTCTTTCCAGCTCTGCTCTGGTGCGCTCTGCTTCCTGCTGAGCGACATAGGCTTCCTGCTTTGCCTTTGCAGCCTGAACTGCCTCGGCAGCGGTGGCCTGTCTCAGAGCCTCGGCCTCAGCCTCACGCCTTTTGGCCTCGGACTGTGCCACCTCGATCTTGGCGGCGTTTTCACCGTCGATAGCGAATGCGTTGGCGGATGCTACCTGGATACGCTGATCCTTCTGAGCGTTGGCCTGACCGATCTCACCGTCACGGTGCTTCTCGGCAACGGACTTCTTAGCATCGTTGATAGCCTTGGCGGCAGCTTCCTTACCGAGAGACTCCAGATACCCGGACTCATCGGTGATATCCGTTACGTTTACGTTTATGAGCCTCAGACCGATCTTCTTGAGCTCGATCTCAACGTTGTTCGATACAGCGATGAGGAACTTGTCACGGTCGGAGTTGATCTCCTCGATATCCATCGTTGCGATGATAAGACGCAGCTGACCGAAGATGATATCCTTGGCAAGCTCCTGCACCTCGATCATTTTCAGACCCAGCAGGCGCTCGGCGGCGTTCTGCATGACACCGGGCTCGGTGGAGATACCTACGGTAAATCTCGAAGGAACATTGATACGGATGTTCTGCTTTGAGAGTGCGTTTTTCAGATCGACGTTGATGGAGATAGGCGTCAGATCCATATACTGATAGCTTTGCAGCACAGGCACGATGAAGGCCGCACCGCCGTGGATGCACTTGGCGCTCTTGGTCATACCGTTCTTATCGGTACCCACCTTACCGTAGATTACCAGCACCTTATCCGACGGGCACTTGCGGTATCTTGAAAGAATGGCGGCGATCGCCGCGAAGAGTACCACAGCCACAATGCTGATGATGATGATCGTTTCCATTGGCATAACAGTTTCCTCCCTAGAATCTTTTATTTTTGGCTTTTGTCCTATACATTATACTATATCTTTTGTATTTTTGCAATAGTTATTTCACGATTTGCTTCAGAAATTTGTACGAGGCCTTATCACCGAGTATCACATAAAAGCCGGGCGAGGACGGGTCAACGCAGATGCGAACCGTCTGACCGTCGCGGAGCAGCAGCTCCCTGTCGCTGATACAGCTGTGATAGCCCTCCTTATGTTCCCTGCCTCCGAAGCTGTATTTAAGCACCGGGCGGTAGGACATCCTGCTGTCGGGGATATTAAGATATGCCCTTTCCAACGGATGCTTGTTTTTGTATACCGCCGAATGCTGCCTGTCAAAATTTTTGACCTCCAGCTGACCGGTCTTTACGGCTTCGAGGGTGACGACTGTGGCGGTGACTATCTGCCCCCGCTGTGAAGCTGTGTCCAGCAGCTTGTCATATTTGGCGGTGGGCATTGCCTTGCTCCCGAACACCGGCAGCAGCAGCGTTACCACGAAAAATATGACCAAAGCACCGACGATGATAAATAAGGCTGTCAAATCATTCCTCTTTCTCGACTACCACCGTATCGCCCCTGAGATCGGTGATGCGAACCTGAGCTCCGGTAGACAACGGGGCTTCCTCACTTGACACAGCTGAAAGCTCACGGAACTGCCCCTGAACGGTCAGCGTGACCTTGCCCTCTCCCTGACCCTTGGGCGGTATCGGGATATAGACGGTAGCCACCATACCGAGAGTGTTTCTCAGGTCAAAAGTGCCGTTCTCGGCAAGACGCGCCGAGAGCTGAACGATCTTCGCCAGAGCGATCATCACGATAACTCCGATAGCGAAGCCGATCCCGAAAGCGAGACCCGAAGGCATCCCGCCGTGGACACAGACTATCGTTGACCAGCTGAACACGGTCAGAAAAGCCATGATCGTCTGGAGCGTGAAGAGATGCATCGTGGCGAAGTCGCCGGGGTCGCCGCCGTCGATGTAGCCGTCGTGAGCCACATCCGGGACGAAATCGTGGCCGCCTATGTCGGCATGGAAATCACCGTGGAAGTCGATGCCCGAGGTATCGGAGATATCCGTACCCGCGCCGCCGTGGTGAGCGCCGAACACCGCCAGCAGCGTTTGCAGCAGCAGCAGTATCGTAGACGGTATTGCGATGCAGTAGAGCACCTTTAAAAGAGTGCTGAGACCCTCCCACCATTCATTCATATTGTTACCCCCTTTTTCTATTTACAGCAATGTAAATATCATTTACATAAATTATATACTGTTTTTCCTCTTTTGTCAATAGCTTTTTGCAAAAATTTTCTCTTCTTCGTTTGTGCAGGAGTGACAATTCTGCATTAAAGTACAGATTTTCAGGAAAAATCAACGTTCAGGGGTTGACAAAGCAGGAAAGCTGTGCTATTATAATGTAAATGATATTTACGTAAATAATATTTACATTATCAGAAGGGAGAGAACGGTATGAGCTCGAACCAACTTGGCAGAAGGATAAAGGAAGCGCGTCTGGCGAAGAGGCTGACGCAGTCGGAGGTCGTGGGAGACTTCATTACAAGAAATATGCTCAGTCAGATAGAGAGCGGCACTGCCCTGCCCTCGGTAAAGACGCTGCAGTATCTCAGCCGTGTGCTGGAGGTACCGATGTCGCAGCTTATGCCCGAGGAGGAGGCTTCGGCAGACGGGGCGGCGGAGTATGTGAGGATCAGGGAGCTTTTCCGCAGCGGGGAGCTCAAGGCAATGCAGGACACGGCGATCCCGGAGGGGTTTGAGGACGAGATGAAGGCGCTTAAGGCTAAGGCTCTGCTGGCGATGGCAAAAGAATACGATGAGAGAGATAAGAGCTCGGTGCAAAAAAGTGCAGAGCGTGCGAGAGAAGCGGCGAAGCTTGCGGATGAGGGGATATATGCAAATGCGGCTGTAAAATCAGAGGCATTGGTACTGCTTGGGGAATTGGCGCAGAAGCTGACGTTCTGATGCAAAAGCAAAAGCCGATAAATCAAGCGCGGAGCATAGACCGCGGGTCAAACTTTATTCCTCGGCTGCGCTCGGAATAAAGCGGGGTGCGCTGGCCCCCGGACCTCGCAATTGCTCCGCTTTTGATTTATTGGCATTCTGCTGTTGTTTTCCTATGTTGACATACCCCCTCACAAATGGTATAATACTATCAGCCCCCGATTATTCCATCAAAAGAAAGGATGATCATAATGAGTGTCAGCTTTAACCAGGATTCCGTTTTTAATCTGAAACCTATCGGCCTCGATGAGATCAGAGGCGAGATCCAGGGACTTATGATCGGAAATGAAGCCCCCGTCCTCGCATTCAAAACGGTAAGAGACCAGCTCGTGTTCACTAATATGCGTATAATCTCCATCGACGTCCAGGGCATTACCGGAAAAAGGAAGTCTTTCACTTCTATGCCCTACTCCAAAATACAGTTCTTTACTATCCAGACCCCAGGCTTTGCCGAGATCTTCTCTGACAGCGAGCTGTATGTCGAGTTCAGCAACGGCACCACCGCCAAGTTCGAGTTCAGCGGCAAGACCGATATCGGTATGATCGGCAGGATGATCTCCGGGTATGTCCTCAGATAAGGAGCTGAAATAATGGGACGTATAGTCAGAACAATAAGCAAGGATGCCTCTGTCGTTTGCAGTGCTGTGGACGGACGGGATATCGCATCCAGGATTGAAGAGATACATAAGACCTCGGCAGTATGTACCGCCGCTCTGGGCAGGCTTGCCCTCGGCGCCTCGCTGCTGGGCTTCGGCCTTAAAGGCGAGAACGATACCCTCACCATGCGCCTTGCCGGAGGAGGCCCCGCCGGTACCCTCATCGCCGTTGCGGACAGCTTCGGCAACGTCAAGGCCTATATCCAGAACCCGGTTGTTGAGATACCTCTGAACAGCGTCGGCAAGCTGGATGTAAGAGGAGCCGTCGGCACCGAGGGGACGCTCTCCGTCATAAAGGATCTGGGTCTCAAGGAGCCCTATTCCGGGCAGATACCCATTGTCTCCGGAGAGATCGCCGAGGATATAACCTCTTATCTGGCCACAAGCGAACAGGTGCCCAGCGTCTGCGCTCTGGGAGTGCTTGTCGCTCCCGACCTTACCGTTCTGCAGGCGGGCGGCTTCCTGATACAGCTGCTGCCCTTTGCCCCGGATGAGGCTATCGACATCATCGAGCGCAATATAAAGAATATGAGCTCTGTGACCCAGCTGCTCTCCGAGGGAAAGACCGCCGAGGACATCGCTATGATGGCTCTTGAGGGTCTTGAGCCCAACGTGCTTGACGACTTTGAGGTAGGCTACAAGTGCGACTGCACCAGAGAGCGGGTTGAGCGGGCGCTGATCTCTCTCGGTGACGACCAGCTTGACGAGCTGGCACAGGATGAGATCACCGAGGTCAAGTGCCACTTCTGCGACAAGGTCTATAACTTTACGAGAGAAGAAGTCCTGTCGCTCAAAAAGAACTGATATGAAAGCGGGAGCGTTCGGAGCTCTGGCTGCTTTGCTGCTGACCTCCTGCGGCGAGGCTGTCCCCGCGAATACTGCGCTTATCACCTCCCAGGCCGCGACAGCTTCCGTCACCGCAGCCGCGACAGTTACCGAGGCTGTTACCTCCGCCTCTGTTCAGACCTCTGCGTCCATTACAGAGACCAGCGAGACAGTAACCAGCGAGGAAGCTCCCCCGGAGGAAGTGCAGGAGGACATCGACCTTGAGACCGTCCTCTACGATCAGCTTGCGGGGAGGAACAAGGCAAAGGTGGGCTGCGGCCCTGCCTGCGCGGCGATGATACTCCGCTCTGAGCTTGGTGTCGAGGCGGATAAGGATGACGTTGTTGAGCTTGCCTATCAGAAGGGTCTCTATCTTGATGCGGGGTACAACTTCACCTACGGCTTCGGGATGTCCCTTTCGCAGATAGGGAGCCTGTTTTCCGAATACGGCTTTGAGGCTGTGACCGATACACTGGACGGCTGCTCAGATGAAGAGATACTCACTAAGATCGACGAGCTGCTCTCAGAGGGGCACCGTGTTGTCTTCGGGCATCTGAAGGACGGGCGTGTGCTGCACTATGCTGTCATCCACGGCAGGAGGGGTGCAGAGGGTGAAGCAGTATACCTTATAAACGACCCCTGGGAGGGACAAGCCTACGAACTTACCTGTCCGGAGTTGATCTCCCGCTATCGCGGCGCGGAGGGAGCACAGTTCTCTTTGCACGGCGGAAAGGTAAAGGGGCTGCTTTGGGTCATTGGTGTTATGGATAAAGAATGAGATATCCCCCTGCGGCTGGGTGCTGCAGGGGGATATTTGTATATTTCCGATAATAACAGATCCGGAGCAATTTGCAAGGTCCAGGGGCGCGCCGGAGCCTGGGCCTTGCATCTTTTGGCTTTGATCGTTATGCTCTCGCGTCCTCATCGCTGAGATTGCCCAGCGACAGGGATTTCAGGTATGCATTGATGAACCCGTCCAGATCCCCGTCCATTACTGCCTGGATGTTCGCAGTCTCGTAATCGGTGCGGTGATCCTTCACAAGCTGATAAGGCATGAACACATATGACCTTATCTGTGATCCCCAGGCGATCTCCTTCTGGACGCCCTTGATGTCCTCGATCTTCTCCAGGTTCTGCTGCAGCTTGATCTCCAGCAGCTTCGCTTTCAGCATTCGCATAGCGTAGTCACGGTTCTGGAACTGCGAGCGCTGGGTCTGGCAGGCTGCCACGATGCCCGTAGGCTTATGGATAAGTCTTACCGCCGAGGAGGTCTTGTTGATATGCTGTCCGCCTGCGCCGGAGGAACGGTACACCTGCATCTCTATGTCCTCGGGACGGATATCTATCTCCACATCCTCAGGAAGGTCGGGCATTACGTCCACAGCTGCGAAGGAGGTGTGTCTTCTCCCCTGAGAATCGAAGGGTGAAACTCTGACAAGGCGGTGGATGCCGGCCTCGCCCTTAAGGTAGCCGTAGGCGTTCTCTCCCTCCACGGCAATGGATGCGGACTGCAGACCTGCCTCGCTGCCCTCCAGCACATCGAGGACATTGACCTTGAAGCCATGAGCCTCGGCCCAGCGGGTATACATACGGTAGAGCATCTCGTTCCAGTCCTGAGCCTCGGTGCCGCCGGCGCCGGAGTGGAAGTTGAGGATCGCATTGTTGCGGTCATACTCCCCTGTCAGCAGAGAGGCGAGGGTGAGGGCGTCTATCTGGGAGGCCAGGTCGCCCAGCTCCTGCTCGATATCGGCGATCATCGACTCATCGTCCTCCTCGGCTGCCATATCGAGCATTACCTCGATATCCTCAGCGGACTGGCTGAGCTTGTTGTACTTTTCAAGCCTTGATTCCAGGGTGCGGGTCTCCTGGAGGACTTTCTGAGAGGCCTCAAGGTCATCCCAGAAACCGGGCTCGGCTGCCTTGTTATGCAGCTCCTCCACCCGCTCGCGGGAGTTCTCGATATCAAAGACCTCGGCAAGCTCCTTTATTTTCGGCTTATAGCTTTCCAGCTTTGAGCGCAGATTTTCCAAAAATACCATATTTCACTACTCCTATTAGTTTTCTTATACGGAAAAAGGGTATCCCATGCCTGCCGGCGGGGACACCCTTTATACCGCCGAAATGTGCCTTACATTTTATTATAACACACTTTTCGGGATTTGTCATTAGTTTTTTGAAAATTTCCGGGAATAATTGTTCATCGCCTCCGCTCTGACCTCCTCGAAGGTCACGCCGGAGCGGTCGGCGGCTTGCTCGATGTCGTCGGCTTCGGGCTTGATGCGGGTGATGCCGCAGCCCTCGGAGACCTTGACCCGGATCTCTCCGAACCTTGTGGAGACGGTCTCCTCCCGGCGGGAGAGGGTATAGCGCTTGCAGAGCCTTTCCCGGACGCCGATGGTGGTGGTATTGCGGAGGATAGCCTCGGCAAAGGCGGCTCGCTTGTCCGCGGGGCAAAGACAGGTCATCAGCACCCCTGCCCTGCCCTTTTTCATATTGACGGGGGTAGTAAAGACCTCCAGCGCTCCCAGTGAGTAGAGCCTGCGCTCAGCGGCGGCAAGAGCCTCTCCCGTCATATCGTCGATGTTGCAGCAGAGCTCGGCCACGTCGCCGGTCTCCTCACCGCTCTCACCGAGGAACGCTCTCACGCAGTTGAGCCGCGGGAGCTCCTTTTTACCGAAGCCGTAGCCTATCCGCTCTGCGGTGAGGACGGGCATATCGCCGTATTCGGTGACGAAGTATTTCAGCAGAGCCGCCCCGGTGGGGGTGCAGAGCTCGCTCTCGATGCTGCCGGAATAGGTGGGCACGCCACGGAGGATATGTGCCGTAGCGGGGGCAGGTACCGGCAGGATGCCGTGGGCGCAGTGAACGTGTCCGTAGCCAACACACACGGGAGATGCTATGACCCTTTCGGGCTTCAGCATATCCATCAGCAGGCAGACGGCGGTGACGTCCGCGACGGCGTCAAGGGTGCCGACCTCGTGGAAGTGTATCTCGCTGACGGGGCGGCCGTGGGCGGCGCTTTCCGCCTCGGCTATCAGCTTATAGACTGCGACTGCGTCCTTCTTCACCTTTTCGGGAACATCAAGCCCGGTGATGATATCCTCGATATCCTGCATTGAGGCGTGGTGGTGATGCTCGTGACCGTGGTGGTCGTCATCGTGATGGTGATGATGATGCTCGTGGCCGTGGTGGTCGTCATCGTGATGCTCGTGGTCATCGTGATGATGGTGATGATGACCGTGAGCGTCCTCGCTGTGTTCCTCCTCGCCGCCTGCAAGGACGGTGACGGAGGTGCCGCTTATCCCCTGCCTGATGACCGTCTCCGCGGAGACCTTCACCCGCTGTGGGAGCAGGCTGTCCAACCTCTCAAAGAAAGGGGCCTTATCCTCCAGAAGTTCGGAAAGCGCGGCGGTGAGCATATCCCCCGCCGCGCCCATTGAGCAGTCCAAATAGAGTGTTTTCATATGTCATTTCTCCCGATATGATTTATCATACTTGCCTGATACCCCGCCCCGAAGCCGTTGTCGATGTTGACCACCGACACTCCCGAGGCGCAGGAATTGAGCATTGAAAGCAGAGCCGAGAGCCCGTCAAAGGAGGCTCCGTAGCCCACGCTGGTGGGGACGGCTATTACCGGGCAGTCCGCGAGGCCGCCGATGACGCTTGCCAGAGCGCCCTCCATACCTGCCACAGCGATGATCACCGAAGCATCCATAATATCGTCTAAGCGTGCCAGAAGGCGGTGAAGACCCGCTACCCCCACATCGTAGACCCTGACCACCTCATTGCCGAGGAACTCGGCTGTGCGGGCGGCTTCCTCAGCCACGGGGATATCACCTGTGCCGCCGGTGGCAACTACTATCTTACCGATGCCGTCGGCAGGGCGATCCCCACCGATAATTCCAAGACGGGATGTCCCGTCATAAACGAAGCCCTCTATATCCGAAAGCGCCTCTGCCTTTTTGGGGGAGAGGCGGGTGATGAGTATGCGCTTCTGCCCGCTTTCAAGCATAGCGGAGACTATCCCCCGTATCTGCTCCGGGGTCTTGGGCGCACCGAAAACGACCTCTGCCGCCCCTTGTCTCAAAGAGCGGTGAGTGTCGATAACGGCATATCCCAGGGACTTTACGGGGTCGAGGCGCAGGCTCTGCAAGGCCCCGTCGGGGGAGGTCTCACCCTCGGCGACGCTTCGAAGCAGAGCTTTCAGTTCATCTCTTTCCATTATCCTGTTTTCTGTTAAGGGCAGCTCTTACGACCCCCGTGGGATCCTTGACCAGAAGAATAACTATCCAGATCACCAGGCCAAGTGCAACTACGCTGAGCCCTAAAAATGTATCGTTCAGCATATCCTTGGCGGCGGGGTTGAAGTATTCTTCCTTGACGTCGAGATACTCAACGAAGGCGTCAACGAACCACATCAGTGAGGCGCCCCAGTACATCAGGGTAAGGGTGCCGACCTGGAGCTTTCTTGCCTTCTCGCTGGAATACCAGATAACTGTGCAGGCTATTGCCGCAATGGTAGAAATAAGCAGTGTCATGACGTTGCCTCCGCAGTATCATCGGTGCTCCGCTTGGAGAGCTTGCCGGTAACGGCTACCATTCCCGCCCATACTACTGTGACGAGTGCAGCCATACCCACGCCGTTGGTGGCCATTTCAGCGAACATCTCCGAGGGGTTCTCGGCGCCTGTCAGGAACGGGGGGAATGGTGTGATCTCGCCGTGCCAGAGGTGCTCGAAGGCCAGCAGGCCGGAACCTCCCCAAAGCATTTTATTGAGCCAGCCCAGCTTCTCTGAGAAGCGGATGCCCAGCGAGGGCTTGGACTTGCCCTCCTGCTCATTCTTCTTCACCTTCTTGGTAACGATAGTCGTTACGATCGCCTCGGCGGCGGGAACTGTAAAACAAGCCATATTCTTGTCCTCCTTAAAAATAATCAGTAGTTGTGCCAGTCGGTAAAGCTGAGATCCTCAACATCCAGCTCGTCGTATGCGCCGCAGATAACTGCGTAATCATAGATATCCGAGCACTGGAAGCTGATGTAGCCGTCGCTCAGACAGGTATGCTCGGGGGTTATTCCTTTGATAAAGTTATCCATATTGAACAGGGGCAGGTATTCTCTGATGTAGGCCTCAACGTCCTTCGCCTGGGAGATATCGTGCTCATCGGCTGCACGGTATATCTCGTCAATGTCAGGCTCCTCCGGCATAAACTCCGGGACAACAAGCTCCTTGTGCTCCCAGAACTCGTTGCCGCAGCTGTACATATCGTCAAAGACGTTGTAAAGGAAGTTGTCGTTGACCTTTTTGATATTCTTTTGGATCTTCTGCTCCAAAGCGTTCATATAGCCGGTGAGGAACTCAGCCAGCTCGTCGTCGGAGCAGCTTTCGGCATCGGGGCCTTCTTCTTCGATAAGGTCCCACTCCCTTACCTCCTCGCAGCTGTCGATTATTTCTATCTGGTCGTCCTTATAGAGCCCCATATAACCGAAATCGAAAGATCCCTCGATCTTAAACCCGCCGTTTACGGCAGTGATCTTTACCATAATTATTCCCCCTGTGTTTTTAAGGCAACACCGCACGACCCCTGTGCATCAGATGCGCCGTCCAGATTTTCGTCAGATTGCCTAAATTCGACGCAGGCTTGCTGACGCAAGTCAAGGAGAATTTGGGTAATATGACGGAAAGCTGGCAAGCAGATGA
>JAFXXU010000077.1 GCA_017542125.1 Ruminococcus sp.
GATGGACGGCGCTATCCTCGTAGTTGCTGCTTCTGACGGTCCTATGGCTCAGACCAGAGAGCACATCCTGCTCGCTCGTCAGGTTGGCGTTCCTGCGATCGTTGTATTCATGAACAAGGCTGACCAGGTTGACGATCCCGAGCTGCTCGAGCTCGTTGAGATGGATATCCGTGAGCTGCTCGACAAGTATGAGTTCCCCGGCGACGATACTCCTATCATCAAGGGTTCCGCTCTTGCTGCTCTGAACGCTCCCGAGGATCTTAACGATCCCGCATATGCTCCTATCCTTGAGCTCATGGACGCTGTTGACGAGTATATCCCCACTCCTGACAGAAAGGCTGATCTGCCCTTCCTGATGCCTGTTGAGGACGTATTCACCATCACCGGCCGTGGTACCGTTGCTACCGGTAGAGTAGAGCGTGGAAAGCTCAACACCGGCGACGAAGTTGAGATCATCGGTCTCACCGAGGAGAGAGCTAAGACCGTTGTAACCGGTATCGAGATGTTCAGAAAGATCCTTGACTACGCTGAGGCAGGCGACAACATCGGCGCTCTGCTCCGTGGTGTTCAGAGATCTGAGATCGAGAGAGGCCAGGTTCTCTGCAAGCCCGGCAGCATCCATCCCTACACCAAGTTCTCCGGTCAGGTTTACGTTCTGAAGAAGGAAGAGGGTGGCCGTCATACTCCTTTCTTCAACAACTACAGACCTCAGTTCTATTTCAGAACCACCGACGTTACCGGTGTTATCACCCTTCCTGCTGACAAGGAAATGTGCATGCCCGGCGATAACGTTGCTATGGACGTTGAGCTGATCACCCCCATCGCTATCGAAGAGGGTCTCCGCTTCGCTATCCGTGAGGGCGGCAGAACCGTTGGTTCCGGCGTTGTTACCGCTGTTAGAGACTAATTTATGTAACACTTGAGCTGAAGCTCATCAATACAGGCTCCCCGGATCCTTCCGGGGAGCTTTTTTGTGTTCGGGAGGGAAGATTGTGAAAAAATTGTAAAGAGATGTCCGAGAAGTGGAAATGTGGAGAAAAGTGTGCTATACTGTTTGTGTGGAAAGGAGGAGATACTATGCCCGGTAAGAAAAACAACGAATACCTGATAGACGTTGCGGCGAAGCACAAATACCGCAACCAGAGCAAGGAGTATCAGGAGACCTATCACCGCTGGCGTAACGACCCCTCCAACCCCTACGGCTATTCCTTCGTCCACGACAGCCGCATCCGCACCTATGTTGACGGCGAGGGCTTCTATGAGGAGACCGCCGATGTGAACGAGCGGCGGGCATTGCAGAACTGCTACCGGCTTACCGGCGTCACTATGCTGATAATGATAGCCGTCGTGCTTGTAAAATATACCGTCCTTGATCTGGCCTTCGGCATAAGATATGCGGGCAGGACCTACTATTCCGACCTTAACAGCGGCGCCCGCGGCATCAGCGACTCTGCCGCCTATGCTCTGCTGACCCTTAACCTGCTGGAGTATCTCCTGCCGATAGCTTTCCTTAAAGCCGCCACCAGGATGCCCTCAAAGATCGCCGTGCCCTTGAAGAAAAGCAAGGTATCAATGACCAATTCGGTAATGATGATGCTGGTGATAATGTCCATAGGCAGACTTTACAACAGCTTCTGCGCCTACATACTCAACCTGGGCAAGATAGATATGCCCTACTTCGACTACATCCGCGCCGAGAGCCCTACGGCTCTGGTCATCTGCGGGATCGGGCAGCACGTTATCCTGCCCATACTGATCGAGATAGTCTACCGCGGGTATTTCCTCCAGCTCTTCCGGCAGTTCGGGGATAATTTTGCGGTGATAATCACCTCGGCCTTCAGCTGCTTTATGCTCTACGATATCGCCCAGATGGGGTATACTTTCTGCGTCGGCATATTTACGGGCATTATAACCATACGCAGCGGAACCATCAAAAATGCCTGCATAATGCGTATGATCGCCCGCGGAGCCACCTATCTGATGACCTTTATGTCCGGGATAACCGGCGAGTTCGGTACCCAGGTCATACAGCTTTCATTCAGCCTTGTGATATTCATATGCTCAATGTTCGTTTATGTAAGGATCAATACCAACCGCCGCTGGAGCTTCGAGACCGGCAACTCCGGAAGCTCGCTGACCACCGGCGAGAAGTTCAGGCTGCTGTTTTTAAGCCCCTTTTTCTGGGCGTGGATAGTTACAGCCTTCGTGGTATCGCTGATGATGGTGAAAACGCTATGACCGACGACGAGAGATTTATGAGCAGAGCCCTGGAGCTTGCAAGGCAGGCCGCCGCCGAGGGCGAGGTCCCCGTGGGTGCGGTGGTGGTGAAGAAAAGCACCGGAGAGATAGTCGGTGAGGGCAGGAACCGCCGTGAGCTGGGGAAGTCCCCCCTCGCACACGCCGAGATCATAGCCATCGACGAGGCCAGCAAGCGCCTCGGCGGCTGGCGGCTGGTGGACTGCGCACTCTACGTTACCCTTGAGCCCTGCCCTATGTGCGCAGGCGCGGTGATAAACTCCCGGGTGGAGAAGCTGGTCTACGGAGCCGGGGATCCCAAGGCGGGGAGCTGCGGCTCGGTGGTGGATCTGTTCTTGTACCCATATAACCACATCCCCGAGATAGTCAGGGGCGTCCTTGCAGAGGAGTGCTCAACGGTGCTCAGCGCCTTTTTCAAAAGCCTCCGCGAGAAAAAGAAGCCCCCTGAGCAGCAGGAATAATAAAAACGCTTTTGCCACATTCTGAACCGGCAAGAGCGTCTTTTTTGTGCCCGAAAAACAAAAAGAGCACGGTAAACACCGTGCTCGAATATTGTTCAGATGATTATCTGGCTTCCTCGGAGAAACCGCTGTCAACCAGCTCTACGAGACCTTCAACTGCAGCCTGCTCATCAGAGCCGTCAGCAATGATCCTAATAGTGGTGCCGCCTACGATGCCGAGAGAAAGGATGCCGAGAAGGCTCTTGGCGTTAACTCTTCTCTCTTCCTTCTCTATCCAGATAGAGCTCTTGAACTCGTTTGCCTTCTGGATGAAAAAAGTAGCAGGACGGGCGTGAAGACCAACCTGATTCTGAACTACAACGTCTTTTACGAACATAATAAAATCTCTCCATTCATTAGATTTCCGCGCGTCAGAGCGACCTCACGGATAACGAATAACCCTTACATATCTTCTATACCTATATTATACAGGACAACCCCGGCAACGTCAACGCAAATTATTACCAAACACACGAGAATTGTGGATTTTTTGGCGAAATGCCAATAACATCGATTTAGAATTGTTTATAGGCATACAACCTGCACAAAAAATATGAAGCGAATGAGACACTTTGGACAAAATCGGTTAAAAAAAATTCAAAAGTGACCAATAATCGTGTCTATTTGTTGTCGAAAGTGCCTACGCCCTTAGTGATAATAGACAAATCTTCCTCGGAAAGTGGATAGTTCTCAAGCAGGTCGGGACGCTTTTTTGCGGTGTTGAGCAGCGATTGCTCATGCCGCCATTTCAGTATGTTCGCACGGTGTCCCGAAAGCAGAACGGGGGGCACAGCTTCGCCTCTCCAGACCTCGGGACGGGTGTACTGGGGGTACTCCAGAAGCCCGGAATAGTGGCTCTCGTCCACGAAGCTGTCCTGTTCCGCGAGAACGCCGTCCAGCAGCCGGACAACGCTGTCGATGAGAGTCAGCGCAGGCAGCTCGCCCCCTGTGAGGACGTAATCCCCCACGGAGATCTCCTCATCCACTATCTTGTCCAGTATCCGCTGATCTACTCCCTCATAATGACCGCAGAGCAGCATGATGTGAGGCATCTGCGCCAGCTCGGTGCAGCGCTTCTGGGTCAAGGTCTTCCCCTGGGGGGACATATAGATAACGTGGGGCTGGCTGCGGGTCATATCGCAGACAGCCTGCCAGCAGCGGTAAATGGGCTCGCACTGCATCAGCATACCCTGCCTTTCGGAGTAGGGGGTATCATCGACACGGCGGTGCTTGTCGAGGGTGTAGTCGCGGATGTTGTGGCATTCCGCCTCAAATAATCCCTTGGCTCTTGCACGTCCGATAACGCTCTGGGAGAGATAGCTCTCCAGCATATCGGGGAAGAGCGTAGCTATATCAAATCGCATAGGCACCTCAGTCAAACAGCCCTTCGAGGGGTGTTATTTTCATTATTCCGCCCTCGGGGTCGGTCTCTTTGACCACATCGGGGATGGCGGGGATGTAGGCAAAGCTGCCGTCGGGGCGTTTTATGTGATAGACGTCGTTGGCGCCGGTCTCGCTGACCTCGGTAAGCTCGCCGTACTCCTCGCCGGTATCGGCATCGATGACGCGGAGGCCGATAAGATCCTGGACGAAGAAGGCGCCCTCCTCGAGCTCGACGTCATCGCGGTCCATATAGAGGACGCGGTTACGGAGCTTCTGGGCTTCCTCGACGGTATTGCAGTCCTTGATCTTCATAACGACGATATTTTTCTGGACGCGGGCTTTTTCGACCTCGACGGGGGTACCGCTTTTATAATATAGTACATCGAACTCACAGAGGAAGTCCGGGGAATCGCACCAAGGCTGGACTTTGACCTCACCTTTAAGGCCGAAGACGGAGACGATCTTACCTATTTCGAGATATTTTTTCATAGAGACACCTCACAGAAATAAAAAACAGATAGATAACGGACAAAGAGATATTCAAGGAACAATGCCAAATAGACCGCGCCCCTGGACCTCGCATCTTTTGGCTTGGTGCCTTGACGTTAGGCTTTCTGCGTTTTTTGCCCGTGTTTTTATTGTACCATATCCCTCTCCGTTTTGCAAGTGTGAATATTTCCTTCCCCCTAAGCCAATGCTTATATAAGGCAACACCGCACAACCCGCGGCTGACGCCTCTGCACGCCATCTGCTTGCCAGCTTTCCGTCATATTACCCAAATTCTCCTTGCCGGGCGCCAGCCCGCCTGCGTCGAATTTAGGCAATCTGACGAAAACCTGGAC
>JAFXXU010000001.1 GCA_017542125.1 Ruminococcus sp.
GTCAATTTTTCCGTCAGAGTGCATAAATTCGACGCAGGCGGGCTAGCGCCCGGCAAGGAGAATTTGTGTGCTATGACGGAAAAAGTGCAAGCAGATGACGTGCAGAGGCGTTAGCCGTGGGTTGTGCGGTGTTGCCTTAAGCCCTCGCAGATCCGTGCCGCAAGCGGCACTCCCTGCGGATCGGGCAATTATAGCACAACGCTTCGCTTTTTGTGCTATAATATATGATAATTTAATGGGGAGCTTGTAGGCAGGCTGAGAGGAGGGCGAGGGAGCCCTCGACCCTGATACCTGATTTGGATAATGCCAACGTAGGGACACATACCTGATCATAAGGGGAACTGTTTTTGCGGCAGCTCCCCCGTTTTTATACTGGGAGGTCAATTATGGTAAAGATCAACGGCAAGGACCGGGAGGCGGCAGGCAAGACCCTCTCGCAGATACTGGAGGAGGAGGGCTATCAGCCCTTGAGAGTCGCCGTAGAGCTCAATCTGGAGATAGTTCCCAAGGCGGCTTACGGCAGCACTGCCGTAAAGGACGGCGACACGGTCGAGATAGTCAGCTTCGTGGGCGGCGGCTGAGCCCCGCTCTGACAAATTAGAAACATTCAGGGCAAAGCGCCCCAAAGAAAGGAATATAAAAATGGAAAACGACAAGCTTGTGATCGCGGGACACGAATTTACATCCCGCTTCATCCTCGGCTCGGGGAAATACTCCCTCTCGCTCATTGAGGCAGCGGTGAAGTACGCCGGCGCCGAGATCATCACCTGCGCGGTAAGGCGCGCCAACACCAAGGAGCACGAGAACATCCTGGATTTCATCCCCAAGGGAGTGACCCTCCTGCCCAACACCTCGGGTGCCAGAAACGCCGATGAGGCGGTGCGCATCGCAAGGCTGGCAAGGGAGCTGGGCTGCGGCGATTTCGTCAAGATCGAGATAATGAGGGATACCAAGTACCTTCTGCCCGACAACGCCGAGACCGTCCGCGCCACGGAGATACTTGCCAAGGAGGGCTTCATAGTAATGCCTTATATGTACCCCGACCTCAACACCGCCAGAGATCTGGTCAACGCGGGTGCGGCAACGGTAATGCCCCTTGCTTCGCCCATAGGCTCAAACAAGGGCCTTGCTACAAAGGATTTCATCCAGATACTCATTGATGAGATAGACCTGCCCATTATCGTGGACGCCGGCATCGGCAGACCCTCCCAGGCCTGTGAGGCTATGGAGATGGGCGCTGCTGCGGTAATGTCCAACACCGCACTTGCCACGGCGGGAGATCTCCCTGCTATGGCCGAGGCCTTCCGCAAGGCAGTAGAGGCGGGCAGGCAGGCTTACCTTTCCGGGCTGGGAAGAGTTCTGGTGCGGGGAGCGGCACCCTCCGACACCCTCACCGGCTTCCTCCGCGACTGAGAGGTGAGCGGATATGGAGAACCAGTTTCTTATCGACTCCGATGAGCTGACACCGGAGGCTCTGGAGCGCAAGCACAGGCTTGAAAACGACCCCTCATCCCGCACGAACCATATGGAGTATATGGAGGGGCAGGAGGTCATAAAGTCGGATATCCGTGAGAAGGTGATGAGCGCCGTTGAGAGCTACGACCCCTCGGTCTATAAGGCCAACGACGTTATGAGAGCCCTCCAGAAGCAGAACCTCTCGGTGGAGGATCTGAAGGCGCTGCTCTCACCCGCTGCCGAGCCCTTTCTGGAGCAGATGGCGGAGCGTGCCCGCATCGAGACCCGGAAGCATTTCGGAAACACCGTCTACCTGTTCACGCCGCTTTATATCGCCAACTACTGCGAGAACTACTGCGTTTACTGCGGCTTCAACTGCTACAACAAGATAAGAAGAATGAAGCTCGATATGGAGCAGATAGAGCACGAGATGAAGGTCATTGCCGACAGCGGTATGGAGGAGATACTCATACTGACAGGCGAGAGCAGGGCTATGAGCGATGTGAAGTACATCGGCGAGGCCTGCAAACTGGCAAGGAAGTATTTCAGGATGGTGGGTGTGGAGATCTACCCCGTCAACGTGGAGGATTACAGGTATCTCCACGAATGCGGCGTAGATTACGTCACCGTCTTTCAGGAGACCTATGACACCGAGAAATACGAGACCCTCCACCTTATGGGTCACAAGAGGGTATGGCCTTACCGCTTTGACGCCCAGGAGAGAGCCCTTATGGGCGGGATGAGGGGCGTTGCGGGCTCGGCGCTGCTGGGGCTTTCGGATTTCCGCAAGGACGCCTTAGCCAGCGCTCTGCATATGTACTACCTGCAAAGAAAGTACCCTCACGCAGAGATATCCCTTTCCTGCCCCAGGCTGAGGCCCATCATCAACAACGGGAAGATCAATCCCCGTGATGTGGGTGAGAAGCAGCTCTGTCAGATACTCTGCGCTTACAGGATATTCCTGCCCTTTGCGGGGATAACCGTATCCTCCCGTGAGAGCGCGCAGTTCCGCAACGGGATAGTGAAGATCGCCGCCACAAAGATATCCGCAGGCGTTTCCACGGGTATCGGCGACCACGAGAGCAAGTACACCGGCAAGGAATGTGATGCGGAAGGAGACGAGCAGTTCGAGATAAACGACGGCAGGAGCTTTAAGCAGATGTACTCGGATATGTCGGGCGAGGGGCTCCAGCCCGTGCTCAACGATTACCTCTATGTTTGATATCGTCTGCGTTACCGATCGGGCGCTCTGTGAGGGGGAGTTTCTCACAAGGATAGAGGAGATCGCCGCCTGCCGTCCGAAAAGGATCATACTGCGGGAGAAGGATCTCTCCGAGGAGGATTATACCGCTCTGGCGGGGCAGGTATGGGAGATCTGCAAGGGCTTCGGCACCGAGCTGGTGCTCCACTCCTTCACCGGGGCGGCAAAGAGGCTGGGGATATGGAAGATACATCTCCCGCTGCATATGCTCAGGAGCCTTGACGGGGAGACCAAGCAGCGCTTTGAGCTGATCGGAGCCTCCTGCCATTCGGCTGATGAGGCGGAGGAAGCCGTCTCACTGGGGGCTCAGTATATCGTCGCCGGGCATATCTTCGAGACCGACTGCAAAAAGGGTCTCGCCGGGCGGGGACTTACGTTTCTCAGAGAGGTCTGTGAGCGGGTGGAGGTGCCCGTTTACGCCATAGGGGGCATTACCCCAGATAATATGAAAACCGTTGCCGCTGTGGGTGCGGCGGGCTGCTGCATCATGAGCGGATTTATGAAAGCCCCGGACGTCAGGGGGCTGTTTGAAAGATCAAGGGGGGAATAGCTATGGAATTCAACAGAGACTTGCTTACGCTTTATGCCATTACCGACCGGGGCTGCCTCGGGGGCAGAGACCTCTGCGAGGCTGTGGAATCGGCCATCAAGGGCGGAGCGACTATGATCCAGCTGCGGGACAAGGAGCTCTCGGAGCGTGAGCTGATCAGAGAGGCGAAGATGCTCAAGGAGGTCTGCCAAAAGTACAACGTCCCGCTGATAATCAACGATAACTTCCGTGCCGCGCTGGTGGCAAAGGTGGACGGCGCCCATGTGGGTCTCCACGATACGCCGGTAAGCGTGATAAGGCAGATGGCAGGCAAGGATTTCATCATCGGTGCCACTGCCAAGACCGTCACCCAGGCGAAGGCCGCTGAAAAGGCGGGAGCCAACTACCTGGGAGTGGGAGCGGTGTTCCCCTCACCCACAAAGGAGAATGCCTTAAGGATCACTCCCCAGCTTTTCAGGGAGATATCCCAGAGCGTTTCGATACCCTCGGCTGCCATAGGCGGCATCAACAAGGATAACATCATGGCTCTGGCAGGCTGCGGAGCAGCGGGCTTTGCTGTGGTATCAGCCGTTTTCGGGCAGGAGGACATCCAGGCTGCCGCCGAGCAGATCAGGATGCTTGCCGACACCTTCCGGTCGTAAAGGGGTGAGGTTATGAGAACAGCTCTGACTATTGCCGGCAGCGACAGCAGCGGAGGCGCAGGCATCCAGGCGGATATCAAGACCATGACCGCCAACGGCGTCTACGCTATGAGCGCCGTCACCGCACTTACGGCACAGAACACCACCGGGGTCTACGGTATCTTCGAGGTAACGCCGGAGTTCCTGGCAGATCAGCTGGACTGCGTGTTCACCGATATCTTCCCCGATGCGGTGAAGATTGGGATGGTAGCCTCTGCGGGGCTGATAGAGGTCATCGCGGACAAGCTAAAGGAGTACAACGCCCGGAACATCGTGCTGGATCCCGTAATGGTAGCCACCAGCGGAGCCAGGCTCATCAGCGATGAGGCGATAGGAGCCCTCCGTGAGAGGCTCATCCCTGTTGCCGACCTGCTGACCCCCAACATCCCGGAGGCGGAGGTGCTGTCGGGAATGAAGATAGCCTCCCCCGAGGATATGGAAAGGGCAGCGGAGAAGATTTACACAGAGAACGGCTGCGCGGTGCTGCTCAAGGGCGGCCACAGCGTCAGCGATTCAAACGACCTGCTATACAGCTCCGAGGGAGCCAGGTGGTTTAAGGGCAGGCGGATAGATAACCCCAACACCCACGGCACCGGCTGCACCCTTTCAAGCGCCATAGCCTCCAATCTCGCCAAGGGCTTCACCCCGGCGGAGTCGGTGGAGAGGGCAAAGAGCTATATCTCGGGAGCCCTGGCTGCAATGCTGGACCTCGGAAAGGGAAGCGGGCCTATGGACCACACCTTTGACATCCGCAGCAGCTTCAAGGATCAGGCTGCGCAGGAGTGATCAGATCAAGAAAGAATACTGTAAAGGAGTAATACCCCTATGGCAAAGAATTATCACACACAGATGGAAGCCGCGAAAATGGGCATCGTGACCCCCGAAATGAAGACCGTGGCTGAGAAGGAATATATCGACCCTGAGGAGCTCCGCGAGCTGGTGGCAAAGGGCGAGGTGGCTATACCCTGCAATATCAACCACAAGGCGATCTCTCCCGAGGGCGTGGGCACTAAAATGAGAACGAAGATCAACGTGAACCTGGGTATCTCCGGCGATGCCAAGAATTATGATGTGGAGATGCAGAAGGTGGAGCTTGCCCATAAGTTCGGCGCCGAGGCTATAATGGACCTCTCCAACTACGGCAAGACCAATACCTTCCGCCGTCAGCTGGTGGAGAAGAGCCCCGCTATGATTGGCACCGTGCCTATGTATGACGCTATCGGATATCTGGAGAAGGACCTGCTGGAGATCACCGCCGAGGATTTCCTCAGAGTAGTCCGTGCACACGCCGAGGAGGGCGTGGACTTCATGACCATCCATGCGGGCATCAACCGCCGTTCCGTCGAGGCCTTCAGGCGTGAGGGCAGAAAGATGAACATAGTCTCCCGCGGAGGCTCCCTGCTTTTCGCCTGGATGATGATGACCGGCAACGAGAACCCCTTCTATGAGTTCTACGATAAGGTGCTGGATATCCTCTATGAGTACGACGTCACCATAAGCCTGGGAGATGCCCTGCGCCCCGGCTGTATCGACGATTCCACCGACGCCGGCCAGATCAGCGAGCTCATCGAGCTGGGACACCTGACCGAAAGAGCCTGGGAGCGGAATGTCCAGGTAATGGTGGAGGGCCCCGGCCATATGGCTATGAACGAGATCGCCGCCAATATGAGGCTCCAGAAGCGGCTTTGCCATAACGCTCCTTTCTATGTGCTGGGCCCCGTAGTTACCGATATCTTCCCCGGCTATGACCATATCACTACCGCCATCGGCGGAGCCATAGCCGCCTCCAGCGGAGCGGATTTCCTTTGCTATGTCACCCCCGCAGAGCATCTGCGCCTCCCCGATGTCAATGACGTCAAGGAGGGCATCATAGCTTCAAAGATCGCCGCCCACGCCGCCGATATCGCCAAGGGCGTCCCCCATGCCAGAGACAGGGATAACGCTATGGCCGAGGCCCGCCATAAGGTGGATTGGGAGGAAATGTTCAAGCTGGCCTTCGACCCCGAAAAGGCCAGAGAGTATTTTGAGAGCACTCCCCCCGCCGACAGACATACCTGCTCAATGTGCGGCAAGATGTGCGCAGTAAGAACTACGAACCTTATCCTCGCAGGCGAAAAGGTCGAGTTCTGTACCGAGAAATAAGAACACAATAACAAAAGCTGTGTCCCCGCGATAAAGGGAACACAGCTTTTTATGTATCCCCCCGCTCTTTTGTCCTGCCTCGCTGCGGAGGGTGTACCCTCGTACATAACTGCTGAGTGAGACCTTTTTTGAAAACAGGTTTTTCCTCAACCCTCCTTGCCGAAACTCTCCATTCTTTTTGGCGAGGGCATATCTCACTGACAGGGTCAAACATATTCTTGGACGCCCGCACAATGGACCTGAACGGATATGCCCTCGCCAAAAAGCATTAAAAGTCTTTGGGAGGGGGTTTGGGGGAAAGCCTTTCTTCAGAAAGGGTTCCCCCAACAGCTCTGCACAAAGTTGCGCCCCCCGCAGCAAGGCAGGGCAAAAAGCGGCGGGATCGTTAAAGAAAGCCAAATGCGGCCTCCCGCGATGGACGGGAGACCGCATCTGTATTTGTATGAGATAGTGTTATGGCACTGGAGTTCGGATCAAACGCAGCCCTGAGCCTTCATAGCCTCGGCGACCTTGAGGAAGCCTGCGATGTTGGCGCCTGCTACGAGGTCATCCTTGAGGCCGTACTTGTTGGCAGCCTCGATGGAAGCCTTGAAGATGTTAGCCATAATGTTCTTGAGCTTGGCATCGACTTCCTCGGCAGTCCAGCTGAGACGCTCGCTGTTCTGGCTCATCTCGAGACCGGAAACAGCAACGCCGCCGGCGTTAACTGCCTTGGAAGGAGCAACGATAACGCCGTGCTCCTTGAGGTACTCAACAGCCTCGTTGGTGGTAGGCATATTAGCGACCTCAACATAGTACTTGACACCGTTAGCAACGATCTTCTCAGCCTCAGCCATGCCGACCTCGTTCTGAGTAGCGCAGGGCATCAGGATGTCAGCCTTAACGCCCCAGGGCTTCTCACCCTTGAAGAACTGAGCGGTGGGGAACTTGTCGGAGTAATCCTGAACGCGGTTGCGGCAGGAAGCTCTCATATCCAGGAGGTAATCTACCTTCTCGTCGGTGGAGATGCCGTCGGGATCGTAAACGTAGCCGTCGGGGCCGGAGATGGTAACTACCTTGCCGCCCAGCTCGTTGACCTTCTTAACAGTACCCCAAGCAACGTTGCCGAAACCGGAGATAGCGAAGGTCTTGCCCTTGATGGTATCCTTGAAGTAGTCGAGCATATTTACGGTGTAGTAAACAGCGCCGTAGCCGGTAGCCTCGGGACGGATCAGGGAGCCGCCGTAGGGGATGCCCTTACCGGTGAGAACGCCGGTGAACTCGTTCTTGAGTCTCTTGTACTGGCCGAAGAGGAAGCCGATCTCTCTGCCGCCTACGCCGATATCACCGGCGGGAACGTCGGTATCGGGGCCGATGTGTCTGTAGAGCTCGGTCATGAAGCTCTGGCAGAAGCGCATAACCTCAGCATCGGACTTGCCCTGGGGGTCGAAGTCAGAGCCGCCCTTGCCGCCGCCCATGGGGAGGGAGGTCAGGCTGTTCTTGAAGGTCTGCTCGAAGCCGAGGAACTTGATGATGCCGATATATACGTTGGGAGCAAATCTCAGACCGCCCTTGTAGGGTCCGATAGCAGAGTTGAACTGAACTCTGAAACCGCGGTTAACCTGGAGCTTGCCGTTGTCGTCTACCCAGGGAACACGGAAAATGATCTGCCTCTCGGGCTCGACCATTCTGTCGATAACGCCCGCCTCTACGAGATCGGGCCTCTGCTCTACAACGGGCTCGATGCTCTGGAAGACCTCGTTAACGGTCTGCAGGAACTCGGGCTCACCCTGATTGCGCTTCTCGACCTGCGCAAGCACGCTCTTGAGATACTCATTCTTAAGTGCCATTGTCAAAAACTCCTTTTAAAAATATTTTTGATGGGGATACGCTTTGGGGGCAATTCTGCCCTTTACTCATTTAAAGCACATCACGACTTTATTATTATAGCACAGTCTTTTCGGATTTGCAAGTCCTAAATCAAAAAAATTCAAAAAATTCAGCAAAAAATTAAAATTATCCGAGAAATCACCGTCAATTTGATGTATACATTGCAAAAGACCTGCGTAAAAAATGCAGAAATGAGACAGAGGGGATGCAGGCAAACGGAATATTTTTCCTGTAATAATCTGTCCCCTTGCCGAATAGATATATACCGACGGGGGGTATAGCGATGAAAAGATTCAAAGTCACGGAGCTGCTCATTTGGGTGATCTCGGCGGAGCTGGCGGGTGCGGTATCGGCGCTTTTATCGGGAGGGGACTTCTCTGGGTACTACGCTTCCTTAGTGAAGCCGCCGATAGCGCCTCCTGGGTGGGTATTCCCCATAGCCTGGGCTATCCTTTACGCACTTACGGCTCTTGGGGCCTACATTGTCAGTCTTTCGGAGAGTGACGCCTCTCGGCTCGCTTTGAGGCTTTACGCTTTACAGCTGGGGGTGAATTTCCTCTGGAGCCCCATATTCTTCGGGTTGAAGTCCTTCGGGTGGGCGGTTGCCGCGGCGGCGGTACTTTTCCTGCTTGTTGTGCTTATGACATTAGCTTTCTTCCGTGCGGATGAGCTTGCGGTGGCTTCGGCGATACCGTATCTGCTATGGGTGGGGTACGCGCTTTATCTGTCGATAGGGTTTTTGGTGGTGAACTGAGCCGGGCTTGATTCCCTGCGGTACGGAGATCGCTTGCGAGCTTTGCTCACCCGCTCTTCCGGTGGGGGGGAGGGGAGTGTTGTCCCGGCGCTGCATGGGACGTTTCCTGGATAGCTTGGATAAAAAACAAGGCGCTGCGTCCCTTTTGTTTTTGGGATGCAGCGCCGGTTTTGGTTTTTGGCTTTGTGCCTTGATGTTTGGTTTGTGCGGAGCTTACTGTTATTCCACGTTCTTCAATGCCTCATCCAACGGGATATGCTTTACCTTCCTGCTCAGCAGCAGCACAACTGCAAGGTATGTCACTATACCCAATCCCAGCACCTTAAATATCACCGAAGGTGCCAGTGAGTATTCAAACCACCCCGAGTATCCCTTGAACACCTCGAACATCACTATCGCCAGCGTTCTGTCTCCGATTATCAGGCAGATGATCAGCGAAAGCACGGTCACTATCGTTGTGGAGTGGATATACAGCGAGTTGATCTCTCCGTCGTTATACCCCAGTATCTTGGTCATAGATATGGACTGTGTATTCTTTTCGATGATGATCTTAGCCAGCAGGTAAATGACCAGAACGAAGATTATGGTACCGAACACCGTGAATATGATCATCATACTGCCCATAGACCGGACGAGCTGTCTTGATACCTTGGTAAGCTCTGTCTCGGTGATGCGGGTAGCGATATATTTCTCCTCGATATCCTCAATAGTATTGTTCGAGAAATATGCGTTGAAGTATCCCTCATCGCAGCCAATTAGAGCATTGAGATCCTCCTGATCCATAAACACGGCTATGATGGCGGGGTACTCATAATACCCGCCGACGGTGAGCTCGTAGGTCTTGCCGCTGTACTGATCCTTGAGCTTTATTGTATCGCCTGTATCGACACCGTACTTCTTATGGTAGGCTGTGGAGATATCCACCTTGCCCTTTCCGGAGGAGACCTTGACATACTTGCTGTCCTTGCCGATGCCGTAGATCGTAACGTCCTCCTCCTTGATGCCGGTCTCGGCTTTGATGGTCTGGAGTGAGGATGTGGTATAGGCCTCGGCACCCTCGGTCTGTGTGGGTACGGGGGCTTTCAGGACGTACTGGCAGGCAGCCAGCAGATTATCTGTGGTATTCTCCTGGAAGGTATCCAGCATAGGCTGGAAGATCAGCGAGAACATTATCATAAACTCTGCGAAGAGCACCCCGAAGAAGATCATTATATAGTTAGGCAGGTTCTGGAAGATGACCCTAAGCCGGAAGCGTATCATTATGGGGATCTTTGTATTGAGCTTGAAGGCCTTCTTGCGGGACTTGCGCTTCAAGTCGCGGCGCAGGAAGCGCAGGGGAGAGAGCCTCAGCTTGCTGACCAGCATTATCAGGTTGATAAGGAACATCAGCACGAAGGGTATCAGCGTAGTTTTGATAAATGCGTCGGGGGTGAATACGACCTCATAGGTGGTAAGGGAATAGCTGTTTAAGTAAGCTGCCGCAAAGATATCGTTCAGCAGGGTATACCCGAGCAGGTTCCCGACCACGGCTCCCGCGGTGAGGGTGAGCATGGGGAGGATCATATAGTGGCGGAGTATCTCACCTCTGGTATATCCCGAGGCCCGGAGGGTACCAATGGTGCCTGCCTCTTTCGTGATCGTATTGGAGATCGTGATAGAGAACACGAAAGCCAGTATGATGATTATAACATACAGGAATATGACTATGCCCATTGAATCGCCCTTCATATCGTTGGGTGCGAACTGTATGGCCTGATTTGAAAATGCGGGGATGAACCTTTCCACATTCCCGTGGGCCGAGAGGGTGCCGATGAGCTTTTCTGCGGCATCCTTGGCGGCGGTATCGTCGGCGGGTCTGGTGCTGCAGAAATAGCTGTAGCTGTAATGGATATGGTCGTCCCGGAGGGCTTCAAAGCCGGAGGCTGAAAGCACGCCCACACCGAACTTATCGTTATCGAACATCATATCCGAGGGGTTCTGGAACAGGCAGGAGTAATCCGAGAGCGCCACTATGCCTGAGATCGTGAACTCCTTATCGGCAAACTTAATGGTGCTGCCCACCTTGAGACCGTGGTTCTTGGCAAAGAGCCTGTCGATGCCCAGCTCGTTGTCGGCGGCGGGGAGGCTGCCCTCCCACACATCCACCAGGTCTATCTCGGTGCGCTGGCCGAAGACACGGAAGGTGGAATTCTCCAGGCTCTGGACGGGTTCCTCCTTGTAGAAGTTCTCATAGATCCTTATGCCGCCCTCCTGCTCTATGGCCTCCATATCCTCCGGAGAGGAGCGTTCGGTGAATTCATAGTTGCCGTCCTCGACCTTAAGCTCGGTGAAGGCCTCATCGTTGGCCTTGCGCAGGCTGTTGTCCGAGATCAGAAATCCCGACACCGCCGAGATAGTCATTACAAAGAAGAGAAAGATGATAAGATACTTGGGCAGGTCTGCCTTTAATTCCCTGGGCAGCCGCCTGTTGAGAGGATTCTTCATATCTGCACCCCCTCTGCTTACCAGTCAAGCTCTTCGGCGGTCAGCTTGGTATCGTTTATGTAGTTCTTCCTGATGACCCCGTCACGCAGCTTGATGACACGGTCGGCCATATTCTTGATGGCGTCGTTATGTGTCACCATTACCACGGTGGAGCCGTACTTTTTGTTCAGGTCGCTGATGATGGCAAGTATCTCCTTGGAGGTCTTGTAATCCAGAGCGCCGGTGGGCTCGTCACAGAGGAGGATATCCGGGTTCTTGATCACCGCTCTGCCGATAGCCGTCCTCTGCTGCTGGCCTCCCGACAGCTGATTCGGCAGCTTGTGGCGGTGCTCGTAGAGCCCCAGAGCTTTAAGCAGCTCGTCAACGTTGAGAGGGGAGTCGCTGAGATACGCCCCCACCTCGATATTCTCCTTGATGTTGAGATTGGGTATCAGGTTATACATCTGGAAGATATACCCCAGATGCTTCCTGCGGTAGAGGGTCAGAGCCTTTTCGTTCATATCCTTGGTCTTTTCCCCGTTGATGGAGATGTAGCCCTCGTCGGCTGAGTCGATACCGCCGATGATGTTGAGCAGAGTGCTCTTGCCCGAGCCGGAGGGCCCCAGCAGCACGCAGAACTCGCCTTTTTCTATCTGCGCGTCGATGCCTTTCAGCACCTCGACCCTGCTTTCGCCTTCACCGAAGCTTTTCTTGATGCCGTTGATCTCCAGAAACATAAATGATCTCCCCTTTGTTGTCTTTTTCTTTGTTATGACGTTAGCATCTGCTAACCAATATGATTTTACTCCTGCAGTGTACTTTTGTCAATAGATTTTTCACCAAAACATCTCCCGCCCGGCAAATTTCAGCTGTTTGAACAACTCACGCCGCAGATGTGCAAAATCTTTTATATATATTCACCTTTTCATATGTTCAGGCGTTTAATGTGTTCGCAGCCTTTCAGAGCAAAAATCGGCCTGCCCGCATATTATATTTTCAGACGTAAAACTCTGAAAATAACAGACAGGGAGGTATTTTTAATGTCAGAGGTCTACTTTTTGGGCGCTGTGAGCGGCGGCGTGTTCAGGACGGAATTTGAAAAGGTCATCCGCGACAGGGGGTGCTTTACTTATATCCTCAAGGGCGGCGCGGGGACGGGCAAGAGCTCTATGATGAAGCGGATAGCCGAGCATTTCGAGAACCGTTACCACATCATACGGTTCATCTGCTCCTCAGACCCCGCATCGCTGGATGCGGTGGTGATCCCGGAGCTGGGCACTGCCGTCTGCGACGGCACCTCGCCCCACGTTTTCGAGCCCCTCTATCCGGGGGTGTGTCAGAAGTATATAAACCTGGGGGAGTTCTGGGATGAGGATAAGCTGAACGCCGACCGGGAGACTATCATCGAGGCCACCGACAGGAACAAGTCACTGCTGGCGAGGGCGAAGCGCTTCACCTCTGCGGCGGCGGATATCTGCTCCGACACCTTCCAGCTGGGGGTGGATTGCCTGCTCTCGGATAAGCTGGAGGCCTTCATCGGCAGGACGGAGCGCAAGCTCCTGGACCGTCACGGCAGCGGCAGCGGTGAGAAGAGCCTCCTGCGGCTCACAGCTCTTACCGAGAGGGGCTTCCTCACCCTCCACGAAACTCTGGAGAGCTGCTTTGAGGTCTACGCCCTGAAGGATGAGCTGTTCACCGCTTCGGATCACCTGATCTCCCGCCTTGCCGACGATGCCTGCGCCCGAGGATATGACGTCATCCTCTCACCCGACCAGATGCTCTCCGATGCGGCCTATCAGCATCTTATCATACCGGAGGCGGGGTTTGCGGTCATCAGCGGGAGCGCTGCCGCGGAGAGCACCCACCGGGGGCTCAGAAAGCTGAACCTTATGCGCTTCTACGACAAGGGGATGCTCCGGGAGCGGCGCACCCGCCTCAAGCTGGACAAAGCAGCCGTCACCGACCTTGTGACCGAGGCGGCTGAGACTATCCGTTCGGCAAAGGCCGTCCACGACGAGATCGAGAGCTGCTATATCCGGGCCATGGATTTTTCCGGCATAGACGCTCTCACCGGGCAGATCATCGCCGAAACGGACCAGAGAAAAATGTCGCTTTAAAAGCGACCTCCCGGGGGTCTGGCTGTGCTATAATGCAGATGTAAGGAAAACACAGGGAGCAAAAAAGCCCCGCAGACCTAAGGAGGAACAACTATGAAAAACACCAAGAACACCGAAAACACCAAGGCAGTAAACACCACCGAGCTGGTATTCATCCTGGACGCCAGCGGCTCCATGTCCCCCCTGAGAGCGGACACCATAGGCGGCTTCAACACTATGCTGGGCAAGCAGCGCGGCACCGAGGGCGAGGCCTTCGTCTCCACGGTGATGTTCGCGGATAAGGCCAGGGTAGTCCACGACAGGCTCCCCCTTGAAAAGGTAGCCGACCTCACCGAGAAGGACTACGAGCCCATGGGCTGCACCGCCCTCTACGATGCGGTGGGAGATGCTATCCAGCACATCCGCAACATCCACAAGTACGCCCGCAAGGAGGACGTTCCCGACAAGACCCTCTTCGTCATCACCACCGACGGTATGGAGAATGCCAGCAGGAAATTCACCGCCGCCGATGTCAAGAAGCTGATAAGCGATCAGCAGGAAAAGGGCTGGGAGTTCATCTTCCTGGGCGCCAACATCGACGCTGCCGCCGCTGCCGCAGATATAGGCATCAGCGAGGAGCGAGCGGTGAACTACAAGCCCACCGGCAAGGGTACCGCGATGCTGTTCAGAGCCGTGGGTGCGGCAGTATCCATGAACCGCAACGCCAAGGCAATGTCCTGCGAGTGGCGTGAGGAGCTGGACGAGGAAAACGCACACTGATACCGATAAAAAAGCCTTCTCTCCGCGGGGAGAGAAGGCTTTTTGCGTCATATTATCTGCGCTTGCGGGATGCAGCGGCGCCGAGGAGTGCCATAGCTATCAGCGCTATGGGAAGAGCGGAAGCGCCGGTATCCGGGTTGGCGGAGCTGTCGTCCTTGGGAGTTTCGGGGTCGGGCTTGACCTCCGGCTCAGGCTCCTTTTCAGCGGGAGCGGCATCTGCACGGATGACATTATTGCTGTACTCGTCGAACAGCTCGATCTCGCGGTAGACCTCCTGCTGGGTCATGAATACCGAAGCGGTGTTCTCGAACCAGCCTCTTGCGGCATCCTCCTCGGTAACGGTGTAGACGTAGGAGAACTCAGCTGTTTCTGGGAACGTGCTGAACTCGGCAGAGCCTATCTTCGAGCCGTTCACATATACATCGTAGGCAGTATCGTAAATGGTATTGCTGGTGAGGGTAACGGTGCAGTTTACCTTATCCCCCGGCTTATAGGGCTTATCTGAGGGCTGGTCAATGGTGTGCTGAACGTTTGTTACCTCGATGGCTGTATATGCCTGGAGAGTGAAATTGTCGTAGTCGATCTGATCGGCTCTTCCTATGCCGCAGTTCTGTGCAGCCTCGGTCACATCGGCCCAGTCATACCATTTGCCGTTGGCGAAAAGGAAGCTCTCGCCCTTGTTGATAACGCCTTTGAAGTAGGCGATGTTTTGGGAAACGAAGCCGTCGTAGGTGCCTTTATCCTCGTAATATGCCTCTTTCTGTGCCTCTAACTGAAGCATCGCACTTTTGATGTTCGAGCCCTGCTTGAAGCTGACCTCGTTTGATCCGTTCTCGCAGATCACGATGGCGACCACGGAGAAGGACTGCCCCTTGCGGACGTAAACAGGCTGGTCAAGGTTCACGCGGTGGTAGCCGGCATAGGGATATTTCTCCGTCTTTGCAGAGGCGAGAGTACCGTCAAGGGGGTCGGTGAATCCGTCGTTGAGCAGGAAAACGTCGTATTCCACGGTCTCGTTGCAGGTGGCATTGGTAAAGCCTATGTCATAGACCTTCAGGTCTGCTTCTGCGGTGAAGACGTTGGCCATGGCCGATCCGGGAAGCTCCCACCGGGCGAAGGATGCAGCGGGCATCAGGTCATACATCTCAGCGTAAAGGGAGACGACCTTCTTCTCTGCGGCCTCTGATTTGGTAGTGAATTTGAAATCAAAAGTCTCAAGGTTGCTGATGGACTGATCGTAGTAGGATATGTAGAAATATCCGTCGCCGTTGTTGCCCCAGGGATCGTAGTTTTCGGACGTGCCCCAGCTGTTCTTGACAATGAAGGCTCCGTTGCCGGGGAGGAGACCCTTGGGGTCGTTGAAATATTCCTTCGGGAAGTCGTCATCGTATCCGACTACGGTAACGGCGTGGTTGCCCTGGATCACATGGTTCACGCTGCCGGGATCGGTGGGGTCGTACTGGGTGTCATAGGTGTAGTGGCACCAGTAGGCCGCATCGTAAATGTTATTGGCTATGTTGCCGTTCTCGTCAATGAAGTTTATGAAGCCGTCGGTCTTGACACCCTCCTCGGGCAGGGAGGTGTCGGCAAAGAATCCCAGTACGACGCCTCTGCCTCTGAGCAGCTCATTCTTTATGGCGTTGAGGCCCACCTCGCTGAAGGTGTACTCACTTGTCCCGGGTGCGGCGAAGCAGATCGCGGGAAGAATGGCCGAATGCTCCAGCTCCTGACCGGTGTAGCGGATGGATTCATCCAGCGACCAGTCCAGAGACTTTATAGCTGTGCTGTCTTTTTGAAAAAACCAGTATCTGCCGGGGCCCTGGTACCATCCGGTATTTCCGCGGATGGAGAGCTGACCTTTGGTCTCCTCTTTAGTTATGGCTTCGAGGAATTCCTCTTTGCTGTTGCAGTGGTATCTGACTTTGGTCTCGGGGTTGATGAAACCATCGATCTCATACTTTGCCAGCGTTGCGGGGTCCTTGATGACATCGACGAAATACACGTCGCAGATCATATTCTGCGCAGAAAGATAGGGAGCGTACTTTTCTTCCGTCGGGCCCTGGAAGGATGAGAATAGGGTAGTTGCGAACACCGGCACTGCGCCGTTGTAGATCTCATCGTATAACCTGACGACATCCGGATCATCGCTGGCTCGTTCCTCCTCTGCGCCCAGACGGAAGAAGCCCTCTCCTGCCTGGGAGGGGTACATCCCTTTCGCAGACTGAGGTGTGGATGAGAACCATGCCAGGTGCCGCTCCGAGAGATCGAACTCCTGGGACTTATCTACTGCATTGTAGTCGTAGCCGGATTCATAGGCGAAGCTGGTCTCGGCGGCGGCTATGGCGGCAAATGCCCAGCAGGTGCCGAAAATGCTCTGATCCTTTACGCTGGAGACATAGCATTTCCCGTCAACGTCACGCAGATCGAATTTGGTCTGTGAGGGCTTCTCCGGCAGATCGGCAGGATCTGAAACTGTGTAGCCGTAAGTCGACGGGTAGGCTTTGACCCACATCTGCTCACCGAGTTCAGCGATCTCATCGGCATCATACTCGTCGGCATAGGCGCCAAGCATCCCTCCGGGGATAGTTCCCGCCAGCATCATCAGGGCGGAAAGTGCAGCCAGGATCTTCTTTTTGCTCATATTCTCTACCTCTTTTCCTAATAATTTACGTAACAATTCATTAACTTTATATTATTATATCATACATTTTTAATGCTGTCAATCGGAATAATGAAAAATCTGCCATTTCTTAGCTGCACAACAAAAAAAAGCTGACCGATCCAATGATCGGTCAGCTCTCGCTGTATGGGTTATTCAAAATCGTTGCCGAAATGTTGCCGCAATAACAGGCTGATAACACTTGTTCACGCGGTCATGCCCGGATTTGGGGCGGGGTTTTATTCCCACTCAGCTAAACCACATCATTTCTAAACATTTTTGTTCAGAGGATATGACAGCTTTTGTCTCTGATTATTTGATTCGACAACAATTATACCAGCTTGACGGGGTGTTGTTATCAGATTGTTATCGGGGTGATAACAGCGCGGGCTGATTTAGGAACGATCGGTGAGTGCGGGAGCGTTCCTTGTTGGTATTGTAGCACGGAATAGGGGAGTTGTCAAGAAGGTGTTTTTAGTTCACATCAAAAATGATGCCAATATCATGTAGCCGGTTTATCAGAACAACTATATTTTCAATTTTGGTTTCTTCTTTGTACACTATTGAAATATAATTTATTTTATCTGGTACAATAGTGCTGCCTTTTTGCTCAGTTCCAATAACAGCCTTCAAATCAGAAGGAGCAAATGTAAAGCTTAGAGGCTTGACACTATCCATTTGTAAATCCGTGTTTCCAGAAATAATTGAGGAAATATCTTCTTCTGTTACGATGCAATCGTTATTTGCTCCAAAAAGGAATTTTATGTATCTGCTCTTATATCCAGAAATACTCACCAACTTTTTCAATAGTTCAAATGTTTTTTCAAAATTATATAAAGAAATACTATATCTAATAAAACTGTTGCTTTGATTTTGTATAAAGAAATCATTTTTTGATTCATCGAATTTTTTATGGTATTTCAGTTTGATTCCCTCAACAATAATGAAAGTATCTCCCTTTTGTGACGTATACTTTGAATAAGGAATACTGTTACTATCCAGATACGCTACTATTTTCTCATAAATTGAATCTATATCGTGCTCAACTTCGCTTCCATCAGATTCTGTATACTTAGGAACCATATCAAAAAACGCGCCACTCATAAAATCTCTAATCGTACTTATACCACCAGTATCTCCTTCAATTGTTTTTTGAATAGCATAAAAATCGTCTTCAACAAAGCTCTCAGGAAAACTACAGGAAAACTCCCTGTTAATTATGCTAACAAAATTATTTAAACTATCCCCTGATGTGATATTAAATCCCTGTAATAAGTTTAATGGCGGTTTCAATGAACCTATATTTACGCCAATTCCTACTGGAACAACTTGAATGCCTTTGGAATACGCAAATCCAGCTTCAAAATAAATCCATCCAGAAGAAAGCGAGGTCTCAGTTACAAATACAAACATTATTCTTGCTTCTTTCAGACCTTCTTCAACTTTGTGGATCCAGTTACTGCCGAACGGTATGCTTTGACCATCACTAGACATAAATATGTCTACTGTTCCTGATGTTATTTTTCCTAGTTTATCTTTTAATGGAAGGATAATATCCCTATCCTTTGATGAATGACTAAAGAATAATACTGGTTTATCCATAAACACGCTCCTTTTTATGCTTACACTTTATAGATATTTTTCTTTCAGCAGCTTCGCCACTCTCAAATGAGCAATATTTGAACTCTTATACAGTTCATCAACTACTTCGGGAACAGTCCGACCCGCATAAATCCCCTTATTTTCTTTTTCAGTGTCAATGCCATAGTAATTCAAAAATGTCTTACTCAGCCATCCACGATACTCATCGGTCTTGAACATTTTTTCCTCTATGGCTGCTAGGCTTAATCCTTGAAATAGATAGTAGTAAACGATCTCCGGAACTAGATCGTTTATGTTACGATGACTGAATAAATCATAGGTCTTAAACATATCATACCTCCGTTAGCCAAGAGATCATATCCTGCTCGCTCAATGCCGGTGAGGTGTCAAGAGCACAATCGTATTCTGCATTGAATACACCATCAGGAGTTTTCTCGTTGAAGTGCGGAATATCTTTTGCATTATAATATCGTAAATTCGCCTTAGTGTATGTGCTATCGTATTTTATGCGGTATAGTTCTTCACTATCAATCTGAGAAATTGATGATTCTATGTGAACCAGCAAAGCGTAATTATCAGCAAACTTGTCTCTTATCTGTTCAATCAGTTCTCCAAGAGATTCACCATAATCATTTTTCTGGAGCATTATGGATACAATTCGTATATCATATAGTTCACTCAGGAGTTGATCGTGCTTGAAATGATGGGTTCTGCTAGTCTTAACGGTAGATTTGATTTCCATACGCTTGTTTGCGTTGATTGAAAAATCAAATCTCATCATATTCTTGGACTGCCAGCACTTTGATATATCACATCCCGCTTTACAGAGATGGAGTATCACATACAACTCTGCATATAACCCTTGAAGTTCAATTTCAGATACTTGTCTCTTTCTATCAAAGAGAGAAGATATAGACGAGAATAGCTTTGACAAATACAACTGATCATTGTCTCTTTCACCCTGAGCAAAAGCTTTAGTAAGACGAATAAAAGCAAGTATCTTATCTTCATTTTCCTCTTTACAGGTGAGAAGATGAACAACTTGTGTTTTTTCTTCATCATCACTTTTGAAAGTGCATTTTTTATTAAATGCAAATCTTAGCGACTTTGTCTCCTGATAAATAGGCGCAAAGCGAGGCATATTTGATGGAATCATAAAGACAATATTATTATCATTGTCTTTTCCAAAATAACAAGAACTGTTTTCTACAGAAAAAACCTCATAAGTCTGTGAAACAGTAGACTTATTTTTTAGTTTTTCTAAGATTGTTTTACTATCCATTTGCTCTCACCACCAATTCAGATAATGCAGCTGCACAACTTTCTGGAACGTATAAAGCTAATACAGGTGCATAATAGTTTATTTCTGGCATATTTGTCGGCTTTACAAAATGGATTTGAAGCTGTATATGCTCAGGTTCGTTGTCTGCTAAACTGCGGTCACCATCGTAATATAAGGGGCTTGAAGGGTTAGGGTTACGACCTTGGAATAGCTGTTGGATTGTGTAATCTTCCCGAATTTTACGGGTTGAATGTTCTATATCTCTGATCCAGTAAATATCTACAGGAATATCCAGTTGCAGCTTTATAAGGGCATCGTTCAGTTTGGCAAAGTATTTACTGTCAAGGAACTCGTTGCTTGCAAATTGCAGTCTTGATAATAGTTCTTTGTAAACCTGCTCAAAATGTTGATTTCCCAGAACTTTGTGGATCTGAACACTATTATGCTTCTGCTCAATCAACATATCTTCGTACTTGTTCCTATAATCTGCAATAACTGCTGTATTTTGCGATACTATCTGGTCGTCAGCCGTAAAATATCTTTGCGGCTTCCATTCAGAAAGAGCAAAATTTTCTGTTCGGGCGACATTGCGTCTCGTGAGATTAAGATAAGCACTACGAGCCAGTTTGAATATTCTTGGCATATCCTTGAAGGGAATACCGCGCTCCTGTGCTCTTTCGATAGAAGCCCACATATCCTCATCATGTTCCAGTATACTAGCAAAGTCATCCTTAATATCTCTTGTGGTAAACACTCGGCATACATCGAGATATTTAGCCTTATATCCAAACCACCGAGCACGCTGTTCTGTATTGTCTACATTACTCTTACCTCTTGCTCGTCTGGTGATATAAGTAACAGCAAGCCCTTTGAAGGTAATACCTCGCTCAACGAGATTTCCACCTACAAAGATATTGGTTTTATATAGTTCGGCATTTTCACTAGCATTTTCTTCGCTATTGCATATAAGAACAGGGGAGCATTGCTTGATTCTGTCGAGTATTTGGTTTTCAAGGTCATCAAAAGGATGACAAATCACACCATCTGAAACAAAAGAATCGTATGCTGCTTTCAGAAGATTTTTCAAAGAGTTATAAGAAATATCATTCTTGCCAGCTAGCCGTGTTTTTGCCTTTGATTTCCATGCATCCAGAATGCTCTGTATCTTTTGCTCTACAACTCGGTGATCAAACTTTTTCTGACTTGGATGTATCAGCATAGCATGAGTCCCCATATCACCACGGCTTCTTCTTATTGCGTTTCCTACAAAGAAAAGCGCCATGGCCTGGTAAACAGATTCTGGTACTCCCATACCGTCCAGTAGATTGGGTTCCGATTCAGGAATCTCTTTGATATACCTGTCAGCATTCTCACCATGAAACTCTTGCAGTCCACAGTATCCTTCACCGGGATAGACTAACTCACCAAAATCTGGAGATAGCGTATCAAAAGCCTCAATAAGGATATTAGCCTGCGGTGTTGCAGTTACAGATAAAAAGCAATGACTTTTCAGTTTGCTCTTTAGGTTTAGTACGGAAGCATAAGTAGTGCTTATAGATTGCTGGTATGCCCTAGTATTAAGAGTTGCTTGGTCACCCTCATCATCAACAATAAGAACAGATTTATCTGCTAAGAATTCATTGTCAAATATCTCTGCAATCTGGTCTATATGCTTATTGTGTTTTAAGCCAACAATAATGACTTTACGACCGTTCTCAATAAAGTCCTTGATTCTTGCCGGATTGATAAGGGTTTTATTGTCATTAGTTTTAAGAACCGTAAGTTTTTCAGTGTCTACGCTAAATGCACTCGATATACGGGAAGCATTCTGTTTCAGAAGATTTAGCGTGTTACCGCCCAATACTATAGCTATATCATAACCATTATCAAATGCAAGTGCAAGAACAGAAATAAAGTTAGAAGTTTTACCGCTTTGTACCTTTCCAATAACGATACCAGTTTCCGCAACCTGTTCCTGAATATTCGGATTAGGACAACGACCGAGAATACGAGCTGCATTATTGAAAATGGAGTCAATTGCTTCCTCAGTCATATCATCTGCAAGCATACGATTTTCTACGCTTTTTCTAAAAAAGCCATCAACGCTGATGCTCCATGGCATTACAGCATCATTATCTGTGACAGATAACCATTCACTACTCAAAGTGCTTCATCTCCTTTACGCACAGTTTCAAGTATCTCATTCATTTTCAGTCTGATTGCACTAGGTTCAATTCGTCCATCATGAGATGTTACCATTGATTCAATCTCTGCTAACACCAGAGCAATTGACATTCTCATCATTATGGGCAAAAACTCACTTTTATCTATCAACGGCTTAAAGAAAGAGTGACGCATATTGATAGATAAATTATATTCAGTGTCAGATAACTGTTCTACCAATAACCAATCCATAGCAGGATCATTCATTTCGAGAATAATATGGAACTGATAGTCGATATGCTTATATGTGAAAGCATAGTTGATCTGCTTTCCGCCTTCAAGCTGCACATTACCGCATTTTTGATTCTGCGATGATGTTTCTGGAGAGGGACTGCTAGTTTCAGTATTCTCCTGTTGACTATTCTGTGGTTCTTCAATATGTGCTGGTTCTGATGATGAAGGCTCAGTATTTGGAATTGGAACATCAGCGGGAGGCTCTGGGTTTACAGGTTCACGATCCACAATTTCAATTTGCACATTCTCTACTGCTCCCGATTCTGTCAAGCCTTTGGTAGCAGTTTCTACGAGGTCTTGTGTATTGAGCTTTTCTCTTACTCTGATATTCTCAGCTTTTCTCCTATAATCTTGTGTATGCTTAGATAACTCCTCTATAAAAGCTTCTTCTAAACCGCTATTATGCCAGTCGAATCCATCCTTTGCTTGCGTTACAGGCCAATTATCCATGTGCAATTCACCATACATACGCTGCCAAGCATATGAATTGGCATCACCAAACAACTCAGATGGTCTATAATTCTTTTCTGAGCCGCCAACAATAACGCGTCCTCTTCTGATAAGTGTAAAGCCTGCGTCTTTAACGCTACCAGGAATTCTGAGTGCTATAAATCCGTTTACAGATAACGTTTTTTCTTCATGTTGAACTGTAAATGAGATTTCTTTTTTCCATGTTTTCGCATCATCATCAGTATATACAGGGGCTTCTTTGAACTGTAATAAGCTTCCGTTATATGTGATTACTACTTGACCAGTTCGAAGGTCTTCTCGATAAATACTACTTAACAAGTCTTTTACTTTTGCTTTTGTTCTTGAACCAACAATGCGCTTGTTTAATCTCTTAATCACTATTTTGGTGAAGTGTTCTCTTTTATTCACAGGCTCTTCTTGCACATCAATTTCTTCGGTTCTATATTTGCCTAATTCATCAATATTTATTTCTGTATAATACTTTGTAGTTGAATTCAACTGGGTTGATTCAACAGACCAAAGCGAACCAAACCAGCAAGCTGCGGTTTTCAATCCCATTCCGAATTCATTTCGTCCAGAAGTGTTTTTAGGTGGGCGATCAAGTACGACTGCTCTTTGAAAATCTGTCCACTCCATTCCGTAAGCATTATCAGTTATTTCTAAACGATCACCATCTACTGCATCTTCGATATATCTGATGCTGATATTAAGCCCTTTAGCATATTTCTGAGCCATAAGTTCGTCTTTATGATCATAGAAACTCTGAGTGGAATTATCAACAAATTCAGCTATTGCCGTCCAAGGTTGATAACTCAGGCGCTTATATGTAGCATAAACACTGCTTGTAGGTCTAATATTAATCTTCTTACTCAATATCATCACCATCCCATCCATCTACAGCAAGATCGAATAAGCTCTTACCGAGGATTTTTAATATTCTTACATTCACGGAATTGCCGAGTTGACGGTACTTAATCGCATCTGTACCTTGAAATTTAAAACTTGCATGAAAGCTTTGAAGATTTGCCGCTTCTCTAGGCGTTATATATCTAAAATGCTGTTTTTGTTTATCCCATATAATTGGCGTATTAACGATTGCAACCAAAGAAGGATAAAATGTAGGTCTTTTTACACGAATTCCAGATTGTCTAACCTGAATCAAAGCGTTACGAATATCATCGACATCAGTTCCACAGTTCCATTCAAACTTCTTATAAAGTTTAATCTTGTCAAGCATATTATGCTTCTTTACCCATTTATCAATGAAATCTTTATGCTCCAAATAAAACTCTCGATTATGTCTGAGAAAACTCTGTTTCCATTTAGGCATATCATCGTATCCCTGAGCAGCATAAACTTCCTCAGTATTATCTTTTCCTACGCCAAAACTGTCTAACCATATCGGGAATCCGATAGTTTTGATATTTGTGCCTTTTCGGAATTTTTCCCAAGCCATAATCATTTGTTCTTTTTCTTCGGGAATGATATAGCTATCATCCACTTCATCTTCAAGAATAGACCAAGCATCTCCCATTTTACATTTTTTGAAATGTCTATTAAGTTGCAAATCTTCAATATGAATATAGCCATTAGTTAATATTTGCTGATTTCTTATATCTTTTCGTATGCCGAGAATATATACTCGTTCTCGTATTTGAGGGATTCCAAAATCAGATGGAGAGAGAATGATCGGCGTTTCTGTGATATAAAAATTCCTTTTTGTCAATTCGTTAGTGATGATATCCCAGTTTTCTGTTTTGTCCGCAAGGTTTCGTACATTTTCAAGTATGATGAATTTTACTTCAGGATGTCCATCAAGAATACCCATAATTTTATAAAATAGATTTCCTCTGGTTTTATCCTCAAATCCTTTTTGTGCTCCCGCTTTACTAAACGGCTGGCAAGGAAATCCTGCACAAAGCACATCGAAAGGAGCTATTGTTGCTGGGTCAATTTTATTAACATCGCCACGAACTTCTTTTTCATCAATTTTATAATTAAGTTTATATGTTTTGACGCATTCCTGATTTGTTTCGGCAGCCATAACACACTCTCCGCCTAAATATCGCATTGCTTGATGGAATCCTCCGACCCCTGCAAATAAATCAATGAATCTAAAGCGTGCTTCACCTTTTTCACGAGTAATTCTTGCATCGCTTGGCTTTTGTGCATTGGCAGGGATATTCCATCTTCCGCCCTCTTTAAATGCTCCAGGAATTCGATTATCTTTGCACAGTATGGTAACCCATGTTTCTGATACTTCCCATAATGCAGCTATTTCTTTTGTAGTCATATCATTCTTATACCTTTACTCAACTTTGTTATCTGGTATTATTTCCATAATGTCACCAATGTCGCAATTAAGAGCGTGACATATCTTTAACAATATATCTGTTGTAACATTTTCGTTTTTACCCAATTTTGCCATAGAAGTATGGCTAATCCCTGCAACTGCACACAGGTCTTTTTTCTTCATATCCCTGTCTATAAGAACTTTCCATAGTTTTTTATAACTAATTGCCATTCAAACACACTCCAGAAAGAAATGATTGTGGAATAAATCTCCGCTTTCGCTGAGCTTACATTTTGATTATACCACATATTATCCATTTTTTCAATAGAAAAACATAAAAAATCTACGTCTATAACAAATACTGCCGCCCAAAACAAACGATCTCGGACGGCAGTATTAGTTTTATTCATCACAAATACACCATAGCGTCATATATCGGCTAACTCGCAAATAGGAAGTGTTATTCAACTATGATGACTTTTTTACTATCTATCTGCGCAAATGCTTATGCTGCCCCACAAACTCCAAAAACCTCTCCCTCAACTTATGAAGATTCAAAAACTCCATGACCTTCCCATACCTCGCCTTCCAGTACCCGACCTCTTCCTGCACTGACCTGAGCGTATCCCGCAGGCGGTCAACGGTCTTTTGCAAAGCGGACTTCTCCGATACGAGCGTTTTGTTTATTTCACGCAGTTTGGCAACATCCTGCAACAGTTCATCATTTTCTCTTGTCAGCCTGCCGACAGTTTCGACCATATCCTGATTTTCTTTCTCGCTGACAACCTGCTTTCGCGCAAGGTCAGCGACTTTTTCATAATCATCAGCCGGGAGCGTGACCTTATCGCTCAGCGACTTGCGCTTAACCTCGATAGCGTCGATCTCCACGAGGGCAGACACTTTTTCCGCCGAGGCTTTGAGCATCTGCTGATTGACCGCCAGCTTATCCGTGACCTCTGACAACTCCGCATTTTTATCGGCAAGCTCCGAGTCCAGCTTTTCCACAGCGTCACTTTTTTCAGCAAATTCGGTGTCCAGCCGCTTTAGTGTCGAATCCGCATCATTAAGAATTGTTTGGGTATTCTCCAACAAGTGCTGCGTACATTCGACCTTATTCTCCAATCTCTCAACTTCACGAGCCCTCATCTTCTTTTTATAATCAAGGACGTCAAGGTGCTGTTCGTGCGTCCCGAGTCTCTCCCGCTCGATACCGTACCCACGCATAATCTTCGCAAGCTGCTCTTTCTCACTCTCGACCCACTGTTTTGTACAAGTATTCATCTTACCCTCACTGGTGAAACCTTGTTGTTCCAATGCCTTTGAAAGCGAGTTCCGAGTTGACAGCCCTCTCTTTTGTTCCGTGGCGAACGGCACAAAGTCAATATGGACGTGCGGCGTTTCCTCATCCAAGTGGATCACAGCGTTGAACACCTTTATGTGCGGATTGCGCTTCTGAAAGCTCTTCACGAAATCGGTTAGGGCTTTTGTTGTAAGCAACGCTTCTTCTGTCCCGCAATGGGTGTCCTCGGTATTGCCGATTTGAAAAATCAGTTCATAAAATGGCTTCTCCTGCTTGCTGCGGTCAATGTGTTCGTAGTAGTTTTTTATGCAGCGGTCTTTTCGTGTCTGTCGGGTGTTGTACTCTTCAAGCGCCTTATCGAAAAGTTCGTGATAGACGGTTTGAATGTTTTCCTTAACAAGTGTGATGTTTTCTTTTACGCGGCTCTTGTCAACATTCGGGGCTATAAACTCTCGGTTATTGTGACCGATGCTCCCTTTGTCGATACGTCCGCTTATACTTCTCTTAATAGTCATTTCTCCTTTCGTGGGGATATCGTGTATTCGCAGAATGGGTCTGCCACTATCAACGCAAAGATACTTTTGTCACTCCTGAACGGAGCGACAAAAGCCTTTGCGGCAGGCGTTCCCCCTGCACCCCCCTTTTGGTCGGGCTTCGCCCTCCCGTGTTTATCGGGCATACGCCCATGCAATTTGGTTCAGTTTTCCTCCTTCATTCCGTCCAAGGTGACCGTTATCAGTCTTATGTTTTCAAGCAGCTTGCTGTCAACGCCAGCGCCGCTTTCAATTCTTTTCAGCTCCGCGAGAACCTCACCCAGCTTATCTTTCAGCGCCTTGTAAACCCTCGGATTGCCCTGCACCACAATATCCCTGCACAGCAGACGGTTGGTGATGTAGTCCTGCTTGGTCAGCCCCGAAAGCGATACCGCAACATTGATTTGAGCATCCTCCTCGGGTGACACACGAAAGCCGATAGTCCGCGAACGGAACCTGCCTTTGTTATCAAGATTCTTAGCCGACATTCTTTTCTTCGCTCCTTTCAAAATCAAGCCTCTCCGCCATTTCTACCTGCTTTGAGGGAAACAGGTGAGCATAGCGGTATGTGATCTCAATGCTTTCATGACCGACACGGTCAGCGATTGCCACCGCAGAGAACCCCATTTCGATCAGAAGAGAAACATGACTGTGCCGCAGATCGTGAACCCGAATCCGCTTGACTCCTGCAGCTTTCGAGCCCCTGTCCATTTCTCGGTGGAGATAGCTTTTGGTGACTTCAAATAGCCTATCAGTAGGTTTAAGGCTGTACTGCATTTTAATGTAGTCGCTAAGTTCGTCACATAGGAATCTCGGGATTTTTACAACCCGATTGCTCTTCGCGGTCTTGGGTGAGGTGATAAGGTCTTTCCCTTTCAATCGCTGATAGGATTTATTGACCGTGATCGTTCCTTTTTTGAGATCAATGTCATTCGGCGTGAGCGCAAGCAGCTCGCCCACACGAAGTCCGCACCAGTAAAGGATCTCAAAAGCATAGTATGACCTCGGCTTGTCCATTATCGCTTCCGCAAAGCGCAGATACTCAGCCTTTGTCCAGAAACTCATTTCCTTTGCGTTCTTCACACCAATGCTCCCCGCCTTCGCTGCGGGATTTGACGGCAGATTGTAGAACCTGACCGCATGATTGAAAATTGCAGATATCTGATTGTGTACAGTTTTCAGATAGGTCTCCGAATAGGGCTTGCCGTTTTTGTTCTTGTGCCGCAGCAACTCGTTCTGCCATGCAAGCACGTCCTTTGACTTTATCTCGCTGATAGGCTTGTCACCGAAATACGGGAGTATCTTGGTTTTGATGATATGCTCCTTGCCCTCCCAGGTGGTCTGTTTCAGACGTCCTTTTACATCATTGGCATAGATCTCGTAAAAGCTGCTGAAGGTCATATCGAGATCATTTGACGATTGCAGCAGAAAACTACGCTCCCAGTTCTGTGCCTCCCTTTTGGTAGAGAATCCACGCTTGCACTTCTGCTTGTGCTTGCCCTGCCAGTCGTCATACCTCACCATAGCGTACCACGAGCCGTTGCTGTCTTTATATATAGGCATATTATTCCTCCTTTTCATTTCTGCCGAAGAATCGCTGATAGAAATACTCACGGCTCACACGCCCCGATATCGTCATAAAGCCCTGAACCTTCAGCTCATCGTTCAGTATCTTGATGATCTTGTAGGCGTAAGGCACCGACACTTGCAGCTCCTCTGCCACCTCTTGTACTCTGATAAACTTGTTTTTCATTTGCATTTCCCCTTTCTATCTCTCTTATACAGGCACTAAGCTATTATGCTTAATATCCTGATTCATATTATACTAAACAAATTTGCTTTTGTCAACCCCTTTCTCACAAAATATTTAAACTTTTTTGTTAAATATCTCTTGACAAAGTCTAAACAAATATGCTATAATGGAGAAAACACGATTAGGAGTGATCTTATGGCAATAGGCGAACGCATCAAACGCATCCGCACAATGCGCGGAATGACACTTAAATATCTCGGTGAGGCTGTCGGATTTCCGGCTAATAATGCTGATGTGCGTATGGCGCAGTACGAGAAAGGCACCCGCACGCCCAAAGCAGACTTAACTAAGCAGATAGCCGATGTTCTCGGTGTTGCTCCCGAAACGCTTGATGTTCCGAATATCGAAAGCTATCTCGGTGTAATGCACACGCTCTTTGCTTTGGAGGACACCTTCGGCTTGAAGATAGACAAGCTCGACGGTGAGGTCTGCATACGACTCGATAAAGAAAGCAAGGACTTCCTCGCTATGGCAGAGATGTTCAAGGCGTGGGAAGATAAAGCCGAGCAGCTTCGAAGCGGCGAGATCACTAAAGAAGAGTATGATGACTGGAGATACAACTACCCTAACTCCGATACTTCGGGGACTTTTAAGAAGATCTCATCATTTGACTGACCACCTCCTAACAGAGACATAACAAAAAAGACCTTGCCCGATCCGTCAGGCAAGGTCTTTCAAATCAGAGTAGATGTACCTCATAACCGCTTGGTACGAGGAATAAAACTCGTTTTGGAAGTGTTATCAAATTGTTATCAGAGAGGGTGTGCAGGATGCGGAAACGACGCATCTGCGCGGTTTGATGGGGTGGTGAGATCACTCCCACTCGATCGTCGCGCTCGGCTTCGGCGTGAGGTCGTAGAGCACGCGGTTCACGTTGGCTACCTCGTGGGTGATGCGGTCGGTGATGTGCTCCAGCAGCTCAAAGGGCACGTTCTCCACGGTGGCGGTCATGGCGTCCTTGGTGTTCACGGCGCGGATGATAACGGGGTACGCAAAGGTGCGTTTGCCGTCCTTGACGCCTACCGACATAAAGTCGGGGACTGCGGTGAAATACTGCCATACCTTGCCCTCGAGGCCGTTCTTTGCGAATTCCTCGCGGAGGATGGCATCGCTCTCGCGGACAGCCTCAAGACGCTCGCGGGTGATGGCGCCCAGGCATCTTACTCCCAGACCGGGGCCGGGGAAGGGCTGACGGTAAACCATGCTGTCGGGCAGACCCAGAGCCTTGCCCACAACTCTTACCTCGTCCTTGAACAGCAGCTTTACGGGCTCTACCAGCTCGAATTTCAGGTCGTCGGGCAGGCCGCCCACGTTGTGGTGAGCCTTTACACCGTCGCTCTCCAGGATGTCGGGGTAGATGGTCCCCTGAGCAAGGAACTCGATGCCGTCCAGCTTCCGGGCTTCCTCTTCAAAGACTCTGATGAACTCGGCGCCGATGATCTTGCGTTTCTTCTCCGGCTCGGCAACTCCTGCCAGCTTGTCGAGGAAGCGGTCAACTGCATCCACATAGATGAGGTTGGCGTTCATCTGATCGCGGAAGACCTCCACTACCTGCTCGGGCTCGCCCTTGCGGAGCAGACCGTGGTTAACGTGTACGCAGACCAGCTGCTGACCTACCGCCCTGATGAGCAGAGCAGCCACTACGGAGCTGTCAACTCCGCCGGAGAGCGCCAGCAGCACCTTCTTGTCGCCTATCTGGGCGCGGAGCTCCTTGATCTTCTCCTCGATAAAGGCGTTGGCAAGGGCTGCATTGGTGATCCTTTCCATTGATCCGGGTCTTACATTTGAACTCATAAGCATTCTCCTGTTCCGTTCCTCCAACGGGTGAGGAACAATTTTTTACGCTGCCGGAGAGGCAAAGCCCCTCCGGAAAGATCACATTCATTATACCATAACAGCAGTCGGATGTCAACGGAAATTTACCGGGTGCGGACCTGCAATGTTATCATATGTTAACCCAGAGACACGTCAAGGATCATCATTATGATAAATCCCAGCATTACCCCCATAGTCCCCAGATGGCCCGCCCCGAGATGCGCCTCCGGGATCAGCTCCTCCACCACGACGTAGAGCATGGCTCCCGCCGCGAATGCCAGCAGCCAGGGCATCAGCGCCGCGATATGCCCCGCCGCCAGAACGGTCAGCACTCCGGCTATGGGCTCAACTATCCCCGAAAGCGCCCCGCAGAGGAAGGCCTTCCCCCGGCTCATACCCGTCTGCCGCAGAGGGAGGGAGATAGCCGCCCCCTCCGGGAAATTCTGTATCCCGATGCCAACAGCCAATGCTATCGCCGCCGCCATAGCCTCGGCTGTGCCGCTGCTGCCGGTGAGGGCGAAGGCAAGCCCCACCGCCATCCCCTCGGGGATGTTGTGCAGCGTCACCGCAAAGACCAGCAGGGCAGTCTTACCCAGCCCCCTCCGGAGGCTCCCTTCCTCCGCAGGACGGAAAAAGGGCATGAGCCGGTCGAAAAGCATCAGGAACAGCACCCCGGCTATCAGCCCCGCCGCCGCCGGGAGCCAGGCCGTCAGCCCCCGTTCCCCGGCAAGCTCGATGGAGGGTATCAGCAGCGACCATACCGAGGCAGCGATCATCACCCCCGCCGCAAACCCCAGAAATATCCGCTGAACAGCCTCTCCCGAGCTGCCGCGCCTCATAAAGAATACCATTGCCGCCCCGAGAGCGGTCATAAGAAAAGTAAAGCCCGTCGCAGCCAGCGACAGCAGTACCGTATGCATCTGTATCAAGCTCCTTTACCTTTTATAATATAGCCGGTCTCAAAGCTTTGAGACCCGCATACTTACGGAACGGTTCTACAATTCTGAGATCCGGGTCTCTCCGGCTTTTGGTCAGTCCTCGCCGCGTGCTGCGGGGAGGGCATTTTCCGCCGGGTCTTACAATTGACTGCTTTTATTACAAGCACCGTTCCGGCACTTCTATATTTTATGCCCGGGGAGCCTGTCCTGCCCGGCTTCGGTTAAATTACTCAAAAAGGTTCAAATAATCCTATTGTAATTAGTGAAGATATATGATATAATTATTATGAGTAATAATGAGAAGAGGTGAGCGGTGCTTGGATTCATTGGAGTTTTTGCTTTATACACTGGGCAGGATCGGCCTGATGATAGCCTGCGCCGCGTTTGCGGTGTTTACGGGTATGGTGCTTTGCCCTGCGGTGATAACCCTGCTCCCCGAAGGCACCGTGAGAGACACTCTGATCGACTCGACGCTCAGGTCGGGTATCGCATTTATCGTCATGCTGGGGCTGCTGCTGGTCATCTTCATAGATGACGGCAAGAAGCACGCTGCCTATGAGATCTGGAGCAGCGTGAATATCACGATAACCCTGATCTTTATGGTGATGCTCTACTTCGTTCCTTCCATTTTCCGGGAATCCTTTGAGCCCGACGGAAAGGCCAATGCCTTTTACGAGGTCTCCTATTTCCCCTTTGAATGGCTGGGGACCAAGCTGGGAGCGGAATTCATCGTCAGCGTGATGATCGGGCTCGGCATTGTCGCGGCACTGCTTTTCGGAGGATATACGGCTGCTTATAAAAGGTATGCCAAGCTGCACCCGTTCATTCTCCGCCATTCCGTGCAGAGCGAAAGTCAGTCAAACGATGAGGAGGAGGCAGAGGGATCCGAGGATATGAATATGTTAAATGAATGAAACAGTACATCTGGGGTAAATATTGGACGCTTAAAGGCGCCCTTGTAGGTTTTGTTCAATTGTGATAAAAATATAGGGGATAATTTGTTAATTAAAATATAAAAAAATTTAATTTTTTCCTTGATTATTATAACGAAAAATGTTATAATTATAAAAATACGATTTGTGTCATTGTGCCCATTTGCGCAAAATACAGACCGTGTGACACAGTGGAGGTGTAACCAGAAAAATGAAAAAGTTTACTTACGTTGCCAAGGACGCCTCGGGAAAGACCGTCAAAGGCACCCTGGAAGCGGAAGACGCGCAGGAAGTCCTTGAAAAAACCCATGATCAAGGCCTGTTCCTCGTAAGCTACACAGAGGCTCTGGGAGGCGGAAAGAAAAACTCCTACAAGTTCTCTACCAAGAAGCTGGCGTTTTCCTGCCGTCAGCTGGCTGCGATGATGACTTCGGGTCTGACCATCGTAAGAGCGCTCGACATCCTTTATAAGGAAGAAGAGCACAAGGGCGCCAAAGCGGCGTGGCTCGGTGTTTACGAGGACGTAAACAAGGGCTCTACCTTTACCGACGCGCTGAGGACCAGGCTCGGTACCTTCCCCGACTTCTTCATCTCAATGGTGGATGCGGGCGAGACTTCCGGTACCCTGGATATCACGATGCAGCGTCTGTCGGACTACTACGCAAATTCCAACAAGCTGAACAACAAGGTCAAAAGTGCAAGTATATACCCTATCATACTCGGTATACTCTGTATCGCTATGGTAATCGGTATGTTCACGTTCATTATGCCGCAGTTCGCCGGAATGATGGAAGAAGACAAGATGAACGGCCTTTCCAAGGCGCTGTTCGCCTTCAGTGACTTCTTCAAGGACAAGTGGTACGTTCTGCTGATAGCGCTGATCGTTATCGTGGTAGGCATCATCTACGGCCTGAAGGTCGAGTCGGTAAGGCTGTGGTTCGATAGGGTCAAGATCAAAATGCCCGCCGTCGGGCCCCTTATGGTCAAGATCTATGAGGGCCGTTTCGCAAGAACCCTTTCCTCGCTTTATTCGAGCGGTATCTCAATGGTAGAGTGCCTTGAGCGTTCTTCCAAGATACTGGGCAACACATATGTTGATAAGTGCTTTATCCAGGTAGTTGACGAAGTCAAGCAGGGCGCGCCCCTTTCGCAGTCTCTTGTAAAGACCGAGATCTTCGAGGGAATGTTCTGCTCGATCATATACGTCGGCGAAGAGTCCGGTGCTCTTGATGAGATCCTTGAAAAGGCCGCTGACTTCTATGAGGAAGAGGCGGACTCCGCAGTAGAGAGACTTGTAGGACTTATGGAACCTCTGATGATCATCATCATGGGTGTCGCAGTAGGTCTTTGCCTCGCGGGTATATTCCCACTGCTCTACGGCAGCTTCGAGGGTATCGAGAACTCGTAATAACAGTAAACTTATTTATCTTGAATGGAGTGAAGAATAAATGCTGTCATTTGATATTTCAGACAGACAAGTACACATCGTTAAGGGCGAGAATGCCGGCGGCAAGATCAAGATCGACAAGTCGCTGACAGTTGATGTCCCCGAGGAAATGATAATGAACGGAGAGGTCATCAACCTCTCCGGCCTTGCGGATCTTCTGGTTTCCAACCTTAAGGCCGAGCTGATGATGGATAAGGACGCTATCGTGACCTTCTCCTCCAGCAATATCGTATTCAAGGAACTTGTGGTCCCCAAGGCCAAGAGCAATGAGTTCCTGCAGATGGTGCAGAACCATATGTCCCAGGAAATGGGTATCTCAAATGAGTATTCCATTTCGTATACCGTCGTAGGCGAAGCGGGCGAGGATAACCCCGGCTCCGTAAAGGTGCTGGCTACCGCCTGCCCCAGCGCGATCGTAGAGTCCTTCAGAAAGCTCTTCAGCATCATGTCGATCTCGCTCAAGTCGGTAAACATCAGCTGCAACTCGATCTCCAGAATCGTGCTCGCAGATAAGAGCAACAACGAGAAGATGCCTCTCCTCGTTTGCCAGCTCGACGATAACTTCCTCGGCCTGACCCTCTTCGAGAACGGCCAGATGGCATTCGCAAGATACGTTCCCATCGATCCCTCGGATTACGACCAGGAAGACTACGTTACCGAGGCCCTCAACGAGAACATCTTCAGAATGGAGCAGTTCAATAAGGCCAGAGGCGGCCCGGGACTTGACCACGTTATCCTCTACGGTAAGATCGTTGACTATATCAAGCTCGTTGACTCCCTCGACGGTATGGATATCAAGGCTTCGATCCTCGGAGTTCCCGCCCAGATCACCGGCTATGAGAACTTTGAGTTCACCGTATTCGCAAACGCTATCGGTTCTCTGTATAAGAGAAATAAGCAGACCGAGCGTATCAACCTCCTGGAGATCGATACCGCTACCGGCAAGACCTCTGAGGCTGCTACCGGCCTGCTGATCACCGCCGGCGTTATCATAGCTGCTTCCGCACTGGCTATCGGCGCTATCACCTTCTTCGTAAATATGAAGAAGAACGGCGTTGAGGAAGATACCGACAAGGTCAGGGAGGAGATCGTTAAGTGCGATGAGATCATCGCAGCCAACAGAGTCCTCCACAACGGCCTTGATCAGGTCAACAGGTATAAGGCCATCGTTGAGAATGCCAAGAACAAGCTCGACGCTCTGCCTGTCCTGAAGAAGAAGATCTTTGAGGAGATCGATGAGGCTACCGATTCCAAGCCTGAGGGCGAAGAATATCATGCTAAGTATACCGGTCTTACTTACGATCAGTCAAGCGCTATCGTTACGATCTCGAACGTTCAGGTCGACGGTCAGCTGCAGGCTCCTGAGTTCGTAAGAGGTATTATGGCGCTGAACTACTTCAAGGCTGTATCGTTCAACGGCTATAACGGTAAAGGTACAGAGGATGATCCCGTTACCATCGGATCCATGCAGATATATCTTAAGTCTGAGGAGGTTAACAAGTAATGAAACTGAGTTATCGTGATAAGGTAGTACTTATCGTATTGCTTGTAATAGCGATCTGGGTAGTTGGTGTCATGTATTTCATCAAGCCCAAGTTCGAGGAGCTTGACACAGCCAATAAGGAATATGACGAGCAGGTCACCCTTCTCAATAAAAAGAAAGACGAGATAAAGCAGGATGAGGGTCTGAAGGAAAAGGTCAATACTGCTTACAACGAAGTAGTTGCTCTCGCTGACAACTTCTATGACAAGATGACCACCGATGAGGTCAGCACCACCATCGATAACATCCTCGACGAGGATGAGATCACCAACGCTAACCTGAACATCTCCCAGTATTCTCAGGTGACCCTGGCCTACATCGACAATTCGCCTCAGGCGATCTCCACCGATGTCGACAGGATCGCTTCTGAGAGCCAGAAGCTCGGTGTTGATACCGCTGCTGAGGATGAGAACGCATCCGATGAAGAGAATGCTGCGCTCTCTCAGGGCCCTGTTCTCGTTCCTGCTTACACCATCGACTTCAATTACAGCTGTGAGCTCGAGAACCTCCAGTCCTTCCTTGATAAGCTCCTTACAAGGAACCAGAAGAGCCTCGTTGTTACCTCCTGCAGCATCACTGACATCAACGAAGATGTTATTGAAGGCAGCATGACTCTCGTTCTTATGATGATGCCCAGAATGGCTAATCCTCTTGAGAAGAACGCTGAGGCAGCAGCGCTCGCTTCCTAATCAAATAATACTTTTCGGTAGGTGGAAGGCGTAAAGCCTTCTGCCGAAAAGTGTTATATTTCGGAAAGAATTGAATTGAAAACTGAATTATGAGGGAAAGGTGGTAAACATGAAAAGAATCAAAGCAAATCTTAAAGGATCGGTTCTTATCACTGTTGTATGTATCACAACGGTGTGTATGATACTGGTCGCTACTGCTTTGAAGCTGGCAACGTACACGCATACGGAATCAACAAAGAACGTCAGCAAGACACAGGCACAGGTAATGTCTGAAAAGTATCTTCAGTATTTCCTGAGCTCTGAGATCTTCCGCGTTCAGGATCCAAAGACCAAGCAGATCGTGATCAGCTATGACGCTCTCAACGATCTGGCAGCAGCAACATCCCAGGAATCTCCCAACATCGTAGACATTTCTCTGCTCGACCAGAGCAAGCTTTCCAATCTCCAGTCCGACGAGCTCGGCGGCACCTGCAAGATATACATCTATAAAAACGGTGAGGGTATCTATGTAGAGTCCGTTGCTACCTACGGCGGAGAGAGTATGTCCTCCAAGGCATACTTCAACGGCAAGCAGAACAAGCCCTATGCATCCAACAACACCATCGAGACCACCGGCGGTTATACTCCTACCGAGTCTGCTTACCTCAACGGCGATACCCTTATCGAGGCAAACAATGAGCTGGCAAACGACGGCTCGGTATCCAAGTATTACTATACCGCTATGCATAACAACAAGGGCGGCCTCACCTATAACGGCAACCATATGACCACTGCTAACTACGTCCTCGGTAACAGCCCCGACGGTAACGATACCGAGATCACATTCTCTGACTCCGTTCAGCAGAAGATCCAGACCAAGGCGATCGCCCCGACCATCACCGCATACGGCAATATTGTTGCAGATTATGTTAAAGTTAAAACCAGTGTGGGCAAGATCGACTATAACGGCCTCCGCGTGGGCCAGACCGGCAAGAAGAGAAACGACGATACCAAGACCGCGACCTACGGTGAAGACGGCCTCTCCAATAAGGACGGCTACATCAACTGCTTCGGCGCATTCATCCAGCCCGGTCACGGCGGATGCACGCTGGGCAGCCCCGCAGCTGGCAGCGATCCCCAAAAGGATATAGACCTTTACTGCTCCGTATGCGTTCTGGGCAACGGCGGAAGCGCTACGCTGGCTAATTCCAGCGCAGCAGTATTATCGGCTGTAAAATCCGTTGTTTCAGACGGTTATTATTCCGACGGCAAGCAGTTCTCCATCGGCTGGCAGAACAACAACAAGTACGATCAGTACGGCAACCTCTATGTTTACAAGGGCAAATCCGAGATGCAGTCCGGCGACCTCTTTGTGAATATGAACGGTGCTAACATCAACGGCGACCTCTATGTTGAAGGCGATATCTATGTCATTGGCGGTAAGCTCAACGTCACCGGCAATATCTACCTCTCTCCTACTTCCAAGATCAGAGGCAAGGACGGTACTGTAAGAGACGCTTCCAATTACATCGACACCAAGGCTCTGGAGAGCGCTTCCGGTATTGAGTGCAGCAGCAAGGTAAAGGCACTCAAGAAGACTGCCGATGTAAACAGCAGAAACTATCAGCCCGCTATGACCTATTCTCCCGGACTATTCGAGTACAAGAAGAACGATAACTCCACAGTAAGCCTGCCTGATACTTATCTGGATGCAACTCCTAACGATATGTATTATGACAACAACGCTGATGCAAAGTATATCCGCACCAAGTACAAGAACGCTCTGGAGACTCCTCTTAAGAACAATGCGGTCTATTCCGACGATACTTCCACAAAGTATAACGGAAATCCCGATAATAAGACTGTTCAGATCGACAGGAGCTGCGTTATCACTCCCGCAGAGATGACTAACAATCAGTTCAAGCTGGAAGTTCTGCTCCACGGCAAGAACTATACCGGTACACCCGGCGTTCTCGGCGATGCAGGCTCCAAGGATATCGTTGTAGCGCTCCCCGTTAACGGTTCTTCCCTGAATATGGCTATGCAGCTCAGAGTCAAGGAGGCTACCGGTGAGGGTGAGATCGAAGGCTATGTTTACATCATGTTCTACGATCCCAGCGTTTTCGATCCTACCAAGCCCTCCGGCGATTCCAGCCACGCAGCCCTCTCTGATTATGTAAGCATTATGCCCAACAAGTCTCAGCAGGATGTAAACTGGCAGAAGAAGAGCTTCTACGGCAGAGCTGCTGAGCATAACACCAGCGCTATCGTTCCCATCGGCGATCAGAATAACAAGTATGTTTCCATCGCTGATAAGGATTTCATCGCATTCAGCACTCTGGTATCCAATGCTCCGAGAAATATCACAGCAAGGACCTCCAGGATCATGATGCTGCTGGCTGACGGTATGACCCTCGGCTATTGGAACCAGAACGATTGCTGCATCCAGTGCCTGGTTTACGGCCCGAAGGCTACCTTTAACAGAAACTACCGCTGCGGTAACTCCGACACGAACCTGTTCTACGGTCAGGCTAAGGTAAGCAAGTACATTCTCACCGGCGACTACTCCAAGCTCACCACCGAGAATATCGCTCCTGCCAGCGGCTCGATCCTCGAGTACATCACAGCTAAGCAGAAGCAGGACGGTACACTGAAATTCCACTATTACTTCAGAGGCGAATAATCGAAAGGGGGATCATTTATGAAAAAGAATAAAATGCTCTCTCAAGGTATGACGCTCGTTGAAGTAATGATCTCGGTAATAATCTTTGCAATACTTGCGAGCTCTATCCTTGCGGTAATTGCAGCAGCCAATAAGATGTCAAACAAAAGCCGTATGCGCGATAAGGAGCTGGCCGGTCAGGCGAATATCGTTTCAAAGAAATCCGCCGACGATATGCTCCTTATCGGAGATACCGATAAAGGCTACACCATCAGGTTCTCTCCCGAGAGAAACACAAACACCTCGACGGCTAATGTCGATGTCGGCAACATCTACGTTTGGCGCTCCAATAAGGGCTCCTTCGGAGAAGAGTTCGGCTTCCAGGTGAAGACCCTGGCCGGAAAGGACATCACCGGCCTTAACGTAGACCCCGAGAATCTCCAGGATGACGAGTATATGTTCTCGTTCACCAACAATTACTATGAGAACGTTACCATTGAGATCAACATCAAGGACGGTCTGATCTTTGAGGGCGTAAGAGGAGCCGACGGCTACAGACACCCCTCACAGACCTACATCAGAACAGTAGAGCCGGGCAGAAGCATCAACTTCGGCTACTACAAGCAGAACTACAACAACAGCAACGATCTGACCATTGACCTTACGACCGCTTCCTATAACACCGACAGCGTTGTGGTCAATCCGGGATCCATCGATCCTGATAAGAGAACGATCAGTATCGCATTCGAGCAGGCCGGTTCTACCGATCCTTCATTGGTAGTTGACGGACCTAAATATGATTAAGCGGAGGGAGGAAAAGCTATGAGATCAAAAGTTAAAGGCTTTACCCTCGTCGAGCTGATAGTTGTTATCGCACTTATGGGCATTATAATGGCCGGTGTGTTCTCCATCATCCAGCCTACCGCAAGAATGACTTCCAGGATCAACAGCACCAAGAATGAGGAGACTGCTGCTTTCCAGGTTACACGTTCCCTGAACAGCATCCTCAGCTATGCTACCAAGGTCACGATCTATGGCGTCAACGAGGGCGATACTGTTCCCAAGCCCTCTAACCCCACGGATTATAACTATGTTTACATCATTGATAACGTAAACGCCAGAAGCCTTTCCAAGAAGGGCGCCAAGGGTATAATCTACAGGGCCAACTTCAACGGCAGCACAGGGATCATCGGATCCAAAGAAGTGGTAGGTCAGGAACCCCTCCTCGGTGAGGATAATTTCAAGATCACCATAGATGAGTACGGTGCCGGAGTTGACAATAACTACATCATGCTCAACTTCGAGTGTTCACCTATGATCCCCGACGAAACGGGCGATGCTTATGAACCCGACAGCAGTCAGAAGTATTATTACAGGAACTCCATCGAGTTCATCAACATCAATCAGAAGAATACTCTGAACAACGGAGCTAAGTTCATGCTCACGGTGGACTCCAGCGTGGAAGAAAAGTCGGATTACTATTATATCTACTTTATGCCCGCTACCAAGACCCTGATCACCGATGCATCAAGCTCTGAATCCTCCGAGGAATCTTCGGAAGAGGAATCTTCTGAGGAGGAATCCTCTGAGGTCGAGACTAAGACCGTTACCTTTGAGGGCCTTGGAACTAGGACTCTGAAGAGCAACGGCCTCAACTGGCCCAACATCGACGACCCCGCAAAAACCGATATTACCAAGGATAAGTACGCATCCTATTGGGTAGATGCCAGCGGCAGACGCGCCGATGAAATGACCTTCGACGATATCTCCGATACAACGACATTCTATCTGGGATATGAGACGAAGGCGACCGTTCAGTTCTATGATTTCAAGAATCTCCCCTACGGAGCTGCTCAGTATGTAGCGGCAGGCTACAAGCCCGTTGCACCCACAACTACTCCCGATCCTCCGAACGGCGACACAGAGATCTTCGATGAGTGGGTACAGGCTGTGACCTATGATTCCCTCGATAAAGTGATCATCGAGAACGGTGAGACCTACAAGTTTATCCCCACCCTCAAGACTAAGCCCACAAACGAGGAAGAGGCTAAGCAGGTAACGATTAAGTATCATTACCTTACCACCTTCTACGGTAACATCAGATACTCCAATACGATTTCGATCAACGGTCAGCTGAACTCAGGGTATCAGAATAACAACGTCTACAAGAATATCGGCGAAGTTGATACACTTGTATATAAAGACCAATCGTCAATAGACTGCTATGTGGCAACATACGACAAGTATTATGCCCAGCCAGTACAGCCTAATAAGAACAGTATCAAAGACGGCGATACCGTTGATCTGTATGTATACTATGATGATAATGGGGCAATGCACGTCGATACGTCAATACCGTCGTATCTCAAGAAGACAAGTGTAAAGATCCATATCGTTGACGATATGGGAACCAATGTTTTCACGATCGGCTCCAAGGTAAGCAAAGTAAGAGCGGATTTTGATATCAACGGTAAAAACGGCGTTGTTATCATTCCGACTAAGCCTGAGGAAACAGAGCAGTTCTACACCATCGGTGCAAGCAAGGGCGATACGATCACAATGACGATCAGATCCCCGATCAATGTAAGCATCGGTACCGCAAGCATAGCTATTGATAACGACGGCCTCGATAAGGAATACTGGTACACCGGCGTTCCTTTCAAGGGCAAGAGTTTCTCCAAGAGCGAGGTCGGTGAGTACAGCGTAGTTACTATCAACTTCATTGATGCCTGCCCGAACGCCAACGGTATCAATATCTGGGACGGCTCCACCGATGCTAACCCCAGGATCTGGATCAAGGACTCCGGCAGCGCAACTGCCATTGACAAGACCGATCAGCTGTTCAGCTTCGGCGGTGCTGTAGGTACAGCAGGCTCTACCGTGAAGTTTGCGATATTCCAGCAGACAGGTATCGGCAACGGCCTGATGAACAAGGAAGGCTACAAGTTGATCTTTTGCAGCACCACTACCACGTATAATTACACCAACGCAGGCGGGTTTGTACCCGTTTCCGGAGACGAGCCTGATGAGACCGACCTTTGCGACGCATCAATTGAGATGCAGGGCAACTGGGGCGTAAGAGTTATTCTGAAGAATAACACCGGCAATAACCTGACCGGTGCTCATAAGATAGTTCTTACCACGGAATCAACAGTTACCAATTCCGGCGCAAGCGGTGATAAGTGGGGTTCACTCACATACGACAATGCTTCTGTCGGCACCATTACATCCGACGGCAACGAGATCACTATTGAGTTCAACCTCTCTGGTTTCGCAAATGGCGCAGAAAAGGATTTCTATTTCAAGCCTTCTATGAGCGGAACCTACAATGTTACCGGTGTTAAGGTAATCTGACGACTAATTTTCACAGGCGGCTCGCAAGAGCCGCTTGCTGAAAAAGCCCCCTCGGGTGCGAGCCCGGGAGGACTTTTTGAGCAAAGGATGTGAACAAGCCCGTTTTCAGGGCATAAGAATACCGCTCCCGGAGGAGCGGCTTACAAGCTGCTTGAGGGCAGCGTTTTTGTGCGCATTTTCAGGAGGTCTCAGGCAAATATCTCGTTGATCCCCGTGAAGCTGACGTACCAATCCACCAGATTGTTACCGTAGAGCGCCGCAACGGCAATGCCCAGCGAAAGCCAGGGGCCGAATGCAAAGACCGAATCCTTTGTCTTGTACTTGATGATAAGTCCCGCGATAGAACCGGTCACAAGGGCTACCGCCAGGGCTGCAAGGGTGTTCTGCCAGCCGAGGAACAAGCCTCCGGCGGCCATAAGATATACATCGCCTCTGCCCATCGCTTTGCCCTTTGAGAGAAGCTCGATCAGCAGCAGCGGAATGCTTACCACAACAGCTCCGATAAGGCGGTCGGATAACGAAAGATCGTGCTCGGTGTGGTTGAAGGCGTAATACAGTACAGCCATCACCGCTATGAAGATCACAACGTAGGTGGAGATCAGCTGCGTGTCCCAATCCATAAAGAAGACTACGATCAGCGCCGAGAATACCAGCGCGGTGATAACGAAGTTCACAGGATGCAGAAGCACGTTGGTCTTGTATGCCACGAAGACCCAGATCACAGCGTTCAGCGCCTCAACTACCGTGTAGCGGGGAGAGATCTTCGCACCGCAGGCGCGGCATTTGCCCTTCAGCAGGCACCAGCTCAGTATAGGGATAAGATCCCGGTGAAGTATCTCGGTGCCGCAGCTCATACAGTGAGAATTGCGCTTGATCAGCGATTCCTCCTTGGGCAGGCGATAGATGCAGACGTTCAGGAAGCTGCCCACGCAGGCCCCGAACAGAAACACAAATAGATAAAGAACGCCGTAGTAAATATAGTATTGCGTACCCAAAACAGTTCCCCCTTTAAAGGATTTATTCTATTTTACCACACTTTTTCGATAATTACAAGAGGCTTTTGCCTTTATGCGATATTTTATCTCGCCTCGTCCGCAGCGGGTGAGAACAAAGATAATACGATACTGCGGAGAATGGAGTAGATTTATGAAAAACGGACCGATAGGACAGTACCTTGTTGAAAAGGGAATGATAACCGAGGAACAGCTCCAGCAGGTGCTCCAGAAGCAGAAGGAGTCCAAGGGCAAGCTCTTCGGCGATGTCATCATAGAGCTGGGCTTCGTCTCAGACGTTCAGTTCACCAAGGTCCTTGCCGAGCGACTGAATGTTGACTACGTCGATCTTGACAATTACAATCTCGAGGCCGATATCGTCAGGAAGATACCCGAGGCTGTGGCCAGAAAGTATACGGTAATCGCTGTGGCAAGAATGGGCAAGAGGATGTCCGTAGCCACCAACGACCCCGTAAACTTCTATATCTTTGAGGATCTGCGTGCTATCACCGGATGCAGCATCTCTCCTCTGCTCTCTACCAAATCTTCCATCAACAGAGCCATAGGTAAGATGTACTCCGAGGGTCAGGCAGACTCTATCGCCCAGGAGGCTACCAAGGAGAAGGAGGACGAGCTCAACCTTGAGGACCTCAAGGATATGTCCGAGGAGCGTATCGAAAATGCGCCTATCGTTAAGCTCGCCACCGCCATCGTCGAGAACAGCTTCCGTCAGGGCGCCACGGATATCCATATCGAGCCCTTCAAGGATATAACCAGGATAAGGATCCGTGTAAACAGCGACCTTATCGAGCTTATGACCCTTTCTCCCGCACTTCATATCTCGCTCGTTACACGTTTCAAGATCCTCTCGGGTATGAATATCGCCGAGAAGCGTATCCCTCAGGACGGCCGTATGTCACAGGTAGTTGACGGCACTACAATCGACCTCCGTGTATCCAACCTGCCTATGGTCTACGGCGAGAAGGTCGTTCTCCGTATCCTCGCCGGCGATGAGTCGGTTAGAAAGATCCAGGATCTCGGTATGACCGACTATAACTATAAGAGATTTGTCTCCTGCCTGAAGGTTCCCCAGGGCGTTGTTCTGGTAACAGGGCCTACCGGTTCCGGTAAGTCTACCACCCTTTACGCCGCGCTGGGCGAGATCGCCAAGCCCGAGCTCAATGTTATCACGGTCGAAGACCCTGTCGAAAAGAAGATCGCAAATATCAACCAGTGCCAGATAAATGAAAAGGCCGGCATGACCTTCGGCGCTGCGCTGAGATCCATCCTCCGTCAGGACCCTGACATTATAATGATAGGTGAGATGCGTGATACCGAGACCGCCGAGATCGGTATCAGAGCCGCTATCACCGGGCACCTTGTGCTCTCGACGCTTCATACCAACGACGCAGCCTCAACTGTTACGAGACTTGTGGATATGGGCGTAGACGCCTACATGGTGGCCACCTCTCTTATCGGCGTAGTTGCCCAGAGACTTACCAAGGTGCTCTGCGAGTGCAAGACCCCCAAGATGTCCAACGATGAGGAAAACGAACTGATGCAGATAGATCATTCCGTTCCCATCTATGAGCCCGGCAAGTGCCCCAAGTGCAATAATACCGGCTATAAGGGACGTACCGCTATCCATGAGATCCTTCTTGCCACACCTACCATGAAGGAGATCATCGCCGCGGGCGCCAAGTCCGAGCAGATCCAGGAGCTTGCCAAGAAGGAAGGCTGCCTGCTGCTGAGAGATAACGTTTCCAAGCTCGTTCAGGAGGGCAGGACCTCTATCAATGAGCTCGTTCGTGTAACCTATGCGGTTTGACCGATAGTAATAAAAATCTATATATGGAGGTAAATATCTTATGTCAGTAGATATTAACAAAATTCTCGATGAATCGAGAGCACTCGGATGCTCCGACCTGCACTTCACCGTAGGTATCCCCCCGATCGTTCGTCAGGGCGGTAACCTCAGAAAGCTCTCGAGCTATCCGGATATGACCGAGATCGATATCCTGAAGATCTGCGAGGATATGTGTACCGATAAGCAGCGTCAGTCCATCAAGGATCATATCGATACCGACTTCACCTTCGTTTCGTCGAGAGGCTTCCGTCACCGTGTCAATGTTTACCGTCAGAGAGGTAATACGGCTATCGCTATCCGTCTGCTGAGAAACGATATCCCGACCCTGACCGACCTTAACCTGCCCCCTGTTCTGGCTGAGTTCGCTATGCGTCCCCGTGGACTGGTGCTCGTTACAGGTCCTACCGGTTCCGGTAAGTCCACCACGCTGGCCGCTATGATCGACCACGTTAATCTGCATAAGTCCGCGCATATAATCACTATCGAGGACCCTATCGAGTATATGCACGCTCATAAGAGATGTATGGTAAACCAGAGAGAGATCGGCCCCGACGTTCCCAGCTTCTCGCTTGCGCTGAGAGCTGCCCTCCGTGAGGACCCCGATATCATCCTCGTAGGAGAAATGCGTGACTTCGAGACTATCGAAGCCGCCGTTACCGCCGCTGAAACCGGTCACCTTGTTATGAGTACCCTTCATACCACCGATGCGGCTTCCACCATCGACCGTATCATCGACGTATTCCCCGCTCACCAGCAGCATCAGATCAGAACTCAGCTTGCATCGGTTCTCGTTGGTATCTGCACACAGACCCTCTGCCGTACCCTCGACGGTACCAGCCGTGTAGCCTGCTGTGAGATCCTCAACGCTACCGATAACATCAAGGCTATGATCCGTGACGATAAGGTCCACCTTATCAACTCTGCTATGCAGACCGGTAAGAACGTCGGAATGCAGACCCTCGACCAGGAGCTTGCAAAGCTTGTTAAGGATAAGAAGATCACCAAGGAGGTCGCTGTCGAGAAGTGCCTCAACCTGGGCGAGCTCAACAGATTCATTGCTTCTGCTCACTGATAGGCAGAGCAAGACCGCATAAGTAAATCAAAGCCCGGAAGGCGTACAGTCCTCCGGGCTTTTGAATATTCCGGGAATTTACAGACTGTTAATAACTTTTTTGCCGTTAAAATGCAAGTACAGTATGAAGGGGGGCGAGGCGATGGAAGACCGCGAAAAGTATTTCAGCGAACTCTATGAGCGCACGAAGAAGCAGATTTACGACTTTATAGCAGCAAAATGCTTCAATGTCTCGGATGCAGACGATATCTTTCAGAACACCTACGTTGAGGTGCTGCGCTCCCTGGACAGGCTGCCCTCACCCCCTCAGAACGAGGAAGCCTTCGTCACCCTTATCGCCAAGAGGCAGCTTACCCGCCACTACTCGGCTGTGCGCAGGCTGAGAGAGCGGATAGCGCTGCGAGATCCCGAGGATGACCTCTCGGATATCCCCGACAGCTTCTCCATCGAGGACGACCTTGATATCCGTACCACAGCGGAGGAGATCCGCTCCTTCCTGGAGCAGAAGCCTCTGGTGACCCGCAAGGTGTTCTTCCTCTACTATCGCAGAGGCCTGACGATATCAGAGACCGCCTCGCTCCTGGGGATAACCGAATCCTCGGTCAAGGCCAAGCTATACAGAACGCTATATGAGATAAGAAGAAAATACGGCAAGGAGGAATAAAAATGAACGGTAAAGAGCTTATGGATAAGGTATATGATAATAAGTGCGCCGACGAGCTTTCTGCAGAGGAGCTGCTTTCCCGCAGCAGGAGCGGCGCAAAGCTCAGGCGCAGCTACGGCGGCATCATCGCAGCAGCGGCGGCTGTTGCAGTAGCAGGCGGAGCGGCGGCATTCGTCCTGGCGAACAGGGAAGATAAGAACCTCGCCGCCGAGCCCCTGACCTCCGCAGAGCCCGCAGCCTCGGTGACGGAGACAGCCACCGCACCGACATATTCAGAGAGTACGCCGGAGACAGTCCCCGGCAGAGTAACGGAGACGACCCCCGAGGAAGTACCGGAGAGCGTGGGAGTCTCATACATCGACCCCGAGACCGGTGAAGCAAAGCCGGATGCCTCCGAGGGCTCGATTATGGTGATAACCTCGGAGGTCTATTCCGCCGATGCCCCCACCATAGACATCGGGCTCGAGAACTATACCCATACGGAATACTCCTACGACCCCAACAGGGATAACGACCTGCTGGAAAGGCTGGTGGACGGTGAGTGGCAGGAGGTGCCCCGGCTGGACCGTCAGACCGAATGGGGCTGTGAATTCGCATACTCCGCCGAGCTGACTCTCGGCCTCGATCCCAGGGATTGGGGCGGCTTCTCCGAGGGGGAGTACCGCTACACCTTTGAGCTCTCAAAGAAGGGTCAGGAGGCTGATGCAGGCAAGGCAAAGCTGAGCATCGGCTTCACGGTAGTGAGCCCCGAAAGCGTCAAAGACGCAGTCACCGCAGAGGTGGTGGGCGGCAGCATCCGCAAGGGCGAGAAGGCCACCCTGGTCATCAGAAACAATACAGAAAAGAGCTTCTGGGTAACTCCCCACGAGGACGGCTGCGAGCTGGCATTCAAGAAGGGTCAGCTCTGGGTAAGAAAGCTGATGCAGCCCGACCTCGCATTTACCTGCGATATCAGCTTGCTGTCTCCCGGAGCAGAGCTCACATTTGATATCGACCCCTCCCTCTGGCAGGAGACCACGGAGGGTCAGTACTGTATCAATGTGTATTGCCGCGAGGCGCTGGATGAGCGTGACCCCACCGCCACCCTGTATTATTCATGGGTGTATGCAGGCGCAATACCCAAAGCAGTATTCACAATAGAATAGAGCAAAGAAAGTTTACAGCCCGCAGGAGACCCCTGCGGGCTTTTTGCACAGCATATACCTGGGGCAAAAACAAAATATGTAAAAAAAGCGGCTCAAAGCGCAAATTTGCGTTTGACTTATCCACAGAAATGTGTTATTATTATATTGAATTATTGTTTATTTTTATTATTCTTTTCGGAGGTGTTTGCTTTGATAAAAGCTGCTGCTGTGTTTTCAAGCAATATGGTGCTGCAAAGAAACAAGAACGTCACTCTCTGGGGCGAGGCCGATGAGGCCGGTACCGTCAGAGCCGAGATAGGCGGCGTGTCCGCCGAGGGCTCGGTGACGGAGGGGAAGTGGAGAGTCATCCTCCCCCCCATGCAGGCGGCAGACGGGCTTGAAATGTCCCTCTCCCTGAACGGTAAGGAGTTTCAGAGGTTTTGTAACGTCTCCGTAGGTGAGGTGTGGCTCTGCGGCGGGCAGTCCAATATGGAGCTGGAGCTCCAGAACGCCGGCGGCGGAAAGGATGAGCTTGCAGCCCTCACCGCCGATATGCCCATACGTTTTTACTATACCAATAAGGTGGGCCGTGTCGAGGAAGCCATCGAGGCCGAGAAGAATACCGGCTGGGGCGTCTGCGACCCCGAGGGCTCAAAGGCCTGGAGCGCCGTGGGATATTTCTTCGCCAAGAAGCTTTCCCGTGAGCTGGGCGTGACTGTGGGGCTCATAGGCTGCAACTGGGGCGGCACCTCCGCCACCAACTGGATCGACCGTCCCCATATCGAGGACATAGCCGAGCTCTCTTCCTATATGGAGGAATACAGGCGTGAGACCGAGGGCGTCAGCCTGGAGGATCAGAAGAAGAAATACGAGGAATACGAGGTCCGCGTGGGCGAGTGGAACAAAAAGGCTCAGGTGTATTACGATCAGGGCATCCAGATCAGCTGGGAGGAGCTTGAAAAAACTCTCGGCAAGAACCCCTGGCCGGGCCCCCGCAATACCTTCAATCCCTTTGCCCCCGGCAATATGTACGAGGCAATGCTGATGAGGGTCTGCCCCTATACGCTGGCAGGCTTCCTCTACTATCAGGGCGAGTCGGACGATCACCAGCCCCGGAGCTATTATATGCTCTTCACCCTGCTCATCCGCCTCTGGCGCGAGAAGTGGGGCGACGATGAGCTCCCCTTCGTGTTCGTGCAGCTGCCTGCCTTCAAGTTCGCTCACGACCCCGATTACAAGCACTGGTGCATCATCCGCGAGGCGCAGATGAGAGCCTTCAGGACAGTGAAGAACACCGGCATAGCCGTAACTCTCGACTGCGGCGAGCTCAATAACATCCACCCCCTGGAAAAGAAAACAGTGGGCGAGAGGCTCTGCCTCCAAGCCGAAAAGCTGGTCTACGGTATGGACGCCGATGCCTTCGGCCCCCTCTACCGCACCTATAAGACCGAGGGCAGCAGAATGGTCCTCTCCCTTGACTATGCCGAGGGCATGACCGCAGGGGAGGGAGGTCTCACCTCCTTCGAGCTTGCCGGCGAGGATAAGAAGTTCTTCCCCGCAGCTGCGGAGATAAAGGGCAGCGATATAGTCCTCACCTGCAATGAGGTACCGAGCCCCGTCTACGGAAGATACGCCTGGGGCAACTACCCCGAGTTCTCGGTATTCGGTAAAAACGGCATACCCCTGGCACCCTTCCGCACCTCAATGAACGACGAATGACCCTGAAATAATTATTTACGGAAGTGATCATTTGAAAACTCGTAAACGCATCGGGCTGATGATCGTCAACCCCGAGATAATATATCAGAAGCGCGTGATGGAGGGCCTCCTGAAACAGTGCGAGCGCTATGACTACGATATAGTCAGCTTTTCGCCGCTGGTGGATATCTGGTTCCGCGACAGGCGCTATCTCCGTTCCGAGATGAACATCTGGAACCTTATCAACTTCGACCTTATCGACGGGCTGATAATCGTTCCTATCTCAATGACCCGCAACGAGGATTACAGCGAGGTCGAAAAGCTCTCCAAGAGCCTTAAGGAGCGCTGTAACAAGCCCATAGTTTCCATAGACCTGCCCATGGAGGGAGCCGAAGCGGTTTTCACCGACGACGCCCCCGCTTTCCGTGCGATCCTTTCTCATATACTCGATACCCATAAGATCCCCCCGGAGGAGATATATCTCCTGTCGGGCAGAAAGGGTCTGGAGATCTCCGAGTCCAGGATCCGGGGCTGCCGTGAGGAGCTTGCTGCCAGAGGCATCGACCCCTCGCTGTTAAAGGTGCACTACGGCGATTTCTGGTACGCCAGCGGTTCGCGCCTGGCTGATAAGATAATCACCCATGAGGAGCCTATGCCCAGAGCCATAATCTGCGGCAACGACTATATGGCCATAGGCCTGGCCAACAGGCTGATCGCCGCAGGCATAGACGTCCCCGGGCAGATCATCGTCACCGGCTACGACGCCACTATGGACGCCGTGGTAAATGAAATGCCCATAACCTCCTTCGTGCCCCCGGTAAGCGGAACGGCTCAGAGAGCAGTCAATAAGCTCCATAAGCTGCTGGAGCCCGAAGCCCCCGAGATCCCCGCCGATGAGGTCAGCGAGGAGTACCTCTGCATAGGCGCCAGCTGCGGCTGCCAGACCAACCTGAACTACATCCGCCATAACTTCGAGCACGCGCTCTATAAGTCCAGCCACGATTATACCCACGGCTTCCGCGCCGACAGCTCGGATATGTCCACCATAACCGAGAGCTATATGCTGGAAAATATGACCGCCGCCAAGAATCCTGCCGAGTGCCTGGGCTCAGTATTCAACCACACCTATCTGCTGATGCCCTACCACAACTTCTATCTGGTGCTGCGCCCCGACTGGCTCAACGCCTACCGCAGGATCAGGGACGGCTATCCCGAGAGGATGAGGCTGGTGGTGCACTCCGTCCCCAGCGATGAGGACTCTGAGGATAAGAACGAGTTCTATGAGGATTCCCCCTCCAGGGATTTCCCCAGCTCACAGATGCTCCCGCAGCTTACCCAGCCCCGGGAAAAGCCCAGCATCTTCTATTTCGCACCTGTCCATTTCCAGCAGGATACCCTGGGCTACTGCGTCCTTCAATGCACGCTGGATCAGGAGCTCAAGCTCTCGGCGGTGTTCCGCAACTGGGTGCGCAACGTCAATAATGCCCTTGAAATGACCAGAGTCCAGAACAGGCTCATCAGCTATTCGCTTTACGACAATATGACAGGCCTCTACAACCGCCGCGGTATGGACAGGACCTTCAGCCGTATGTGCCGCTCTGCGTCGGACAGAGACAGCTGCTTTGTCTGCGTCATAGATATGAACTGGCTCAAAATGATAAACGATAACTACGGCCATCCCGAGGGCGACTACGCCATTATGCAGCTGGCCAGATGCGCCTCCGCCATTGCTTCGGACGATCGCTTCTGCGCCGTAAGAGCAGGCGGCGACGAGTTCTTCGTTATCGGCATAGGCCAGTTCGATGAGTCGATGACCTATACAAAAAAGGAGCAGCTCCTTAGTTGGATCGAAAGAATAAACCGCACCAGCGGGCGCCCCTATAAGATCAGCGCGGGCATAGGCTGCTGCCTGAGAAAGTATTCGCCGGGCGTAAAGCTCGAGGAGCTCATCCACGAGGCGGATATGAATATGTATGAACACAAGAAGCTGCTCAAGCAGCAATCCGGCTCGGAGAAGCGGGATAGCAGGAGGTAATACCAATGCTTTTCTTTCTTGCGGTGATACCCGCCGTAATACTGATAGCGTATATCGTTCATAAGGATAAGGTCGAGAAGGAGCCCTTTACGCTCCTTCTCGGATTGTTTATACTGGGAGCGCTGACAATTTTACCCGCCGGCATAGCAGAGTATGTGACAATGGAGCCTCTCGCCAAGGAAATGGGTGAGGACAGCATCGGATATGCGATCATAACCAATTTCTTTATCGTTGCCTTCGCCGAGGAATCAATGAAGTATCTCGTCCTCAGATTGAGGACCTGGAAGCACCCCGCCTTCAACTACACCTTTGACGCCGAGGTCTACGCCGTAGTCGTCTCCCTGGGATTTGCGACCCTGGAGAACATCCTCTATGTAATGGAGGAAAACACCGTAAAGATAGCGGTGCTCAGAGGCGTTCTTGCTGTCCCCGGTCACGCCATAGACGCGGTGTTTATGGGCTATTTCTACGGCCGGGCCAAGCTCTACCATTCCAGGGGAGAGGTCGGTGCCGGCACCCGCGACAGCTGGCTGGCGCTTCTCGTTCCCATGTTCACCCACGGCTTTTACGATTTCTGCCTGACCATCGGCACCGATACGGCTATGATAGTCTTTATGGTGTATGAGGTCATCATCACCTCCGTTGCCATAAGGAAGATACATACCCTCTCAAAGGGCGATACCCCCATTTATCAGGGCGGTGTAGTCTATCAGCAGCCGGAGCAGGCCGCGCAGTACACCCCCTACGACCAGCGGACTGATCTCCCTCCGTACAACCAGCAGCCGGATTTCGGTCAGCAGTATCAGCAGTACAACCAGCAGCCGGGTTACGGACAGCAGTATCAGCAGTACGGTCAGCAGCCGGGTTACGGACAGCAGTATCAGCAGTACAACCAGCAGCCGGGCTACGGACAGCAGTATCAGCAGTACAGCCAGCCCCGGCAGACCCCTCCCCAACCGGCGCAGCCCCAGGGCATCTACTGCACCTTCTGCGGGATGATGAATCAGCCCAGAGCAAAGTTCTGCTCCCAGTGCGGTGAAAAGCTATACTGAAAAACTGAGGTGAGGTCATGCCAAACAACCACATAGATACGGGCTTGATGATCATTGCCATAGTCTCCGCCCTGCTGATGATGACAGCCTTCGGCTCGATCTGCGTTTACATAATGCGCCGTAAGGGCTATCCCGCCCCCTTCGGATGGTTCTTCTGCGGCTTCTGCCTTGGGTTCTTCGGGCTCATACTCTGCATAGTGATGACAGACTTCTCAAAGAAGCCATCTCAGGGTCAGCAGCAAAGACAGATCCCTCAGTCAAGCCAGCCGCCTCAGTACACCCAGCCTCAGCATATCCCCTACACAGAGCAATACAGCGAGCCCGACAGCTACGCCGAGCAGCTCCTTGAAGAAGAACGAAAGCAGCAAAGCTTTGACGAATAAAAATATCCCCGGAAACGCCAGTTCCCGGGGATATTATTTTGATCTTATTCGTTGATCACAACATCCTGCTCGGTGCCGTCAACGCTGAGAGCGCCGTAGCGGGAGCCGAAGTCAAGGAAATTGCTGGAGAGCATATGGCACTTGATGCCGCAGTGGTCGATAACTACATCGCCGCGCCCCTCAATGTCTCCGATACCCGCCGAGGTGCGCCCCTCGCAGGTGAGATTGATCTGCAGGTTGTGCAGGTCGCAGGGAAGATCACCGTCGTAGGTGCCGATGCACTTGATGTTGCTGCCGCGCATATCCGCTTCAAAGCGTCCGTTAGCCATCGTTACGCTGCCGGTGCCGCCTCTGTTGACGCCCGCGCCGCAGAGGTTCGAGCCCTTCATCACAGCGCCCAGGTAGAAGTTCTTCGCCCTGACATCCGAATGCCCCTCAAGAGAGCCTATCCCGACGCCGTTGGTGGAAGCCACCTCCCAGGAGCAGTTGCAGTCGGTGAGGGATACCTTGCTGTTGCCGGCGATGGTGCCGATCATCAGGCAGGTGTTGCCCGAGCCTGCCAGCTTGAGCCTTCCGCCCACGATGTTGATCTCGGTGTTGTTCTCGTTTTTGCCGCCGCCGATAGCCACCGCAGTCTCGCCGCTGACCTCCACGCTGATCTCTCCCGTGATATCAAAGGAGATATTGCCTGCGCTGTGGTCAACATCCGCACCGATGCCGAAGCAGTTGGTGAGCTCCGCACGGATCTTAAGAGTGCCGTTGCCCGTCACGTTCAGAGAAGCCGTTGCAGGAACGTTTATCCCTCGGCTGATGAATTCGTTGTTGCTTTCAAGGTGCAGCTCGGTCGCGCTGTGCTCGCCCAGAGCGATCATAGCGTCGGCACGCTCGGAGCTGAGATGTACGTTTTTAAGCGTTATCTTAGTCTTGACGCCGTCCTTGACAATGATTATCAGGTTGACCGGCTTCTCCCTGTCGCCTATAAGAGTTACCTCGGGCACCTCAACGAACACGGTGTTGTACCTGCTGGTAACAAGGTCGCAGAGGTCTACCGCCTCGCCGTTCACGGGATGATAGCTCCTGGTTATCTCGGAGGAGAACTCGTAGTTGATCTTCAGTATCTCATCCTTGATGTTTGAGCCGATCTCATAGGTAAGTATCGGCTTCGGGCGGGATACATAGAAGCCCTGCAAAAGATCCGAGCCCAGCTGCATCATGGTCTTCATCTCGTCGTAGGTCTCAACGCCCTCGGCAAGAGCCAGGTAGCCGTTCTCGTGCATGAATTCTATAAGTCCGCTGACGAGCCTCTGCATCTTGGGTTTCTTGTTGATGTCCTCGATGAGTGCGCGGTCTATCTTTACCACATTGGGCTTGTACTTCACAAGGTTCGAGGTGTTGGAGTAGCCGGTGCCGTAATCGTCGATAGCCAGCTGCATATTGTTGCGCCCCAGCCTCTGATGAACGATCTCCAGCATCTCTGGAGAGGGCTCCGACTGCTCGGTAAGCTCGATGACCAGCTTCTCCATCAGCTCGCCGTACTGTGTCTCCAGCTCCGACCAGTCCTCATCGGTGAGCATATGAGCGGGGATGGAGTTAACGAACAGCTTCCTGGTATGTAAAGCATCCTGATGCTTGTAGGCAGCCTCCAGGGTGTTCTTCATAGTCAGCTTTTCCACGTCATAGAGGCGTTTCAGCTGCGCCGCATAGCCCAGAACCTCAACAGGGCGCATACCTATGCTCTTGTCGGTACGCATCAGAGCCTCGTATGCCACCACGTTGCCCGTCCTGACATCGACTATGGGCTGGAAGTGATATGAGAAAAGATTGTTGTCTATAAGGTGCAGGAATTTTCTGATGCCTGCATATTCGCTCTTCTGGCTCTCGTATTTCTCCATAGAGTAGAGGCAGATGCTCCCCACTCCGTTGGAGGCAGCCTGATAGAGGGTGTATTCAGCGGTGTGCATCCTCTGCGCCGGAACTGTCGAAGCAGCTCCGCAGCCTGCCGAGAAGGTCAGGTGATAGGCGTTGTTGGGGTCGAACTCCGGGTCGCGGTCGGTGGAGCATTTCTCAACAGCCTCCTGCAGCGATGAGAGGAAATCCACCTCATCCCCTGTAAAGTCGGGGACATAGAGCCAGAACCTGGTGCGGGATTGCTGCGAGATGATGGTGTTCTTCGGAGCCGCAGATATAATGGCGGAAAGCGCCCCGTATATCTGAGCCCCCGTAAGGGTCATCCTGTCCTTTTCCTCCAGCTGGATGAGCGTGAAGAGTGAGGGTGCGCTGTTTTCCAGCATCGCCGCCACCAGCCTCGTCTGCGGAAGAACGGGGAGGATGATATCCTCGCTCTTGGGCTGCTGGACCTCCTGCAGCTTTATAACGCCCGCAAAGCAGCTCTCGTTGTTCTCGATGCTGCGGACCGTCAGCCGCGATTCGGCGGAGCTGTACTCCAGGAGCTGCGCCGCGATATTGAGCATACTCTGATAATCGGGGGGCTCGTGAAGGTCGAGCAGCTTGAATGCGTTCTCGTCCGCGTCGGCAGTCTTGCTTTCGTGGTCGATAAGAAACATACCAATATCTGGCTGCAATTCCAGGATGATCTGCCAGCCCTCTCCGAATACCTTGTTCCATAAAGCAGAACCGACTGCCATAGTTCTCATTCCTTTTCGGCTTATTGGCCAGTGCCTGTCCGGACACATCTACCTAACATAGAGTATATCACATTTTAACTAATCCGTCAAGTAGAGTACATATTTTTCAGATATTCTGCACAATTCCGCAGGGCGGTTTTTATATATGTTCCAAACCGCAGCCGTACCCGCAGCAGAGCAGGCCACGGTTATAATCTCTTCCGTCCGGGCATAATAGACCGGAGAGCAGCTTGCCGTCCCGTCAAATATAAACAAAATGTGAACTTTGCCTCCCAGGTCTTGACAAATCAAATTAAATTTGATACAATTTAATTGAACAAAAGAGGTGTAAGCCTTAAAATTAACAAGGAGGTACAAATTATGTCGATCTATGATTACAAGGTAAAGAAGAGAAAAGAAGGCGAGCTTGACCTGGCCGAATTAAAGGGCAAGGTGCTGCTCATAGTAAATACCGCCACCGGCTGCGGCTTCACCCCCCAGTATGAGGGGCTGGAAAAGCTCTACGAAAAGTATCACGATAAAGGGCTGGAGATCCTCGACTTCCCCTGCAACCAGTTCGCAGGCCAGGCTCCCGGCTCAGATGACGAGATACATCAGTTCTGCACCGCCAAGTACAAGACTCAGTTCGATCAGCTGGCAAAGATCGACGTAAACGGCGAGAACGAGTCCCCCGTTTATACCTATCTTAAAAAGCAGATGCCCGAGGAGGAAGTAAACGGCGTAAAGAACAAGCTGGCTATGGCGGCAGTCAAGAAGATCAGCAAGACCACCAAGAAGGCAGAGGATATCAAGTGGAATTTCACCAAGTTCCTCGTTGACAGAAAGGGCAATGTAGTCGGCAGATACAGCCCCACCGAAAAGCCGGAGGCCATAGCAAAGGCTGTTGTGGCCCTCCTCAAAGAAAAAGCATAAAGGAGCGGATAATATGAAAGTTATAGAAGCAACAGGAGCAAATTTTGAGCAGGAAGTATTGAAGTCGGACAAGCCCGTGCTCGTGGATTTCAACGCCGAGTGGTGCGGCCCCTGCCGTATGATGAAGCCCGTCCTCGATCAGCTGGCCGCTGACCGCGGGGATATCAAGGTAGTATCCGTCAACATCGACGACGAGGATGAGCTCGCCGAGGAGTACGGCATCTCGTCCATACCCTGCCTCGTGGTGTTCAGAGACGGCGCCGAGACCGCAAGGAACATCGGCTTCGTGCCCAGAGAGGCCGTTGAAGCCCTTATAGGTGACTGATATGTACGACATTATCATAATCGGTGCAGGTCCCGCGGGTATGACCGCGGCGATCTATGCCCGCAGAGCATCCAAAAGCGTCCTCGTCCTTGAAGCCAAAAGCTACGGCGGGCAGATAGTCTCCACCCCCGATATAGAGAACTATCCCGCCGAGCCCCATATCTCCGGCTTCGATTTCGCCACCAGGCTCTATGAACAGGCCACCGCCCTCGGCGCGGAGTTCCGCTTCGAGAAGGCCGTGGAGATCAGGGTTGAGGGCAAGGTCAGAACGGTAGTTACCGCCAGAGGCAGCTACGAGGCCGGGGCTCTCATAATCGCCACAGGCTCAGAGTGCCGCAGGCTCGGCCTCCCCAACGAGGATGAACTGGTGGGCAGGGGAGTATCCTACTGCGCCACCTGCGACGGAGCCTTTTTCAAAAAGAAAACAGTAGCCGTGGTCGGGGGAGGGAATACCGCCCTCGAGGACGCCCTCTATCTCGCAGACCTTGCCGAGACCGTCTATCTGATCCACCGCAGGGATGAGTTCAGGGGCGAGGATGCCACCGTGGCAAAGTTAAAGGAGCGGGAGAACGTCAGGTTCGTATTCAACAGCACCGTCACCGCCCTTAAAGCCGAAAAGAAGCTCACAGCCATAGAGGTCACCAACAAGAGCGGTGAAGTCACCGAGCTTGAGGTGAACGGCCTCTTCGTGGCAGTGGGCAGGATCCCCGAAAACCGGAACTTCGCCTCCCTCATCAGCCTTGACGAGGCCGGCTATGCCAAGGCATCCGAAAACTGCCGCACCGACACCCCCGGCGTCTTCGTCGCAGGGGATAACCGTACCAAGGAGGTGCGCCAGCTGGTCACCGCCGCCGCCGACGGCGCAACAGCCGCCACAGAAGCCGTTAAATATCTTGCCTCTCTCTGACAGGGAGGGGGATAGGAGGAATAATTATGAAAACCGCACTTGTCACCGGCGCAAGCTCGGGTATAGGCGCCGAGATCGCCAAAAGGCTGGACAGCCTGGGCTTCAATGTCATCATAACCGCCCGCCGCACCGACAGGCTCGAGGCCCTGGCTCTGGAGCTCCAGAACGATACCACAATAATCGAAGCCGACCTCTCCCGGCAGGAGGACTGCGAGATGCTCTATGAGCAGACCAAGGATATGAATGTCTCGGTGCTGATAAACAACGCCGGCTTCGGTATGATCGGCGACTTTGACAGTACCGACCTGGAGCGCGAGCTCTCAATGATCGACGTCAACGTAAAGGCGGTGCATATCCTCACCAAGCTCTTTTTAAAGGATTTCATCGCCAAGAACAGAGGCTATATCCTCAACGTCGCATCCTCGGCAGGGCTTATGCCCGGAGGCCCCCTTATGGCGACATACTACGCCACCAAGGCCTATGTGGTCTCCCTCACCCAGGGCATCGCTCAGGAGCTTAAGGACAGAGGCAGCCGCGTGAGCATTTCCGCACTCTGCCCCGGCCCGGTTGAGACCGAGTTCAACGACGTTGCCGAGTGCTCCTTCGCCGTAAAAGGCATCTCCCCCGATTACTGCGCCGAGTGCGCACTTAAAGGCCTCTTCGGGCGAAAAACTCTAATCGTTCCGGATGCAGGCATGAAGCTCGCAGCCGGAGCCGTAAAGTTCGCCCCGAGAAAGCTCATCCTTGGCGTCACCGGCAAGTTGCAGAGCAAAAAACTGGAGGATCAGTAAAACGGATGAAAACAGCGCCTCTCCCGAAACGGGTGAAGCGCTGCTTTTTTGCTTGATGTGTATATCCCGCAGCCGTCAGCCCTTTGAGGGGGTGCGGCTCTGATTTGCTGCCCTGCGGCTCTGCTCGTATTTGTGCTTTGTAGCAAGCCCGCCGCGGATGTGCCGTTCCTTCTTGTTGAGCTCCAGCAAAGCCCTTACCTGCTTGCCCAGCATGGGCGAGATCCCGGGCAGACGCTCGGTGAGCTCCTTGTGAACGGTGGATTTGCTGATCCCAAAATGCTTGGCTGTCGCACGGACTGTCGTCCTGTGTTCAACTGTGTATTCTCCCAGTGCGATCGCCCGCTGCCTTTCCTCATCTGTCATCGGTCTCAACTCCAATACCTAAGTCTGTATTAGAGTATATTCCGAACAGATCGGGGATATGACATTCAATGCACAATGCACAATGCACAATTATGGAGTGCGCCTGCGGCGCACGTTATCGGAACGCGAAGCGTTCAGATTGCGCATATCGCGCAGACTGCCTTGTACTGACTTGTTAGTTTGTGCAGCTGTCACCATCTGCAACGCCCGAATGGGCATAACATCGACGCAAAGCGTCGATACCTTCATTGTGCATTGTTAATTGTGCATTGTTAAAGATGAGATCTGTCATTATAGCCGTGAAGGCGGAAGTTTACGAGGGTGGGGAAGCGGTCGTCGGTGCAGAGGGTGGCTACGGCTGTGGGGTCGGCGCTGAGACCGTTGAGCGCCACCATGGGCGAGATCCCGAGCAGGTGAGCGATCATAACGCAGCCCACTCCGAAGTGGCAGAACAGCGCAAGAGTCTCACCGCATTCCCCCTCCTTGCGGTAAACATTGCCCTCCCGGATGAGACCGTAGGATGTCAGCAGCGCGTCCAGACCCTCACCTACGGAGAGAGCCCGGGAGTGCATATCCGAGCCCGCCAGCTCCGGGGCGGATGAGTAGCCCACTCTGTCGTAGAGCAGAGGGCTCTTCGTCCAGTGGGAGGGGAGCATATCCCAGGTCACCACCGGCTCATTCAGCTCGGTGTCGGTGATCTTAACATCAAATTCGTGGAGCCAGGGCAGCACAACCGCCTCTCTCCCCGTGAGGTCGCAGTAGAACCCCGCAGTCTCCCGGGCCCTGCCCATAGGGGATGAATATACCCCGTCGATCTTCGTGCCCGCAAGCCGAGCAGCCAGCTTGACTGCCTGCTCGCGCCCAAGGTCGGTGAGGCAGTCGTGTTCGTAATCGGGGTCGCCGTGCCTGATGATAAGCAGCTTCATAAGTAAGCCCTCCCGTAATGCTTTTTCTGCATTGTAGCATACGGAGGGCTCTTTTGTCAAGGGCAACACCGCACAACCCGCGGCTGACGCCTCTGCACGCCATCTGCTTGCCAGCTTTCCGTCATATTACCCAAATTCTCCTTGCCGGGCGCCAGCCCGCCTGCGTCGAATTTAGGCAATCTGACGAAAACCTGGACTTCGCATCTGAC
>JAFXXU010000078.1 GCA_017542125.1 Ruminococcus sp.
CAGGCTTGGTTCACGCCCCGTTTCGGGGGCTTTCCGGTCGCCCCCGAACCCCTTCGGACACCTGCTTTATGTGAGCTTTGGTACGGAAAATCGGTCGCTGACGCTCCCTGTTTCCTGTGGGTGCGGAGAGGTCAGTGTTTTCGCGGCGCTGCGGGATGTTTGTCCCTATCACCATAGCGGTAAAGCTATCAGGGGGAGACCCTTTTAGCTTTGAGGCGCAGCGCCTTGGTCGGAGCTGACGCTCCGAAATGGGGCTCTGCCCCAAACCCCGCAAGGGAGGCTTCGCCCCCTTGACCCCGACCAGGGGCTAGCGCGCCCCTGGACCGCGCAATATTGGGCTTTGTGCCTTGAATGTTATTCCTGCGGAGCTTATTTTGAAAGGACTGTCTCTCTTGGATATTGCCTATTCTTCCCCAAAAGCCCTCATCATCGACCTCGACGGCACTATCGTCGATTCCCTCGGTGTTTGGTCAGAGGTGGACCGTAAATTCTTCGCCAAGCGCGGCCTCGTCTTCTCCCCCGACTACGCCAAGGAGGTCTCCGCTATGGACTTCCGCGAGGCTGCTGTCTACACCAACACCCGCTTCTCCCTCGGCGAGGACCCCGACGACATGATCGCGGAGTGGTTCGCCTACGCCGTGGAGGAGTACGCCTCCCGGATCAAATGTTACCCCGGCGTCCCGGATTTCTTAAACGAGGCCAAGGCCATGGGTCTCAGGCTCGCCCTCGCAACTGCATCAGACCCCAGGCTCTTTACCCCCGTTCTTCAGAACAACGGCATCTACGGCTGCTTCGACGCCTTCGTCACCACCCAGGAGGCCGGGCAGAATAAATGCTCCCCCGATGTTTACCTCCTGGCTGCGGAGAGGCTCTCCGCCAAGCCCTCGGAGTGCATAGTCTTCGAGGATCTCTACGAGGGGCTGAACTCGGCATACAGCGCAGGGTTCCGCATCTTCTGCTACAAGAACGGTCACGGCTTCGGGCGGCGGCTCCCAGACTTCCCTGCCGGGAGCTGCTTTATGTTCGACGATTACGGGGTCTGCACGGAGAAGCTCAGAGAACTGTTAGCTGCGGAATGAAATAAGGCATCAGTACGTTTTTTTGTACTGATGCCTTTTGTATGTGTGTCCGGGTGGGAGAGTTACCGCACCTGCGGCCAGGTGCTGTCGGGCCATTCGTCGGTGCCGGAGAGGGCCTGATAGGTGTTGATGACCACGGCGGTGTTCTCATCGACCTGCTGCATAACATAGCGCATCTGATCCTCCGGGATGGCTACGCAGCCGCCGGAGAAGGGCTTGGCGGGGCCGAAGCAGTGGAGGAATATAGCCGAGCCGAGGCCGGGAGTACACTCCTCGTTGTAGCTGATGTTCAGGCAGTACTGATAGTGGTAGATGTAGTCCTTGATGTGCTCGCATTCGTTGACGTCCAGATCGGGGAGGTCTTTCAGGTTAACCAGCTGATTGTAGCGGTAGCCCTCACGGGGATCGCCTGACCAGTAGGTGTCGTCGTCGGCCTTGACGTAGGGGATCTTGCTGCCCGGGTCGTCAGCGATGCCGAAGGCGCGGTTGAAATGAAACGTCCCCACGGGAGTTTTGGCGTCGCCCTCCTTGGTCTTGCCGATGCCGTTCTTGCCGATAAAGCCGGGGGTGGTCATCACCATATGCCAGGAGCCGTCGCTCTGCTTCTCGTGAAGAGAGACCCAGGCATCGGTGGCATCCTCGGAGAAAGCAGCCACCACCATTATCTGCGAGGCATCCTTTGCAGCCTCCAGCGTCCCCACCCATTCGGGGGAGGCCACATCTATACCGGTATATCCCGCAGAGACCTCCTGAGACTTGGAGGGTGCGGCATCCCCGCTGCTTGCAGTATCGGCACCGCAGGCAGTGAGCATAAGTCCGGTGAGCAGAACAGCAGCGAGTTTTTTCATAGTCAGCATCCTTTCATTCAAGTATCCGTCCGGCGGATACATTTATTATACATCGGACGGGATATCCCGACCCGCCGTCATATAAAGCTGACCGCTTTTCCAAATCAAAGCCCGTCAGCTCACTATCCTCCCAAACCTAAAGCGGAGCCCGCCGTCACATAAAGCTGACCGCTTTTCCAAACCAAAGCCCGTCAGCTCACTATCCTCCCAAACCTAAAGCGGAACCCGCCGTCACATAAAGCTGACCGCTTTTCCAAACAAAAGCCCGTCAGCTCACTATCCTCCCGAACCTAAAGCGGAGCCCGCCGTCACATAAAGCTGACCGCCCTCTGTAATACTTACAAAAGGCGGAGTTGGGTGCAGGGGCACGCCCATGCCAGGGGCACGCCCATGCCAGGGGCACGCCCCTGCTGGTGGAGATGAGGAGAATCGAACTCCTGTCCGAAAAGCTATCCCTGCGAACTTCTACGAGCGTAGCTTGTTATTGCGGCTTGCGCCGTTTCCCTTACCTGTCCGCAAACAAGCAGGCGGGCGGGTTCGGTAGGCTGTAGGTCATCAGAGGGTCACAGCCGTCGCCCTCTGACGTTCACCACTTGTCGACGCCTTATCCTAAGCCGTGGTACTCTCAGGCAAGACGGGCGCTGCGCTTAGGCAGCAGCCAGAGCAAAATTCTTTTTCTCGTTTATTTTGTAAAAACGTGCGCCTTTTTAAGAGTTCTGCGCGCCTCTGCTCGCTTATCACACTTCAAACTCCCCGTCGAAACCTTTACATCCCCGTATGTAGCTGCCTCTGCGAGGTTTTGTGAGCGCTGATGCTAAAAGAATAAAGAATAATGAAGGTGTCGGCGCTTTGCGCCGATGATTTGTCCGCTGCGCGGACGGTCGATTTAAATAGATTTGTGTCCGAAGGGGTTCGGGGGCGTGCTCCAAGCCTGCCCATCAAAACGCCCTCGGGCGAACAGAACAACCATAACAATTATTAATTGTTAACTATTAATTATTTCAGCCGTTCTTTGACGGCTCTCTCGATGTCACGGGCGGCGGCTTTGTTTGCCAGGTCTTCGCGCTTGTCGTAGAGCTTTTTGCCCTTGCAGAGCCCCAGCGCTACCTTTACCCTGCTGCCCTTGAAATAGAGTGCCAGAGGGATCAGCGTCAGACCCTCCTGCTTGACCTTGCCGAAAAGACGGTTGATCTCCCGCTTATGGAGCAGCAGCTTGCGCACCCGCATGGGATCGCGGTTGAAGATGTTGCCCTGCTCATAGGGACTGATGTGCATACCCTTGACCCACATCTCACCGTTGTCTATGGAGCACCAGCTGTCTTTAAGGTTGACACCGCCGTTCCGTATAGACTTGACTTCGGTGCCCACCAGCTCTATCCCGCACTCGATCTGCTCCAGCACGAAATAATCGTGCCTGGCCTTGCGGTTGTCCGCTATCTGCTTGGTACCGCTCTTGTCTATCGCCACGACGACAGCCCCCTTTCTCTTTCGCGGTAGTATTATATTGTAACACATACTTTGTGAATTGTCAAGGGGTAATTTCGGACAACTGAAAATGTCTCCGGATGGGAGGAAAAATCTTAACATTGTGTAAATTGTCGGTAAAATTCTTGTAATTTGCTGCGAATTGTTATAAAATGTAACTAGATATATACAGTCGCGCCCATTAACTTGTGCAGAACAGAACTCTTAAAGAAAAGGAGGTGCCGACCTTTATGCTCAGACTATCGGGAAAGCCCGTATTCGGCGGGATAGCACGCGGCAAGCTCTTCTACTTCCAGCAGGATGAGAACGAGGTCACAAAGCGCCTGATCAAGAACACCGACCTGGAGCTCCAGCGCTACGAGTTCGCCGTGGAGCAGGCTCAGGCAGAGCTGGATGAGCTCTACACCGCCGCCCTCGACAAGATCGGCGAGAACGAAGCCGGGATATTCCTTATCCATAAGATGCTTCTGGAGGACGATGCATTCAGCGGATCTGTCAGGAGCAGGATAAAGGACGACCATTTCAGCGCCGACTATGCCGTGGCCCAGACCGCAAGAGACCTCTCACACTCCTTTGCGAAGATGACATCGGAGTATATAAAGAGCCGTGCCGCCGACTTAAAGGACGTCTGCGACAGGCTGATACGCCTTATACAGAACAAGGCCGAGAAGCGCATAGAGCTGAACGAAAAGGTCATCCTCTGCGCCGACGACCTTATGCCCTCGGAGACCATGAAGCTGGATCTCTCCAACGTGCTGGCGCTGATCACCTGCTACGGCTCCTCCAATTCCCATACGGCTATCTTAGCCAGGACCATGAACATCCCCGCCATCATCGGCATAGGTGCCGAGAAGCTCAGTATGCTGCGGGAGATGGAGGCCATCGTTGACGGCTACAACGGGGAGCTCTACATCGACCCGGATGCCGACACCCTCCGCCGCCTGGAAAAGCTGGAGGAGGAGGAAGCCAAGAAGCGTGAGATGCTCAAGCGCTTCAAGGGGCGGCGAAACGTCACCCTGGACGGCACCGAGATACAGGTATATGCCAACATCGCAGGTCTCAACGACCTTAACTACGCCATAGAGAACGACGGCGGGGGCATCGGCCTCTACCGCAGCGAATTCCTGTTTCTGGGGAGGAACAACTTCCCTACCGAGGACGAGCAGTTCTACAACTACCGCCAGGTGCTCGAACGCATGGGCGGCAAGCGGGTGGTCATCCGAACTATGGATGCGGGTGCCGACAAGAACATCAAGTATTTCGGCCTCACCAAGGAGGAGAACCCCGCTCTCGGAGTGCGCTCCATAAGGCTCTGCCTCATGCGCCCCGAGATGTTCAAGACCCAGCTGCGGGCTCTGCTGCGTGCCTCCATGTACGGCAAGCTGTCCATAATGCTGCCCCTCATCACCGATATTGAGGAGATCCGTCAGGCCAAGAAGCTCATCGAGGAGGCCAAGGATCAGCTCCGCGCCAGAGACATCCCCTTCAAGGACGATGTGAAGGTGGGTATAATGATCGAGACCCCGGCGGCGGTAGTCCTGAGCGACGAGCTGGCCAGGGAGAGCGATTTCTTCTCCATAGGCACCAACGACTTGGAGCAGTACGTTCTGGCCTTTGACCGCCAGAACCTCCAGCTGGAGAGCTACTTCGAGAACCGCTCCCACAAGGCGCTGCTGAAATTCATCGGCCTCACCTGCGAGAACGCCCACAAGAACGGTATCCCCGTCAGCATCTGCGGCGAGCTGGGCGCCGACCTTACCCTCACCGAGGACTTCCTCAAGCTGGGTGTGGACGCTCTTTCCGTCACCCCCTCGCAGATACTCCCCCTGCGGCAGACGATCCGCACCATCCGTCTGGATGAAAGAAAGCAGCTGGACGCTGTAAGAATGTTCTGAGATATGCTCCGCCCTTTGTGCGTTTTCTGCGCACTTGGGGCGGACTTTGTTTTCCATGCACAAGGCACAATGCACAATGCACAATGAAGGAGTGCGCCTGCGGCGCACATTATGCCCATTCGGGCGCTGTAGATCGTGCAGGAGGCGAGCCGGGAGTATTTACCCGGCTATGACATAGTTTTGCAAACTTACCTCTCTGCACAAGGCAGTCTGCGCGAATGCGCATGATCGGCGCGGAGCGCCGACACCTTCATTGTGCAGTGTGCATTGTGCATTGTGCATTGTACATAGTGCATTGTGCATTGAAAACCCTCCCGCTTCGCCCGCAGCCCGCCTATTGTGTAAATTAACCAAAAACCCCCACTAAATCTTGTAGAAAAATTAAAACTGAAAAATGTGTGAAAAGTATAGCAATTTGGGGGAAAATCTGTTATAATAAAAATGTTACCGTAGGCTGCCGCGCTGTATTGGGGCGAGGCAGGGCTGTCCGCCGCGCTGCGGGGGGCTGTCGTTACGGAATTCAAAATATTTTGGAGGTTGAAAACCAATGGCAAAGTATTGTTACCTTTTCTCTGAAGGCAATGCCAACATGAGAGAGCTTCTCGGCGGTAAGGGCGCTAACCTCGCTGAGATGACCAACATCGGTCTCCCTGTTCCTCAGGGCTTCACCATCACCACCGAGGCTTGCACCCAGTATTATGAGGACGGCGGCATCAGTGATGAGATCATGGCTGAGATCAACGAGTATATCGTTAAGATGGAAGGCATCACCGGCAAGAAGTTCGGTGATAAGGAGAACCCCCTGCTCGTATCCGTTCGTTCCGGTGCAAGAGCTTCCATGCCCGGTATGATGGATACCATCCTTAACCTCGGCCTGAACGAGACCGTTGTTGAGACTATCGCCAAGAAGTCCGGCAACGAGAGATGGGCCTGGGACTGCTACAGAAGATTCATCCAGATGTATTCCGACGTTGTTATGGAGGTCGGCAAGAAGTATTTCGAGCAGCTCATCGACGAGATGAAGGAGAAGAGAGGCGTTAAGCAGGACGTTGAGCTTACCGCTGCAGACCTGAAGGAGCTGGCATTCCAGTTCAAGGACGAGTACAAGGCCAAGATCGGTTCCGACTTCCCCTCCGACCCCAAGGAGCAGCTCGTTGGCGCTATCAAGGCTGTATTCCGCAGCTGGGACAACCCCAGAGCTAACGTTTACAGACGTGATAACGACATCCCCTTCAGCTGGGGCACCGCTGTTAACGTTCAGTCCATGGCATTCGGCAACATGGGCGACAACTGCGGCACCGGCGTTGCTTTCACCCGTGACCCCGCTACCGGCGAGAACAAGCTGATGGGCGAGTTCCTCACCAACGCGCAGGGCGAGGACGTTGTTGCAGGCGTTCGTACTCCTATGCCTATCGAGGAAATGGCTCAGAAGTTCCCCGCTGCTTATGAGGAGTTCGTAAAGGTTTGCGAGATCCTCGAGAACAGATATCACGATATGCAGGATATGGAGTTCACCGTTGAGGACGGCAAGCTCTATATGCTCCAGTGCAGAAACGGCAAGAGAACCGCTCAGGCTGCTCTCAAGATCGCCTGCGACCTCGTTGCTGAGGGTCACAAGACCGAGCAGGAGGCTGTTGCGATGATCGACCCCAGAAACCTGGACACCCTGCTCCATCCCCAGTTCGATGCTAAGGCTATCAAGGCTGCTACTCCTCTGGGCAAGGGCCTCGGCGCTTCCCCCGGAGCTGCCTGCGGTAAGGTAGTATTCACCGCTGACGACGCCGTTGAGTGGGCTGCCAAGGGCGAGAAGGTCATCCTCGTAAGACTTGAGACCTCCCCCGAGGACATCACCGGTATGAAGGCTGCTCAGGGCATCCTGACCGTTAGAGGCGGTATGACCTCCCACGCTGCCGTTGTTGCCAGAGGTATGGGCGAGTGCTGCGTATCCGGCTGCGGCGACATCAAGATGGACGAGGCTAACAAGAAGTTCGAGCTGGCCGGCAAGACCTTCGTTGAGGGTGACTACATCTCCATCGACGGTACCACCGGTAACATTTACGATGGCATCATCCCCACCGTTGACGCTACTATCGCTGGTGAGTTCGGCAAGATCATGGCCTGGGCTGACAAGTACAGGAAGCTCAAGGTAAGGACCAACGCCGATACTCCCGCTGACGCTAAGAAGGCAAGAGAGCTGGGTGCCGAGGGCATCGGTCTCTGCCGTACCGAGCACATGTTCTTTGAGGCTGACAGGATCGCAGCATTCAGAGAGATGATCTGCTCTGACACTGTTGAGGAGAGAGAGGCTGCTCTGGCTAAGATCGAGCCTATGCAGCAGGGCGATTTCGAGGCTCTCTATGAGGCTCTCGAGGGCAACCCCGTTACCATCAGATTCCTTGATCCTCCTCTCCATGAGTTCGTTCCCACCGAGGAGGCTGACATCGAGGCTCTCGCTAAGGCTCAGAACAAGAGCGTTGAGACCATCAAGAACATCATCTCCGGCCTCCACGAGTTCAATCCTATGATGGGTCACAGAGGCTGCCGTCTGGCTGTTACTTATCCCGAGATCGCCAAGATGCAGACCGCTGCCGTTATCAAGGCTGCCATCAACGTACAGAAGAAGCATCCCGACTGGAACGTTAAGCCCGAGATCATGATCCCGCTGGTTGGCGACGTTAAGGAGCTCAAGTTCGTTAAGAAGGTAGTTGTTGAGACCGCTGACGCTGTTATCGCTGAGGCCGGCTCCGACCTCAAGTACGAGGTAGGTACCATGATCGAGATCCCGAGAGCTGCTCTGACTGCCGACGAGATCGCTGCCAACGCTGACTTCTTCTGCTTCGGCACCAACGACCTGACCCAGATGACCTACGGCTTCTCCAGAGACGACGCAGGCAAGTTCCTCAACGCTTACTACGATGCTAAGATCTTCGAGTCCGATCCCTTCGCTAAGCTGGATCAGGACGGCGTAGGCAAGCTGATGAAGATGGCTCTCGACCTCGGCAAGCCCGTAAATCCCAAGCTCCACTGCGGTATCTGCGGCGAGCACGGCGGCGATCCTTCCTCCGTTGAGTTCTGCCACAAGATCGGTCTTGACTATGTATCCTGCTCGCCTTTCCGCGTGCCCATCGCAAGACTGGCTGCCGCTCAGGCCGCTATCGCAGAGGCTAAGTAATTTCCTTAGTCCCACGAGCAAAACGGCATAAACTAACAGATCCCCCCGGATGAGAGTTCGGGGGGATCTTTCTATGCTCCCCCGCTGTTGACAGTCGGGCGGATATATGGTAAACTATTGGCAGGGCTGGTACGCCCGGATCTATTTGAAAAGGAACGAAGGCTTATGATGAATCTGCTGGAAGAGGCTATTATATACGCTACGGTGCTGCATCAGGGGAAGGTGAGGAAGTTCAACGGCATCCCCTTTATCCTCCACCCCATGGAGGTGGCGCAGATACTCTCCACTATGACCGACGATCAGGAGATAATCACCGCGGGGATACTCCACGACGTTGTGGAGGACACCGACGGCACCCTCGCCGAGATAGAGAAGCGCTTCGGGAAGCGTGTGGCTTTCCTGGTGGCCTCCGAGTCGGAGAAGGAATACCCGGGGGAGGCTCCCGCCGAGACCTGGAAGCGCCGCAAGGAGGAATCCCTGCAGGTGCTCTCCACCTCCACGGACATAGGGGTGAAAATGCTCTGGCTGGCTGACAAGCTGGCTAACATCCGCTCCATAGCCGGGGTATACTCCGAAATGGGTGAGGCGCTCTGGAAGCGTCTGCATCAGAGCGACCCGGAAATGCAGCGCTGGTACTACCGCACCATCGCCGAGACGGTGGAGCTGTCCCTGAACAAGACCGGCGCCTTCAAGGAGCTTATCAAGCACATCAATTTCATCTGGCCGGGGACCTTTGACTCCGACAAGGCCAAGTACCGCAAGTACCGGGAGGTCTCGGTGGAGGGCTGCCGTCTGCTGGGCAAGGGCGCCAAGGGGGAGGTCTACCGCTACGACGACGAGCTGGTCATCAAGGTCTTCAATCAGAACAACACCTATCAGGATGTGGAGCGGGAGATAGGTCTGAGCCGGAGGGCTTTCATTTTGGGTATGCCCACGGCTATCTCCTTCGGTATCGTCTCGGTGGGGGACAGGTACGGGGCTATGTTCGAGCTGGTGGATTCCGATACGGTCTCCAACTGCATCGCCAGATCTCCGGGGCAGGTGGAGGCCTACGCCCGGATAATGGCGGAGCTTGCCCAGTCCATCCACGGGATAAGCGTTTCGGAGGCGGACAGCTTCCCGCCCGCCGAGAACAGGATACGGAGCTACATAAACTCCGGCCTGGCCTACGAGAACGAGGCTCTGGCCCGCAAATGCACGGCTCTCATCGACGCCCTCCCCAGGACGGGGACGCTTATCCACGGGGATTTCCACACGGGGAACGTGTTCTTGCAGAACGGCGAGCCCCTGCTGATAGATATGGACAGGGTCTCGGTGGGGCACCCCATCATCGAGCTGGCTGACCTTTACTATTTCTATGTGATACTCGGCGAGGACGGCGCTTCGGTCATCGAGGACTTTATGGGCTTCTCCTGCGAGACGGCGCAGCGGTTCTTTGATTCGTTCCTGCGCATCTATCTCGGTACCGAGGACGAACAGAAGCTGGCGGAGGTAAAGGAGAAGGCCTCACTCTTCTGCTATGTGAGGATGATACGCCGTCTGCGCTGGAAAGGCACCCCCTCGGAGAGCGACCGCAAAAAGATAGACCACTACATCTCCCTCATCGACAAACTGACCGGAAAATTGGACACTTTGGCGATAGAGTGACCGGAGACAGCGCAGAAACGGAGGATCTCTATGAAGCAATATCTTGAAGTACATTACTTAGTCAAGGCGGGGCTGCGTGAGGAATTCTACGAAAGGATACTCTCGGAGGGCATCGACGACGCCTCACGGAACGAGGCAGGCTGCGAGAAGTACGCCTACTATTTCAGCGCCGACGACCCCGACGAGCTGCTCCTGCTTGAGGTCTGGGCCGACGGGGAAGCCGTAAGGCTCCACGGTCAGACCCCCCACTTCGCCCGCCTGGGTGAGCTGAAAAAGGAATACGTCGCGGACACAGTAATAAACCGCAGCGTCAGATAAGAAAAAGGCTTGCCGATCGGCAAGCCTTAAGGCAACACCGCACAACCCACGGCTAACGCCTCTGCACGTCATCTGCTTGCACTTTTTCCGTCATAGCACACAAATTCTCCTTGCCGGGCGCTAGCCCGCCTGCGTCGAATTTATGCACTCTGACGAAAAAATTGACTGCGTATC
>JAFXXU010000079.1 GCA_017542125.1 Ruminococcus sp.
ATTGTGCATTGTGCATTCTTTTGTGCATTTAAGCAAAAATATCTTAGCTTGTCCGAAAGGGGTTCACAAGCGTGGCAGAATATGTTATAATCACTATATATAGGGTCAGTTTCCGGCTGCCCCGCGAAATCTGCCCCCGGAACGGAGGAATGAGTATGGGTCAGGCTCCCGCAAGGCGAATAAAATATAATAATATCGCGCTGGCGCTGGCAGTGATGCTGCTGTTCATCCTCGCCGTGGGTAAGTCCTGCCAAAAGGAGGATGAGGACACTCCCGCCAAGGAGCCCGTCGTCACCACAACTGTCAAGCAGGAAGAGCCCGCTCCCGAGCCTACGATAGTCCCCTTTAAAGCCGAGGGCCTTGACGGCAGTTTTCATTACTTAAACCTCCGCAACGCCGACTCTCTGGGTAAGGGTGACCTTATCCTGCTCAATGCCGCCTATAAGTATGAGGGTGAGCCGGGGGATCTCGAGAGCAACTACCGCTATCTCTTCGATTCGACGGGTACCCGGATAGCTTCGGCCTCTGCAACGGTTAATCAGGGCTGCAAGCGCACCCTCACCGCCTTCAATGAGATGGTTGCCGACTTCTACAACAAGACCGGCAAGGCTACAATAATGATCACCGATATCTATGTCAAGGATACCGAGGGCAAGGATTGCTATGAGCACGAAAGCGGCCTCGCCTTCGACCTGCGGCTCTATTATGAGTCGGAGGGGACCTTCCCTGAATTCACTGGCACCGGGGACTATGCCTGGTTCTCACAGAATGCCTATAAGTACGGCCTTATCCTCCGCTATCCCGCCGATAAGACCGATAAGACGGGTGTTGCGGGCAAAGCCAACCACTTCCGCTATGTGGGCAAGCCCCACGCCGAGCTGATGAGGGACAAGGAATGGTGCCTTGAAGAGTTCCTCACCGAGATAAAGAAATATACCCTCAAAGAGCCCCTCTCCTTCGAGAGCGAGGACGGCACCTGCTGGGCGCTCTATTACTGCCCCATCAGCAACGAAAAGACCACCAACGTCCCCATTCCCCTCGACCCCGACGGGACGGAGTATTACCATTCCGTCTCCGGCGACAACCGCGAGGGCTATATAATCACCGTAAGAGTACCCTCCAAGGATCCGGATGAGACCGAGGAGATAACCGTAAATGTAAAGGAGAATGACAATGCCTTTTGAATCAGTAAAGCTCGTTATCGACTATGAGGCCGCAGGCCTTGACCCTGATGGCTGCTCAGCATCCCTGGACTGCTATACCAATCTGCATACCGAGGAAATGGGCAGGCGAAACCGCAGAGCCCTGCTTATCTGCCCCGGCGGCGGCTACGACTGGTGCTCCGAAAGGGAAGCCGAGCCCATAGCCTTCCGCTTCCTGGGATATAACTTCAACTGCTTCGTGCTGCGCTATTCCTGCGTGAAGAAGCGGTTCCCCACAGCCGCTCTTGAGGCTGCCGCAGCCTTGAAGTTCATCCGGAACAACGCCCAGCGCTTCGACATCGACCCTGATAAGATAATAGTCGCCGGGTTCTCAGCGGGTGGTCACCTTGCAGGTACCCTTTCCAACTTCTGGAACAGCGAGGCCCTCTGCAAGCCCCTGGGCTGCACCCCGGAGGATATCAAGCCCAACGGCTCCATGCTTTGCTACCCCGTGCTTTCCTCTGATAAGAGATATACCCACGAGGGGACTATCCTGAACGTCCTTGGCGGCGAGGATAACGACCCGGAGCTCCGGGCGCTGATGTCCCTTGAGAACAGGGTAGGGGAGCATACCCCGCCCACCTTCCTCTGGCACTGCGCCGACGACGGCTGCGTCCCCGTGGAGAACTCCCTGTTTTATATGAAAGCCCTCTCGGAGAACCATATCCCCTTTGAGTGCCATATCTACCCCTACGGCGGCCACGGCCTCTCCACCTGCGATGAGTCCGCTATGACCTGGGAGGGGCAGCTCCAGCCGGTGGCGGCGGGATGGATGAAGCTGGCGATAGATTGGGCGCTCCGCCTCTGATGACCTTGCCGGCAGAATTGAATACGTCTTGCAGTGAGCCGTCTCTCCCCGGGGAGACGGCTCTGATATTTGAGGGATATAAAGTTGTAAATATTATATTAACGGGTCTTGTATTTTGAAAAGGAATGTAGTATAATAACAATGTATGGTGTATTTTCGGAGCAGCCTCCGCCAGGGCTGCCTTTGCATACAAAATCCAACAGAAAAGAGTGGTCGTTTTGAGTGAGCTTCTCAGCAGCGCACCCCGTCTGATGCTCAAGGGAACTGACAGTGACCTTGGCGGCGGTACCATAACATCCGTCGTTATCACGGGAGTAGTCGTTGTGTTCATAGGTCTGATACTGCTGATAATTGCCGTATCGGTCTACGGAAAGATATTCCATTCCCTCAATCAGAGAAAGGACGCCAAGGCCAAGGCCGAGGCCGAAGCCAAGATCAGGGAGGCTGCCAAGGGCGCCCCTGTTCCCGAGGCTAAGGTGGTCTCCAATACTGCCGCACCCGTCATCGAGGACGGTATCGAGGAGGAGATCGTCGCCGTGATAGCCGCTGCCATAGCCGCTATGGGGGCAGCAAGCGGCAAAAAGCTGGCTCTGCGCAGCATAAAGACTTCAAAGGGTGCCCGGAGCGCCTGGGCGAATGCCGGTATCTCCGAGAACACCAGACCGTTCTGAGGTCTGCGCAGTGAATCTGATGAAAGGAACGTGTTTTTCTGATGGGTATAATTGACAGCTTTTTGGACACAATGGCTGACCTTGCCTCTCAATCCGGTTTTGCCGGCTTCCTGAACGACGGCGGCTGGAAAAACATCATAATGATACTTATCTCGTTTTTGTTTATGTATCTGGCTATCGCAAAGGGCTTCGAGCCTCTGCTGCTGCTGCCGATCTCTTTCGGTATGCTGCTCACGAACCTCCCCTTTGCCGAGATGTACCACCCCGAATACTGGGAGTATCTTGAAAACGTCCCCGAGAGAACGGGGGAACTCAACAGCCACTTCATTGATTATAGCCGGATATTGCAGCACGGAGGGTTGTTGGACATCCTATACTGCGGTGTCAAGCTGCAGATATATCCGCCGCTGATATTCCTGGGCATCGGCGCCATGACCGACTTCGGCCCGCTGATCGCCAACCCCAAGAGCTTCCTGCTGGGAGCTGCGGCTCAGGGCGGTATCTTCTTCACCTTCGTTGGTGCGGCTCTGCTTAATATGACCGCTGCCGAGTGCGGCTCTATCGCCATCATCGGCGGTGCCGACGGCCCTACGGCTATCTACGTTTCATCGAAGCTGCTCTCAAAGACCGACTCCATCGGCGTCGGTACCATTGCCCTTGCAGCCTATACCTATATGGCGCTGGTGCCTATCATTCAGCCGCCTATAATGCGGGCGCTGACCACCAAGAAGGAGCGCTCGGTGGTAATGGGTCAGCTCAGGAGCGTTTCAAAGGTGGAAAAGCTGCTGTTCCCCATACTCGTTACCGTTATCATCTCGCTGATGGTACCCTCTGCGGCTCCGCTGGTAGGTATGCTGATGTTCGGCAACCTGCTTAAAGAGAGCGGCTGCTGCGACCGTATCGCCAAGACCGCTCAGAACGAGCTTATGAATATCATCACCATATTCCTGGGCGTATCCGTCGGCGCTACCACCAGAGCCGACAAGATCCTGACCTTCTCCTTCGGAAAGGTCATCCTGCTGGGTGTTATCGCATTCTCCATCGGTACTGCCTGCGGCATACTGCTGGGCAAGCTGATGTATGTCTTCTCTCACGGCAAGATCAATCCTCTGATCGGTTCGGCAGGCGTTTCCGCAGTTCCTATGGCTGCGAGAGTTTCCCAGAAGGTCGGCCAGGAGGAAGTCCCCACCAACTATCTGCTGATGCACGCCATGGGTCCCAACGTTGCGGGCGTTATAGGCTCCGCAGTTGCGGCAGGCGTCCTGCTCTCCATAGTTCAGGTGTGACCGCTGACAATATGATATCTCAAGCAGCGCTTCTTCGGAGGCGCTGCTTTTTTACTGATAGAATTTGTTTGACTTGTGTTGTGATTTGTTATTGACAATTCTGCCGGGATGTGTTAAAATAAATTAACAATTTTTATTGTCTTAAAAAGTGTTGTTTTGTATAGTTAGCACATATCGGGGTGATGTCGGTGGACAGCCTGAATGAAAAATATCTGGCCTTGAAGGAGTGGTTTTGCAGACGGGGCTCTGCTGCCGTGGCCTTCTCTGCGGGGGTGGATTCCACCCTGCTGCTCACTGCTGCTTTTGAAGCCCTGGGCGAAAGGGCAGCCGCAGTAAGCGCCTGCTTCTGCTTCGTCCCGGAGGAGGAGAGCAGGGCAGCCGCCGACTTCTGCCGGGAGCGGGGGATAAGACATATGATCGTCCCCGAAAGCGAGCTGCCGGTGGATGAGTTCCGCTCAAACCCCAGGGACCGCTGCTATCTCTGCAAGCGTCAGCTTATGGGCAGGCTGCTAGCCGCCGCAGAGAGCGCAGGCTTCTCCTGCTTCTGTGAGGGGACGAACACCGACGACCTGGGCACCTACCGCCCCGGCCTGAAAGCGCTGAAAGAACTGGGGGTGCTGAGCCCCTTTGTTGAGATTGGACTTACCAAAGCCGAGATACGGCAGCTCTCGGCAAGGCTCTCGCTCCCGACGGCGGACAAGCCCTCGATGGCTTGCCTTGCATCCCGGTTTGCCTACGGCTACGAGCTCACTCCCGAAAGGCTCAGCGCCGTGGCTGAGGCCGAGAGGTATCTTCACAGCCTGGGTTTCGGGCAGCTGAGAGTCCGCGTAAGCCAGGAGGGTGCCCGTATAGAGGTCATGCCCGGTGAGATCGAAAGATTGGTCTCTCTGAGGGATGAGGTCACGGAAAAGCTGCTTTCTTTGGGATTTATCCGCGTAAGCGTTGACCTTGAGGGCTACCGCAGCGGATCAAACGATATAACTTAAGGCAACACCGCACGACCCGCGGCTAACGCCTCTGCACATCATCTGCTTGCCAGCTTTCCGTCATATTACCCAAATTCTCCTTGACTTGCGTCAGCAAGCCTGCGTCGAATTTAGGCAATCTGACGAAAATCTGGACGGC
>JAFXXU010000010.1 GCA_017542125.1 Ruminococcus sp.
AGTCCAGGTTTTCGTCAGATTGCCTAAATTCGACGCAGGCGGGCTGGCGCCCGGCAAGGAGAATTTGGGTAATATGACGGAAAGCTGGCAAGCAGATGGCGTGCAGAGGCGTCAGCCGCGGGTTGTGCGGTGTTGCCTATAACTATTTACAGGCGCCGTGTCCCCCGGGATACGGCGCCTTTTGCATACCTATTTTATAATTCCGGACAGTTTTCTGCACAAAACTGTCCCCTCCCGAATAATATGTATCAACGGCTGAGGCTGTAATAAACTATGTTTGGGAGGATAATTATGAGCGAAACAAACCAGAACCGCGCATTCAAAGAAGCTGTCTGCATCGACGCCATGCGGGTCTTCGACTCCTGCAGCTCGCAGGACTGCCTTGAGGATCTCACCCTGACCTTCGATACCGTGTCGCAGGCAGCAATCAACGAGGCGCAGTACATCAAGTGCAAGTGCATTCAGGTGACGGGCACCAGCTTCGTCATCGACCCCGTTCCCTTTAACCGGGGCTTCTACACCGTGGATGTTACCTACACCTTCCGCGCCGAGATCGAAGCCTACGGATCCGCCGCCGAGCCGCCCGCGGTGGTCTACGGCACCGTGACCGCCGATAAGACCGTGATCCTTTTCGGCAGCGACGGCAGCACCCAGAGATTTATGTCCAACAGCACGGCAGTGCCTTCGACCCCCGCCCCCGTCAGCGGATGCGCTGCCTGCTGCGATAACGGCACCCTGCCCGTGGCGGGAGTCAGCATAGCTCCCCCTATGTGCCTGGATGCAGACCTTGTCACCGGCGGCACCCCCGAGGCTCCCGCCAATACGGTGACGGTGACCGTGGGCGTCTTCGCCATCATCGAGCTGATGCGCCCCGTCCCCATTCTGATCCCCGCCTACGACTACGGCGTCCCCGAGAGCGACTGCCCCACCGAGTCGGATACTCCCTGCGAGCTGTTCGCCAAAATACAGTTCCCCACCGCAGAGTTCTTCCCCCAGGGCCTCGAAGCGAGCGAGAGCAGCTGCGGAAAGTGCGGCACAGGTACAGAAAAGAAGGAATGACCCACAGCTTCCGTGGTCGGATACTCTTTCAGCGAAGCGACAAAAAAACCGCCCGTTTTTCAACGGGCGGTCATTTGTGTGTGATCACTCAGCCTTGGGAGCCTCAACAGGGCAGGTGCCTGCGCAGGAACCGCAGTCGATGCAAGCGTCAGCGTTGATAGCTGCCTTGCCGTCACCCATCTCGATAGCACCTACGGGACATGCGTCAACGCAAGCTCCGCAGCCGATGCACTCTTCACCGATAGCATATGCCATAATACATAACCTCCTATGTGATATTGACGGCGAAAACCGTCGATCTTTCGGGTCCGGATACGAATCGAACCGATAGGACAGCCTTTTGCTGCCTTAATTATATAATATCATATTTTTAGAAAAAAGCAATAGATTTTCAGCCCGCAGCTTTAATATTTTTGTTAATTGGTTAAATGATTTCCCGACTACCTCACCCCCTCGCTGTTTTCCAGCCGGGCGTTGGGGAAATAGTGGGCAAGTATCTCCTCGCAGCTGCTCCCCGAGGAGGCCATGGCATCGGCTCCCAGCTGGCTCATCCCCACCAGATGCCCCCTGCCAAGGCAGACCAGTGTGAAGCTCCCCTCCTGCTCCGAGATGTCAAAGTGCGCCGAGGGCAGCGATACCGCCTCGGCAAAGCTCCGCCCCGAAACAAAGCTGCTGCCGCAGAGCGCCACCGTCCCCGCAGCACCCCCTTCGGTACGCTCGGTGACCTTCGCTGTCAGGCTCTCCCTGTCCAGGGACAGGTTCGGGAAAGCCTCCGAAAGCATTGAAAACAGCTCCTCCCGGGAGAGGGTCAGCTCTGTCCTGCAAAGGGGCAGCTCCGTATCCTGCTCGCTCTGAACGCTCACCAGATAGGGTATGCTCTCCCCCCAGGCATCCTTTGCCGACTCCGTCCTCCCGGAGGAAATGGGGTGAAATGCCGCGATGATAGGCTCCCCCTCAAATACAAGTGAGCGGGTCAGGGCATAGTCTGCCGCCAGGGACAGCTTCTCGCTGTACTCCCCGTAGCTGCTGCCGTAAAGCTCCCGCCGCTTCCCCTCGTCAAAGTATGCCTGATAGACCGAGGTGTCATCCCCGATGAGAGCCCCCTTAAGCCCCTCGGTGGGGGATATGCTCTCCTCCAGCTGCCGCCGCAGAGCGTAGGTGTGGGCAAGCACCGCCTGAGCCTTCAAAGCCTCAAGCTCCAGATCCGCTGGCATCTGTGCAGCAGCCGCCCCGATGATGTATTCCCGCATACTCACCGCCGCCGCCTCTCCGCCCAAGAGCAGCCTTACCTCATCCTCCGGGGCAGCTGCCGCAGGCTCGGCAGGTCTCCTGCCCAGCAAAGCTATCAGCGGCAGTGCGGTCAGAAATAAAGCGAATATGCATATCAGACGAATGTATCCTTTCATTTTACGGCTCCCTTTCAGCGGTCGGAACAGTTGTCCTTTTACCTTAATTATATTCACTCGGTGAACAGAATATTACAAAACAAACGCTCAAAAGTGTACGCGCCACAAATACAAGCGTATTCCACAAACACACATCTGAAATAGCTGGAAAATTAAGCAGAATGCACATTGACTTTAAACCCGCAAATATTATATAATGTATAGGTGATATTTTGCTGTGCCCGGAAAGCGCAGATAAAGGAGAAATGATTATATATGACAAAGGTAGTTAAGTTCGGAGGAAGCTCGCTCGCCAGCGCCGAGCAGTTCAGAAAGGTCGCCGACATCATCCATGCCGACGAGGCAAGGCGCTATGTGGTACCCTCCGCTCCCGGAAAGCGCTTTTCTGCTGACACAAAAGTAACCGATATGCTCTACAGCTGCTACGATCTCGCCTCAAAGAACAAGGCAGGCTTCGACGAGGCCTTTGAGAAGATCAAGGAAAGATATACCTCTATCATAGACGAACTGGGTCTGGATCTCGATCTCACCGAGGAGTTCAATGTGGTAAAGGCCTGCTTCATAGGCAAAGCCGGCCGCGACTACGCCGCCTCCAGAGGCGAGTACCTCAACGGCATCGTCCTCGCCAATTACCTGGGCTATGAGTTCATCGACGCCGCCGATGTCATCTACTTCAACGACGCCGGCGAGTTCGATTCCGATAAGACCCTTTCCGCTATGAGAGCCCGCCTCGAGGGCATCGAAAGAGCTGTCATCCCCGGCTTCTACGGCTCTATGCCCAACGACACCATCAAGACCTTCTCCCGCGGCGGCTCTGATATCACCGGCTCCATCGTGGCCGCAGGCGTCAGCGCCGATATCTATGAGAACTGGACAGACGTCTCCGGCTTCCTGATCTCCGACCCCAGGATCGTCAAGGATCCCCTCCCCATCACCACCATCACCTATAAGGAGCTCCGCGAGCTCTCCTATATGGGCGCCACCGTCCTCCACGAGGACGCTATCTTCCCCGTCCGCAAGGCGGGCATCCCCATAAACATCAAGAACACCAACGCCCCCGAGGATCCCGGCACCATGATCGTCGAGAGCACCTCCCAGAAGCCTCCCTTTACCATCACCGGCATCGCCGGCAAGAAGGGCTTCACCGTTGTCAACATCGAAAAGGATATGATGAACTCCGAGCTGGGCTTCGGCAGAAGAGTGCTTGAGGTCTTCGAGAAGAACGGCATCAGCTTCGAGCATATGCCCTCGGGTATCGACACCATGAGCATCGTCGTTCACCAGACCGAGTTCGAGCCCAAGGAGCAGGAGATACTCTCCGGCCTCCACCGCAACGTCCACCCCGACTCCATCGACATCGAGACCGACCTTGCCCTGATCGCAGTAGTGGGCAGAGCAATGAAGTCCGCCAGAGGCACCGCAGGCAGGATCTTCGCCGCCCTGGCACACGCCCACGTCAACGTCAAGATGATCGACCAGGGCTCCTCCGAGCTGAATATAATCGTAGGCGTCGCCGAGAAGGATTTCGAGGCCGCCATCAAGAGCATCTACGAGATCTTCGTGGTACACCAGCTCTGATAAGACAGATACAGCCCTTGCTGTCCAATAAAGCGGACAGCAAGGGCTTTTCTTTTTCTCGTTCCGCTCCACCGCCGATGTTGACATTTTTTAGTGAAAGTAGTATAATGAACGCAGTATCATCCCGTACCGGAGCCTTAGCGGTGCGGAAAAACTATGAACGGCAGGTGCGTAATATGACAGATATCAAGCTGATGCTCCAGAAGCTGGATACCCTGGTGCTTTTCAGAAAGCTCCGTGAGGACAAGACCCTCTCGCTGCTGATCAATACCCTTGAAGACCTCAACCGCGGCGACAAAGCCCGGGCCCTCAAGGACTACTGCTCCTTCACCGCCTCCCTCTACGAGGAGGCCGAGAGCCTTACCCTCTATGTCCTCAGACTGGCGCTGGAGGATGAGAACATCTATATGCTCAGAAAGGGCGAGGGTGTCGATACCGGCTGGTTCATCGACGAGTGCCTCGCCAACGAGATCTATACCCTCGAAGAGCTCTCCCGCATCCCCGCAGAGGATCTGATCGAGCGCATCGGCTACGACGGCTTTATGCCCCGCTACGGCATCGAGGCTCTGGATTTCTCCAAGATCTACGCCGACAGAGTTATGCAGATAGCCCAGTACGGCTACGGCATCTATGCCAAGTACCACGTCTTCGTGGTCAAGGAGGGCGCGATCGTCCCCGTGGAGTTCCCCGACGGCATAAGGCTCTCCCAGCTCTCCGGCTACGAAAGCGAGCGTGAGGAGGTCATCGCCAATACCAAGGCTCTGCTCAAAGGCAAGCCCGCCAATAACGTGCTGCTCTACGGCGACTGCGGCACAGGCAAGTCCTCCACCGTAAAGGCCATAGCCAACGAGTTCTCGGATATGGGGCTAAGGCTCATCGAGCTGAAAAAGAAGCAGCTCCACGAGATACCCAATATCGTCCGCCATATCAGCCGCAACCCCCTGAAATTCATCGTCTTTATCGACGACCTCTCCTTCACCGAGGACGACGACGATTTCGCCGCCCTCAAAGCCATCCTGGAGGGCAGCGTTTCCTCCACGGCTTCAAACCTCTGCATCTATGCCACCTCCAACAGGCGGCACCTCATCCGCGAGACCTTCTCTGCCCGTGAGGGTGACGAGGTGCACCGCAACGACACTATGCAGGAGACCCTCTCCCTCGCCGAGCGCTTCGGCCTGCGGGTAGTCTTCCGCAAGCCCGATAAGAAGCTCTACCTCTCGGTAGTCCGCGACCTGGCAGCCCAGTATGAGCTGAAAATGTCCGAAGCCGAGCTCTTCGCCGGAGCCGAGCAGTACGCCCTTGCTAGAGGCGGGCGCTCCCCCCGTGCCGCAAAGCAGTATGTTGAATTCCTGAAAGGAAACGAGTGACCGCCATGACCGAGATAAAACGCCTCCTGACCGACGAGGAGCTCCGCTCAAACGCCGAGCTTGCCGCCTCCATCTGGCGGGAGCATTTCACAAGCATCATCACCCCCGAGCAGATAGAGTATATGCTCGAACAGTTCCAGTCCTTTGAAGCTATGAAGCGCCAGACCGAGACCGAGCATTACGAATACTACGGCTTCTTCCTGGACGGCGAGCAGCAGGGCTATTTCGCCGTTGCCGACAAGGGTGACGGCACCCTTTTCCTCTCAAAGCTCTACCTCCGCAGGGAGGCCAGGGGCAAGGGCTACGCCTCCCGGATGTTTGACCGCATCAAGGAAATAGGCAGAGAAAAAGGCCTCTCCTCCGTCTGGCTCACCGTCAACCGCCGCAACGACAGCACGGTGGCAGTCTACCGCCACTGGGGCATGGAGGTCATCAGAGAACAGTGCGCCGACATCGGCGACGGCTTCGTCATGGACGACTACGTCTTCTCCCTCCCCCTGTAAAACAGGATAACAGAGCTGCCTGACACAAAGATCATTTCGCCAAAAACCGGCTGTCCCTCCGCCGCAGGCGGAGAGAATACCCTCTTTTCGCACCTTCCCAAAATTTCCTCTTGACAAAAGCTAAAAAAACTGATATAATATATTAGCCGTGAAGACCCGCACGGTGTATCAGTGAATTAGTAGCTCAGTCGGCAGAGCATTTGACTTTTAATCAAAGGGTCCGGGGTTCGAATCCCCGCTAGTTCACCAGCAGGGGTACGCCCCTGCACCGATGCCTCCCTGTGCAGAAATGCACGGGGAGGTTTTTTATCCCCGATAATAAACAAACTGTGAACTTTCCCGCCCCGCTATTGACATTTACTGTCAGCGGTATTATAATTACACCATCAAACGAAAGGAACCGAACTATGAAGCATCAGGGTTTTGTCTTTACATACGTCTTTTTCGGCTTTGGCTTTTTTGCTAAGGTCTTTTCGGCGTGTGTGAGCTAACCTAAAAGTGCAATCATCAGTTTGTACATCCAGCAGCTCGGACACCCCCGGGCTGCTTTTTTGTTTGGCAAAAAACAACGGAGGTATCATTATGGTAATCATCATCAAGGACAAGGCTACAGAGGAACAGGTAGGAGAGTTAATGGAATGGCTTCACGGGTTCAACGTGAAGACGAATCTGGTAACGGGCATCCACTCGCGGATCATCGGCCTGATAGGCGACACCACCTCGATCGACATTGACGCGGTGCAGGCGAGGGAGATCGTCGAGGCAGTAAGGCGGGTGCAGGAGCCCTACAAGAACGCCAACCGCCGCTTCCACCCGGACGACACGGTGATAGAAGTGGGCGGGAAGAAGATAGGCGGCGGCACCCTTTCCGTGATCGCGGGGCCCTGCTCTGTGGAGACCGAAGACCGGCTGATGCAGACGGCCCTTGCGGTCAAAGAGGCGGGAGCCGACTTCCTCCGGGGCGGAGCCTTCAAGCCCAGAACTTCCCCCTACGCATTCCAGGGCCTCGGCAAAGAGGGCATCGACCTGCTGATACAGGCCAGAAAAGAAACCGGCCTCCCCATAGTCACCGAGATAATGGATCTCTCCGACCTCGACCTCTTCGCCGATATCGACATCGTCCAGGTGGGGGCTAGAAATATGCAGAACTTCACCCTCCTGAAAGCCCTCGGCCGCTGCGACAAGCCCGTCCTGCTCAAAAGGGGCCTCTCCGCCACCCTCCAGGAGCTGCTCATGAGCGCAGAATATATAATGTCCGAGGGCAACAGCAAGGTCATCCTCTGCGAGCGGGGCATCCGCACCTTCGAGCCCGAGACCCGCAACACCCTTGACATCTCGGCAGTCCCCCTGCTCAGGCAGAAGACCCACCTTCCCATCGTCATCGACCCCTCCCACGCCACCGGCGTGGGCTCCCTCGTTGAGCCTATGGCGGTCTGCGCCGTGGCAGCCGGAGCCGACGCCCTGGAGATAGAGGTACACATCGACCCCAAAAGCGCCTGGAGCGACGGCGCCCAGTCCCTCACCCCCGCCCAGTTCACCTCCGCTATGAAGAAGATACGCGCTATGGAGCGCTTCTGCCGCGAGGAGCTCCGCTGACTATTGCTATTTCGGCAGAAGTGTGATATAATAGAACCCGTTAGGAGGCGAGCATATGATATTCAACTGTGAGCTCAGAAGAGTCATTGACGACTCTTACGATATCGAGATAGGCAGAAAGCTCTGTGATACCCTCATCAGGGACGTGGAGAGCGGCCTGCTCGGAAAGACTAAAAATATTGCCATAATCACCGACGACACCGTCGAGGTGCTCTATGTGTACGATATCCTCAGCAATCTCTTCGCCAAGGGATACAGAGTGCAGAAATTCGTTATCCCCGCCGGCGAAAAGTCCAAGACCCGCGAAATGAAGGCCAGGCTTGAGGATGAGATGCTCTCCGAGCGCTACAACCGGGACTGCGCAGTAATAGCCGTGGGCGGCGGAGTGGTCTCCGACCTGGCAGGCTTTCTGGCAGGTACCTTCGGCAGAGGCGTCCCCTTTATCACCTATGCCACCACCCTCCTTGCAGCGGCGGATGCCTCCGTCGGCGGCAAGACCGCGGTGGATACCCCCCTTGCCACCAACCTTATCGGTATGTTCAACCAGCCCCGCAAGGTCTATATCGACATCGACTGCTGGAAGACCCTCCCCGAGCGTCAGATAGCCAGCGGCCTCGCCGAGACCGTAAAGCACGCCTGCCTGGGTGATCTTGAAATGTTTGAGTACCTCGAAAAGCATACTGAGGGCATCTTTGAGGGCGACCCCGAAGCCTGCGAGTATATCGCCGAGCATAACTGCCGGGTGAAATACCGCGTCGTTATGCAGGACGAGCGCGAAAGCGGCCTGCGGGAGATACTCAACCTCGGCCATACCGTGGGCAGAGCCATCGAGACCGTCTCCGATTATAAGCTGCTCCACGGCGAGGCAGTAGCCATCGGCCTTGCAGCACAGGCAAGGCTGGGTCAGAAGCTGGGCTTCATCTCGGAGGAGAATGCCGTCCGGGTCGAGGCGCTGCTCAGACGGGCAAAGCTCCCCGTGACTATACCCGATTACATCGACGTCTCCGAGCTTTGCCGGAAACTCTATACCGATAAAAAAGTCCGCGAGGGCAAGCTGCGGTTCGTCTTCCAGAAGGAGATAGGCAGCGTTATGCAGTTCGGCGAGAACAGCTTCGCCATGCCCATAGCCGAGGAGGAGATAGCCGCCGTCCTCAGAGAAATGACCGGAGAGGTGCAGTAATGGATATTCTGATAACACCCTCGCTGCTCCGCGGCAGCGTCACCGTCCCCGCCTCAAAGAGCGTGGCCCACAGGCTCATCATAGCCGCAGCCCTGGCAAAGGGCGAGTCGGTCATACATAACCTCTTCCCCTCAAAGGATATCTTAGCCACCGCCGAGGCTATGCGAGCCCTGGGCGCCGAAATAACCGTTGAGGGCGATACCGCCCGTATAAAAGGCATCACCGAGCCCCCCGCCAAAGCCGTCATCGACTGCGGCGAAAGCGGCTCCACCCTCAGATTTATCATCCCCATAGCCGCAGCCCTCGGGGTAAAGACCACCTTCATCGGCCACGGCAAGCTGCCGGAAAGACCCATAACCCCCTACCTTGAAGAGCTCCCCCGCCACGGCGCGGAGTTCGACTACCCGGGGACTATGCCCTTTACCCTATCCGGCAGGCTGGGTGCCGGCGAATACCGCATCGGCGGCGATATCAGCTCCCAGTTCATCACCGGCCTGCTGCTGGCACTGTCCGTCACCCCCGGCGAGAGCAGGATAATCCTCACCTCCCGCCTGGAAAGCCGCCCCTATGTGGATATCACCGCGGATTGCCTCGCCCGGTTCGGCTGCACCGTCACCGAGACCGAGGACGGCTTCGCTGTTTCCGGCACCGGCGCCCTGACCCCCTGCGAGTGTACCGTGGAGGGGGATTGGTCCCAGGCAGCCTTCTTTGAGACCGCCAATTCTCTGGGCAGCAGCCTCGAAATAAATGGACTGAATGTAAATTCAGCGCAGGGCGATAAAAAAATCCTTGAAATTTGCAAAGATATAGTGTATAATAAAAAGGGTATGCGGGCTCCCTTTGAGCTCGATTGCTCGGATATCCCCGATCTCGTGCCCATACTCTCCGTGCTGGCCTGCTTCAGTCAGGGCGAGAGCAGGCTCACCAACGCCGCCAGGCTCCGCATCAAGGAGTCGGACAGGCTGGCAGCGGTGACCAAGGCTCTTTGCGGCATCGGCGGCAGGGTCACGGAATATGAGGATATGCTGGTCATCCGGGGCGTGGAAGAGCTTGCGGGCGGCGAGGCCGAAAGCTTCAACGACCACCGTATCGCTATGGCTATGGCCATAGCCTCCACCAGATGCCGCGAGCCGCTCCTCATCCGAGGCGCCGAGTGCGTCTCAAAATCCTACCCCGGGTTCTGGGAGGAGTTCCGCCGTCTCGGCGGCAGCTTTGAGGAGGTATGAAAGGTGTCTGAGGGAAAGAGGATCCTCGGCGCCGCCGTCAGCATCATCTGCGACGACCGGGGCAGAGTCCTGCTGGTCAAGCGCTGCGACTGCGGCAAGTGGGGCATACCCGGCGGCCTTATGGAGTACGGCGAGACCCTGGAGCAGACCGCTGTCCGTGAGGCGAAGGAGGAGACCGGCCTCGATATAGCCGTGGACGCCCTCTGCGGGATATACTCCGGCTATTTTTCAAGAACTACCGGCAATCAGCCCATAACCGCATCGTTCATCGCACATATTACGGGCGGCAGCCTTTACTGCGACCATGTCGAGACCGATGAGCTCGAATGGTTCGGCGCAGACAGCCTGCCCGAGATATACAGCGAGCAGCATAAGGCTATGCTCGCAGACTATTTCAGCGGCACCAGAGGCGTCTGGAGATAGAAACTATCAGAGCGGAGGATATATAAATGTCATCTACATGGAGCAACAGGATAAGCTTTTCTGTATTCGGAGAGAGCCATGGCCCCGCCATCGGCGTGTGCATAGATAACGTTCCCCCCGGGGAAAGCATTGATATGGATAAGCTGATGCAGTTCATGGCCAGGAGGGCTCCCAAGAAGGATCAGACCTCCACTCAGCGCAGGGAAAAGGATATGCCCCAGATCATGTCCGGCTATTTCAACGGCAAGACCACCGGCACACCCCTCTGCGCCTTCATCGCCAATACCGACCAGCATTCCACCGATTACCTCAAGCTCTCAAAGCTGGCCCGTCCCGGCCACGCCGATTATACCGGTGCCCTCAGATACAGGGGCTTCTCCGATCCCAGAGGCGGCGGCCATTTCTCCGGCAGGCTCACAGCCCCCCTCTGCTTCGCAGGTGCGGTGGCAGGCCAGATACTTGAAAGGCGCGGCATCTATGTGGGCGCCCATATCGCCGAGATACATAAGATCAAGGACGAGAGCTTCGATCCCATAAATACCTCCCGCGAGGATATCATAACTCTCCGCAGCAAGGACTTCCCCACCATCAGCGAGCGCAAGGGCAGAATGATGATCAATGACATCGCCAAGGCCAGAGAGTGCCAGGACAGCGTGGGCGGAGTTGTCGAGTGCATCGCCATAAACGTCCCCGCAGGCGTGGGCTCCCCCATCTTTGACGGCCTGGAGAATTCCATAGCCCAGCTGATCTTCGGCATCCCCGCAGTAAAGGGTCTGGAGTTCGGCGCAGGCTTCAACGCCGCTAAAATGCTGGGCAGCGAGAATAACGACGAGTTCTATGTGAACGATCAGGGTCACGTAGTTACAAGAACAAATTACCACGGCGGCATCCTGGGAGGTATCTCCTCCGGTATGCCCATAACCCTCAGAGTGGCCTTCAAGCCCACCCCCTCCATAGCCAAGCCCCAGGAGACCGTTGATTATTCGGCTCTCAAAAACGAGACTATCGCTATCAAGGGCAGGCACGACCCCTGCGTGGTCCCCAGAGCAGTTCCCTGCGTTGAGGCCGCGGTGAATATCGCCCTGCTCAACCATATGCTCGATTACCCGAATTTCTGAGCTGACGAAAGAAGGCGAAGCGTTGGACAGCTCCTTCAACATCACCTCCGATGTGTTCAATCCCATAAATGTCTATGAGGTCAAGATACTCCTGGCCTACTTCCTCAATAAGATAGAGCGCCCCGTAACTCCCGCCCAGCTGCTGGAGATCGCTACGGGTGATGGCGTCATCTCGTATTTCCTCTACGTCGAGGCCATCGAGCAGATGCTGAAAAACGGCACCCTGCGCCTCGAGGAGCGCGAGGGTACCGAGTATTACATCCTCACCGACGCAGGCCGGGAGGGCGCCGAGGATCTTAAAGGCTTAGTTAACAAAAGCGTCCGCGACAGGCTCTATGCCGCAGGACTCAAGCTCTTCGCCAAGCTCCGCGCCGAGCGGGAAACCAGGTTCGAGATAAAGGAGCAGGGCGCAGGCTTCACCGTAAGATGTGTCTGCGAGGACGCCGGCGTCACCCTTATGGATCTCACCCTCTTCGCCCCCGACAGAGAGCAGGCCGAGTATATAAAATCCAAGATCCTGATGAACCCCTCCGAGTTCTACAGCCGCGTCCTGGATTTCGTCATAGTCAACGAGGAATATGTCCCCGACATACGAGAGTAAAGCGCCCCGGCGCTTTATTTTTTTCGCTCTTGGGGGAGGATGCCTCGGTGCATAGCTATTGGGGGAACCCTTTCTGAAGAAAGGCTTTCCCCCAAACCCCCTCCCAAAGACTTCTGACGCTTTTTGGCGAGGGCATATCCATTTCACGGGGGAGAGCAAAAACCCCGGCGTATGTGCATTGAGGTTAGGGAGATATGCCCTCGCCAAAAAGAATTAAAAGTTTTAGGAAAGGGGTCCGGGGGAAGACCCTTTTTCAAAAGGGGCTCCCCCGGCGGCTATGCACTAAGGCATCCTCCCCCGCAGCAAAACACACAAAGTGTAGGGGGGATTTTTGTACGTTTTACCATTGACAAACACAACATATTGTGTTATAATTGTTTGTACAGCAACAAACATAGACTGTTATACTGAACTACACTGTTTGGGATTAAGCATCCGGATGGGGTTCGGGTGCAGATATAGAAATCATAACAAGAAAGAGGTAATGTAAAATGGTAAACGTAAATGTTAAGAACGGCAAGCTCTCTCAGGCCGAGATAGATGCTTACATTGCAAGGGCAAACGAGCTTTATCCCGGAAAGACGGTTGAAGCTATTGATCTTTCGATCGACGGCGAGTATGTAGATGTTGACTATCACTTTGCCGATGTTCCTTTCCAGAGGATCCGCCGCATCACCGGTTATCTGGTAGGAACTGTTGACCGTTTCAACAACGCGAAGCGTGCCGAGGTCGGCGACAGAGTTAAGCACAACGTATCCGCTTCGTAACAGAATGACAGAGAGAGCCTCCGCGCCGTGCGGGGGCCCTTTTTTTCTGCGGCCCCACAAAAAATGCAGGTGTCACCCCATGGCGATACCTGCATTGTTCGTTCTTCAATGAGCGAAGAGCCTCAGTCCTTCTTTTCCTCTTCCTTCTTGTCATCGTCCTTCTTGCCGAACTTGTCGCTGATGAAGTCGGTAACGGTATCCTTGACCTTTTCGAGGTTCTCCTTGGTGGCAAGCTCCTTAGCCTTGTCCTTTACCTCGTCGGGGATCTTGTCCTCTACCTTGTCAATAGTGTCCTTGATGCTGTCAATGCTCAGTCCCATGTGAAATTCCTCCAATCATTATTGTTCACCCAAGGGTGATAATTCCGTATAGATCCCGACCTTATTCATCGGGGAGGGGCAGCCAGCAGAACGGCAGCAGATCCCGCGCCCTGACCTTGATGAGCTCCCCCGAATCGTCGTTTAAGAGCACCTTGATGTCGGGGCAGTATTCCACCATCATCTGCCTGCAATTGCCGCAGGGCGAAAGTACGCCGTGGGGAGTGTTCTTGTGGGACGCCACGATAGTGTCAAAATCCCTCTCCCCTGCCGAATAGGCAGTCCCGATAGTTACAAACTCAGCGCAGGAGCCGTGTATGCCGTCGCAGTTGACTCCGGTGTAGATCTTCCCGTTGCGGCACCTCAGAGCGCAGCCCACAACGTGGTAGTAGGTACCCCTGTCAAAGTTCTTTTCCATTACCTCAACAGCCAGCCTGATAAGCTCGCGGTCGGCATCGGTCACTTCGTAATAGGTCACAGCAGAACACCTCCGTTCTCTTTTGGTATTATATCACATTATCAAAGATTTGTCAATAATCACCGCCCAAAGCCCATAAATTATGTTGACTTTACACTATGCCCGTGATATACTTAGGTTATCACCTGCATACAAAGGAAGTCATAATATGAAAAAGCAAAACATAAGCATCGGCAGCATTCCCCCGACATAATTCCGCAATAATTGTTGAATGTTTTTGTTTGTTTTGATTGACATTTTAAAAAATGCGGTTTATAATGTATATAGATGACAAATAGCAGAGGAGGTGTGAAATGTCTGCCGAAAAGAAAAGAAGGTTCCCGCTGGGAGCCAAGCTGTATTTGTTCATCATCATAACTGTTTTCGCCGCTACCTTCGGCGCCGCATTTCTCGCCTACCGGATAAATGTGAGCCAGATCGACAACTACTTCAAGAACCTGGCTAAGCATACCGCCAGGAACTTCGCCTCCTTCGTGGATCCCGACTTCCTTGACGAGCTGAACACCGTGGCCTCCGCCGAGGAATATCAGGCCCTCCGTGAGCAGGCCGAGGAGGATGAGGACGAGGCGGTGATCCAGGAGTACCTTACCGAAAAGGGCCTCTGGGAGCAGTATGACAGCACCCGCTCCCTGCTGATAAAATACCTTAGGAATATGTCCGATATCAAGTACCTCTATATCGTCAAGTGGGGCGATATGAACGATACCCACGATATGTACCTGGTGGACGACGACGAGAACCCCATCTACGAAACCGGCTACTACGAGGAGCGTGAGCCCGAGTTCGAGGGAGTTGACCCGAACAACGCCATCGAGCCCGTCATAAATAACGGCGACTGGGGCTGGCTCTGCTCGGCCTATGCACCCGTCTATAATGCCGAGGGCAAGCTGGTCTGCCACGTTGGCTGCGATATCGAGATGGAAGATATAATGAGCGAACGGGGCGCCAACCTCAGATACATCCTCTTCGGGGCTGTAGGCGTAACACTGGTGGTACTGCTGGCAGCAATGCTCTATACCAGAAGGTTCGTTATAACTCCCCTCAACCGCATAACCGATGAAATGAAGCGGTTCACCCCCTCCGAGAACAAGTCCTATGAGGATGCAGGTGTCATCGACCTGGATATCAGAACAAATGACGAGATACAGGATATCTATTCCGTTATCCAGACAATGCAGCGCAATATCATCGACTACTTAAACGACCTCTCTACTATGCAGAAGGATAAGGAAAAAGCCGAGAACGATGCCCGCGATAAGGATAAGCTCATCGGCCAGATAAGCAAGGAGGCCTATAAGGATTCCCTCACCAGCGTGGGCAATAAGGCCGCCTACAGCCGTAAGGTCGAGGAGCTGAAAAAGGAGATCGCCGGGGGCGATACCCAACTGGCCATCGTTATGGTGGATATCAACGAGCTGAAAAAGATCAACGATAACTACGGCCACAATGCCGGCGACCTCTATATCAAGGGCTGCTGCCATATCATCTGCGAGGTGTTCAAGCACTCCCCCGTTTACAGGATCGGCGGCGACGAGTTCGTGGTCATCGTCCGGGGCGACGATTACAAGGACAGGCTGAACCACTTCGAGCAGCTCCGCAAGTCCTTTGAGGATGCCCGCTCCGCTACGGATACAGACCCGTGGCTGCGCTATTCCGCGGCCTCCGGTATGGCTGAATATGCCTCCGACGATAACACCCTCGAGCTGGTGTTCAAGCGTGCCGATAAGGCGATGTACGCCGATAAGCTGGCCTTCAAACAGAAAAACGGAAATTACAGATAACAACAAGGGCGGGAGACCGGAACGAGGCCTCCCGCTTTTTATTCGCAATACGCACAAAAATCCGTCCCTGTTTCTGTGCCATACGCCGAAATTGTTCCCGGACGCAAAAAAAATTTGCCGAATGTTGCACGTTCGCGTGCAACATTCGGCCTTTTTTCGCTGTAGGTGAAGGGGGATTAAAACCCGGTTTGGTACTCTCTCACCTGACCGGTAAAAAACAAAAGGAGGCATAACGATGGATTACTCAATTTACAAGGAAGAACTTATCACCGTCTCGGAGGGGACGCCCAACGTCAAAGCAGAGCTCATCGCCGCTTCAAGCGAAGATGTGCCCTACTATACTGCCGTGGAGGGCAGGGTCCTCACGGTGGGCTCGGTGGCGATAGTCCCCTCGGAGGGCAAGATCTATCTCCTCGACACCGATCTGCTCTGGACGGACTGGAGCTCCGGCGACAAGCTCCCCGCTCCCGAGGACGATGACGACGAAGACGGCGGAGATGATCAGGATGCTTGACGGTATCGGGATCATCAAAGCAAGTGCCGGTCTGCCCGTCAGGGATACGGTAACAAAGCTTTTAGGCAGCCGGTTCAGCCGCCCCGTGATCTACGGCTGGCACGTAGACCCCACAGTCTCGGATCCGGCTCAGGCTGTGACCTATCTTGCCGATGCGGCGGGAATGACTCCCGCTGCCATGGGCGCCTCTGCTTTTTCATACGGCAGCTGGGAGGATGCTTTCTTTATGCCCAAGCCCTGTATGCTCAAAAGCGACGGCACCGTGGCCTACTACCTCGACCCCAACGACTACACCAAGAAAGCCGACGGCACCCCCTCCGATGTTGCCAACTCCTCATTCGACGGCAACGCGATGATGGAGTGGCCGCTGATCTGGTACAAGTTCCTGCCGGGTGAAGCGGAGGGCGAGGGCTATTTCTACTGCTCCGATCAGCAGGCCGACAGGGATTTCAAGTGCTGGTGCAATATCAACGCAGCCGATCAGATCACACCGCATTTCTACACAGCTATATACAATGCTTCCGGCATAAATAAGCTCCGCAGCCTCTCCGGTATCAGCCTGACTGAAGCCAACGGAGCCGCTAAGGTATCTGCGTCTGCCCTTGTGAGCCGCGCTGCGGTGAACGATACCGGCCAGACCCCGGAATGGAGCATATCTCAGCTCTGTGACAGGCTCCTGATCAATGCCCTGCTGGTTTTGCTGGGAAAGTCGCTGAACACTCAGCAGACCTACGGCTTCGGCTATACATCGGTCTCTTCCGTGAGCAGCATCTCCACTGGCTCGATGAACACAAAGGGCCTTTTCTGGGGCAGCACGTCCTCTCAGACCGATGGAGTCAAGGTGTTCGGCATGGAGAACTGGTGGGGTGCCCAGTACGATATCAACCTGGGCATCATATTCGCCAACGACAGGATGCTCGTTAAGCTCACCTCCGGCACAGCCGACGGCTCATATACAGACAGCTACAATTTCACCGGCAGAGGCTATATCGACGTCGGCCCCGTGCCGGACAACAGCTCACGTATCGACACCATGAGCTTCTCCGGCTACGGAATGTACCCCAAGGGCATCTGTCAGTACGATCAGGATCCCTCCACGGTTGCGAAGCACTACTGCGGCTACCTGATCAGAGCCTCTCTGCAGATGCCCCTTGAGCTGGGCAACTATTATTGCACCCCAGACAATTTTCTTGCCAAAGGGGCTGTGACTATCCCGTCCGACCGTGCCAGAACGGAAAACCAATGCCTGCATCTCAATGGCAGCTATGAGGTCATATCCCATAAGACCGGGATACAGGTAACCAACTACATCTGCAAGGAACAGAACGGCGATCTTTACGTCTTAGCGGCTCATCTGGGCTGGCATAACAGCCCCTGGTCATACCGCTCCTCAGAATACACCGCCGAGACCGGCTCTCTGCGTTTCGCAGTTGTGGCAAGAGATCCCCAGAACGACGATCTCTATACCCCGGCAGATGCCGGCAGCTATGTGACCTTCAAGCAGAACGATCCCCGGCTGTTCGCCTTCGGAGGCACCGTATACTCCGGGGCAAAATCCGGCGCCTTCACTGCGATCTCCCTTAGCTCCGATTTGCAGGATAGTGCTAATTCCACGCGTCTCTCCTGCAAGCCCATAAGCTGACAGGGCCTCAGAGAAAGAAAGAACCGGCTTCGCACCTGCAAAGCCGGTTTTGTTTCTTATCATCCAAAGCTCCTGCCGGTCAGTCCTCCGACCCGCCCTTGGCGATGTCATTCTCTCGCAGGAGGTTGAGGGCTGCATCCGTGCTCCAGCCGCGGCTGCTGTTCAGCAGCTGAGCGATCTTGGTGGAGGATACTCCCTTGGTGTAGGGGAAGTACACCACGCGGATATTGTTCTCCTTGAATTCCTTTTCGTACTGCTCCCATTTCTCGGAGGCATACCAGTCATCGCCGACAAACATCACCTGCGCCCCTATTTTCTTGCAGACCTTGAGCTTATCCATATCATACTGGGGTATAGCCGCGTCAACGAATTTGCAGGCTCTTACTATCTCGATCCTGTCCTCAAAGGGTATCAGCGGCCTTTTTCCCTTATAGAGCACAAGGTCATCGGTGGTGACCCCGACGATCAGCTTATCACACATCCCTCTGGCATTCCTCAGCAGATTGAGATGCCCGATATGAAACAGGTCGAATACTCCTGCCGTATATCCAATGATCAATGTTCATTACCTCCGTTCAACTCATTCAATATGTAGCTTACGACCTTCTCCGAGCTGTCAGGGCCGTTGCAGAAGCCCAGCTGCTCTTTGAACTCAGCCGTATTCCTTTCATACGCCTCATCATCGAAGCCCAGAACATTGCCGATGAGCCCGTCGTTGTTTTCAGCAACGGGGAACGGCAGCTCCTCCAGCTTGAAATAGAGATCCCGTTCATTCATATACTCAGCAACATCCGATGCATAGATCAGCACCCGTTTGCCTGCCTCGAGCCCGTCGAACATACAGCTGGAATAATCGGTTATCAGCAGTTCGGAAGCAGCTGTAAGCTCATTCGTTTCCTTATACGAGGTCGCATTGAGGACGGTACTGTCATAGCTCAGCTCATCCGACCTGTTCTTGATGTTCGGGTGGAGCCTTACCAGGATCCTCCAGCTGCCGCCCCACTTTTCAACCAGGGCTTTATGCAGCCGCCGGTAGTCGATATCATAGCAGTCTACCGACCCGTCTTTCCGGAAGGTGGGGAGGTAGACACAGAACCGGGTGTCCTCCTCCGCTCCGAAGAATCTGCAGACCTTCCGGTGATATGGTGCCGGATCTTTATAAAAGATATCCGATTTCGGGAGACCTAGGAGCAGTATCCTGCCATTATACCAGAAAGCATTCCTGAAATTCTCGGCACGCCATCTGTTGCCGGCGATAAAGAGGTCAGCCATTTCAGAATCGTGCTTTGCCGAAGCGATATACTCCGGGCTCAGGGTATCCTCAGTATCCTTTTCCACTTTTTTCAGCGCGATGCTCCCGTGCCAGGTCTGGACGTAATACTGTTTTCTGCGCTTCGGCAGCCATTTCTCCTTGCGCATATTATCCACCCACAGCCCGGCGGTGGCCAGATGATACCAGGCCTCATAGGTATAGGGCAGAACGGTCCTGGCGTGCTTTATCCCTGCGTTTTCATCGGATATGAGCCATACGCATTTCATATCCGGGCGCTGCCTGACCAGCTCTTCAAATACCGCCCTGGGGTTGTCGTTATAGAACTTCCCCTGATAGCTCATAAACACGGCCTTGTTTTTATCCACGGGAAAGATCCTGCAGCACCGCATAAAGAGCTGCCGCTTTTTTATACCCAGCCGGGATCTGCAGCAGCGAAGCTTATCCTTTGCTTTTTTCAACAGAGCTGTCATTGCTGATCCTCCCGAACATTATTCTCCTGACCGTACAGCCGGAGGATATGCCGATAGAAGCTGTCAAGGCTCTCATCCGGCTGCAGATGCCTGTTCAGCTTATGTATATCGGAGATCCTGAGCAGCTGCTCCCAGCGCTGCTGTGAAAAAGGCTGCTCCAGCTCGAACATAAGGGTGTGTGGGCTGCAGTTGTTGAAGGTGGGGACCTTCGCCCAGTTATCCGGATACTTTCTTGCAGCCATTGCAAAGAAGAGATGGAAAACGTAATAATGAGTGAGCCTCTCTTCATTCTTCCAGTATGACAGCAGCAGCCGAAGTGTGGTTTCAAGAACAGGATCGTGGCTGCAGGCCCCGATGAGCCAGTTTGAAGCAAACACAGGCGCATCGGGGGAGCGGGAGAGATCCACCTTCTTGAACACGAAAAGCGGCTGTGTAAAAATGAACCGGGGCAGCTCCGGAGAAGTCACAAGGACGGTGGAATCCATCCAGAGGCCGCCGTATTTACAAAGCAGAGCGCACCTGATAAAGTCGGAATAGTGCGCAGGGGGGATGATCCCCTTTTTCCTCTTTTCCTTTATGAATCCGGGTATCTTGATATAGCTGTCAGCATTATCATCGGTTATGACGGTTATCTCCTTATCCGGCAGATACCTTCTCATTGAGGCTATGCAGGCCTTTATGAGGGGAGGAGCATTCTCCTCTCCCTGGAGCCAGCAGGTCCAGACACGGTCGGAGGGGCTCCGGGGATAGCTGACAGGGATATCTCTTTCCAGCACGGAACGGTATTTATCATAAAGCTTCTGATACTCAGCACTCTGCCCCACCGACAGCAAAGCGCTCTGAGACTTTACAGAGTGGAGATTGAAGCTGTGCTCGTTCACCTTACGCAAAAAGCTTCGGTCTTTCACGGAGCCAAGGATCTTAAAAATCATATTGTCCATTACAAATCCTCCTGTGGACCGTTTTTGGAGCGCTTCTCCTTGACCACACGGCAGAGTGCGGTAAAGTTGACATCCTTAGTGATATACGAGATGCCCACATAAACAGCAGCGCCCAGTACGACCTGCATTATCAGCATAGGCAGATCGGGGATCGGGAGCAGGGATATCAGGATAATCACACCGCACATAAGGGCTGTGAACAGCATCGGTGAGAGCAGGTCCTTCAGCTGCTCGGAATAGGTGTAGCCTATGAGCTTTTTGAGCTGATAGGCATTCACCAGCCCGCCGTAGACCGTATAGACAAGCATAGTGACAGCCACGGCCAGTACGCTTATCTTTATGCCCACGATCAGAAGGATCAGATAGACGGGCTTCTTTATGAACTCCAGCAGCAAGAGGATATCGCTTCGCCCAAGGGCTTTCATTGTCTGGAGGCTGATGCTGCCCAGCAAGCCCAGGGCTGCCGAAACAGACAGCAGCTGAACAAAGGGAACGCTTTCCTCCCAGACCTCGGTAAACAGCACAGTAATGAGAGGTCTTGCGGCGGCAGCCATTCCGAAAAGGGCCGGGAACAGCACATAAGCCATTACACTCAGGGAGCGCCTTGTCAATTCCTTTACCCGCTGACGGTCGTCGTTTATGTTTGATATTGCCGGGAAGAGCACGGTCATTACCGTTGACTTCACATTGTTGGCAATAAGATCGGGGAGGTTCTTTCCTTTATTGTAGAAGGCAAGATCGGCGGTGGTATATACCTTTCCTACCAGCAGCGAACGGAGCTGGTCAAAAACCGTTCCCGACAGATCGGCTGCGAGCACCTTCCACCCGAAGCCCATCATTCTTTTGGCAGAGGCGGCTGAGAACTGCAGCCTCGGTTTCCAGGGGACGGTGAAGAACAGCACGATGGTATCGACGATGGTATTCGTGAAATACTGGGCTATCAATGCCCACACGCCGAACCCGTACAAAGCCATCACTATCCCGACGATGCCGGAGAAGACCGTTCCGAAAAGGGTCGAAAAGAAGAACTTCCGAAACTGCATATGGCGTTCCACATAGGCGTGCTGGATGGCATTGAAGGTACTCAGCGGTATTCGCAGAGTAAAGATCCTTATCACCAATGTGAGGTCCGGCATATCGTAGAACCGGGCGATATAGGGAGCAGCCGCGAACAGTATGGCATAGACCGCCAGAGAAACGGTCAGGCTGCAATAGAAATTGGTGGAGAAATCAATATTGTCAGCGTCCTTGTTCTGGACAAGAGCTGTGCTTATGCCGCTGACCACAAATACATTTGCGATGTTTATAAAGATCATCACAAGGGCAACGATGCCGAACTCCTCCGGGAGCAGCAGTCTGCTCAGAACGACAGAAACGGCAAAGGAGATGCCCTGTGCAAATATACGCTCTGCAAATTTCCAGAAGAAACCGGAAAACAGCTTTTTCTTTAAAGAATGATCATTCATTTTTTGTTTGCAGATTCACCTCGCCTCACGGCATCGACCAGCCTGTTCTTTACCGGACGTATCCGCATCCCGTAGGGGATGTAAACAGGCAGGAGCTTATATTTCATCCGGAGCTTGTTGCTGCCGCAGTATCCGACCTCAGCGGCGAGCCTCGCCGTTTTCCTGACGGTGGGATATGCCAGCTTTTGCTGCTGTTTATCCAACAGCAAAAATCTGTCAAGCACTCCGGCCAGCTTTTCCCTGATATTATACAAAAGCACTTTTCTTGCAGGGGTCCCGGCAGGAAAATACCGGAGATCACGGATATAGCCGTTGATGCAGGCATAGAGTCCCCCGATGCTTCTGGCCGACAGCATCCCGGACATAATGGAGCCTGCTCTCAGCCTTCTGATATAGAGCGCCTCATTCAGGTAAGCTGCTCTCTCCGCCCTGATGAAAAGGGTCACGGTGAACAGCTCGTCCTCGTGGATAATACCCTTTAAGAACCTGAGCCCGGTCTTATCGAGGAAGCCTTTTCTCATAAGGTAGAGATAGGCGCAGGAATAGTACTCGCGGTTTTTCAGATGTGCGCCGAGGACTGTCGCGCCCCTGTCGGTGCGGTAGCTGTGCTTTCTGATAAAGCATTCACGATAATCGGGGTCTTCAAAATCTTCAAAGAGGGTCTCGGCATTGAAATAGACCAGGTCGGCATTCTCTTCCTCAATGCGTGCGACCATTTTCTCTATCGCATCCTGCCTGATAAAGTCATCGCTGTCAAGGTAATAGATATAATCGCCCCGGGCGGCCTCCGTTCCGGCATTTCTGGCATCGGAGAGGCCACCGTTCTGCTTGTGTATGACCCTTACGCGGCTGTCCTTTTTTGCATACTCATCGCAGATGGCGCCGCACCTGTCGGGCGAGCCGTCATCCACCAGGATGATCTCCAGGTCGGCAAAGGTCTGAGCCAGCACGCTGTCAACGCACTGGCACAGGTATTTTTCTACGTTGTAGATGGGGATGATCACTGAGACCATGGCCGGGAACTCACCTCATTTCATCGGAGTTTTTGGCGCAGCTTTTTGAAGGGCTGGTATGCCGTTCTGGCGATATAATACAGCCTGGGATGGTCAAGCCTGAGCTTAGTGCTGCGCTCCGGCCGGCAGTGTATGTCAGACACCGCTTCGGACACAGCCTTGAGCATGGGAAGAGTGCGCTTCCTGCCCTGGCGGTCAAGCCGGGCATAGGTGTATGTCATGGTATTGATATTTGAATTTATACGCATCAGAAGGAGCCTGCGCTCATCACTGCCCGGGCTGTATTTACCGAGCTCTGCGATATATCCCGAGATACAGGCAGCAAGGCTTGCGGCGCGCTCCGGCGTATCCTTCCCGGACATTACCGATCCCGCCCGGAGCCTTCTGTAATACAGAGTCTTTTTAAGCTGCACTGCCTTCTGAGCATTCAGATACACGATCGGTGTGAACAGCTCGTCCTCACACAGCGGGAGCTTGACAAAGCGAATGTTGTTCTTCTCAATGATCTCCCGCCTGAAAAGGTTTAAGCATAAACAGGAAAAGGCTTCACCGTATCTGCAATGGGCTGCATAAATGCGGGCACCCTTTGCCGGGCGGTAGCAATGCTGCTTTTTCAGCACCTCTGTGTAATCGCTGTCAACAAAATCCTCGTAGACCGTTTCTGCATCGAAATATACTATATCGGCATTTTCCCTTTCGGCACATTCCAATGCCGACATAATGGTTTCGGGGCAGATATAGTCATCGCTGTCGATAAAATACACATATTCTCCCCGGGCTTTATCAAGGCCGGTATTCCTTGCCTCCGCCTGCCCGCCGTTAGGCTTGTGTATGACACGGAAGCGTTCGTCAGCGGAGGCATATTCATCGCAGATGCTCCCGCTCCGATCAGTTGAGCCGTCGTCAACGAGTATTATCTCCAGATCGGTACAGGTCTGAGCAAGCACGCTGTCAAGACACTCCCGCAGGTATTTCTCCACGTTGTAAACAGGTATTATGACCGATACCATAGCTTTCTCCTTCCCGTTCCTCCCGGCATTGAAGCTTTTCACCGTTATTTTCTGCTGCATCTGTTCTGCAAAAGATTTTTGACTGCTTTATAGCAGAAATACAGGGGCATCCCGGCGAGCTTTAATCTGAGCTTGGTGCTGCCGAAATGATCTGAATATCTTATGCATCTGCAAAGGCGGTCAAATCTTTCCGCGGCTTTTTTTCTGTCCTCAGCCGGAAGATCGGCATACCTGATCACGGCCTGATTGGCGGCCTCAGCCGTGCGGAGGAGAAGGGCCTCGCCTTCGGGGCTGCCGGAGGGATACTCTCTGACTGCTTTCAGGAGTTCTCTCATGCAGACATACATACCGTTGAAGCCTTTGATGCTCTCTCTGGAGGCCATCACGGAACCGTTTCTCATCCGCCTGATATAGAGCTTTTCGTTTATATGACCTGCACGCTCTGCTTTTACCATTGCAACAGGTACAAATAGCTCGTCCTCATGCATAATGCCATTATAGAACGACAGGCTGTTTTCTCTGAAAAAAGCCGTATCAAAAAACATAAGGGGTATGCTGGCAAAGTATTCATCCTGCTCGATCATCTGCCTGAGCATAACGTGACCCGGGGCCGTGGGGTAAGTGTGTTTTCTGGCATAGCTGCTGCGGAAGCTTTTCCCCTCAAAGCCGTCGTTAAAGATCTCTGCGTCGAAGAGGACGATATCGGTGCATTCCTTTTCGGCAAAGGCTGTGAGCTTTTCGACTGCATCGGGAGTGATACGGTCGTCGCTGTCGAGGAAGAGGACATACTTGCCCTCGGCGGCTCTGATCCCCGCATTCCGTGCTGCGGAAGCGCCGCCGTTTGGCTGATGTATGACCGTAACGCGGCTGTCTTTTTCAGCATATTCATCGCAGATCATCCCGCAGTTATCCGGCGAGCCGTCGTCTACGAGTATGACCTGTATATTGCCCCAGGTCTGTGACAGGACGCTGTCTACGCACTCGGCAAGGTATTTTTCCGCATTATATACCGGGATCACTGCCGATACAAGAATTTCACCGTTGTGCATCATTGACCTCCGTATTTTTCTCTGAACGCTTTGAGCGCGGCTTTGCCCCTGATCAGGGTGCTGTATCCCATTACGAAGGACAGGAGCCAGACTGCCTTTTCCTTTATCCCGAAGCTGCCGAGGACGGGTCTGACTGTCTGGCGGTAGCTTTTCCTGTCGCCGCTCATCAGACGGCGGTAGGCGAGATCCTTGGTCATAAAGGCATCGAAGCGTTTTTTCTGTTCGGGAGTGAACTGTGCGAGCCTTTCGGCATACTTGTTTTCGATATGCTCCCGGGCGGCGATATGTTTCCCGGCGCTGCTTGAGATGCAGGCCCCGGTATCGTAATGATAGTATTCAAACAGCGGCCGGCGCAGGAACCCTATGCTGCAGGCCATAGCTATCCGGCAGGACAGCTCGTACTCCTGCTTGGCGGGAAGCTGTTCGTCAAAGCCGCCGATGCTTTCAAGTATTTCCTTCCGCACCAGCATACCGCTGGTCACGCCCATATATGTTGTGATAAAGAACTCGTTCCTGCCCCGGCTGAAGCTGAAATTGCGCTTGTATCTGTACTGCTTTTTGCCGAAGCAATAGACCTCGTACCAATCGCAGGATACTGCACCGGCGGAGGGGTGGCGTTCAAAGAAGGCGACCTGCGCAGTTATCTTGCCGGGCAGCCATACATCGTCGTCGTCGAGGAAAGCCACCAGCTCGCCTTTGGCAGCGCGGATGCCTGCATTCCGGGCGTGATTTGACCCCTTAGTTTCCTCGGGGGGTATCCTTAGATATGTTACTCTGCCGTTTTCAGCTGCAAGGCGGGTCATATAGCGCTGCGTGCCGTCTGATGAAGCATCATCCACCACAAGCAGGTCAAGGGCTTCGTAGTCCTGGGAAAGCACGCTTTCAACTGCCCGTTTCAGCAGCCCGACTCGGTCATGCGTGGTTATCACCGCTGTTACGGTAAGGGGTTTTTTACTGTCCATTTATGCATCTCCTGTTTCAGAGGATATCGGATCTTTTTCTTCGGGCCAGCTCCTCGACTATCAGCTTAACATCCTGCACCTTATCCTTGGGGCAGACCATTATGGCGTCGGGGGTCTCAACCACTACAAGGCCGCGGACGTCCACGGCGGCTACCAGCTTCTTTGAGGAGAACAGGACGGAATCCTCGGTGTTTACTGCAACGACGTCGCCGACCTTGACGTTGCCCTTTTCGTCGCTGCCCTGGAGGATCTCCAGCATATCCCAGCTGCCGACGTCGTTCCAGCCGATCTCGGCGGGGATGACCAGGACGTCCCCTGCTGCTGCGGAGGGCTCCATTACTCCGTAATCCACCGAGATGCTGCGGATCTCCTTATAGACCGTTTCTATGACTTCCCTTTCGCTGTCCGTTCCCATAGCTTCGCCGATGCGTTCAAGCTCGGAATAGATATCGGGGATAAAGCGTTTAAATCTTTCGAGGATGGTGCTGGCCTTCCAGATGAAAAGCCCGCTGTTCCAGAGATACTCCCCGGAACCCAGATAGACCTGGGCGGTATCGCGGTCAGGCTTTTCCTTGAACTCCCTGACTGTTCTCGCGCCGCCGGGGGTCTCATCGCCGGATCTTATATAGCCGAAGCCGGTGGCGGCATAGGCGGGGGTGATGCCGATGGTCATGAGCTTATCCTCGGTCTCGGCGATACGCACCGCCTTGTTAAGTATCCTGGTGAAGGAGGCGGTATCCTTGATGAAGTGGTCGGCGGGGGTTATGACCATAACTCCGTCGGAATATTTCTTCACTATCTCCATCGCGGCATAGCCTATACAGGCGGCGGTGTTACGGGCAACGGGCTCGGTGAGGATATGGTCTCCCCTGACGCTGCCTCTGGTGGCGCCGGCTATGGCCCTCTGCTGCGCCGAATTGGTAACGATGAAGATATCCTCGTTGTCAACGATATAGGAAAGCCTGTCCACAGCCTCGTTGATCATAAGATCCTTGCCGGTAAGGTTCAGCAGCTGTTTGGGGGTATTCCCTCTTGAAAGCGGCCAGAAGCGCGTACCGCTCCCGCCTGCCATTATTACGCCGTAGGTGTTCATTTACTGCTCCTTTTTGAAACAAGCCTCATATAGATGCTTTGCAGCTTATCGGCTGTCTGCTGTATTTCAAAGCCTGATTCTTCTATACATTTATTCATCCCGCTGCGCGGGGCGGTATCAAGATCCATAGCCCTGATCCTTTCGGCCCAGTACTCTGCTCCAGCACTGAGAGGGAGCTTGATAATGAGCGGTGAGATCATGACCTCATCGGGGACCATATCGGATATGACCGTATTCAGCCCGTTTGCCTGGGCTTCGATGGCAGCGATGCCGAAGCCCTCCCCCAACGAAGGCAGCAGGAAACAGTCGCCGGCATTCAAATAGTATTCGGGATAACGGGTCTGCCTGACAAACACTGTTTTATCGTATATCCCCTTTTGCTTTGCGGTCGATCTCAGCTCGTTCTCAAGGGGACCTTTTCCCACAAGTATCAACCTGTAGCTGTCATCCTTTGATAAAAGCTTTTCAAGTATTTCAAGAATGAAGCGCTGATTCTTCTGGACATCGCAGCGGCCTACCGTGATCAGGGTCTTCATACCGCTGAGGCCCAGCTTTGACAATACCTTTTCACGGATACTGTCTGAAAACCTGAATCTTTCGGAGGCTATGCCGTTTTTTATCACTTCAAAATGCTTTCCGTTTATGATCTCTCTGTCATAGATCCATTCTGCCGCGTCAACAGAGCAGGCCAGATATTCTGTGGGTGCTTTCATATATCTCCTGCAAAGATAACGGTGCACCGCATTCTTGAGCCGGAGGTTATTCCCTGCAATATTGCGGCCGTGGATATGTACGATGACGTTCTTGACGCCGCATTCTCTTGCTGCATTGGAATAATACAGACCTTGCCCGTTGGAGCAGTGGATATGGACGATATCATAACGGTTCTGTTTCAGCAGCTTTTTCAGCCCGAGGGTGGTTTTTATCAGTTTAAGCGGGAACAGACGGGGCTCACGTTTTGCCAGAGGGAAAATACGGCCTCCCAGGCTTTCTATCTTCTCGTCGAGGTATTCCCTTTCGGCAGTATTGACTGCAAAATCAAACTGCACTTTATCTCTGTCAATGTGCTGATAGATGTTATAAACGAGCATCTCTCCGCCGCCTGTTTCGAGATGCTTGATATAGTGCAGCACTTTTATGGGTCTGTGATTAAGCTCCAATACAGATCAACTACCTTTTACTGTTCATCAACCAGCCGGAGGATATTCTCCCTGAAGGCTTCAAACATAAAATTGTCAAGCACCCGCTGTCTTGCGGCGGTGCCGTATTTTTCGCGGAGGGCGCTGTCGGAGGCGAGGGCGGTGAGGGCTTCTGCGAAGGCCTTGCTGCTGCGGTTCGGGCACTCGATGCCCGTTATGCCGCCGAGGCTCACGAAGTTCACACCGCTGCCGGGGATTGTGAAGGTCACGGCGGGCTTGCCGAAATACATTCCCTCTGCCAGAGCTATGCCGAAGGCCTCGTTCTTGGTGATGGAGGGGAAGGCAAAGATATCGCAGGCGATAAGGCAGGCGATAAGCAGCTCATCGCTTATCCTGCCCAGCATATGGACACGGTCACAGCCCTTTTTCTCGGCGAAGAGCTCTCCGGTGAGGGGGCCTTTGCCGCCTATGAGTATCTCAAAGCGATCATCCAGGTCTTTTGAAGCTCTGACCAGATATTTCATCCCCTTATACTCAACGTGCCTGCCCACGGCAAAGACAACGGTCTTGCCCTTGAATTTATCCCTTATATGCTCGGCGAGTGCGGATATCCTCGGTGTGACGGTAAGGCGTTCCGTTGAGATGCAGTTGGGGATGACGGTGCATTTCTCTCTGAAACGGGAGAGATAGGGACTGCCGTCGATATAATTGGGGCTGGTGGCGACGATCTTATCCGCTCTTGTGCAGAGCCGGAGGTTCTGCTTATGGAACAGCTTGCCCAGGTATTTCTGTTTGGTTATATCCAGGTGCCAGTAGAGGATGAGCTTGGTGCCGGGGTTCAGCAGAGGCAGCAGGAAGCTTGCCTGGAAAGGGTTGGGGTAGTGGAAAATGACCACATCGGGGGCGAAGCTCTCCATCAGCTTTTTCAGCTCTCGGCGGAAGGTGAGGGAGATGGACTGTGAGGCTTTTTTCGTCACGCAGCCGCAGCGCACTACCTCGACGCCGTCCACCATATCGCAGACCGTTTCGCGGCGGCGGCAGACGTATTCGCCGTCAGAGGCATCCTCATTGAAGCAGATGATCTTCTGAATGATATCCTCTCTGCCCGTGAGGGAGTCGGCGATATCCCTAGCCACCTGCTCGATGCCGCCGATGTGGGGGTAGATATAATTGGTTATCTGAAGCAGCTTCATTCGTTTCACCTCGCGGTATTCTGTATGACCGGCACAGGCTGCCCCGGTCACTCGGCCCCGTCCTTTTTCAGCACGGCGAGCACCGTTCTGAAAATGCAGAGCACATCCAGATACATTGAAAAGTTCTTTATGTAGTAGTATTCAAGCTCAAGGCGCTCGCGGTACTCGATGTTGGATCTGCCGTTGCAGGCCCACCATCCGGTTATGCCCGGCTTTATACGCTGGTAGAGCTTCAGGCCCTCGTGATCCTCCAGCTCGCCCTCGATGAGGGGGCGGGGGCCTACGAGGCTCATATCCCCCTTGATCAGGTTGACCACTTGGGGGAGCTCGTCTAAGGAGGTCTTTCGCAGGATACGCCCCACTTTAGTGATACGGGGGTCGTTTCTGAGCTTCTGATTAGCCTCCCACTCACGGCGGAGGTCTTCGTCTTCAAGGAGCTTTTCCAGCTGAGCGTCGGCATCAGCCACCATAGTACGGTATTTCAGTATCCGTATGGTCTTGCCGTTCTTGCCGACTCGCTTCTGGGTATAGAAGATCTTCGCTCTGTCGCCGGAGATAAGGTAGGCCAGCTTTATGAACAGGGTTATGGGTATCATAAACACCAGACCCAGGAGGCCGAAGATCAGGTCAAGCACTCTTTTCACGCCGAGGTAGAGGATCTGCCCCGGGCGGAAGGAGAAGGCGGTGATGCTCAGGGCTTTGCTGATGCCCAGCTCGCTGACGAACTGATGCTCGGTCTGCATACCGATCACGGGCTCGATCCAGATGTGGACGTTGATGCCGTTGTCGATCAGCTTTTTATAGCACTCGCCTTCGATCATCTGAGGGGGGAGGCTTATGAAAACATCGCTGATATTGTTTTCCACGACGTAGTCGGCAAAGCCGGGGCCGAAGAGCTTTATGCCGTTATACTCCTCTCTGGTGCTGCCGGCCAGGTACATACCTTTTATATCGTAGGGGTCGTAATCCCCTGCGGAGACAGAGGCGAGGACGCTGTCGGCAGTATCCTCGGAGGCGGCGATGAACAGGGAGATATTCTTGCTGTAGCCCGCCTTTATGATGCCGGAGGTTATGAGCTTTTTCCAGATATATTTCAGGGTGAGGGAAAGGACGAAATAGAATACATATGTAAGTATATAGACGGTACGGGAGTAATCCTCGCCTATCTTGAAGACGTAGAGGACGATGGAGACGGAGATGGCGTTAAACAAAGTAAGGCGCAGGGCCTGGACTATCTCCATATAATATTTTCGTTTGAAGATGCCGCTGTAGGGGTTCAGGATAAAGGTGAGGAGGACATCGGCTATGGTGAACAGCAGCAGCAGCCTTGCCCAGACTGCGCTGCTCCAGCCGTTGCCGTCAACGAGCCAGAGCCCCTCAAATTTAATGAAGAAGGCCAGCGTAAAGGAAGCCAGCAGCGCTGCCAGGTCGGCAGCAAGGAAGTCGATGTGCCGAAGGAAGGGGTATTTACTTTTGGAATTCATTTCTCCGACACCGCACTTTCCGTTGATCTGTGGGGGGCATATGCCCGTCAGGGTACACATACCTATTATTTATTATACCAATACAGACTCTTTAATTCAATTCGCATTTTTGATAAATCTGCACAAAATAAACTGGTCGATTTGTGCAACTATTTGTGAATATGGTACTTTTAGCATTGACTATATGTGAACAAATCTTGTTTTTTCTTTTGTATAGCGGGAGGGGGCGGAGGGATGCGGGAGGGGCATTCGGGGAGAGGGTCGAGGCTCTCGGGAAGGACGGTCTTGCCAATATGGCGTTACGGTATTGACAACAGTATAAATATATGATATCATACAAAAAATGGAAAGCTCCGGTCGGGGTGTTTTTTGCAGGGATCGGAGGGTATCGGGGCTTAGGAGCATCGAGGGGAAAAGAGAGATCAAAGAATGAAAAAGCATCTTTACAAGCTGGGATATGTTATAGTCATCGTGCTGATCTATCTTATGGTGGCTTTCGACTCCCTTTATTCAATAGATATGTTTCTGACCGATCATCTTTACTCCCGGCTGGACGGGCCGAGCAGCAGGATAGTCATAATCGGGGTGGATGAAGAGACCCTCTCGAAATACGGGAATTTCGCGCTGTGGTCGAGAGAAAAGCTGGCGGAGCTGCTGAACAGGCTTTACGGGGATGAGGAGAATGCTCCCGCTGTGGTGGGTATGGACTTTATCCTCAGCGATCATTACAGCGAGGAGGCTGACAGGGCTCTGGCGGAGGCGGCCAGGGGAAGAGATGTGGTGATCGGGACCAACATCGTTTACCGCGGGGCTGTGGAGACAGACGAGAGTGGGCAGAAGTATTTCAACAAGGGGCACATTGCCGACATCGAGATGCCCTACGAGGAGCTTGACGAGGCAGCGGAGAAGGGCTTTACTAACGAGTTCATCGCCTCGGACGGGTATGTGAGGTACAGCCGCAACAGCGTTATCATACCTGAGGGATTAAGGTACAAGGCGGGCAGCACTCACGAGAGCTTTGCTTACCGCATTTACGAGATATATCAGGCCAAGACCGGTGAGAAGATAGTGGCCCCCAACGTGAACCGGGAGGGGCAGTTCCAGTTCCTGTATTCGGGGGAGGCGGGGGAATACTCGGTAGTTTCTCTGGATGCGGTGTTATCGGGGAAGATACCGGCCTCGGCTTTCAGGGACGCCATCGTACTGGTGGGGGCTTATGCTCCGGGGTTTCAGGACTCATATCAGGCAGCATCGGACAGGGGGAGCATGATGTACGGTGTGGAGATCCACGCCAACATCCTACAGGCATATATGTCCGAAAAGACGCTGGTCTCGGCGACGCCCTATCAGGCTGCGGCGGTCATAAGCCTGCTGATAGTTCTGCTCTTTGTGCTGCTGCGCAGGAGGGTACTGTTCATCACGCTGCCCGTATCCGTTGCGGCGGCGGCGGTCTACACGGTCGCGGGAAGGATACTTTCGGGGCACGGGATATACCTGAGCCTGGCTTATATGTACTTTGCGCTGCTGCTGATGGTACTTTACTTCATCCTGGAAAAATACCTGCGGGAGCTTATAGCGAATTACCGGTATCAGGAGGAGATCAAGGAACAGATGTGGTCCTTTACAGAGGCCATGACAGCTGCCATAGATGAACGGACGCCCTACAACGTATCCCACACGAGGAACGTGGCGAAGTACAGCGGGATGATAGCGGATCACATAAACACTCTGCACGGGAAGGGTCTGGAAGATGAGGTCTTTTCGGTACAGAGGAAGGAGCAGCTGGTAATGGGGGCGCTGCTGCACGATGTGGGCAAGGTGGCGGTACCCCTTTCGGTAATGAACAAGGAGACGCGGCTCAACGGTCGGGAGAAGGCCGTGGAGGACAGGCTGAACACCTACAGGCTGGAAGCGAAGATAGCCATGCTTGAGGGCAAAATGGACGAGGCCCGGTATCAGGAATTATGCGGACGGATAGACGAGGCTGTCAGCGTTATGAACAGAGTCAACGGAGCGGGCTTCGTTGATGAGGAGACGCGGGCGAAGCTTTCGGAGGTGCTTGAATATGAATACAGGGACACGGAGGGCGGCAGCCGGCCCTTTTTCACGGAGGAGGAGAAGGACTGCCTGAGGATAATAAAGGGCACTCTTACGGATGAAGAACGGAAGATAATGCAGAGCCACGTTGAGATCACGGAGAGGATACTTGACAAGGTACACTTCAACAAGTATTTTGCCGAGTCGCCGGTATTTGCGGTACAGCACCACGAATGCCTGAACGGAAAGGGTTATCCCAGGGGGCTGAAAGCGGAGGAGCTCAGCACCGAGGCGAGGATAATCGCGGTGGCGGACATCTGCGATGCGCTGCTTGCCGAGGACAGGCCCTACAAGAAGCCCCTGCCCAGGGAGCAGGCGTTCAGGATAATGAGGAGCATGGCTGAGGATGGGAACATTGACGGCAAGCTGGTGGAATACCTCTACGAATGCACAGGGCCGGATGAGGGCGAGGATGCCGAAAAGCAAAGGGGAGAATTATGAAACTGTTTGAAACGAAGAAGGGGAAGATCATCTTAGCGGCGGTGATAGCTGCCCTGCTGATCTGCATCGGGGTCATTCTGGCGGTGGTACTGTCGAAGAAGGAATACCGGAGTATTTCGGTGGAGGCTGTAAAGGGCTCGGTGATCGTTGCCAACGAAAAGAACAGCGAGCAGGCCTACAAGGGTCAGCGGCTTTACGGCGGCGACGATGTGACTGTTTGGGACAGCTCAGACCTTACCATGTGCATGAACAATGACAAATATCTATATGCGGATGAGAACACCCATTTCCGTCTGGAAGACAGCTCCACGGAGAATTCCAGCAGGATAAGGATAATCCTGGACAAGGGCTCGGAGCTGAACGAGCTGACCGAGAAGCTTAATCAGGATGAATCCTATCAGGTGGACACGCCGAACTCGACTATGTCGGTACGGGGGACGAAGTTCAGGGTAACGGTCTACACGGACGATGAAGGCAAGATATACACTCTGCTGGAGGTCGAAGAGGGTGTGGTGCTGGTACAGCTGAAGGATCTCACGGGAGGATACAACGGGATAGTTAAGGAGTTCTACGCAGGTCAGAGCGCTCTGATCCGCGGGGATGCAAGGCCCTCGGAATTCGTGAAGTCAAAGGCGGGAGAAGAGGTGCTTTTGCTTGACCTCACTTCCCTGCCGACGGAGGCTGTACCCAGGCTCAAGGAGGTCATCAGGATGCTTGAGTCGGGCGAAGGAGGCAGCGGCTCGGGTGATAATTCCAAGGCGCAGCCGGATGACAGCTCAGAGGATAAGCAGGATGACTCCCTCGGGGAGCACACGCATACTGCGGGAGAATTTGAAGTGACTGTGGAGCCCGGTTGTGAGACCAAGGGAGAGCAGATCGCCAAGTGCACCGAATGCGGAGAGATAGTCAAGACGGAAGAGATCGAGGCGCTGGGGCATGATTTCTCGGACTGGTCGGCTGTGGAGGGAAACAGCTGCTACGGTGATTCCTCAGAGCGGCGGGTATGCTCACGCTGCGGTGAGACCGAGACACGCTCCGCCGGAAAGGCCGAGCACAGCTGGGGCGAATGGCAGACCGTGAAGTCCCCCACCTGCGGGACGGAGGGTTCCGAGGAAAGGGTATGCTCAAAATGCGGTGATAAGGAGACCCGGACGCTCGGGGCTTCGGGCGAACACAAATGGGTAAAGACCGAGGACGCGGCTGCGGGATGCACAACCGAGGGCTCCGGGCATTATGTATGCTCTGTCTGCGGGGCGAAGGGTGACAGCTACACCGTTGCTGCTAAGGGACACAGTTTCTCCGGGTGGGTGACGCAGAAGAGCGCGTCCTGCGGATCAAGCGGTTCGGAGACACGGAAGTGCTCGGTATGCGGCAAGGCAGAGACCCGCACCGTTGCGGCTCTGGAACACAGCTGGGGCAGCTGGAAGGCCTCAAAGCAGGCCACCTGCGGGGCTGCGGGAACGGATGTGAGGACCTGCTCTCTCTGCGGGAAGCAGGAGACGCGGACGGTGGCTGCCACGGGGCTGCATAATTTCTCGGAGCTCATTGTGGATGTGCCTGCCGAGTGCATAAAAGACGGCTCGGGGCATTACGAATGCACTGTCTGCGGGGAGAGGCGCGAGGAGGTCATCCCCAAGACGGGGCATAATTACGAATTGGTCTCCACCGTGATGATCGACCAGAACACCAAGCAGGAGACCTACAAGTGCAAGTACTGCAATTCGGTATACACCGCGACGAAGAAGGCATAAAAACAGGGCGCAGAGCTGAACTCTGCGCCATTATTGTTTTGAAATGATACTGCGGGTCAATCGAAATAGGTCTCCTCATAGCCGGGCCACTCGGCGAAGTACTTGGCGAGGATGGAGAGATCTTCCAGGTCGGGGGCGCCGGAATTGTTGAGGTCGGCAGCCCGGACGTCTACGATCTCATCGAAGCCTGTCCACTCGGCGAAGTATTTGGCGAGGTCGGAGTAATCGCTGAGGTCAACAACGCCGTCGCGGTTGACGTCGCCTTTCTTGAAGGGCTTACCGGCGAGATCGAAGGCGAGGGCGGAATAGCAGCCCTCTGCGGCGCTGAAGCCGGGGATGAGGGTAGCCATCTGAACGGTCGTCTCCTTCATGGAGTCGGCGGGGAGGAGGATGATCTCGATGCCGGTGACAGAGCAGGTATCCAGGACGGTGATCATATCTGACAGGTCGGCGGGGGCGAGATCAGACTTGACGAAGATATCAAAGTTATTGTCGTTATCGAGATCAAGCTTTACGCCGCGGGGGGAATCGGAGACGGTCTCATAGCCTACGATGCTTTCATCGCTCAGGACGGCGAGGGCACAGAGGAACCTGAAATAATCGTTCCGGGAGGCAAAGGTATAGCTGCCTGACGAGAGGTCAAGGGTGAGGGTGCCGAGGTCGGGGATATACGCTTCTCCGGGGATGATCTTTGCTGCGGCGGCGACTGTGGTGCCGTCGCTGTTATAGACGGTGCCGCCGAAGTTGATACCGCCCTCGGGCTCGGCGATATGGCAGCCGATGAGGTCGAGCTCGGCGAGGTTATTGAAGGCGGCAGCGGTGGATCTCGCCTCGACGGCGGAGTTATTGATATTCAGCATTTCGGTACCGTGGTAGCCGGAGACGCCGTACTTGGCATTGAGGACCACATCGGCGTCCTTGATGGTGAGGTCATAGGTACTGAGGAGGAGGGCGGAGGTCTGGCCGGAGATAAGGGTCAGCTTGCCGGGGCCGGTGATGACGGTATAGCCCTGGAAGCGGGCGGCGGCCTGTGAGCCTCGTACCAGGACATCCTTATTTACCTTGACGGTAAGGCCGGAGATATAGCTTCTTATACCGAACTCTGCTCTGGGGGAGCTGATATTGCCGTTGAGCTCCAGGGTATTGGTGTCGGGGTCATAGGAGGCGGCGCTGTTTTCAAGGATATCATCCTTGTTGAGGGTATCGACCTGGCAGTCACCGACATAGAGGTCATACAGCTTATAGGGTTCGATGGTGATCTCCGGGGAGGGGGCGGAGCCGTTGCCGATATAATAGGACTTGGCATTGGAGTCATAGTAGACATAACTGCCGGAGGGCTGGGAGACGCGGCAGTCTGTCAGGGTTATGCCGTCGAGGTAGCCGATGCCGTTATATTCTGATTCGGCATAGACATTGGAGTTGTCGATAACGAGCTTGCTGCCGTTGCCGCCGCCGCAGATGCCGATAGTTCCTTTGAGAGCCACATTGGCGTCCTTGATGGTGAGGGTGGAGTCGCCGACATTGATGGCGACTTCTTTGTTGCTCGCGACGTTGAGCTTGCCGGGGCCTGTTACTGTGGTATCGCCGTAGGGGCAGAAGGCATTGGCTGTGACGGAACGCAGAACAAGGTTTTTATTCACCTTGACGGTGAGGCCCTCTATTTCGGAGAAGACGGCGGGGACGTCGCTCCCGAAAATGCTTGCGTTGAGCTCGAGGGTCTTGGTCGCGGGGTCGTAGACGGCTTCTTTCTTGCCGTTTCCGAGGACGTCGTCCTTATTGAGGTTGGTGACGCGGATGCCGGCTATGTTGAGGTCATACTCCTCGTAGGGGACGATCTCGACCTCCTCGGCGGAGGATCTGCCGTCGCCGATATACCAGGCTTTGGCGGTGGAATCGTAGTAGGTGGTGCCGCCTGCGGGGCGGATGATCTTGCAGCCTGTCAGATCTATGCCCCCGAGGTAGCCCACGCCGAAGATATCGGCGGAGGCGGTGAGGGTGGAGTTATTCACTTTGAGACTGCTGCCGGAGCCGCTGCCGCAGACGCCCATTTTACCGAAGAGAGCCACATTTGCGTCCTTGATCGTGAGGGTGGCACCGGCGTTGTTGATCGCCAGCTCATCCCTGCTCTTGACGGTGAGCTTGCCGGGGCCTGATACGGTAGTATTGCCGTAGGGGCAGAAGGTATTGACGGTGGTGGATTCAAGGGTGAGATCCTTATTCACCCTGACGGTGAGGCCGTCTACCGTAGAGAACACGGCGGGGGCGTCCCCTGCGGAGATACTGCCGTTGAGCAGGAGGGTCTTGGTGGAGGGGACGTAGACGGCTTCTTTATTGCCGCTGCCGAGGATGTCGGAGCAGTTATGGGCGGACACCTGGATACCGCCGACGGAGAGGTCGTATTTTTCGTAGGAGATCTTGGCTTGGGTGGCTTTTACTGTGCCGTTGCTGTTATAGATCGAGCCGTTTTGGTTAATGCCGCCGTTGGGTGAGACGATCTTGCAGCCTTCAAGTGTAAGGCCGCCGAATACAAAATCACATATTGCACCATCGGTGCTGTCGGCATTTATTTCGGAATTCCTGATCGTGAGCTTTTCGTCTTTCGGCAGAGCCTTGATGCCCCATCTGCCTTTAACATCGACGCTTGCGCTGTCTATTGTCAGATCGGCCTCGATGACCAATATGCCTGCACTGTAAGTGGATTCGGCTGTCAGCTTTCCTCGGCCTGTTATTGTCGTATCTCCCCTGAGCTGGAGTGCGTCTCTTAATTCTTCGGTTGCCCTAACGGTCACATCTTTGTTTACTTTGATAGTTAAGCCGTCAACATAATTGAGTATACCGTTTCTGTCGGCAGTCGGGATAATATCCCCGTTAAGCTCAAGGGTCTTGGTTTTGGGGTCATAGCAGGCTTCGCCGTGACCGAGGATATCATTGCAGTTCTTGGGGGTCGCCTGGACACCTGCTACTTTGAAATTATATATCAGGTCTTTTATTATTGACACTTCTTTGGCTAATGTGGTCAAGTCGCTTTCATAGATAGAGCTATTCTGGTATTCAGCATCGGCAGGAGAATCAATGACCGAGCCGGAAAGCACTATTTCATTTTTGATCCTGCATATCGCGCCTTTTTCACCGGCTGCGGTAACATCAGAATCATTGATCACAAGTCTTTCGGATATCATTCCCGGGATCTCTACACCTGTTGATGTATTCTCGCCGGCGATGCCGTAATTCTTTCCTCTTACCTCAACGGTCATATCATTTATCGTTAAAGTCGTAAGGTTAAACACGCCAATTCCGATATTGTCACTTAATACGGTGAGTTTGCCGCTTCCGGAAATAGTTGTGGAATACTGCAGGTTCAGACCATAATTATAACCTTTAACTGTAACATCATTGTTTACTATGATACGAAGTCCTCTGATATTATGCTCTATTCCGTTAGCATTTTTGGCGATGATATCCTTGTATAGATTAAGCGTCATTGAATCGTGATCAAAAGATGCTTCGCCGTTGCCGAGGATATCGTCGCAGTTCTCGCTCGTTACCTGTACTCCGGCAACAGTAACTGCATATCTGGACAGAGCCGCAGCCCGGAGGATGCCCTCGGGAAGCATACCGAGCATTGAGAGCGTCATGGCAAAGGCGGTGATGAGCGATGCCATTCTTCTGCGTAACCTTATCATTGAAATTCCTCCCCTGAAATGGTTTATGAACAAAATATCCGAAAAATATTAACCCAATATAATTCTAGCACATAAGGGGGCGGTTGTCAATATGCGGAGGGGGGGCGGGGGTTTTTTTGGGGGGGTGCTCCCTCTATTGACACAGCGGGGGAAAATGGTATTATAAAGGGCGGACAAGCAATATCACGACATCTCAAAAGGGGGAGATGTTCATGCAGGATATAAGAAGGAGGAGCCTTTCGCTGGTGACGGCGCTTTTGCTGGTGCTTTCGCTGTTCACGCTGCTGCCGGAGGGGAGCTTCCGGGACGAAGGCTGCCATATTATGCCACGCCAACACCGGGATAACGGGCTACGGCTCTCTGACGGTGAACAGCTGCAGCGATGCGGCTATCCTGATCGACAGCGGGACTCTGAGCATAGAGATCTCACAGCTCACGGCCGAGGGCAAGCGGGGCATTTCGGGAATGCCTCAGAATGAGAAGCTGATCATCAAGAGCTATATTGTGATGGCTTCATCGAATGCGGGGAAGTTTGCCATAGGCGATTTCAAGAACGGCATCTCTCTCGCGGACTGCGAGATAATGAGCCCGCAGCGCTCGGCGACTGTTGGGGTCGTGGGTGAGGATGACGGTCGTTCGCTCCGCTTCGGGTGACGGCAGGATCAACGCTGCTGACAAACGATGTGCGCACTGTATTATTGCAGATCATTTTTTGACCGCTTATGCCGCATCTTATACCGCTTGTGCCGTTACTATTGATATTTTGCCAATTGTGTTGTAAAATAAGAACATACTTCAAACGCAGAAGCAAGTTAAAACTATGTAAGTTCAACAATTTCGATGTGACGGTAACAGAAATGGATACATTGACTATAAAGGATACGGACGAGTGTTCCCTGTTCGCCTGCAGGGTATGCAGAACAAAGACAGGATTTCCTCATCAGAAGTGGTGCAGTTTGTACGGCTCGGATAAAGGCTCCTGCGGCGGCTGCATCTACTTTGATAAGAGGAAGAAACGGTGCAGGCACCCGAGAAAGCTCAAGGACGGTGACATTCCATGAAAGAAATAACTGTGCGCTTTGAAGAGGCGCCCTCTGCTGACGGTATAGAGGTGGTCATCCGTGCCGGCAAGAGGGACGAGGAGGTCGAAGCGCTTATAGACAGGATCAAAAGCGGCTTTGCCGATACTGTCAATGCAGCGGACGGCGACGGCTCCACTGTTGTAATAAGGACAGCCGATATTATATCATTCTCGGTGGACGGCAAGAGGACCGAGGTCATCACGGCTGACAGCAGATACTTTCTTGTCCAGTCGCTGCAAAGCCTGGAAAAGCAGCTTGACGAAAAAACATTTATACGCATATCCCGCTATGAGATAATCAATCTGACAAAGGTCGTGCGCTATGACTTCACGCTGGCCGGCACCCTGCGCATAGAGCTTGAGGGCGGGATAGAAACATGGGCTTCAAGGCGCTGTATCCCGGCGATACGCAGGCGCCTTTCGGGAAAGGAGTGACGGTCATGCTTGGAAGGATCCTTAAGCGGGCAGGGCTCGGTTTCCTGCTGGGGATGGCGATGGGAGATCTTATTGCCTATTTCACAGGCTCCGGCAGCGGGATGCCTGTCGCTCCGGAATTTGTGGACGCAGTCGGCAGCGAGGCTGCGGCGTTTCTGATACAGACGGTACTTTCGGGACTGATAGGCGCTGCGGGTTTCGGAGGTATGCTTTTCTACGAGATAGAGAGCTGGAGTATGCTGCGCACCATGCTGACCCATTTTGCACTTATCTCGGCGGTGTTCCTGGCGGTGAGCCGGATACTCTGCTGGATGACCGAGGTCAGCGAGATGCTGATCATGGAGGGCATAATGCTGGCGGCATACCTGGCAGTATGGGTGATAATATGTGCGGTGTACAGAGCACAGGTGAAGGATCTTAACGCCTTGCAGGACAGGCTAAACAAAAGCGGCAAGGGCGTAAACAATAAATCTGTAAACGGAGGTGCGGAGAAATGAGATCAAAGAGGAAAAGGCTGTTTTCACGGGTGACTGCTGCTGTTGCGGCTGCGGTGATGCCCTTCAGTATGCTGCCGATGAGCGCTGTGGCTGAGGCCGGTTATTCCGAAGCGGCTGTTGCGGCGACGCCCATTGAAGTAAAGATGTCGGTCACAGGGCCGGGCGGCAGCGTTGATCCGAGTGTGGTGACAGCCAACGGACACCTTAGATCGGGGTTCTACACTGTCCCGATCAAGTTCAAAAACCCGAGGAAGAATGCCGAAAACGAAGTGACCCTGACCGGCTGGTCAAGGAGCGGTAAGCAAAAGTATATCGTAGGTATGCCTGAAAGCGGCAATACCATTTGCCCGGCAGGCGACGGCGTTCCGGGGGGCAACAGCTTCACCGTGGATGAAAACGGTGTATGTACCCACGTTATGAATGTGCCGGTGCTGGGCTACTGGAGCCAGCAGAATATAATCAAGACTGCTAATGATCTTACCCTGCACAAGCTGAAGCCGGATGAGGCTCCCGAAACGACCTTTGAAGATCTCACCGAGGCTATCGAAACAGAGCTGAAGGGCTTTGTGATACCGGAAAACTATGACAGCTATACTGCCGAGGCATTCAAGAAGATCGACGAGGACGAACAGAACGCACTGATCGAGGTAATAAACAAACCTCTGATGCGGGTATATTCATCGGACGACCCGAGCAGCGAGCCTAAGCAGCTGACCGAATCGGAGGAAGCTGAGCTTATCGACACAGTCACCGATATGATGACTCTCGGCTGGGCTCCCAGCGCCGGCGTTGCCGAGGGCGACACCCTCACAGTTCAGCTGGAGGCCCTTTTCAACGAAGACGGAAGCTGGGTGCTTTCTCCCAAGACCGAGCCCGTCAGCGTTGATGTAACTGTGGATAATTTCGGCAAGTTCTTCCCGGAAGACGAGCCCGCTTGCGAGCATGACGGCGAAGTGGAATACGAGTATTCAAGCTATATGTTCCACAACAAGATCTGCGCCAAGTGTAAAAGCATAATTGAAATAGGTATCACTCATACAGCGACGGGCTTTACAGGCTATGATACAGAAAAGCACTGGGATACCTGCACATACTGCAACCATTCGTTCAATGAAGAAACACATACTCTTTCATACAAGTATAATGACGACACCCACTGGCAGGAATGCAGCGGCTGCGATTACAAGAGCGAGGCTGTGGGTCACGAATGGAATTGGATAATGGACACAGACGGAGTATATACCGGTCAGAAGTGCGAATGCGGTAAAACAAGAACGATCATCTCCGGTATTACCGACCTCAGCAAATCAGAGATCACTTTCCCCGAGGGCAAGGACGAGAACAGCGGGTTTACCAAGAGCGAAGCCGAAGATCTCGGACTTACGGACGACAAGGGTACAGCCGTTGACAAGGGCAGCTACACGGTAACGGTCGAAACGAGCAAGACCGATGACACCAGGTGGACGGTGGATTTCAAGTCTGTCGAGGACAAGAGCATTAACAGAAAGACCGCGGAGCTCATTAAGGCCTGCGAGCACGACGGCGATGTGGAATACGAGTATTCAAGCTATATGTTCCACAACAAGATATGTTCCAAGTGCAGATCGGTGCTTGAAACCGGCATAGCTCATACACCTACGGGCACCACAGGCTATGATACAGAAAACCACTGGGATACCTGCACATACTGCAACCATTCGTTCAATGAAGAAGCACACACTCTTTCTTACAAGTTCACTGACGACACCCACTGGCAGGAATGCAGCGGCTGTGACTACAAGAGCGAGGCTGTGGGTCACGAGTGGAAATGGATACTGGACACAGACGGCACATATACCGGTCAGAAATGTGTATGCGGAGCAACAAGATCGATCATCCCCGGTATTGCCGACCTCGGAAAGTCAAGCATCGTACTCCCCGAGGGCAAGGACGGAAACAGCGAGTTCACCAAAGAGGAAGCCAAGAGCATAGGTCTCAAAGACGAGGACGGTCAGCCTATCGATAAGGGCAGCTACACTGTCACGGTAGAAAAGAACGAGAACGATGATACCAAGTGGACAGTCATCTTCAAGTCTGTTGAGGACAAGAGCATAGGCAAAAAAGAGATAACCGTTACGAGGCCCGAGGATACCTACTTTGCGGCTGTGACCTATGTTATGGCACAGGGTCTTACCCCTCCCGCGGACTTTATAGTATCCAAGGAGCAGACAGACCTCAAGAGCGGACAGAATTATTCCATAGAATCGCCCAAATACCCCGGTTTCAAGGCAAGCGATGCAGTGGTCATCGGCACTATCGGCAGCTCTGATGTGGAGATAACTGTCACCTATTCAGTCTGCGAGCACACGAATTACACTGTCACCGACTTTATAAAGCCCACCTGCACCGAGGATTCCAAGGTCGTAATGGCAGCCTGCGACGACTGCGGCAAGGTGTTATCGCTCACAGCGGCGGAGATACACGCGCTGGGCGATCCTTATGTTGCAACAGGGCATAACTTCGACGACGAGTGGCACAGGGAGTACGGCATAAGCTCCAAGCCCGGCGCAGGGCATTATCACAAGTGCCAGAACCCCGGCTGCTACGAGCGCCAGTATGAGCCTCACACCTGGAAGGGCGAAACAAAGACCGGTACCAAGTGCGGCGTTGATCTGTGCTTTGAGGACGAGTGTACGGTATGCGGTGCGACATACAGCTACGAGCCTGCCGAGTGCCAGCTTGAACGAGCTCCAGAGCTTGACGTTGCCCCCACCTGCGAGGAATACGGCTTTGAGAAGTATGTATGCACAGTATGCGGCAGTGAGGCCTCCGATGCAGTAGCTCCTCTGGGTCACGATCTGGAAGTGGTCGAGGAAGTAAAGGCTGACTGTGAGACCGAGGGCTACAAGCTCAAGAAGTGCAAGCGCGAGGGCTGCGATCACGAGGAAAAGGAGATCATTGAAAAGCTCAGCAAGACCGGTCATCACACCTGGACGAAGAACATAAAGACCGAGCCCACCTGCGAGGGCGACGGCTCATACGAAGGTCAGATCTGCACGGTATGCGGCAAGACCGAGACCGCTATGGGCGATTACGGCATAATCGAGGCGCTGGGGCACAATGTGATAACCACAAAGAAAAATCTCGGCACCAAGCCCGGCGTCACAAGGGGCGGCACACCTGTTGACATAACCCTGTACGAGGTGATCTATTCCTGCACACGCTGCAGAGCGCATCTCGGAACCGAGGCATGGACGGTGGTAACAGCCTCCAAGCCCCCGAGGTATGAGATAATCCCCGGACGCAAGGCGGAGATAACCGAAATGGGCAACGGCATCCACATTGGCGGCAATATGGCTCAGGACGGCGGCGTATATTTCAGAGATCAGGTCATGAAGGGCTTTGACGATGTTGTTGACTCGGAGGCTGCAAAGAGCAAATATCAGTACAAGAAGATCAAAGCAAACAGCTTTATAATAGAGTTTGCGGACTCATTCCTTGAAGAGCTGGAGGACGGGGTATATCCTGTTGAGGTAATAAACGGCAGCGAGTTCTGGCCGCTTATGGTAACTGTAAAGGATCACAAACTTACAGAGCTTGCAGATCAGGAATACCCCAAGGAGACACAGCTCACAAACGAGGAATTTGCAAAGCTTCTGGAGGAGGTCAAAGCCGAGGATGCAGAAGTGAAGACATTATTCGTCACACCTCTGACCGAGGAGGATCTTACGGACATCCGGGATCTTGTACAGCCTTCTCTTGATAAGGATTCGGCAGAGTTTGACAAAAACGCTCCGGCAGATACAGTTATCGCCGTGACCGAAGGAGACTTCCGGTTCGATTCCGTATCCCTGGGCGGAGAAGCTTTGGCAGACTCAGATTACAGCTATGCGGAGGGCAAGCTTACCGTAAGCTCTGGATATCTGAAGACTCTGGACGAGGGCGAGTATGTATTCAGCATACGGTTCACAGACAAAAACGAGGCGACCGATCCGGCTGAACTCACGCTCACGGTAACAGTCGCTGACAGCAGCACTCCCGACAGCGGCAATACCGATGACTCAGGCTCCGGCGGCGAAGGAGATTCAAAGAATCCCGCCACAGGCGGAGCGGCTTCTCTGCTTGGAACAGCAGCCCTGCTCGCAGGAGTATTCGTTGTTTCAAAGAAGAGAAAATGAGCCGGGAGGATCGAGAGGCTTGACAGAAGAAATGACAACACATAAACGCCGGATCTCTGCTTGGGGACGATAAGTACCAAGCAAAGTGCGGAAAGGCAGCCGTTTGAGCGCTGTTTTCAAAAGGACGGTCAAACAAAGGTCAGGCCCAAGATACATGCAAAAAGAAAAGCCTTGCAAGCGACGCAGATGCGTGGTTTGCAGGGCTTGTTTTGAGTCGAGGTGACGGGACTTGAATTGATAAAATGGCTTTTAGCAATTTGTTGCATCTTTCAGGAGGATCCCTACTTGCATTTTTCTTTTCATTGCCGCATAAAAGCATTGCAATTTTGAGGGAAAGATGGTATAATAAAGCTCAGCAAAGGAAGTGCTGTGACAGCTGTTATGTGATGCTTTCAAGAGGTAAGCGAAGATATGAAGAAAACAAAGAAAAACCGAAAACTGCTTATCCAGATAACAGCGATCGTTCTGCCGCTGTTTCTGATCCTTATAGGGGCTGTTGTATGGCTTTGCTACAGAAGTGCCGTGAAC
>JAFXXU010000080.1 GCA_017542125.1 Ruminococcus sp.
ATCACTATGCTATAATTTTAATGTTACGAATACTGATGTAATAAACACGGAGAAGTCGCCTAGCCCGGTTTATGGCGCACGACTGGAACTCGTGTATGGGTTAATAGCTCATCGAGGGTTCGAATCCCTCCTTCTCCGCCAGACCGCAAACCGCGTAAATGCGCTAAATGCCGTATTTACGCGGTTTTCTTTATGTTCTATAATTTAATTAAAATCAAACAAATATACACCAAAAGTATAAAAAATACGCCCTAAAAATAAAAAGTGGACACGAAAGTGGACACGGAATTCAAGTATGAAAGCACGAAAAATAGGGCACCGCCGAAGCGCTGCCCTTACAAAAACAATTATGTTTTTATGCTACGGTTATATTATACCACTTTGGTATAGTTCTGTCAACCCCAAAGCGAATTGATCATGCTACGGACTTCCTCAATATCGATATTCTCGACGCCTTCCTTACAGAGTTTATCGAGCTTCTTAATCAGCTCGTAGCAGGTTTTGTTCCGGCGAGAGCATTTCCCGCAGCTATGTTCGACCGCTTTCATGGCAAGCAGACAGAGCCTCTCTTGATCTGACCAGCGATTGATCGGCGCTCTGGATCCGTACCCGTTGGAGTCCTCCCAGTTTTTCTCAGCTTTCTCAAGATTCCTTCGGGCCTTTGCAAGCTCCTTTTCAACGAAGGCCTTGTCTCGGTTGTGCCTGTCTTCATCCAGTTCCCGCATGATCGTAGCTTCATCCTTTATACCGTTCACTTTCATCTTTATTCCTCCTCATCGTACTGTCCGCAAGCGAACGCATTCTGTAACTGTGCAGCAGTCTCCAGCTCGTAACGTCCGCAGCTGCTTGTGCATCCAGTGCTCAGACTGTCTGCGATATCAGCGATCACCCGATTGAAAAAATCCTGAAAGTAATCCTCTATCTCATTTCTGAACAGTGTGTCCTGTACCACTATCGTTATCTTCATACATACACCTCCTTCCCTTATGTGATCCAAAGCTGCTCCGGCAGCTCGCTGGTCATCCTGTCAAACTCTTTCCAATCTCGGCTCCACTCCTGCTCGCCCTGCGCTTTATCGTAGGCCTGTTCTATAGCCTTGATCTGCGTTATGATAGAGGTGTTCCGCTCCCGCAGGACGTCAATCGTGGCCTTGAGCGCCTCGTATTTCATTTCGATGTTATGGAAGGCAAGGATCATTCCGAGTATCTGCCCGATCTGAGAGAGCATCTCCGCTTTCGTGAGCCGCATCACTCGTTTTCCCGCCTCTGTAGCCGCCAACTCCTGTTCATAAGAGCAAAGGCTGTAGTAGTCTTCTTCGTAACCGTCATAACCGATCACCTCAAATCGGTTGCCGATCAGAGCGACAGAGTAGTCATTCCACATTCTTTCCGGATCATCAACGGCGTATTTAAACTGATCTGTTATCTGTTCCCACAGCTGATAGGATTCAGCTTCAAGCGAGCTGAACAGCATCTTGAACTCCCAGGCTTCTTCCTCGTTGCCGTCAAGAGCATCAACGAGAGCATCATCGTCAGCAAATGCCCAGTGTATCTCGGAACAGGCTTCCTGCATATCTTCCAGCTTACTTGTGACTTCCTCATAGGAGAGACCGGACAGCGCCGGTCTCTTATACCGCAGGTTCCTGCTGATCTCTGCTTTTGTCATCTTCTTCCCTCCATTCCTGTGAAATGTCCACCGGTGGAATAATCCCAATCGATCTTGCCGTCTTCATAGACGCCGATGCCGTGTGCGATCAACGTCCAGCCCGAGCTGACATTCTGCATGGTGTAGCTCGTCCAGTCATCCTCGCGACGCAGGCAGCGATAAGTTCCGCCGCCCTCGTTCTCGTAGGTCTTGCCGATCTCCGGCGTGAAAGGTGTTCTTTTCATCGTCATTTCCTCCTATTTTATCAAAAGTCCGTTTCTTACCTTGTAAGCTACGCTGTACCCTTCGGAGATCCTGTTCCATACGCGCAACTCGGAAGCGTGACACACAGCTCTCCTGCCGGGCTTATCCAGAACGTAGTACGTTACATCCCGGTGCTCCTGACTCGCCAGAAGAGCTGAGCTTAAAGCCTGCTCCAAGCTCTTTTTCTTGAGAACGCCCTTCATCAGTATCCCTCCTCGTCTTCATATTCGCACGGAGCCCGGTCGTCGGGTCCTCTTTCCTCGAAATGGCAGCCGGGAAATTTTTCCCATTCCTCTTTCCAGTAATAAGGGCAGTCTTTGCAAGTCATAATTATCCTCCTCTCATTAGCGATCGTCAACGCTTACGAATGGGACCTTGAACGCCGCCAGAGCCGCCTCAATGCCGATGCACTCACCGTACCACTGATCGTATCTGCGCTGCTCTGTCTCTGTCATATCTTCCCAAGGCTTGACATCATACTCTTCAATTCGTGTTACAAGAACCTGCTGCCTTCTAATCAGGTCTGCAAATTTGGTTCTTTCAGTCTTTGTCATAGTTCATTCCTCCTTTTAAGGTAATGAAAAGAGAAGTAACAGAACCTCACCCGGCTGGTGTTTTTAACTGGTGACTGGCCTGCACTATTTCAGCAGCGTCCTGGCTATTATCCCCAGCTTAGTGGATATTTTCTACCTTTCGAGACTTTTCCATTTCAGGCTGTCGCTGTTCCCCTCAAGCAATCGTAGTTTTCCCTTTTCAAGTATTATTATAATCGAAAATTCGATTATATTCAATAGGCAATATAAACGAATTTTCGATTATATTTTGTGCAAAATGTAGTCTTGTTTTCGATTAGGTTTTATGATAGAATTAAAGGAGGAGGTGATATCATGCCATTGAGATATAAGATAGATGTCCTGCAAGCTCTCAAAGTGAAGGGCTATTCTGCATACCGACTTGCACAGGATAAGCTGTTAAGCGGGAGCTCAATTCAGAAACTCCGCAAAGGTGAGGTGCTCGGAGCCGAAGGACTTGGAATGCTCTGCAAGCTGCTTGAATGTCAGCCGGAAGACATCATCTATTATTCGCCTGAGTAAACAAGTAAACACAAAATCCCTATATTATACGCGCATAGGCGTATAGGCGCTCAAATGCCCTTTATTCTTCCTTTTAATATATTTAGTAAATATGTGTTTACAGTATTTACAAAAAGGGTATAGCTTTGATTTTATGCGGATTTAACTGTCAGCACTTATTGTCAGCACTTGTTCGGTATCTGTTTACAGTTTTACCCTAAAAGTGTTTACAAGATTTAAGTGTTTACAACAATCTGTTTACACAAAAAGCGGAGCCGAGATAGCCCCGACTCCGCCTCAATAACTCTTATTTTTTGAGAAGCTCGTTAACCTTTGCCTGTACAGCAGCATAGTTATACCCTGCCGCTGTGAGCTTCTTTGCTCGGTCGTTTCCTGCTCCCCACTTGCCCTGAATTACCTCTTTGGCGATATCCTCGATGCTCTTCCTGGACTGTTCGCCGTATTTTGAGGCGTGCCCGGTAAGGCAGATCCATCCGGCACCGCTTTTCAGCTTGCCCCAGGTTTGACCGGCTACCGTGGATTCGGCGACTATAGTATAGATGCCGTCCGCGTGACAGATCGTGTCTGATACAATGCTGTAGCTGATACCAGGACCTGTTCTGATGTTCAGCCCGGCATTGTCCGTAACCTTGATGAGATAGGGATCAACAGTCTTGACCTTGCTTGCAGATGCCGCCGCAGAGCCCTTTATGCTCTTATCCTTGGGACGGAGCACACCGAGAACAGGATTGCATCCGTCATCAGCTCCGGAGCCCGCGAAATAGTGCTTGACAAGCTGTGTGGGTTCATGCCTGCCTCTGGTGTTTTCTTCAAGGGAAACGAACCAATCCTTATCGCCCTGACCGTTTCCGATGGCGATGTGCCCCCAAGAGCCGCCGCCCCACACAACGAGATCACCTTTTTCGATGACCAGATCGCGGGTGTTCGCCACTCTCGTAAAGGCGTTAACAAGCGCAGGATAGCTTGCAAAGTTATTATAAAAATCTCTTGCCCCCTGCACCCATACGTTGGTAATCCCGAAGCAGTCCTTGAGGTACTGATCGGCGAGGTCAACGCACTGCACACCTGCTACACCGTCATAATCAACGGCTTTGCCTAAATACTTGGCCTGGAACTGATCATAGGTCATCTTTACAGCGGATGCGGCAGCGAGCTTTGAGACCGGAGCCGCAGGCTTGGTCGCTGTCCCCTTGAGCTGATCAAGATAGCCCTGAACTTTGGCTTTGAAGGTCTGCCAATGCGGAAGGATATACGCCGGGCACATCTTATATCTATTCCACATTGTATTCAGCTGGTCAACGGTCCCGGTCTTACCGTCCTTGACATTAAGCCAGTGTGTATGTGTATAAAGGTGGTTGATATTAAAGCCGTAAGCGTGCAGCAGATAAGCGGCAAGTTTCGCGCAGTTATCCTCGGACTGAGCATATCTCGCATCGCTGCCGGATTTCATGATGCACTCTATGGCTATGGTCTTACGGTTTCCATCTCCGGCACCGTCGGCCGCGTGCCATCCGCTGAGATCAAGCGGAAGGTTCTGCCAGGCGCAGGTATTATCCACATAATAATGCACTCTGACATCATTCATATTACCGTTCATCGTCGCTCTGGTGTACTGCTCGGCGGGAGTCGTGCCCGCTATAGTCGTGATCCAGTCGGTGTTATGGACGGTTACTCCGATGACCTTTCCCGCCATACTTGCCGTAGGCATCGCTATTCTATTGGGATTATGCTTTGTCAGCAGATATTCATTGACCTTGACTCCGTTCAGCGTTGAGATCCTATCGGGTTTAAGTATTACGCTCATGATTACCCCTCCTTATGGTTCCAATCGGCATTCATCACAGCCGATATTCCGGCAGAAACGGCACTGACACCTACACCCACAAGGGTAGTCTTCAGTGCAGACGTATCATTAAAATCAATGTTAGGCAGAACTACCGCCGCATAGCCGATAGCTGCCTGGACGAATGTGCGAATAGCGCGATAGAGCCATTCGTGCTTTTCTTTCATAGGGAATCCCTCCTTATTCTTCACCCTCGATCTTATCTATCCGATGATGTGCTGACTTAGTGGACTGCTCTACAATAATGAGTCTGTCCCGCAGCTCCTGCATACCTGTTTGCAGATTGCGCATATCGGACTTGATCTCGGTAACGCCTGTACTGATGGTTTCCAGCTTGACGATCACCGTTGTCATTTCCGCAGCATCACGGCGATCATCTGATGTCTTGCTGCGGCGAATGTTGGTAAACCCTACAATCGCCGCTACCGTCAAGGACAACACTGAAATAACTATACCTATTGTTGCTGCCATTGGCATCATCTCCTCACTCAAGTATAATGAAGTCCTCCAGAGCGAGCAGCAGACCAGGAGCGATAGGTGCGGTTTCATCTGAGAGGTCTATTTTATCAGCGGCGATCTCCACTTCGGTACTGATCAACTCCATATACTTCTGTGTGAATTCGCCCTTTTTTCCGTCCGGGATGATGTAATTTGCGCCTGTTTCATCGGTTCCGCAGCCGAGAGCCTTAAGAATACTGATGCGCTGCTCGTTGTAGGTCTGCATCTCGGCATTGCAAGCCTTGATGAGCCTTGCGACCTTGTAAGAGGTCTGCACTCTGAGTTCCTTCTTCGCCAGCTCCGCAAGAGCTTCCATTCCGTTTACAATTGATTCGACTTTTACTTTCATATCAAGTTACCTCCTATTATTCTTGATAAGGTCTTCCAGCTTCCGAATTTTAAGAAGCAGAATAGCGATAAATTCTTCGTAGCGCAGCGCGTATTCGTCTCCGTCACCGTTGACATCGACAAACGCTGCGACTTCCTGGGTAGTAAGACCCGCCTTTGTGAGCGCTTCAAGCACATTCTGCGCGATGAAACCCGTGTGCGTTCTCTTACTGCCACCTTCGGTGTAGCAAAATTTTACGGGGTCCATATCATCGAGCATTTTGATGTATCTATCATCAATAGGCTCGATGTTTGTTTTCAAGCGGGCGTCAGATGTGGTCGCTACCGGAGAGCCGTTAGCATAGATCGCGCTTCCGACCAGCCGTAAAGGTATGGTATCAACGCCACAGTATATAGACGAGCTGTAATATCTGAATGCGATCTTACTGTTGCAGGTGATACCGTAGGAATTTGCCAGCGCAAGATATGATCCTGAAAGCGTTATGCCGCCAGATGCCGTAACAGACCCGCCTAAAGATGTGGTGCCGTAGATGTGAGTACTGCCCCCAGAACGACCTACGTTGACAGTTGAGGTATTACTGTTGGTTCCGACATTGATTGTTGACCCATTGACGTAGGTTGACCTGCCGCCGGAGCCAAAGTTGATCGCGTTATTCGTTGAATCGTGTTGTACCATAACATAGTAGCAATTATCATCGGTATCAACACTTCCCAGGCATTCGTCATTCCTCAGTAAGATCTTACAATGCGCGTCGATCTGCGAGCCAGTGAGGCAGAGACGGGAGCTCGAAAGGCCGAGCCAAAGTCCTGTGTGCTCTGCTCCGGCGCTTTGGGTGTAATACCGCAGTCCTATGTTTCCGCCCCACGCTAAGCCTAAGTTGTTATTAAAATTGACATTGGATTTGAAACGATCATCGAACTTGACCGTGCCGACAAAATGATGTCTGCATCCCTCCGCCGTTGCCGCGTCCTGGATGTTGCAACGGTAATAAGTGTATATGCCATCATCGAAAGCAGCTCCGATCGCGACTCCATCGTAGTTGCCCGATCCGAGAATGGCGAGTTGACAGATGTTATTACTGAAAACAGGCATCATATATGACACACGTTTGTTATCATAGAAAGTTTCTATCTCGCCACCCGTGATCCGGGTGAAGTAGCGGCTATCCCCTGATGTAGATTTGAACGTACCCGTTATGGTGGCGTTGTTCAGGGTCGCGCTTGTCGCCGTAAGTACTCCGGAAGATGTAATACTGAAATTAGCCGCATCTATAGCTCCGGTAGATAGATTGATCTTGGTTCCTGCTGATCCAGACGCATAGTTTGTTGATTTTATTGTGCCGCCTGTAAAAGTTGCATTCGACAGCGTGACTGTTCCTGACGAGGATACTGAGAAGTTCTTGGAGCTGATTGATCCGTTTGAGAGATCGATCTTTGTGCCAGCTGTGACGGATCCTCCCGAGGTAGCATAGTTCGAGGATTGAATCGTGCCGCCTGTGAGGGTCAATTTGGATGCAGTTACTGTACCGTTAGCGGTAAGCGTGAAATATGTGCTGCTTATTGTGAAACGGTTTGCGGTCATCGATATCGTTCCGCTGGACTGATTGATCTCGGAAACGAGGCCGGCTTTAGTCACCCTCAGTGCGATCTGATCTGCTTGCTGAGTTATCGTGGATTCTGCCGTTGTGAGCCTGGTGTTAATGCCGTTGACCGTGCTGATCGTCGCATAGGTGCTGGAGACATTGGACTGAATACCTTGTGCTGTCTGCGTGATAGAGCTCGTGTATTCCTGCGTGATCTGCTGATAGAATTCGCCGTCCACATATGTCGCAAGGTTGGTCGTGGCTGTCACAGCCGCTGTTATGCGATCGGAAAGCAGCGTTAAGTCCGTGGAATGCTGAGTTGTCGTAACGTACCCCGCCAGCTTTGTATCCGTAGCGGCATTCGCCGTATTGATCGCATCAGTCTTGGCCGTGTTAGCCTGATCTGTTGCGTAATTCTTGGTCTCGACGACTTTTTCCGCTATCGACAGACTGATTGAAGTCTGGAGCTGCTCGATCTGCGAGGATACCTCTCTTGATGTCGCATAGCTCACAAGCTGACCGTCAACATAAGCCCTTGAGGTGTTGATAGCGTTATTCTCGGCAGCATCTATCCTGTTCTCCGTGTCTTCCGGAGCCTGCCGGTAGTCAGATGCCTTTGTGGATCGCTCAAGCATCGGGTGCCAGATATAGTACGTTCCTGCCGGAAGATGCAGCTCACAGGTTCCTGCCGATGATACGACAGCTGTGTGCTTGATCTCCTTCCAGGCGGTTGTTGCAGCTATGGAATACAGCGTATCTCCGATATAGCAGAGCACTGTTCTGCTGCCGCTCGCCTTGATCCATAGCCGCAGGGTGTAGCTGTCCGCCGCCGTGATGTCCGCCAGCTTGAAGTAGCTCGCATCAGTTACGGTGAGCCGGGACATTACGTCCGACTCGCCGTTAGGATTAGCCCCGGTATAGCGGCTCACCGTATTTGCCATTACTCATTCCCTCCTTCATCGGGAAGCGCATCAAGCTCCGCCTGGAGCTCGTTGATGCGGTCGCGTACTGCCTGACGCTGTGCGTGCAGTGCATTGATGTCATAGGGAGCAGGCTCACCGATTGCCTGGTATTCCATATACTTAGCGATCTTCCAGTCACCTATGGGAGATACCGTGCTGGTCAGCTCGCATTCAAGATTACGGATTTCCTGCTCGATTGCTTCGCGCCTTTCGTCCATTTTGTTTCACCTCCAAATAAACTGTAGTAGAGTCTATCCATTTTGATTATTTCATAGCGGGAGTCAAACTTGATGTAAGTTCCCCGCCATGAGCTGTAGCATTGTTCGACCTGTGCGCTGGTCATTCTGCCTTCCTCGATAAGGTGTTTGAATCTCCTTAGTTTCCTGCGCTCGCGGTTGAACGTGCTTTTGCACACCCGCTTGATGATCTTGCCGTTTGGGCGCATTATATAGATGATCTTCAGGAAGACAAACTCCTCTGTGAGTCGGCTTGTTCGTAATTTCTTGTAATTGAGGTAAAGCCCGAGCTCGCTGCACTTAGCAGCTATTGCGATGGTAATCGTGTCGAGCTCCTCGACGGTATGGGCGATAACGTAAAAATCATCCATATATCTGCCGTACCATTTAACCCCGAGAACGGTTTTAACAAGATTATCGATCCCGGAGGGATAGAAAACACCTGTAACCTGTGAAACCTGATTACCTATGCCTGATGATTTCCGCATAAATTTCTGCTTTGTCAGCAGCTTTTTGTCGATCTTGAAATACTCCAGGGAGTTGAACACATCATCCATACAATGCGCGTATTCTTCATCGCTCATATAGGAAACGTCCACCTCGAAAGTCCGGAATACTTTATCAAGAAGCCTGTTCTCCGCGCCGGTAAGGAGCGGTGCATACTGCTCAAGCGCCTGCTGATGCGGAATGTTATCGAAGAATTTCGACAGATCAAAGAATCTGATGTACCCGTCGGTACCGAATTTTCTGTAATAGTCATTCAGATCATAGCTTAGGTGACGTCTGGCGAATTCGGTCCCTTTGCCCTTGATACTTGCTCCGTTGTTGTGGATCAGCTTTGGCTTCACTACCGGGAGCAGAGAATTATTGCTAAAGCTGTTCAGCACAACTCTGTCATCGATATGCAGCGATTTTATAACGCGGTCGTGTCCTCGTTCCCGAAGACGAAATACACAGGGCGGCTTGAAGCTGTAGGTTTCATTGCGCAAGCCATTTTGTGATTCCCTTACGCGCCGAAGCAGGTTGATCCCGTAGCTCTGCACTGATTCTTTCCAATCTGTGCCTTTGCTTGTATCAAAATATCCTTTGATCAATGAATTGGCATTACAAGTATTTTCTAATTCTGATGTCATAAATGAGGTTATACCCCCGATGAAAGTGCTTATAGCGGACTTCGGACGTATCCGGCCGCGTCACCCTCGTTTCATTTCCCCTCTAACGGGTCAGGTCAAGTCTCCTTACTTTGTATTCGGACAGCACGTAGCTTATATTTCACCGAATACCCGGTAATCGGGCGCACGTAGTTCGCGTTGCCGGCGTTGTTGTAGTTCGCATTGCCGTTGTTGTTGACATTCGCGAAATTCGTCGAAGATACAACAGATGAGAGCCAGTAGTTGGCGCGACAAAAACATTTGTACAGACTTAACCCATATTATAACGTAAGCTTATGATTCGGCTTCCTTCTCCCGAATTGCTTTCAAAATCTTGTTTTCGGATTTCTTCCAGTTCTTCAGAAGCTCAATCTCCTCCTGGATCATATCAACGTATTCCATGTACTTCTCAGCATCGACCGGAAGCTGACGGATTACACACTGCATCGTTTGAAGCAGCATCTCACAGTTGGAGATCGCAAGCCATTGATAGTGCCGCCTGTCGAAGAACTCCCTCTCCGAGTTGGCGAAAATAGAATAAGCGGTTGTGATGTTCGCGATAAGATCTTCCAGTATCTTCATGATACGGGTACGGTAGTGATCTATCAGCCAGTACGGATATGCAGTTTCGACATTTAGGTGATATACCTCGCAGAGCTTGTTGAACAGGCTCTTGTCGAGCTCGTTCATCTTTGCTTTGTGTGTAAACACATTGAGATCCTTGCAGATAGTCTTTAAGCCGAAATCGCGTATGAGAAGTCCGACAATTTTATCATCGAGCTTGAGGGCGTAGTCATAGTACTTCTTTTTGGATATCCCTCTTTCAGATAACGGTACTGACATAGTTTACCACTTCCTTGAACCTTATGTACGCCGCGCCACAAGGGCGCGGCTTAGCCGAACACAATCAGCGGGCGCACGTAGTGCGCGTAGCCGGCGTAGCGGCAGTACGCATAGCCGTGGTCGATGACATACGCGAAATACGCCGAAGATACAACAGACGAGAGCCAGTAGTTGGCGCGTTCATACTGAACCGGCGAGATGAAGCGGAATACCGCGAGCTGTCTGTTCTCACATCCATAGTCGTATGCGGAACTCGACCATATCCCAGTACCGTAAACCTGTGCCTCGTTCATCAGACGGATGTTGGTATCTTTCCAATCCCAGGCTGTGGCTGAGCCATTAAGACCGCCGCCAGCCATTGAAGGTGTCGCCGCAGTCATTTCAGTTGAAAGCCTGTCTCTCCAAGTATGAACATGGTTCTCAAGCGCTGTCGAGAATGATGCTGCATAGCAAGGAAGAATGGTCTGATGCATCTCGCTGTTGTAATATGCTCCGACTGTGGTGTGTGACGGATTCATGTAGCTTGCAGTTTTCAGTCTCGTTCTCGGGATCAAGATAACGTGATGATAGTTGACAGCGTTGCTGTCTCCGCAGTTATAGTAGTAGTCAAAATGCGCTATCATCATAGCGACAGTCTCAGTCACTACCGACATAGTGTAGTATGTCTTGCTGCTGTCGTACTCAGTGTCAGTCGTAGCGGCGTATGTCCAGCTCGGATGTGTTCCGCTTCTTTCGTAGTATGTTGTGCCCTCTGCGAAAGCACTTCCTGTGAACTTCTGATAGAGGTTTGTGCTCAGTGATACATTTATGTAGTCACCGAGATACAAGTCTGAGAAGTCCCCGGCGTGGACCTTGGTATAGAGCTGTGCTACCGTGTACTTGCTTGTCAAGTTTGCGCCTCGAAAGATGTTGTTGTGAGACAGTGCAGTTCCGAGCAGCGGAGTATAGCTGCCTGCCTTCTCGAACACCTTGTCGAAACTCGCTTTGTTGAACGTGCCGTTGTTGTCAATGAACAGGAAGTTGGTTGCGTTGACCGTCTGGGCGACGTCCGTTGTGGTGATTTCCTTGGTCGGCGATTCTGCCATTGTCGATTCCCCCTTATGAGATTAAGATGTAATTATTCAGCGTCAGCAGTACACCGTTAGAGGCAAGAGCCCAGGTAAAGAAGTAGTGCGTTTCACCTACAAGGTCAATGCTGTTGAGGATAAGGTTCCTCGCTCCGACCTCGAAGGCTTCATACTCTGCCTTGGTGGTGTACGTTGCTGCTACCGTCGATGTGATTGATGTTGCGGTCTGATCGATAGCACTGTTCATCTGTTCGGTCGTGCTATACGCGGTCAGCCGCGTTTCGGTGTATCCTTTAGCGTTATTTTCTGCAAGATTGGCTTTCGCCTGCGCATCTGCCGCCGCTGTGGTTATTGCGGCAGCCTGTGCGGCATCAGCCTTTGACGTGGCATCAGCTGCCGCCGCATCCCCGACATCATCGGCGTAGTCCTTAGCTGCATTAGCCTTGGCGGTAGCATCAGCCGCCGCCGCTGTGCCTATGCCGTCAGCATAGGTGATAAGCTCAGTGCGGGTGCTTGTGATCGTCTGATTGATCTGGGAAGCAGTCTGACTGATAGCGCTGTTCATCTGCGCCGTGGTGCTGTACGATACCAGCACTCTGTCGGTGTAGCTTTCCGCTGCCGCCTGCGCTGCATTGGCTTTCGATGTGGCATCAGCTGCCGCCGCTGTTCCTATGTCATCAGCATAATCCTCGGCGCTGTCAAGCGTATCACTCGCCGTCTGTACGACTTCAAGCTTGGTGGCATACGCCGCGCTGACGGTCTGAAGGATGCCCTCTCTCGATACGCTTATAGCACTGTTCATCTGCGCTGTGGTGCTATAGTTGGTGGAGAGGTTGTTATTTATCGCTTCAACTCCAAGAAGCGCCTGTGCAGCATCCTGGAGCGCCTTGGAAACCTCACTGTCCTTGATCTGCATCCAGTAGTAATGCGCGAATGCATATCCGCCGGAGGTAAGGATCACTCCGCGATCAACTATCGTACCGTTCGACATAAAACGGTAAGAATAGCCGTTCATATCATAGTACATATTGCCGACGTGCCGCTGAAGTTCCTCCTCAGTGATCCATTCATTCGCCGGATAATTATCCAGCGTAGGCGGTTCATCACCTGTCCAGAATGCCGAGGCACCGTCTATCTGCTGCTGTAGATTCGCTATGCTCGATCCGACGCTGACCTCCAGGGTGTCTATGGTTTGATTGATCGTGCTGTACTGGGTGTTCATCGTCTGGGTAAGGGCGGCCGCAGATGTATCTATATCCTGCTGCCATATCTTTGAGCTGATCTGCCCCTGTATTGTGGAGATCGCTGTACCCTGTGACGCGATCGTGCTGCCCTGGGTTCCGACTGTCGTTGTCAGCGCCGTGAAGGCGACATCGAGAGTTTGGCTTTGTGCATCAAGTCTGATTTTTGAACCGTTGACGGTATGCGAATTGTCATTATTGATAACTGTGAAAAGGCTGTCTATATTGAGCTTGGACGCCGCGATGTTCGCGTTATCCATAACCACATCGTCACGGATGATCTTCCGGGAGATACCGGCGTGGGTAAGACCCGCCGCGTCAAAGAGCAGATTGCCGTTTTCATCCCAAACGTATATGTTATAGTCGTCGCTTGCGTCTTTACCGATCTGCACTCTGACCTGATCACCGTCGGAAACGGTTATCGTATCATTCACGATAGAGAGCTTTCCGGAGCTGTCGCCGTAGATGCGGATTCGGTTGGTATAGATGTTGCCTGCAAGCAGCTTATCGACGGAAACGTTCTCGATCATTGCATCCTTGATCTGTGCGTTCCCAAGCTGTGCGATGACAGCATTCGCGAATGAGGTCTGAATCGTTGTGCCTGTCGCCGAGCCGAAGATCAGCGTGTCAATATCAGCGACATCTGCTTCGACTACGCCTATCCGGGCAGTGGCAGCGGTAAGGTCAGTGATTGAGGCCTTTGTCGCTACCAGATTATTGATCCTTGCATCTTCTGCCGTAAGCCCAGCTATGCTTGCATTAAGGGCTGTGAGATTATCTGTATAGGTAGTGTGAAAGGTGGCAAGATCAGCCGAGAGATTCTGGACTGTCGCATTTGTAGCCTGCAAGTCTGTGATCTCGGCTTTGGTGGCGTCCAGATCTTCGATAGATGCTCTCGCCGCCCGGAGCTCTCCCCGAATCTCGACATCCTCGGCTATCAGATTTGTTATCTGAGCATTGGTAGCATCGAGGTTCTCGATGGTTGCATAGGTGATCTCCGCCATATCCGCCCGCAGATAGTCGCTTTTGATCTGATTGGCTGTATCTTTGAGTCTGTCTATCTGTTTCTGTGTGCTGGTTTCATTGTCGATCTCGTTAGATCCTTTAGCTTCATATTCATCCTCTATAGCCTGAAAGCCTGTTATCGTTCTTTCAAGGATATAGGTCGTGACCGTTTCACCGTCAGATACGATTGAGATCGGATCGCCGACTTCCAGCCAGGGACGACCCTGAACCGTAGTGTGGTGTGGCGTGTAGCTTATTGTGCTTACTCGATTATATATCGCCTCCGCCACGCTTGCCTTCTGAGCATCGGTCAAACCGTAAGTCAGGAAGTTGTTACCTATGGACAGTGATCGCATACCTCCGATTTCCGGGTATGTAACGCCCACATCGTCATTGATAGCATACACGATGACCGAATCATACGGTTCTGTCGCCCAGGGCTCATGTGTCGCTCCGGGCTTGTAGTGTGTATCTCCTCCCTCGGTGAAGGTTATAACTGACGCGCCGCCGAGAGCGATATAAACAAGCTGTCCCTGTCTGTTGATATGCCCGAAGCATCCATTGAGTTCACATATAGCCCTGAGAGCTTCTCTGCCGCGCAGAGAGCCCGACAAGTCCGCCTTGGTCAGACGTAGGCTATCAAGCGGAAGCGTCTGTCCTGCGGCCTGCTGGACGCCTACAGACGAGCATAACGAATCTCGAAGCTGCTTAACCGTGATTGGGAAGGTAAGTCGGTTGTACCACTTCCTCACATCCACATCGAACAGCACCATATTGTCATAGGCCGTCAAAGTATAGAACCAAGTATTATTCTTACGCGGCACCTCATCAACATTGAACACCCCAAGCGGAAACTCGAAGTATTCAGAGCCTTGCATAGACACCTTGACATTAAGGCGCTTGCCCTTGAGTTGGAGACCGCCGATATCGGCAAGCCGCAGCTCGAAAGAAGCCGCCTCGCAGGAGCCTATTGTAAGAGCATCAGAGGAGCATAGCTGCTCTTTGATCCTGATACTCCCGTCAACCATTTTTGAGATCGGTATAGTGCCCTCAAGTGTGCCGCCGTCATATATCTGTATAGTCCAGTTCTTGGCTATTGAGCTGTCGAGCAGCATCGCTTTCTGCGTCGGAGTAAAATCTATCATAGTCTCACCCCTTACCGTGTAGCACCGTAGCCAATGAACGTGAAGGTCATACTTTCGTGAATCAGCGTTCCGCTTTCAATCCGCTTGACCTTGAATGTCATATCCGGCATATAAAAAATATCAGTGCAGTAGTCCCTTGTTTCAGAATTCCAGTAGGTCAAGCGCACTTTGCGTTCCTGCACATTCAGTCTGCCGGATTCAACGGCAGTCTGAAATGCGGTCACCTGCTCAAGCGTCAGGCCGTCAAGCGTAGTGAGCTTAAGCGTCGTTGCGACTTTAGGAAGCACCTGCCTATGCAGTTCTCCGAGGCCGTCACGATATGAGTCCTGATCCTGCCTCTGATCCGGTGTGACCTCATACCCTTTTTCCACCAGGTACCTGTCGAGTACCGTGTTGTTATATGCCTTGACCAGATACCCATTGAATGCCATACGCCTGCACCTCCTTAATCGAACGGATTTCTGCCTGTAGATTTGCTTTCCTTTTTCGCGCTGCGTTTTACGCTGCGATATACGGCATCCTCTGTGATGCCGGTCTCTTTATTGTCGATTGCATCCTCGATCCTGTCGAGCTTCTGTGAGAGCTCATCCATTCTTTGTGTAATGGCAGAGTAATCGGGAGCATAGGATACGGTTCCGCTGTCGGTTCCTCCGGCGCTATACGGCAGCACTGTGCCTGTTGCGAATGCAGGAACTCTGAACTGCACGCGCTCGGCGATTGCTTCAAGTCTTTCGATAAGCGCCGTAAAGCCGTTTGTAATCTTATCGGCAAAGCTGTCCATAAAGCCTGCTTTACTGTCGATGGGCATAAGAACACTCATATTCTCTGCTTCATCTGCTATCCTTCCTGCAAGCTCGCTTACGGCCTTGACCGCCGTGCCCTCGTTATCCTTGATGCCTTTTGCCATGAGCTCGATCATATCGGGCATATAAGTGTGAAAGTCTGAAAGAGGCCCTTTTTCGGGCTCAGAGAATCCAAGATACGATCTGATTGTCCCCGCAAGACTTGACGCAGCTCCCGCAGCAATCGCCATACTCGCCGATATGCCTTGTGAAATGTTGCTGATTATGTCAGAGCCCCATGTGCTTGCTGCCCCTATAATACCTTGTACACCAGTAAAAGGAGACTTAATGCCCTCAGCTACGGATGATGCCGCGTAGTCCGTAATCGTTTTGTTTGAGGTTATTCCCGAGGCGAGATTGGACATAAGGCTGGTGGCATTTGTTGAAGCCGAACCAACAAGCCCTGAAAGCGATCCTGTAATTCCGGATACTACAGAACTTATAGCATTATCGCTCTTGGACTTATTCGAGGTGATGCCCGATGTAAGATTAGACATCATACTGCTTACTGTGGAAGTCGCAGAACTGATGATTCCTTTCAAACGACTTGTAATGCCATTTGTAACGCTGTCACTTGCGCTGTCGCTCTTGGGCTTCTCCTGCTTCATACCACTTGCAAGATTATTGACAGTACTCAGTGCCGAATTCCACGCGCTATTCTTCATCCAGTCAAAACGCTTGTTGATGCTATCGTATATCTGATTAACAGCGTTTGTAACATCTGAAGATTTTGTCTTCATACCCGTTGCCGTATTCTCGGATACCTTTTCTCCTTCCTTCTCCGCGCCTTTCGCGGCTAATCCGAAGAACGAAAGCACCTTATCCGCAACATTCTTAGCACCGTTAAATACTTCCTGCTTCTTGCTGTCGATGCCTTTCTGGAAGGATTCAATGAACTCTATGCCCTTGTTCTTGTTATCTGTAACTCCCTTAAAAACTTCACCAAACATAACCGCGATTGCAGATGTTTTCTCTTTGACAGCGCTATAAATCGTATTAAGGCTTTTAACAGTATTCTCAGCCTGCTTCTTAGCCTTATTCGCCGCGACCTCTTCCGGATTGGTGAGCAGATAGTTTCCGGACGAATCGAGCTGAGACGGATCATAAAACATTCTTTCGGACCAGCTCAGTTTTCTGTACTTCGCTCCATATTCTCGCTCATTTTTGGCTCGTTCTATAACACTATCAGCGATTTTCTGTATTTCTTCATCGGACTTGCCCTGATCTACAAAATGACCGATGGTATTATCCCAAATAGGCTCAAGTGCTTCGTCGATTTGTTTGCCCCATTTTTCACGAATCAGTGTTCCGATTTCCCAGCCGGCCATAAACGCACCGATACCGGCGCATATCTTGCTTCCTATGGTAGTCCCGATGCCGCTTGTAGCGCCGGTCAGTTTCGTGGAAAGCGTTGAACCGATGCTCGTAAACATACTGGACGCACCAGAGGTGAAATACACTAACAGTTTTTTGAGAAAATGTAATCCAAATGCTGTTCCGACGATACCAACGGCGGTTTCAAAATCAAGATTTGTGATAACACTTTTGATAAGTGTCGGCAGGGCCTTAACTATAGCCTTAAGGATCCTCAAAATACCCTTGAGGATTCCAGTGAAATCAATGCCATTCAGGAAATCTGCAACGCCCTCGCCGGCTGCATTCCAGTCAATGCCTTCGAGCATATCGGCTATGAAACTAAGAGCCTTGACAGCGCCGGTCGATATCGCTTTTCCGAGGCTATTCCAATCGACGTGGGTAATGAAGTTGTTGAAAGCTGTATAAAGTGCTTTTGCTGCTTTGGCAACATCAAAATTATCGATTGCCGTATATACAAAATCTATGACTCCGGTGAAGCTGTCGCCTATAGTCGAACCAAGCTCCGCCCAGTCAGTCTTCTTAATGAATGTATTGAGACCATCGGTAAGGTCTTTTGCCCAGCCCTTAAAATCGGTTTTCTTGACGATCTGGTGAAGGGATTTGAAAATGCCTGTAAGTGTAACCGCCGCTGTTTCTCCGACGGACTTGAAACTGAATGAAGATCTAAGTCCCTCTATAGCATTTCCGATAGAGTTTCCGAGCTTGACCCAATCAAAAGTCTTTGCGGCGTTATGCAGGAAGCTAAATACACCTGTAAGTCCGCCTCCGATAGTCTTTCCGAGCTTATCCCAATCAACGCGGGATATTAAGCTGTTCAACCCCTCTGCGAGTTTCGTTCCGAGATTGCCGAAGTCGGTGCGGGTGACAACCCGATGAAGTGTATCGATAACCAGGTTAAAGCCCTTGCCTACAGTATCACCGATCAGCGCCCAGTCCACTCCATCTACAAGAGCGTTGAAAATATCGATTATACCGTTAACTGCTTTTCCGATCTTGGGTGTAGCATTAGTGATCGCCGAGTTGATTTTCTTGAAGATGCCGTTGATTTTACCCGCAACAGCGGTTCCGATCTCGGCATAATTGCCCTTCAGGAAAGCATTTCTGATCTTCTTTGCGAAATCAGCTATGCCGCCGGATATAGGTACATCCTTGAACAGTGTTTCTGCGGTACTGCCGCCGGACGAACTGTCAGATGATGTATTGTTATTGAGCTGGTCGAATCCTGCAAGTGCCTTTTTAGCTGAATTCGCGGCTTTTGTGGTTTCGTTCAGCGATGCTGCATAGTCCTTCTGCACCTTGACAGCCTGCTTGAAGCTGGTCGCCCCCGTAAGCGCGGATACGACCATACCTATATGCGTAAACAGATCACCGAGAAGATCTATAGCCTTAGACAGCGCAGGAGCAACAAGATTGATAAGCGGAGCGAAAGCCGTCGCAAAGCTGTTTTTCAGGTATCCAAGTGAAGAGACTATAGCCGATATCGATGCATTCAGTTCCGGCATCTCCGTTACCAGGCTCTTGATTCCCTGTACTATGCCCGAATATACGGAAGTAATCAGCTTTCGATAGATGCGGGATTTAAGCTTTGTGAAGAATCCCGTCAAGGTCTTGGAGAGCGCTTTGATAGAATTTTGTCCGGCTTTGGAATGAAATACTATGTTTTTGAGATGTGAAGCGGCCGCTTTCGCACCCTTCCCAAGTAGAGAAAAACTTGCAAAACCTGTTTTGCCGAGCATCAACAGTCCCTTAATGAGGCCGTGCCTTATGGTCTTATTAAGTTCCTGCGCACGAGCCTGCGCTTCCTGTGCTGCTCTTTCGGCCTCTCTTTCAGCTTCAAGGGCAGCACGTTCTTCTTCTCTCTTAGCTTCGGCTTCCTCACGATGCCGCTGTTTAGCCGCTTCAGCTTCTTCCTTCGCCGCAGCAGCTTCCGCCCTTCTTCGGGCTTCGGCTTCCTGTGCTTCTTTTTCAGCCTCTGCGAGTTTCTGTTTGACGTCAGCCAGCTTCGCCGTCAGTGTGTTCAACTCTGCGGACATCTGGACGTACCGATCTGTATTAAAGCCCATCTCATAAGCCGTGCCGGTTTCAGTCGCTCTCGTCTGACGCTTTTCTAAGCGGTCAAGGTTTTCTTCTGCCGCCTTGATGTCATATACAAGCCCCTTCCAGGACTGCGACTGCTTATCGACACCGAGGGCCTCAAGTTTATCTCGTCTGGAGTAGAGATCATAGAGTTTCTTTGTCGCCTTTTCGACTTCTTTTGAAAGATTCTCAAATTCCGCTGTCGTGAATTTCGTATTACCGAGTTTCTCCATCTCGGCTTCATTCTTCTTGATCTGCTCCTCCAGCTTGGCAGCTTCTCTTTCAAGCGCCCGCATCGACGTGGTATCGCCATCAAGAGCTGTCTGTACCTTTGAGCCGATCTTATCAAAAGAGGCGGCCAACGAATCAACCGCTCGTTTGAGTTTATCGCTGCCCGCCTTGAATCCCGAAGAATCAATGGTAGTGTCAACGACGATCGAGCCATCGGCATAGCCGTTATCCATAGCCATTCGTTAGTCACCTCGTTATATCTATTTTTCAGCCGCCGTTGAGCATTGCATTGAGCTTCTTTTCAGCTTCTCTCTGCGCGGCTGTAAGTTTCTTTCTTAGAATGCAGATATCCCGGTTATGATTCCAGAATTCCTGCTCGTGTTTGTCAAATTTCTGCCCCTTTGCCTTTTTCTTGCGGAGTTGCAGCACCTGCCCGAACACACCTTCGGGCGGCATTTCCATATAGTACCCCATAAAAGTCCACCAGTGCAGATACTCAAGTGCCCTGACCTCGCATCCGGCAACCCTGTTGATCGCCGAGAAGATCAGCGTTTCGTCCTGCTCCCAGTCCATACTTCTCGGGGACGGCACATTCTGCGGAGCCTCATCCTCCCAGGGACGCTTACAGTCAATGAATACCAGTGCCGCCTTATACGCATCCTCATAGAGCTCGGAAGGAATGTCGTCGAAGTCTTTGTACAGTGCTACAAGGCAGACATAGACCTTTTCCCGGTCATCAAGTTCTGGGTCTCCGAAGGCTACAAGGACGTTAAGCACGTCCCTGTAATCCGTCCGGATAGCCCAGGACTTGCCGCCGAAATCAAGAGCAGAAGGAAGATCGCCAATCATGACGATCCCTTCTTACTCTTTCTCGGTTTCGGTTTATTCTGTGCTGTGTAGCTCTTAGTGTATTTCTCGACCCTGTCGTGGATGTCGAGAACTCTGCCTGCAAAGCGATTTGTAATGAAATCACCTACAGCACTGATAGCATTCTCACAATAGAACAGCCCATTGCTGACAGGAGAGAACGGATGCACCGTTCCGAAGAATGCTTCTGCGAAATTACCGCCGAACAGGTAATCGCAGAGCTCAAATAGTTTCTCCTTAGCCTCGCCGAGAGCTGCGATAGACTCATCGTCGTCACTTTCACCGTTAGCATCGATGTTCACGTTTGCGAGCGGTTCGAGAACTTCGGGGAATTTCTTGACGACCTCGTTGTATCTGTCAATGATACCGAGGTCTGTCGGATTGAAGAAGAAAACACCTATCTCCTTGCCCTGCTTATTCAGAACGGGTACGCGCTCAGAACCATCATCGACGGATATGCTTAAACCCTTATTTTCCATAACTTCACTCATAATAATGCCTCCTATTATTATTATTCAAAAGTTTAACCGGGAACCTGGACGGACTGTGCAGCAGGTGTGAATGTGTTGGTTGACGTATTGAATGTACCGGCTACCCTGTTGCCGAGTCTGTATATGGTGAAGGGAGCCTGTACGCCGTCGGTTCCGCCGCCTATAGAGGTAGGAACAACAGCGACATCCTCACGATACGCCCAGAGCTGTGTGCCGGTCTCAGTCAGCAGAACGTCAACAACAGTTGTATGGCAACCGTCTCCGTTGATTCTCTCATTTGCGATCTGCATTACCTTTGTGCTGAGAGCAGAATCGGGTTCAGGATAATACGGAGTCACCTCATTCTGAGGCTGGAAACCGTTATGCCTGAAAGATACCTCACCGAGAATGTTCTTCTTGTTATCGACATCGGGATTCAGCTCCTCGTTATACTCTTCAAGGTCTTTGCCGAGCCTTACATAGGCGAGAGTCTCGCCGCCGAAAGATTCATCGATAAAGTGTGCAAGCAGTTTTCTTTCCATTGATCAACACTCCTTTATGTGTCAAATTCATACTTATATGTCAGCGTCATCGTAATTGACCAATCCTCCGCGCCGTCCTGATAAGCGGCGCTCAGATGAGCCGGCGATGAACGCTGAATGCCTGTGATGATCCTGCCCTCATCGAGCAGGGGATAACTCTCCAGCTTCTCGGTCTGTCCGTATATCGTGACCGGCTGCTGTTCGAGCCATCTGCCGAGTACATCGAGCCATTCCTTTATCACGAGTTTCTGTTCCTCTGATTTCGGAGCAGCTCTGTACACGACATTAAAGGGATATGAGCACCGCTGCCGCACGTGACCCGTGATGCTCTTCTTGTTCATTGTCAGCACCGCGCCACTTAAGGGAAAGAATCCGACACCCGATTTATCATCAAGCGTGGAAAATCTTATCCGCCTATCAGGCTCAAGTGCTGTGTTGCTATATCCGATCATTTCCGCAGGATCCAAGAGAATAAAGCCCTCCGACGTGTATTCTCCCGAATTGTGGTAGCGCTTCAAGCCCGGATAAGTATTCAGCAGCTCCAGCAGCGCCGTACTGACGATGTCAGAGCCTCTGACATCAATCGGTCTTTCGTTAGCCATCGCCGCCACCTCCGTACTTGATGATCCTGTCTATCGTAGATACCCATAGCTGCAAGTCCTGATCCTTGGCCGCTTCATACCAATGCGCCTGTGCCTTCGGATTGAACTGTTTGGAGTAGCTCAGCGGTCTTGTGGTCGGCTTTAGTATCGCACCCTTTCGGAAACGATATCCGACGGGAACACCGAATCGGTCGTGGATCAGTGCAGGACCTTTTCCCGTGACGGAATCCACCATAACAACACCGCCGTATAAATAGCGTGCATACGGTCCGGGAAAAACTACCTTTTTTCCGTCCGGAGACACATATGATCTTTCGATCAGTGAACCTGTCTCCATCGGCATAAAGGGCTTACAGCTCTCCAAGACCATCTGCGCAAGTCTCCGCTGGGCGAGCTCGTGTCGGACATCATACTCGGACAGATCAAGATCAACCTGGATATGCCCCATAACGTATGAAACTTTACCGAGATTCTCATCCATACTATCGCGCTCCTATCTCGAAGTGCGGAATGAGGCTGAAAAACGCCACCGAGTTGATCATATACACACCGTCTCGGGTCTGATATAAGTGATCATAGTAGCCGTTTTCGTAGTTTTCATCGTTGACCGGATCCTCGCTCCATACAGCACCGAGAACAATGAAGTCCTTACCTTCACAGAACGTGATTGCATTGCTTTCGATAGGGCTCTCCAGCCTCTCATACTCCTTCGGAGGATAGTACTGTCTGGGACCTTCGGACGTTGCTACCTTCTTATCGGAGGAGCAGTTGATCAGGATGTTCAACCGGCTTGACCGCGCATCCCCAGTCGTCGCACTCTTGCTTGATGCATCAACAGCTCTCGCATCCGCACCCTGAATGATATGCCGATGCCAGACGCCGTGAAAGAAGTTATAAAGGGTTATTGTGTCTCTAAACAAAGGGGTCCACCCCCGCGTAAAGAAGATTTGTGCCGTTAGCGTCTGCAACATTGGCAAGGTACTCAGCTGCTATGCTCATAGTGTAGCTGTCCGCAGCCGCTTTGTTCGCGGCCGCAGCAGCGTACACCGTAGAGCCGCCGCTAAGTGCATAGGATATCGATTCTCTGCCGGAGCTGACCGAAGCAACAGGATTTTTGTATGATCCGTCAGCTCCAATCTGTGCCGCCCCCGCTTTTTTCTGTGCGTCGATCAGATATAAGGCTTCGGCGACAGCACATACCGACTTCTTGACATAGATATCAGACTGCTGATCCTCGGGATAAGCAGTTCGGAGCCTCCCGAACGTGATCTTATCAACAAAATCGGAAGCTCTGTCAAGCCACTTATCTGCATTATCTTCGGTCAGCACATCGCCGTGATATATCGCCGTGTAGTCCTGATATGTTGCGAACATCGCCGTCACCTCCTTCAGTTAGTTTCCTTAACGGTCAAGAAGACCTCAGTTGTAACAGGATCGGGAGCCGGTTCGACATCCAGTTCTTGATAGATGTCGGTACGCTTACGCATCTCATCGATAGTAAGCTGCTCCGTCACTTTGAGAACATTTCCGGTAATGAGGTTCTTGAAGATCGTCATAGCCGGTCACCTCCTCACTTCTTGCCCTTGCCCTTTGCGGGCTTCTTGGTCTCCTCGGGTGCCTTATCCGGTACGGGGATCCTGACAATACGATTGATTATATCCATCATCTTGACCTCCTTCAAGCCGGAGCCGCTTCACACGTCAGGCCGCTCAAGCTGTAAACCTTGGTAACAGTGTCATAGCCTTCCTTGCTTGCGGAGATCGTTACAGTCTGTGTATCCTTGTCGGCTACGCGGAGAACAACTATACCGTCATCATCGAGGGTAACGGGGTTCGTGACCGTAACTGTGATCGTAGCACCGTCATGATTTGTAGTGCTGTGCAGCACAAGGAAATTACCGCTCTGCAAGGATACATCGCCGGAGAAGCCTGTGTAATCACTTACATACTTAAGCGTACCGGTGATGCCGTCCTCGCCTATGGTAATACCACTTTGCAAGTCGCCTATGGTCTTACCAAATAAATCCTCACTTGCCGATACTGCGGTATCTACCGACAAGGTCAGGTAGGGTCCACCAGATTGGCCTTAAGAATAAGGTCAGGTGTTACGGCCTTTGTGCCGTAGTGATAGAACAGCTCGACGCCGATAGCCTCGGAGAGAGGAATCTTCTCAGCGGAGTACTGATTCATCATAACGGGCTGAGCAACAGCGCCCTTAACCATGATCAGAATGTCGCAGCCAGAAGGCATACGAACGGAGCTGTTGACCTCGACACCGTGCCAAGCGAAGAACTGCTCTTCGGTAGTATCTACGTTAACGCGGGTCTTCTTATCAAGTTCGTTTCTGATCTTGCCGTACCACTCGGGTGACAGGGTGAGAGCCATCATATCTCTGGGCACACCCTCGACGAAATCGTTCTGGGTAGTCTCCAGCTCCTGGATGATCTTCTCAAGGGCATCTTCGACTGCAAGAGCAGTAGAGATGTTTACAGAGGTCGCAGCAGTAGCCGCTACGCTGAAGAACACCTTATCAAGTGCAACAGCGACAGACAGTACATGGTTTGCGGAACGTCTCTGAAGAACGTTATCAACCGGGTAGAGCCTTACGTCCTTTGCCTCGATCTCCTCGACGATCTCCTTGTCCTGATCGATAGCAACAGTTACGGGAGCAGCCTTTACGTTGTCACCCTTGCCTGCGGTTCTCGCAGTACCGTAATTCTTGGATGTGGCATTTGCGAAACGTCTTACCTCTACAGTACCCGAAACAGGATCACCGGACAGATCGGTGTTCTTCAGTCTGTAGGAAAGAGCTTCCTTCTGGATGTTCTCGATAACAGCACCCGAAAGCTCTGCAAGGTAGTCGTTACCGGTTGTGGTAAGCAGAATGCTTAAAGATTCGATCTTTGCCATTAACTTTCATTCCTTTCCGTGTTATTACCAAACTTTCGGAATGACCTTCTTCTCCTGACCTCCTTCGGGAGGCGTATTGCCATTGAGGGAGCCCATGAACTTCGGAGCCTTTTCCTGCTGTTCGGCAGCTTTTGCGGCGGCATCCTTCTCCTCCTGGGTCTGATAAAGGTTTGCATCTTTGGTCTTTGCGTTTTTCATGAAGTCGTCAAAGCCGAAGAATGCACCATCTCTCCAGGGGAGCCCTTTGTCCTTCGACATGATCTCCGCCTTAAGCGCCGCCTTTGCATAAGGTGAGGTCACACCGTACTCGTCGAACTTACCGTCGATCCAGGCGCTCTGATCTCTGGCGGTCAGCTGCGACTCATAATCGGTCTTGAGCTGCTCCATCTGATCTTTGTACTTCTGGATCTCTGCCTGCATCGATTCAGGTGTGCTGTCACCGAACTTTGCGAGCGTGTCATTAGCTGCTGTGAGCTGTGTGGTGAGATTGTCTCGCTCGGTCTTAAGCGTATCTCGTTCCGATGTGAGCGTAGCATTTTGCTGCTTCAGCTCATTGATGTCGGTGCCGTTTAAGGCGAATACACCTTTTACCTGCTCGTCATTAAGTCCCAGCGCGGTCAGTTCTTCTGTCTTCATAAGATTTACCTCCAATATCTTTAGGCTTTTTAGGTCGTTGCCGTGACCGATATCTGCCGGGGTTAGGCGCCCGGCTCCGCCGATGGTACCCGTGCGTGATCATCGCACACGCATCGGGCATATAAAAAAGGGCTGACAGTGCATTATGCACCATCAGCCCCGCTCGGCTCTTCCGATCAACCGCTTATGATCGGGATTCGTTATTCTGTTATATCCTGCCGCTTTATGCGGACTACCTTGATCTTATCCTTTGTCGGGATCAACTCGACGCGATCCCCGAGCTCCAAGGCTTCAAGGATAAGCCGTATCTGCTGTTCATTCAATTCGTATTTCACGACTTCCTCCTTGCCACTCTCGTATATTTCGCCACTTCAAGGCGTGTCCATGACGGCTTAAGCTCATTGTCAGCGCAGAACTTCCGATATGCAGCGACTTTGTTTTTCAGCTTAGCGACTGAAACATCGAGATCAGATTTGTACTGCTCTTTTTCACTCTCCGGGCAGTCCTTATATGCTTCATCGCGCCCTGCGACTTCATATTTCAGCTTTCGGATGCTCCGTTCGAGCTCTCGCTGTTTCTGTGACAGCTTGTAGATATCCTCGTTCTTTTCCTTGTCGAAATGCTCGTAAACGTTATGTCCCTTGATGCCGGGACCGAAGCTGTGCCGGCAGTTCCAGCCGCATAACCCCTCGCCGGTGCCATAGCCACAGACATCGAAATTCGGAAGCCCTTTTGTCCGGCCCGTTCTCGAATACAGTTTTGCCTGCCACCAATAATGATTGCCGGGGTTTTCGCCGCCGTCACCGATACGGGCTCCGAAGTGCCCCGAAACTTGGATAACATCCCAGTCCATATCGATCATACCTTGCAGCGAGATATTGCCTGCCGTCTGTGTTGTTCCGGTCCGTACCGCCCGCAGTACAGCGGTTTCGATTGTATCTCGATGATACACCGAAGGCGTGCCGGGAGCGCCGCCGTAAGCGATTTTCAGCTGTGTTGTGCAGAGCTGGTCGATTGCCTCTCTATACGCCTCTTGGTATGATACCGCGCCGGACATTACTTCCAGATGCGCTGTATCAAGGAGCTGGCGGAACCTCTGCTGCGAAGCGTGGGCTGTTGTTCGGGTGAAGTTGTGCAAAGTGCCAAAGGTGCGCTGCATAGTATCTTCCATGATCTGCACCATTCGCGGCATCTCGTATATAGGTACGGTTTTCTTGCCCTCTGCATCATAAATTTTTCTATCAGCATCCCAGGCAGTTATTCCGGTGTCCTCGAAGATCTGAACGATCTCTTTTTCGACCTTGCCCGTCCATCGCTTGATCTCGGCTTGCACGGCCTCGAAATGGGCGTTAGTCTCATCAAGCACCTGCACCGCCCATATATCAGAAGCGGAAAGCTGAAAGACACCGCTTTTCAAGCGTGCCATGATCCGCCGGATCATATCATTGGTGATATAGATATTGAGCTGATCTACGAAGGGCTGCATCGTTTCGATGAGCCTATCGATCTCTTCCGGAGTAAGCATCAGGCACCGCCGCCTTTAGTAAGCAGCTCCTGCTGGAATAAAGCGATCTCCCTATCCGCCTGTTGTGCTTCCATAATCATTGCTTTGGCTTCATCCTCGGACATCTTCTCGAATCTGACGAAGTACATCCACTTAGGCACCCAGCCCTGCTGAACATACATCTTCCAATTAGCCTTATCCTCTTCATAGCTGTATGTTATATCTCCGAAGTGGAATTCAAGCTCGTAATCGCCGAGAGGTGCAGCGTTCATTAGTGTAGCTGTTGCATTCGCGCCCTCGATAGCCTGTTCAAGCGCCGCCTGGAGAGCATCGCGTTCATTCTTGATAGTCTGAATCGTGTCTCTGTCGTCGCTCTCGATCTGTGTTGCCGTTACAGCTCCGCGCTGACCGTCAAGGACGAAAACTCCTTCGGAGAACCCACACTTGACACCGGCCATTGAGAGGTTGAAGTTAATATCCCGCAAGCGCTGCTCTGTAAGCACCGTTGCCGTATGCTCGCGGACAGATTCGTTACTGTCATCGTTGATGCCGATGCCCAGCTCCTGCACATACCGAGGGAGCTTGATGCCCCTATTGTCCGCGCCGCGCTTAACGGTCTGACCGATGAAGGTTATATGCTTACTGTCTGCGATCTCTGCGCTCTTTCGGCTGATACCGAGGTCTATATCTTCAAGCTCCTGGATAGCATCGGAGAAAATCGACGTACCATAGGGAGAAGAAGGATCAATGATATTTGCACCGGGGACCCGGTAATAGGCGAACAGAGGTTTGGTCAAGCCTGAAATAGTTACTTCCGGCTCTATATGCGCCCACTGCTTGACGATTGCAAGCGGCACCTCATTACCGAGCATAAGACTTCCGCTCGGACCTCTGGTATTCCTGTACGCCTTATTCGATACCCGATAGACGCTATCCTCGCTGTCAGCCAGCTTTTCAAAGCGATGGTATTCAAGGCGGGTATATATGTCCTTGTTCTGTGTGACCTGCATCGCAAAGATCGCACCGATGACGTTATGGTTACTGTCGATCTCGGTGATCCCGAAGCTGCCGGGCCTGACGAAGTCCCAGCTGTCGCCATTCCAACGGATCATCATACCGCCGAGCCTGTCGGCCTCGCAGAGCTGCTCCGGCAGACGGTCAAGCAGACTCTTTATAACAACGTCCTGCAAGTACTGCACCCTGGGATTGTCACCGCTTGCCGTGATCCCGATGTCAAGCGTTGTCAGCTTTGCACGGGTGTCGGATATGAACTTAGCCATATTGATCGTGACTACGTCATCTGAAGGATCAAGCCAGGGCGGAGCTCCTCGGGATATGTCATCCCAGAGTTTTATCGCCCGGCGCATCTCCAGCGATGATATAAGCTTAACGCCGAAGCCTTTGGCGGCGGCATCCTCTGTCAGTTCAAGCAGGCCAAGTCTGCTTAATATCTTCGTAAATATATTCAAATGCTCACCGCCTTGTTATTACAGTATAGTGATCAGCTCGTCACGGAGCACGGTTAGGCAGAAATAACGAAGTTCGTCCATCGCGTGATCGTTCTCCTTGATAACACGGTCTTCCTTTGCCTCTTCATCCCAGGCATAGCTGTTAAACTCTCTGAAAGTGTACTTGCAGCTTTCGTGGAACCGCAGGACTCCGGCATTCAGAAACTTTGTAACAACCTGGATGCCGAACAACACGTCATTCCGCGCCCTTCTTACAACATAATCACTGTATTTGTTGATAGTTTCTATGAAAGATGCTGCCGAAGGATCTATAACGACATACTCGATGCGAGTTTCGCCGACCAGCTCCTTGAGCATCTTATAATATGCCTCATCGTCAACACGTTTCGCGGACCGTCCTGTATAGTACAGCTCCCTGATTTTGGTCGCCTGCCGATTCGCGGGATCATACATATAAAGCCCCGCCGCAAAAGGATTGACCGTGCCGTAGTCGATAGCGACATAATAACGGCACCGAGGTCCCGCTTCCGGGATAACGTCCGTAATGTGTCTGTCGGGATCGAACATCGGATACACAAGCCCCTCTGTCCGCACCCACTGACCGAGGATAAAACGCCGATAGAAAACGCCCGTGTAAAGCGATTCATAGCGCTGCTTGATCTCCTCGGACAGGCTCGGATTGTCCGACATCGTGAAGTGCAGATACAGAATGTGCTTTTTATTGCGCTTATATATCCACTCTTTCAAGAACCAATGCTCCGGAGTATCGGGGTTACAGTTGAACCAAAATTTTGAACCCGCGACCGAGCATCTAGCGATAGCCTGTTCAACAAAGCTGCGCGGCATAAGCGCTGTTTCGTCGAGCATTACACCCGAAAGCGTGATACCCTGAATCAGCGACTGCGAGCTTTCGTCCTTGCCGCCGAACAGGTAATAGGTGTTTGTGTGCCCGCCGCCGGATATGATCAGACAGTTTTCGGTGCGCTTTTCGATGATCGTATAAATACCCTCGAACCACTGCGACAGATGCTTTATAACATTTCGCCGAAGCGCCTCGATTGTCTTTCCGCAGAATGCGAACACTCCGTTGTCGAAGTTGGTCATCGACCAGTTGATGAAGCCTATCGACATCGAGAGGGTCTTGCCGGATCGAACGGATCCGTCACAGATTATCCCCTGATAGTCCTTCAGGTTCGGACGGTTCCACCAGGTCATCGTCAGATTCTGGCGTTTCGAAAATCTCCGGTATATCATCAACGCTCACCTCCTCGGAAGAAGATGCTTTGATCATATCAAACAGATTGTTTTCCTTGCTGTCATCCTTGATGCCCAGCTCTCCGGATGCTTCCAGATAGAGCGAGATCGCGGCGACATTGCCCGCCTGAGCCATACGGATGAGAGCATCAACTATGTGCATTTTCTGAGTAAGCTCTTCTTCGGGTATTCCGAGGCGCATCAGACGCTTTTTAACGCGCCCGTCTTTGATGGGGAGTCCGGAGTATATGAGCAGCAGATCATTGAGCCTCTGGCGCTCTCTGCGCTTCTGCTGCGATGCCTTGCCACCGGCAGACTGTATGGCGTGACGCTCTTCGGGCGTTCTCTCGCTCATCGGTATCAGGTTCTTATTCTGAGGCCGTTCCTTTTTTGCCATACTCTGCACCTCCCCCGCTCAGCTATCGCACTCCGCCTCTCTTTCGTGTAGCTTTCTATGATTACTGCTCCGGCCTATATACATAGACGTAACCGTATTTCTTTTGATTGGCTGTCAGCCATTTGTTAACAGCATCGTTATAGTCTTTGCCTTTAAGGTTTGCCGTTTTCACGGCTTTCACGAACGACGAAGCCTTGAAGTGCGGAGTCTTCGTGAAAATATAATCGCCTGCATACTGCGCGGTCTCGGCCGTTCTGCCTTGCTTCGAGCTGCTTGCAACTATACCACTTGATGGCTCCATAGCGGTGCTGATCAAATCACCGCCGGAAAATGTCGGCCATCCGTTCTTCGGATGATTATGGAGCACAAACTCTCCATTTCCGCCCGCTATCATTACTTCGCCTGCGGTTCCGTGTATATACTGTGTAACAAAGCCCTGAGCATCAACGGTTATTCCGTGTTCCGTGTCACTTCCTGCATGGGCATTTCGGAAAGCTTCAAGCGTCTTGTCAAAGCTCGTATCCTTGCCGAATAATGCATTAAACCTTGCATTCAGATCACGGGACTCGAAACCGCTTCCGCCGCCTCCGCCCAAGGGAATACCCTTATGTGTATAGCTCATCCCGCTATCGCCGCCGCGCTTATGCAGGGCAATAACAGGCATACGGCTCCAGCCGTTGATTATATCTCGTATCTTCTTGCCGTCAAGCTCGTAGTCAAGCACAACCTCGACATCGTTTCCCTTAAATTCGGCAATCGTCTCGCCAGTTTCCATATTCCAAAGCTCTAACGGCTTACGGAACAGGATAACGGAGCTGTTAAGTAAGACCCCCCCACGAGATTTGAACTCGTGTTTGAAAGTACTTATAAGCATTGTGCCCTCCTGTGTTTCTCCTGGAATGCCGGAATACGGATGATCCGTTCATCGGCGCAGTCTTCCGGCACCTGCCCGTAGAATAGTATCTTGCTCGGTCTGAGTCTGTGAAGCATCTCGTGAAAGCCGAGGCTGAATATCCGTCTCGACTCCGGGCGCAGCTGCGTTCCGACAGATGATACGGCTACCGTGCTGTGCATTGGATCGCCGTCAAAGCACCAATCGAAATCGCACTCATCGCCCCATTGGATCGTCGGGATAACGGTCAGCCCCTTAAGCTGCCAGTATGCACCAAGCCAATGATTCTTGAAGCGCTGGTAAACTCTGACCGCTTTCGGGAAGTCGATATATCCCGAGAAATCGGGAGAGCATACGCAAGCGAATGGAGATAGCTTGTCAGTCCAGTACTCCGGCTGCTGCCAGATGCGTGTGAACTGATAATCGTCAACGAAAAAATGGACCCCGAATCGCTCCGGAGTCCTGCACGTCTTGACGTAGTTGAACCCGATGAGCTGATCCGGTACATAATGCGTCGGCTGTATCTGCGGGATGTCGTATTCACCCGCGCCGGGGAACATTTCCCTGTTTAGATTTTCGTAAGCGTTTCGTGTCTGCCGGTATATCACCGTTAACGCCTCCCGTGTTGTGGATCAGGGCGACGGAGTCAAACCGTCGTATAACGGGGCGTACAACTCCCGAAATTAAATCTTTCCCTGCATAGTGACCGCACATGGTACGCATCAGCGGTGGAAACTGAGAGGCGCGTGCGGTTCTGTTCTTATAATCGGCTCCCAAGTGTGCCCCTGCCGGAGCCTGGGAGAGTTGTTCAGAGCTTGATGTGTTCGATAGCTGCTCTCGCTTCCAGTACGGCGATGTAGTCTGCCATTGCTCTGATCTGGAGATTATATACTCCGCGAGGACAGGTGGGCGTGAAATTCAGCTCGCCTTTGTCCCACTTTTCGAGCATTGCCCTCAGCTTGTCAAATCGGATCACGAGCTGATAGTATTCAGCCCTGAAACGGTCTTTATAATCCTCGGAGCTCATCAGCTCGATAGTATCTATCAGATCCACAGTTATCCCCCCTCAAACACTATGTCGTACCCGGTCATTGACTTCCGAGTATTTGGCGTCGTTAAACCTGTCAAGCGTCCCGACCAGGTAGCCGGTGATGCGCCTGATTCTGTCAAACGGTACGCCCGCAAAATGGTATGTCAGCTCGACGAAATCACCATCAAGGTGGATGTCAAGCTGTTCTATGTTCTCTCCGGGATACTTGTCCCTTGCGTACCTCTTGTATGCTTCGATCTCCTCATCCGAAAGATCGCCGCCTGTGATCAAAGTATTCATAGCCTGCCTCCATGTCTCTTAGGCTTGCGGCGGGAAACGAAAGGAGTAAAAAACCCGCCGCAACGAAAGAGGAATAACAGATGCGCATACCCGAAAGCCCCTGCGGTTTGTAACTGCCCTTATGGTGAGCGAACTACTGCGCAGGCGCTGCATAGACACATAGGCGGTTTTTCCGGCACAACGCAAGCCGGAGGCACACTTGCAGCGCCCACCGCCTATAGTATCTACTTAATTATAGCATACAACATACTGTGTTTTTTGGTCAACAACTTTTTTATGGAAATCGTATGATTGCACAATAAAGCCGCTAATTATATGGGCATATCGCACAAATGTTTTAATGCCTCACCGCAAAAATTCGTGCTTTCAGCGCATTCAACAAGCTGTCCTGCGAGTCGCCCTTATGCTGTAACGAGGCAAGCACATCCTCATCAACGCCGCCCTGAACGATCAGGTGATGAACAATAACAGGATGATCCTGCCCCTGCCTGTGCAGCCTTTTATTCGTTTGCTGATACAGCTCCAGGCTCCAGGTGAGCCCGAACCAAATGATATGATGCCCGCCCGCCTGAAGGTTAAGACCATAACCGCAGGAAGCAGGCTGAACGAGCAGAAGGTCAATGTCTCCGGCATTCCACGCCTGCTCCTGCTGCGGTCCTTCATAAACAGCTACGCGCTTGCCGGAACCGGACAGCGCTCGCAGAATTCTGTCCTTATCGTGCTTGAAATTATAACAGACCATCGCGTGCTCATCGCCGAGCTGTTCAATAGTCTCGATCAGAGCTTCAAGCTTGCACTCTTGTAATTCGATGACCGCGCCCTGTTCATCATAGACAGCGCCGTTACAGAGCTGGAGCAGCTTATTGGTCAGCACCGCCGCCGTTCCTGCCGTGATCGCTGTATCATCGTCGATCTGCAACAGCGTTTCTCTTTCAAGCTTCTTGTATATCCGTGTAGCTTTTTCATCGAGCATCACCGGCACGTCATCATAGATCAGCTCCGGGAGCTCCAGGTAATCAGCTGAGCGCATCGAGATACAGATATCCGAGATACGGTTATAGATTTCCTTGTCCGCACCTTCCCTTGGCGCGTAGCTGAAGATCGTAGTCTGATTCCGTTTGTCCGGGACGAAATAAGTATCGCGGTATGAGGATATAGTCCTGCCGAGCCTCTTGCCCTCATCAAGCAGATAGAGCTGCGCCCAAAGATCAATCAGCGACTTCGGGGACGGTGTGCCGGTCAGCAGCACCATTCGGCGGATCCGTGACCGCACCAGCTTCAAAGCTTTGAACCGTTTAGCCTTATGACTCTTGAAGCTGGAGCTCTCATCGATCACGACCATATCGAACGGCCAGGCTCTCTTGTAGTAATCGACGAGCCATTGTGTATTCTCCCGGTTGATCAGGTATATGTCAGCCGGACGGCGCAGAGCATCGACCCTTTGAACGGCAGTACCGAGCACCCGGGAGAAGGTCAGCCCCGCTAACTCTTGCCACTTTGCCGCTTCGCTCTCCCATGTTGACTCTGCCACCTTCTTCGGGGCTATGATCAGAACCTTTCCTGCCTGGAAATAATTGTACCTCAATTCCCGGATCGCATCTAACGTGATCGCTGTTTTTCCAAGTCCCATTTCCAGGAATAAAGCTATGTTCGGCAGCTCAATGATCTTGTTCCGGCAGTACACCTGATAGCTGTGGGGCTTATAACTCTGCATCGGGAAACACCTCCTCGACAAACTCCATTGCCTGTTTGAGCCCTATTACAACCCGCACATCAAGTCCATAACTTCTCATCTCTCGATGCACATACTTCTGTCTCGGCGTAGGCGCCTTACCCTCACGCTTTAACTCAACAAAAATCACCACACCGGGCTTTTTCACGAAGATGCGATCCGGCACACCCGTATTAGAGGGTGACACAAATTTGTAGAATTTTCCGCCGCGCTTCCTGACTAATTTCACCATACGGCTTTCAATTTCTTTTTCTAACATCGTCATACTCCTTTTGAAACGTCGTAAACAAGTAAACACAAATTTCCTATATATACGCGCATAGGCGCATTAGGCGTGCGAATACGTCATATTCTTCTTTTTAGTATATTTAGTATATAAGTGTTTACAGTGTTTACAATAGGGCTGTACCCCCGATTTTATGCGGTTATCGTTGTAAACACTAACTGTAAACACTTGTTTTAATCTGCTGACGGTGTTTACAGTAAAGTGTTTACAAGATTTAAGTGTTTACAACAAACCGTTTACACGTTCTCGCCGCTAAGTCTGCTTTCAAATATTCGCATATAGCCGCGCTGAATATTATACGGTCCACATCTGATAGTTGACTTGCGTTCCCATCCTTCAAGGTGATCAAGGATAGCATTGATCTCCCGGGTGTCCGCCTGCTTCATCATTTTCACGTCGCCGCCGAAACACTCACACCATACTTCAACAGCACAGATGCGATCCCTCGGTACAAGGTTGGTCTGTTCTGTGGTCTGAATGCTGCCCCAGTACATACGGCGCTTATCCAGGGAATAATCCTGCCAGTCTGTGGGAACTTTGCGCTCCACGAATTCACAAACAAGGCCGTAGCGGGTAGATACTTCCTTGTGTTCTGCCTGACGCTGACGTGCTTCTGCTTCCATACGTTCATCAAGGTAAAGAGGTTCGCCCGCGATCCAACGTGCCCTTGCCTCCGCCCATACCTGATTGATGTAGCTATCAGTCAGATCGTTCGGTACGCTCAGCTTGCATTCGTTAACACGGACATCGACAGGCCAGAAGCGGCGCTCACCTGTCGGATCTCGGAGGAAGTCCGAGGTGTTGGTCGTGCCGAAGAAAACACAGCGGCGCTTGCGCTCCTCGGCGTGTCGTGCGTATGCCGCCCGAAAGATGTCGGAACCGAGGGAAAGGAACTGCTTGATTCGGGAGGTCTCGGATTTCCTAAAAGCATCAAGCTCGGATACTTCTACGAGCCACACACCCTGGAGCAGCTCTGCCGCTTCCTTACCCTCGAAGCTGCATATCGAATCGTTGAACCAGCCTTTCGCCATTTTCATGAGAATCATTGACTTGTACACGCCCTGTGGACCTACAAGGATCAGCATATTATCGAACTTGATGCCCGGTGTCATAGCTCTGGCGACAGCCGCAACAAACATCTTGCGGGTGACCGTCCTCGTGTACTCGTTATCCTCAGCTCCGAGGAAGTCGATGAACAGACTATCCAGCCTCGGTGTGCAGTCCCATACAAGCCCGCCGAGGAAGTCTTGAACCTCATTGAAGCTGTATTTGGCCATGCAGATATTGAGAGCCGAATCGATGTTACCGCGCCCGGCATTGCCGTAGGTCGTCTCCATATAGAGGTAGAGTCCGTCGCTGTCAGAGTCCTTCCACATCCTGCGGCCTGTTGAACGATCCCAAGGGACAGGCTCCAATATCTCACCTCTGCCGGCGAAGTCGTTATATGCGAACTTGCCTTTGAGCTCCGGATCATTTTCGAGAATGACACAATAGTTTCGTATAGTGCTCTTTATAACGTCGCTTGCATCCTTATAGTCGAGATCATCCATCCAGGCGAGGCTGTCGGGATCAGCTGCCGAAGCAGTTACACCCTCAAAGTCAGCCGCTGCCGATGCCTGACGCTCTGCGTTCAGTGTAGCTCTGCAAGCCTTGTCCTTCCTCGCAAAATCGCACATCTCCAGGAAGGACGGCAGGCGGGTGATTGGTGTCTGCGGGTCTGCGTCTTTATCGAGATCACCGAACTTATGCAGGCGCACCATGTCGAAGGCGTTGACCAGCTTATCGCCGCAGGGGTCTGTGGCATGGTGCGAATAGAGGAACTTGCTGTCATAGACTATAGCACCGCCTGTCGTAGATCCGTTGACGTAGGTGTAACGGTCCGTAAAACCGTCAACCGGGGAATAGATGCCGGGCAGGAACTCGGTCATGGCCTGCTCAATGGAGTATGTGCGGCAGAAGGCACCGACTACACCCTCTTTGGTCAGCGGGTCGCCCTGCTTGACCGCGAGCGACTGATAGGATACCGTTGCCCCCGGCACCTGCGGCCAAGACTGCACATCGCGCCAATTAAGATACGTTCCGAGCACGGCATCAGCAGAAATGAACGGCTGCTCCAAATTGTATCTGAAATAGAACTCCGTGTCGGAACAGCAGCTTGGCCAGTACATCAGGCGCTCGATGCCGAATGTGGTCTTATCGGCCATTTCGATGCCGATCTGCTGCGCGATCCTGCGGGCGATAGGCTGATATTCTTCGACGGATACCGTTCTATCGAGAGGAATAATAATTCTTAAACGCGGTTTTGCAGGTGTGTGCTTCCGGGTACTGTATATGCAGTAATTGCACCGCAGAGCCTCGACTTTGCCGGTGACAGCGTCAGCCGCCCACCCGGGGACGTTATCGAAGTCAAGTGTGATCACATCGCGGTTGATCACAGCTTCCTTCTTCCGGTGTGTGCCTTGGAGCGTACCGCCTACAAAGCCTCCGATGTCTTTCAAGGCATCCTGCTGTGTCTTCGGCAGCTTCATATACTCCGCGTGTGTTTCTGTTGATACGACAGGCCGTGAAAGCCGTGTATAAAGCTGCGAGACTGTGATGTTCTCCACGCGCCAATTCTTCGAGAAGCGCTGTGTTCCGACTGTTATTGTGATCTGACGGTCGATCATTACAGCTCACCCCCCCCGCTCGTTATCCATACGTTCTTTCAAGCACTTCATTTTCAAGCGCATCTGGCCTCTGATCTCGTTATCGTTGTCGAACATCATAATGAGCTGTTCGAGCATAATGTAAACATCCGCCATTTCTTCTGATATCGCTGCACAATTATCGCGTCCGCGTAAGTTTTTGGTGATCTCCTTGATCAACTCGGACAGTTCCTCGATAGCGACGATCATCTGACCCTGCTTACCGTAACGCATAATAGCCTGCTTGCATAACAGGAATTCATCGAGAGTAAGTGAAGGTGTCATGTGTCCACCTCCACGATAGCATCGGGGTAATTATTACAGGCGGCTATCAAGCGTCTGTAAGCGTCCCTAACCGCCCCCGGATCAGTGAAAGAGCCGGTTATGTAGTTTTGAATATCCAGTGGATGGAGCAGGCACACACTATCAAGACACATAGCCGCCCGTTCTATAGACTCCAGAAAAGTACCCGCTCTGAGCCCAGCCCAGGCCGAAGGATACCTGCCGTATGTGGCCCTTATGAGTTCACTGTTATCGCTGTGTATGTAGATGTATCTTGACCCCTGATCGAGCATCAAGGGATTACCGTCCTGTGTCATGCATATACTGTAGATCATCGTTATTCATATCCTCTCGTGTTATAGTACCCTCAATCAGGGCGAGCTTCAGATACCGTTCGTAGCCGATATCCCTCGGCTGTCCGGCATCCTGTAAGCCCTGATAGTTTTTTAATACCGACAAAGCTGCGTGCCTGTCGGTAAGTGTTTCATTGGCTATGCGGTCAAGTACGTTCATCCGAAATGCCCTCTTTCACCGCCGCGCTGGAAGCTCCGGCAGGTATGATCGGCTTTAACTACCACGACGGTATTACTGCCGGATTTCTTTGAGCATACGAGAGGCTCGGACTGTTCATCGGTCAGCTTCCGGCACACCCGCAGATCAGGGTTTTCGGTCAGCTTCCGGCACACCCGCAGATCAGGGTTTTCGGTATTGTAGAGCTTGCGGGTATAGTCTGACGGTGCAAGTCTCATCTGTCCGAAAATGCAATTACTGCATATTCTCGGTTTCTTCTTACGGGGCATTGTTCTTTTCCTCCTTAATTATTCTTCTTACCTTATCGAGATTTTCAGTGCAAAATGTCAAATACACCTTTACTCTGATAGCTTTTTCTGAATGTCTCGGTATCTCGCGGCTTATCGACTGATAGTTATGTCCATCAGATATAAGCTGCCGGAGCAGTGCAAGTTCCTGAGTCGTCCAGTTCGTATGCGGAGAGTTCCTCAGAGGTTTGGTCTTAAGTTTAAGTGTGCTTATCCTCCGGACAACAGCCCCCTCCGATCTGCGCAGTTCTTCGGCGATCTGGTCTGTCGTGTACGCCTTACGGTTCAGCAGGTATTCGAGCCGCTGATCCTCTACAGCTGACCACTTGGCAAGAGACCGTGTCCTGTTCCGCAGGCTGTCTGTCTTACGTTTTTCGGCCACCCATTCGGGCTCATCGCCCAGCGCATACAGCTCCATTTTCGTGAAGTCGAGGATATCCATATTGTCGTGCGCCCATTTCCAGAAGTCGGATATCTTGATTATTCTGAAATGACAGTTGCGGACTTTCTTTTTTTTGATTGGAAGCCCCCGATTTTTAACCCAGGAGATCAGTTTGTAACTGTCACCGCTTCCTGCTCCGAGAGCTTTGAAAAGCTGGTTGACCGTGATGTAGTCGCCCGCATCAAGGAAGGCACCGAGTTTGAGCCGTTGAGCTCGCAGGATGATCGCGCCCTCGGAACGGTTAAGGCGTTCCGATATACCCCTGATCGAAGTGTGTCCCCAATGCTCGCAAAGGTACATTTCTTCCTCGATTGTCCAATTCGGTGCCCTTGCCATGCTTCCCACTCCTTTTGTGTGTAGCTCTGTGTTTATCCCTCTTCGAGTTCTACATACTTTTTCAAGTACCAGATTGCCTTTTTGATATCCTCGGTGCCGTTCTTGTTTTCGTGCCTCCAAAGATATTTGAAGGCGTTGCAGATGCAGAAACTCTTTACGGCTTCCTTACCCTGGGTGATCTGCATGGCGTCGATACACTCTACACCGCCGGAGTTGTAGTGTTGTGGATGCTCGACGTTATCATCTGCTTTCGGCTGCTCGTACTTCGATGGATTTGTCAAGAGTTTGATTGCGATATCAAGAGCCTTGTAATCAGCTCTGAATATATCATCGGTGCCATCCTTGGTAAAATGGCTTTTTGCGTCTTCCTGCAAATCTTCAAGCTTTGCTATAACCGTTTGAAAGTTCATAGCTATACCCCCCCTTTATTTTTCTTACCTCTTCGGAAACACAATAGTTTTCTTTTAAATTTTCCATTTTTGAAATCATTTTGGAAAAATCCATTTTCTTCTTTTCACCCTTCTTTTTCCATCACTATCAGCTCATAACGAAGTATTCTCTCCGGTCCGTGCCAGTCTTTCAGTTCAGACCGTTTGATCAATTCCTCGCGAAATATCAGCTCGGCAAATCTTGCGGCTGCATGGTGATCAGCCCAATCGATTACTGTTATATCGTCGGTGCTTCGACCATATGGTATAGTGACGTCACAGCGCAGCGGGATCGGCTTAAGATTGACGGGAACCACATTGATAAAATCCGTTGCCCTGGTATCCGAAGGTGAGACTCCTCCGAGCTTCCTGATAAGCCACTTCCTGAGTCGGTTCATGCGGAAGCCCCTCCCGTCTTACGGACCTCTACCGTGAGTCCGAATATAATACCTTCGAGGTTCTTGGCATAGATAAAGTTAGTGTTTCGGGTGGTGAAATATCCGAAGTGGAGCTTGGGTATTCCCTTGAAGTATCCGAGGAACTTTTCATCGATCCATAATACTTTTTCTTCGTCATCTTTGGCGTGTAGCTTTCGCAGCATCCACATCGGTGAGGTTCGCTTCACGTCATCGGTCAGCACCAGGTCAACACCGTACATAGCTGCGCTCTCGAAAAACTTTGCGTACTGCTCGCCCTCTTTCAGCTTTGCCGGATCAAGGACAAAGAACTTGTCCGCGATCCTGAAAACGCTGTGCCCGCCGGGATCGCAAAGGAATACACCATACTCGGTTTTTCCGTATCCGATGTTCAGATCCTTCTTGACTATGGCTTTCATAGCTTCTTGCTGAACGATCAGCATATAGTTGTAGTAGTTCACGGCTATACCTCCTTATCTTTAAGCTCGTCGATTTGCTTCTCAAAATAATCCTCATCCCAATGATCGAAGTATGCTTCTTTGTAGGCGTTGACGATTTCGTGATCATATGATCCGAAGCCATCATAATAGTTGTTATCACGCTTGTCGTAGTAGAGTATGCTGTAATAGGGCTTTTCGCTTTGCATCTGATTTGCGAGGAAGTTAATCATCACACAATTCTTTCGGAACTCCTCCAGTTCGGGGTCGTCCTTGCGGCTCAAAATATCCTCGACCACTTCGGCTATACGCTTTTCGTTAGCGGCGTTCTTGTTTTCAAGCTCTTCGACTTTTCTTTGCAAGTCCAAGACTTTAAGCTGGAGCATAGTTACGAGTCCCGCTGTCTTTTCCTGCTCGGCTCTCTGCCCAGCTTCATATCCTGATTTGTAGTTATTCACCGTTATACCTCCTTATCAGTTTGATGCCTTTATTATGATGCACTTTTTCCAGTAAGGCTCATACAGTTTCAGATACTGTTCGACGATATCATCCTGTTCCGCATCGCTCATATCTTCATAATTATCGCAAACCACATTTTCCAGATGTTCTTTTAAATCGCCCCGGTCATCAAATACTTGGTCGTAATCACTATGACGATATATTCTTGAACCGATCGGGTAGCAATCAAGAAGCTCTCCAACGTAGCACTTGACCTCGCTCATATAGGTGCTTACGCCGTCACCGATACAGCTTTCATCATCGGAAAGAACGACTATCGGCAGATCAGGGTTCTCCGCAATCAGCTCTCGCAGGCGCGTACTGTCGTGTACGATACCGGTTATAATTGGCTTTTCAAGGTTCATAGTCTACACCTCCGTTGACAATGCTCATAACTTGTTCCGCGGTAAGCCCTCCCTGGGGCTCTCCACCGTTAGCCTTTTCGGTCATGCACTCTAAAAGCTTCGGGTCATGGCCGCTAAGCGGATCACATCCGCCGTAAGTGCTATAACCGTATATGACCGAAAAAAAAGTATCCCTCATGCTCAAAATGAGTTCGGTATGTAGTTGTATCGGCACGAAATTCGTCTATTCCGGCTGCAATGCACTCTTTATTTATCAGTTCATCTGATGCGATTGTACTGACATCCTTCCACTTGATGCCGGCTTCATCGAGCATCTTGCGGAGCTTTGACATCTCCTCGCACATCTGTCTCACTTGTTACACCTCCTCGTCAAAGTCATCATCTTCAAGCATCCCGGATAAAACCCCTTCAATGTCGGCATCATCTTCGGGAGATATTTCCGCCGTGTAGCCATTATCATCAACGGCCTTCTCCTCTGATGTTTTCTCCCTGCTTATCGTTATCTTGTAGCTATAGCCGTCTTTGCTCTCTGCGTCAAGAGAAAAGCTTTCGAGTCCTTCCGGGTTATCGATCTGATGAATGAGCTGATTATATAGTTCAATTGCAAGCTTGCAGATCATAGCAACTATTTCCTTCATTTTTTTTAACCTCCGTCCATTTTCGCACCACATTTTCTACAACGTGGGTTAACTTCGTTTACAGGCTTTTTCAATTTTTGATACGTTCTGAGTGTATCAGTATATTTTATCTTTTCACCACAACATGAGCAATACCACAAACAACTGGGGTTTTTCGGAAATCCTTTTGAAGCACCCCTTATCCACCGTCCGTGCCGGACAGGCTCAACGTCTGCTGATGGAAATCTCATTATATCATTTGCGGTTATTTCTCCACCTTGATTATTTGCGAAATGAGCCAGAGCATCAGCATCAATGTATCGTTCGCTCATATATTAAACACCGCCCCTTTACGATCAAGTTCAAGCTCAAGACTGTCCAATCCTGTCTCTTCGAGAACGTGTTCCTTAACTTCTTCGATGTATTCATCCCGCAGCTCCAGGTCCTTTATCGCTTCCGGGAGAAAAATGCACTTTTTAGAGGTGAACAGTACGCAATGAGCGCATGAGAGCTGATGATTGCAATACTTTTTAAGAAAACAGAGGCTGTGATATACCTCGATCAATTCCGCCTGTTCATCTATTCCCGTTGTCACCTATTATCGCTCCTTCCATTCTTTTTATCGTTCTTCGGCATACCCATAAGCCGGAAAACCACATAGGCGTGTACCAGATATCGGGACCGTTATCGCTGTCGATCATCGGATCGCACAACGAATCGCCTATTTTGATCTTAGCCGCAAAACCGAGCAGCCCAAGCTGGATATAACACATAAGAGCAGGAACGTAAGATATATCCTGCGCTCCGAAAGAAATGTAATTCTGTGAGTTCAAGCCGGTATTTTTGATACTGTCGGTGTAGCTGTGCGCAGCGCTCCGCCTCCGCAGGCGCAATCCAATACGGAGATTGGCTTCACGTCCTGCGGATTATCGATCTTCTTGAAGCTCATTTCGGCCATAGCCTGGCAGATGTCATAAGGTGTGAAGAATTGTCCCGCCCAGTGTGATCCGAGCTCAAGAATCATATACAGTTCTCCGAGAAAATCTTGCCGGGGATCAATCTCAAGCTGCCTGATGATCTCCGCAAAGATTTCTACGAGAACAGCTATCTCATTCGATGTGTACTTACTTATGATCTCAAGATACTGTTTTTCCCGCTTATCTCTGAAGCGGAAGTCTATACGGTTTGATATAGAGATGGCAAACATTGTTATGGCATCCTGCCATACTTCCCACATATAACGAGAGCCGGTAAGAGATTTCAACAGCCTTACGATCTCCTTATACTGCGGCTTAAGCGAGACTGCCATGTTACCCCCTCCTGCTCTTCTTGCATTTACTCTTGACGTTTGAACGGTCCGACTTGAACTGAGGGCAAGCCCTTACGCAATACGATTTCGTCGTTTTTCCGCCGGCCTGCTTCATTATCGTCTCATCAGCCGTCCACCCTTCGACGGGCTTGAAGCATCTGCTCCAGTTGCATCCGTATCCCTTGATGGGATCGGGGACTGCGTGAATGCAATGCCAGCATATCGTGCTGTTTTCCACCCGCTCGCCTTTTTTCTGCTGAGCGCGTTCCCGGCAGCTGTCGCAGAGCGAATAATAATCGCCGTCAGGTTTCTGCGAGGTTTTCTCTCCGCATCTCGTGCAGAGGTGGAAGGCTCGCAGCATATCGTATGATTCAGGATCATATCTCCCCACAGCAGCCGCCTCCTTTGTGAATCTCCTTATCCGTCGTAGTCCTCATCAGCGGGATTGGCGAGATACCCTTCCCAGAACTTGATGTTTTCCTCTTTGTACCCCTTGAAATTTGCTCCCTCGTTGCCTTTGGTCTCGTATCCCTGCGCCTCTATCGCGTTCAAGAACTCTGCGAGCTGCCTGTTCGTCATAGATCTAATCGCAGCGGCGTTCGTCCTCATTGTGATGTCTTTGACCGTTTTAGCAACGTCGCGCTCCGGATAGGGATACGTTGTGCTTTTGATCCGGGCAAGCAGCAGGGCGCTGTCCTGGAGCAGTCCACCCATAACAGCTGCCGCGTGCGGCGCTTCAAGCAGGATCGTTCTGTGCAGAGCCGGAAGTCTTTCAAGGATCTTCACTGCTTCTTTGAGCTCATTGTCGTAGTTAGCGATCATCTGACATTCGCTCCAATGCTTTTCGTTCAGCTCATCGAGCTGTTTCTTTGATTTTTCGAGTATGTCCATTATTTACCATCCTTTCTATTCGTCATCATCGTTCCCTATGTCGTGGGCTAAAGTCTTTGAGCTCGGTGTCATAAGCGCGGGAAGCCATAACCACAACAGCAGCCAGGGATTGCTGAAATAGATCACCGCCGTCGTGATGCATCCGATCATAAGGCTAATGGTGATAAGTCGTGCGATGATCTGTGCCATAACGAGCCTATAACTGCGCTGCAAGATCTGCCACTTAAGGTTTTTCCTGATTTCGCTTTCATTTTCCAACCGTCATCCCTCCTTGCATAACCGCTGAAACTTGCCGTAGGCGTGCTGATAATTTGTGCTTGCGAAGAGCCGTTTTCCTGTTTTCTTGTCGAAGATCTGAAACACAGGCGAGTTATAATACACCTAATTTTTCACGATGTATTTCTCCTTGCTCTCGCATAGGGTGTAGCTTTCTGACTCCTCCAAGCTCCACCACTCGCTGCCGTGTTCTATCGTGAACTTTGCGAAAGTCTCAAGCTCGGTCATTACATCACCTCTCCCAGCTCGTGCATAGTTGTGTACTTTTTGCCGCACATCTCGGGCAGATTGGCGCGTACAAGTGCCTCTGCGAAGGGAGGCGGTACGGCGTTGCCGCATCGGGCGACCTGCTTTACCCGGCTGTATTCCTTGCCGGTATAGTCATGATCTATGATGTAATCGGACGGGAAGCCCTGCGCATTGTAAAGCTCTCTCGGAGCAAGCATCCTCATACCGATATCGCGGATGTAATACTCTGCATCGCCGATATTCAGTAGCAGGATTTCATCATCGGCTATTTTGTATCCGCAGTATTCATTGAGCATCACTCTGATCTCCGGCCAGTATCCCAGCTCGGAAGAGGGTGAGTATTTCACGATATGCGTTCTGACCTCTGCGAAATGCCCCGCAGAAGTGCATTCTGTCGGCAAGGGCTCGGTCAACGGCTTGCAGTCCTGGTTATTTCGAAGGATGCACAAATGGCTTTCGACAAGCCCGCATCGGTCGTGTGTTGTGACCGTCCCGAGAGGATCATTCGCCGCAGAGTAGTTATCGCCGGAATAATACTTAACGATGTGAGCACTCATAAGCCCGTACCGATTGGATGCATCAACGGTCATCAAAGGATCCTGCAAGGCTTGCCCTCTGACCTCCGAATGTGCCGTCTCACTGTGATACTGAATCAGAGAAGATGCAAGTAGGGCGTTGTGATCTATTGCAGTGACCGTGCCGAGAGGGTTATCAATGGGGCTGCCTGTGATCCCGCCGTAGTATTTTTGAATGCTCGGTGCTACGACATAGTGACCGTTGACCGAGGTCACCGTTGAAAGCGGGTGATTTATATCCTGTGGAGAGTTATCATACTTGTACTGAATAATAAACGGTCTGTCCGATTTCAGCGTGAACTTATCGAGCCCTCTTGCGATCCGGCGCATCGTGTTTGGTTTCAGCGGAGTTTTCCTCCCGAAGATCGATACACAAGGGATGCTCCAATCAATGCACTCTGCCGCCGTTTTGTATGGCTGCTTGCCCTCTCCGTGTGTAGCTTCCGGCCACACAATCGGGTTTCCGTCGCATCTGGCAATGAGGAAAAACCTCTTGCGGATAGTCGGTGCCCCATAGTCGCAGGCTTTCAGTTCCCGCCAGTCGATCACATATCCATAGCGTGACAGGGCGTTGATGAAACTGTTGAATGTCCGTCCTTGCTGTGATCTGTCAGGGTAGCTGTCTTTGGTGAGAGGCCCCCAGGTGACAAACTCCGGGACGTTTTCGAGGATGATCACTCTCGGATGGACTGTTGCCGCCCACCTGACGGCGATCCAGGCGAGCCCGCGCACATTCTTGTCAACGGGTTTGCCGCCTTTTGCTCTTGAAAAGTGCTTGCAATCGGGGGAAAGCCACATCAGCCCAACAGGTCTGCCCTTGCAGACCTCTTTCGGGTCGATATCCCATACGCTCTCGCAGTAGTGCTGTGTATGTGGGTGATTGGTCTTGTGCATCAGGATTGCATCGGGATCGTGATTGATCGCTATGTCAACGGGTCTGCCCGTTGCGAGTTCAATGCCGGTAGAAGCACCGCCTCCACCGGCGAAATTATCGACTATAAGTTCATTCGTTTTCATCTTCGTCATCCTCCCATATCATATCGAGAACGGCATCAGATAGATTGCTTGAATGACACCATAAGCAGGTGTCATTCACAATTTCGATACTCCCGCAGTAAGGGCACTTAACAATGATTAGCTTATCCAGCGGCTTACTCATGTCAAGCCTCCGTTATTGGTAAGGTTGTCGAGGTTAACAGTAATATGGCAACCGGTTTTACAGATATCATTGTAAAGTGTTTTCTGACTATCATTCATCCTTGCAAAAAGAGTATCCTTCAAAGCGTCAAGAGCTAAGCAGTATATCCACAGATCGTGACTACATATTCTCCTGCACTGCATTAGCTCAGATGCTGCTTTATTGATCTGGGCATTCATTGAATCAGTCGGATCATATCCGAGCAGCATCTGCATATGATGCGTAATTGATTTTGAATTAAATACATCTTCGGTAAGCGTATATGGTACGCCCGCACTCTTCTCAAGAGTCCTTGCCTGATCTAAGGAGTAATAGAGAGAATTTATTATCCTTGCCGTTGTTCCGTTGATGCTCGTGAAGTTTTCAGGCTTCGGGGCGCCTTTATACTGTACCAGGAAGGCTGTACCATGTACAATGATCCCATCTAACAACGTGGATGCTACAGCATTTATCTCACCCTTGCTGCAAGGATCGTAGAAAATACTGCAATCGGTCTCGGCGCTGATCTCAGCCGTTGCCGATTCGCCAAGTTCGGTGATAATAAGAACACCGAGATCATTTGGTCCGACAACATCAATGGATTTTCTGCCGTTTGCACTCAGCTTGAGAATATTGATCATAATGATTTGCTCCTTTCGTTCTATCAACATTTCGTACATAGCGCAGATAGTCAGAGGCCATCTGCTTGAATCGTTCGGATTGTTTCTTTTCCAAACGCGCCAGCCGTTCATTTTTCTCTGAAAAATACAGCCATACAAGCTGTGTTATCGTATCCGCGATGAACAGTGTCCAGCCGACAGCACTTTCTGAAAAGACTGCTATGAGGAAAAAGAGCTCCCATATCATCAAGAATATGCCGCAGGCTGTTTCATCGCTGACCTTTTTACCAAAGAATTTCATCTGTTATCAGTCCTTCTTGAAGTATTGTCCTGTCCAACCGTCAGCTCCGAGAGGGAGCCCCGGCGCCCAGGGTATCGGCTGTGACATTATCTCGATAACTCTATCGAGCATCTGTTCCGGTGTCTGTGTTGTGGGCTTGATGTCGATAACGACTTCATCGTGTATGTGGAATACTATCGGGAAGCCCGCTGCTTCCAGTCGCTCAATAGCGTCAGCGAGACAATCACGGGCAATGGCCTGCACCGTATTCTCCACGAGCTTGCCGCCGTAGGTTTCGACATAGCCCCATTTGTGTGCGTTGTTTTTATCGTTGATACCGAGATACTGTATCGACTTCTGCCCCCATCGGTTCGTCCCGATCTGCGGATCAACGTAGTAGAGTTTTCGCCCTGTCGGTAGCTGTATTGTCATATACGACCGCTGTGTGTTCTGATCCCATTCCCGCGCTATGATGCACGGCCCCACCTGCCGGAAGCCGCCCTGTTCGATCACATCGATAGCGGCGTTGTTAAAAGCCCACCATAGTGATTGAATGTGCGGGTTTGAGGCTCTCCATCTCGTTACAATATCGGGAAGCTCATCCTCATTCAGCCCCATTTTCAAGGCTTCCATTGTTATCAGGGCGTTAGCGCCGCCCTGGTATCCAAGCGCCAGCTCTGCGACCTTGCCCTTTGCGCGTAGTGCGTATTCTGGATTACCCTTCTTAATGCGCTCGATAGGTACGCCGAACATCTGCGCGGCGGAAGCTTCATAGATTTTACCGTGTGTCTGGAAAACGTCAAGCCGCCACTCCTCACCTGCGAGCCAAGATATGACTCTTGCCTCAATAGCGGAGAAGTCTGCGTCGATAAGCACGTTCCCGGGTGTAGCTGTGAAAAGCGTCCGAATGAGCTGGGACAGCGTATCATAGATCGAGCCGTAGATTACTCGAAGTGCATCACCTGATCTTTGCTTGACCAAATCGCGGGCGAAATCGAGCATATCAATGTAAGTTCGCGGAAGATTCTGCACCTGCACGAACCGCCCCGCCCAACGCCCGGTGCGATTGGCACCGTAGAACTGTAACATTCCGCGTATTCTCCCGTCAGGGCAGATGCAAGCCTGTACCGCATCATACTTTTTTGTAGATGTCTTGCCGAGCTCTTGCCTGATCTCCAAGAGCCTTTTGGCATCGCTCGGTATGCTCTTTTCTTTGAGCTCGGCAACATCAGCCTTGCGAAGCGTAGTAACCTCTTCGTCGGTATTCAAGCGGAGCCAATCGGTGAGCTGACGAACGGACGCAGGATTCTGCAAGCCGGATATCGAGACAGCCTCGGACTTCAAGCGAACAGCTTCCTGTGCGGCAATATCTATCGCACCGGAGACCAGCTCCATATCGGCGTGTACACCCCGGGCATTGATTCTCTGATCAGTCTCCCATTGTTTCTGCACGAATGCGGGAATCGGCATTGCCGAGAGCCGTTTCGCGATCTCCATTTCGGTAACTACATCCTGCTTATTGTACTCCTTGAACATCTGCCACTTATCCGGTGCGTGTTCAGGGAGATTTCGTGTGCGCCCATTATTGGCCTTGGAGGGCTTGCAGGGCGAACAGAAGTACTTGATCAGCGCCTTGCCCGTAGTAAGTTTCTGCTTATTCTCTTCAAGTCCTATAGCTTTGCCTGCGGCTTCAAGGGATGTGGGATAGCCGCAGTACAAAGCCTGGAGCATCGTATCTTCCCACTGATCAGCGGGAAGCTCGATGCCGAGCGCGGCAGAAAAGCAGAGCCGCTCAAACGTTGCGTTATACGCCCGCTTCTTGATGTCCGGGCGCGTGAGCAGTCCTACAAACCACTCCGGGAGTACGTCCTCCGTGCTGAAGTCCAGCACGATAGGTTCTCGCATTTCGCCCCACAACATGAAGCCGTTAAGCAGTATCTGGAAATCGGGAGAGCGCACATAGGCATACGCTCCCGATTTCTTGATATCTACGCTTGAATATGTCTCCAGGTCGATAGATAGGATCCTCATAGCTTAGAACGGCACATACTGTCCCGTTATGGGATCAAATCTGACGTTCTGCGGAGCCTGCTGCTGAGGAACTGCGGGCTGCTGCGGCTGGACCGTACCCATCATACCCTGCATAGTTGCCATAGATTGATAAGTCTGACCTGTTCCCATTGTAGGTGCAGCGTACTGCGCGGGTGTAGCTCCTGCGACTGCATTCTGAGGCTGCGTGTATCCCATCTGCGGAACCTGCTGCGGTGCAAAACTGCCGAAGTCGGATTCTGCCGAAGCGCCACCGGAAAGAGGCTCACCGTCCCTGGTCTTCATGACGTTGCCGAGACCGCATCCGACACCCTTGTTTCCGTGAGAGTCAAAGGGGAAGAAGTTGATCGTAACTCTTGCGTACATACCGCTGTAGATATCCTGCGGAGCCAGTTCAACCCTGACGTTATCGATACCGACAACCTGGGGCTTCCTCTGCTGTGAGCAGGATGCTGTGATCACCCAATGTCCCTTGCACTCATCGCCGAAAAGCATACCGGAAGAGTTGACACCGTCGCCGTCCCATATCAAAGGAGACTTGAGCTGCGGTCTCGCCCCCTTCCACTTATTTTTTACGCCGTCTTCATAGGCAGCATCTCTTGACTGAATGATGTCATTGTATGTGTTGACATCAGTCTTGGGAATGAGAAGAGTAGCCTGATACTTAGGCTCGCCGCCCTGAAGACCAGCATAGGGCTGGGTGAGGTGAACGTAAGACAGTCTTACTTCACCGGTCAGTACTTTTGTGCTAATGTTCTGATACATTGTGCATTACTCCTTTTCTTTATTTTCCGCAGACTTCAGCTTTTTCAGCACGTCTGCTTTTTCCTGTTTCTTAGGGTTGTTCCTGATCCCGCCGTGCGCGTCTCTCCACAACAGTTTCTGCTGTTTGTTCATATTCTTAAACATGATACCCCGGCGGATCGTTCTCGTTACGCTGGACATTATACTCACTCCTTTGCAGTCATATCGACGAGCAACTTTTCAAACCTGTCGAGCTTGTCGGAATACGCTTTGACCCTCTTATGCTGATAGGTTCTGCTTCTTTCGATCTCGGTTATTTGCGATTTAAACCTTCTGATCTTCTTGGCATCAGTTTCTTTCTTAAGCAGATTCTCAACGTGTTCGCGCTCGCGGTCTTTCTCCGCGTCGATCTTCTCATTCAGCTTCGGAAGTCGTTCCCGACAAGCCCTGATAGCCTGTTTCCAAAGCCATATACTGTTTGTTTCCACCGGCTTGCCGGTTCCGACCTTGAAGATAAACCCGCTGTCACTATTTTTCGACAGTTTGATGATCTGTCTCATCTTCTTCGGGGATGCTTCATCGAAGAACATAGGCGGAACGACCTCGATATAGCCGGTATCCCAGTCTATGCGAATAGGATCATAGCTAAATGTCCCGATTGTAGTTGTGCAGGTCATTTGACCACTCCCTCGAAATCTGATGCCGCAGGATTATACGCCGGACGTTTGTCCAATTCCGGCACTAACGTGGGCTTTCCCGGAGGCTGTACGACTTCTTCTGCAAGCAGCTCGCTGAACTTCTTTTTACCGATAAACTTTTCGATGCTTGCAAGGCTCTTGATCTTAGTATCGAGCAGATCATCATCGCCATAACCCGCGTCTCGAAGCACATCAAGCGCTCTGTCCGGATCCTTGAAAGCCCTCGCCGACTTTCCGGCTACCAACTTATACCCTTTGATCGTACCACCGTTAAGCAGCTTCTGCTGAGCATACTCGCACAAGCCGTTATACCAAGTCACCAGCTCGGAGCCGAGCTCCAGCAGGACACCGACCTGCTCATCGGACAGGATATTTGCTGCCGGTGTCTCGGGTGTAGCTTTTTCAGCCGGTACACAGTCTTTGAAGTCTGCGAGAGCCGAGTTGAAATCCGCCCTTGCCTTGCAAACATTACGTCCCTTGCAGAAGCGGCACCACTCGCCGGGAGCATAGCTACCATTACCCGAATAGGCAAGAGCAGCAACAGGTTTGATGCTTTCACCCCAGGCTCGTAGATCCTCGACGGACATTTCCTCCTCGGGACAGAACTCTGAGATACGGGGCTGACAGATACTCATTGAGACTGTCTTGATATCGTATATCGCCGAAAACATCTTAAGCGCTCCAAGCGCGTATAACCGCATCTGTGGATTGCCGACTGCCTCGACTCTTACGCCTCTTCCGTGCTTATAGTCGGTGATGTGCAGCTTCCCACTGCCGATCATAACGCAGTCGCAGGTTCCAAAGCCTTGGGGTACCCATTCAGACAAATCGACCTTAACTTCGGCGGCGACATAGGGAACCGCATCAAATGTCATAGCCTTCTCGGTCAAATGATCTACATAGATCTGCGCTGTCTGAAGCATTTCATCGGAGTAGAGCTTATCGTGCTTGAGCTGAGACATTCTGCGGGAAAGAGCTTTGCGATCTATATTGATTCCGAATTTTCGCAGAACATAGATCTCGCAGATCTCGTGTGCTATGGTTCCTTCCGCCGCATACTCCGATGTTGTATCGGGGAACTGCTGCTCATACTGTGGTGCTGCTGTGCAGTTGAGCCATCTGTGTGCCGAGCTCGCTGACAGCAGCGCGTGTGCTCTCTCTGCCATCATATCACCCCGCCGAGCGCCTGAAGGCCCTGTGCGAATACGGGAATCTGTGCATCCGAAAGCTGTTGTGCGCTCTGCACTCCGAGGCTGCCGAGCAAAGCCAAGACGTCATTCATCTTGCCCTGATTGGTCAGTGCCGCCGCCGCGTTAAATACCCGATTTTTGAAAGCGGGATCAACAGTAGCTGTCGGAGCAGCGGGTGCAGGAGCTACGGGCTGAGGAACAGGAGCCGGCTGCTGAGGCTGCTGTACGCCCATCTGAGGCACGGCAGCGGGTGCAGGCGGAATATAAGGCATCTGAGTTACAGTGGGCTGTACAGGCGCGGGAGCAGGCTGTACGGGCTGCTGGGGAATGAACTGCTCGAACTTCTGAGGTGCTGGTGTCTGCTGAGGCTGTGCGGGAAGTTCCTTCACAGTTTCAAGTGTAGCAGGAATCCCGGCGCCCTTCATCGCACTTGCCAGCTGCGAAATGGCCTCAGCGAGTGCAGGAGCTTCGATTGTGATCTTGATTGATGTGTTGTTTGCCATGTGTTTTATCCTCCGTTTCTTAGTTTGATGATCTCGGCGGCGTCAAGGTGGAGAATGGTGCAGAGCAGTCGAAACTGTCCGACGGTCATCAGATCAACATTCTTGTACCATCTGGAAACTGTTGCCTGCTTCACTCCCATTTTCCGAGCTACGTCAGCCTGGATCATACCGTTTCCATACTGGGCAGCCTTGAGCGCTTCGCCTATTGCATTTGACTTTGTTGTGCGTTTCATGGACTGCCCTCCATTCAATTAGTCGATATTTGTGTTGTGCGCGATTTCAAATGCATTAAGGTCATTTAGCAGCTTGGTGTAGTTCTTAGGATAGGGGAATCTCTTACCATTCAAGTAAGTGTACAGTGTTTGTTTGCACCAGCCGATTTCTTTTGCAATCCTTTCAACGGATACATCGTACTTGGTCATCACATTTTTTATCCTTGCACCTGCATCCGAGGTGTCTTTCAGCCCGCTTTGGACAAGCTCCTGTGATGAACCGATACTCCAACCGCCCTTTTCAAGAATTTTTATTACGAGCGGAAGTCTTTCAGTTTTACAGCTTGCAATTATTTTCGCCAGTGCAAGATAATCTCTCGCCGTGACCGCTGTTTGAGGGATGTCCGAGTCTTCAGGTTCAAAATCATTCGCATTTGGTAAGCTGTAATGCCCGGTCTTCCGTAAAGACGGGAGTACCTCGCTTGTCACCCACCGCTTGAAGTCCCTTGCTCTTGGCAGCTTGCTTTGCAGGATAAGACTGTAAAGCCCGCTTTCGTTGATTACTGTTTTGTTTGGGTTCGGGCTTGAACCGTCGCAAATCGCTACGGTTAACTTGTCTTCCTCATCAACGTGCTTGCGAACGGCATCTCTGCTGTTCGTATAGCCGAGGATCGTGGCAATGTCTACCGCTACGAAATAGATTATGCCGTTGATCTCAGCCGTTCTGATTTCTCCCAGACTGTCATTGACAAAGGTCTGTATGCTTATTTCTCCATTCATTTTTAGTCACCTCCTCTTTCAACTCCAAGAACATAGTCGGTGGATACGTTGAACATACTTGCAATCTCAACCGCATAGCTTGCAGGAAGATCCTGTTTTTTCTGCCAATTGTAAAAAGTGCTCTTCTCAATTCCGAGCTTAGTACAGAGTTGTTCAATGGTTAAGTTGTGCCTTGCCACCTCTGCTCTTATGTTGTTAAATTCGATTCTCACTTTGTTCACCTGCCTCTCTTGTTTTGCCACTATATGTGGCCGTAATCTAATTATAGCCACATATAGTGGCAATGTCAATACGTTTTGTGGAAAATTACATATAGAAAAACAATGCGTTTTTTTGTGCATTATCACTAAACGTGGCTTTTCGGTATAAAATATTAGACATTTTATTGACATTTTAACACTTATAGTGTATAATAAGCATATAGGAGGTGGTAACATGGACATTGATAATAAAAACCTGGGCTTCATCGGAAAAAGGCTAAAGGCACTTAGAGTGGAAAACAAATATACTGTAGAAGAGATGGCAAAATTACTTGATGTGTCTGTAAGAGCTTATCGATCTTATGAAAAGTCTGAAAGAGATCCATCAACTATGAGTCTCGCTATACTCGCTGTGATCTTCGGTATTTCTGCAAATTACTTAATTGGCGTTTCCGATGATCCGTACATAACATCTGACACTGCCGCTCCCCAAGTAAATTTCGAGGATCTAAAACACGATATCGTCAACTCAATAGACGGCATTAAAACTACTTCAAGCCTCATTGAACTTGCATCGTACATAGAGTATTTGTTAAACAAAGAAAAGCAATCTTAAAAAAGCCGCGCTCGGAATGAGCGCGGCAATAAATAAACTGAGAGGAGGCATAACTATGAATCCATATTCCTACGAATATAGCGTTGCTGCATTTTTGCAGAATAACGGGTATAAAAACGTAAGAGTTACTAAGGCATCAGGTGATTACGGTGTTGATATAACAGCTGTTAAGGGGAAGAAAAAGTATGCAGTTCAGTGCAAGTATTATTCAAACCCTGTGGGGCTTTCAGCAGTCCAGGAAGTGGTCGCCGGTAAGTCAATGTACGGCTGCGACTCGGCAATGGTGATCACTAATACCGTATTCACTCAGCCCGCAAAGAATCTTGCGGCACAGAATGGAGTTGAACTTATGGAGCACGTTTGGGGATCCAAAGCGAAATACAAGAGACCTTTCAGATTTCGGATAACCCCTTTTGAATTATTCATAATCATAATGGCGCTTATTGCAGCCGTAAAAGGAGCGATCATTCTTTACGAGAAAGATGTGCTCTGGGCTGTGATACTGATCTTCATTCCGATTATCTTTGTATTATTCGCAATTCCTTGGCTTATCCACCGAGCGGTTAAACGGTCAAAAGAAGCCCCTCCGAAGGTGGACAAGAAAAAAGCTCAAGCCGCTGCCGAAGCTGTCGCTGAGATCCACGAGATAGTCGAGAGAATGGACACCTATACCAACGACATCCATCAGACTGTCGCCTATATGCGCGGAGAAACTAAGGAGCTCCCGCCGGACAGGCCGATTCCCAAGCGCGATGCCGAGATCTTTATTGATCCGAATGACAGCCTCGAAGATCAGATCATCTCATATATCCTGCAAAGCCAGACCACAACGTTATCGGCTATTCAGCGCAAATTCAAACTCGGACAAGTCAGAGCATGGCACATTATGGACAGTATTGAGGAGCTGGGGATCATCGGTCCGCAAATAGGATCCCTGCCGAGACCGATCAACATCAGCTATGAAGAATGGCTCGATAAGCGGGGCTATTATGAAGCACTGCGTATGGAAAGGAGCGATACCTATGGCGAAAATAGAAAAGCTCCCCAGTGGGAGCTATAGGATCAGGGTATTCGACCGGGCTACAGGAACCCGGAAGAGCTTCACGGCGGACACCAAAGCCGAAGTCAAGCTCCTTGCAGCAGAATGGGAAAACGGCAAATCGAAAGTGCCTCCGAAGAAGCAGACACTTGATACGGCTATGGAAGCATACATCACATCGAAAGAGGGCGTACTAAGCCCTTCAACCGTTCGCGGGTATGAGATCATCCGCAGAAATGCCCTCGGTACTATCGGAAAGATGCTTATCGGGGATATCTCGGAGATCGACTTACAGCGCTGGATCAGCGCCAACGCACAGAAATACTCACCGAAAGCGATCAAAAATCAGTTCGGGCTTGTAACAGCTACACTGCGACAGAACAAAATAAGCCTCGACCTCGGTTCAATCAAACTCCCGCAGGCGACCAAGAAGTATGAGCCGATCATCCCGAACGAGGAGCAGATCGCACAGATACTGACGATTGTGGAGGGTACTAACGTCGAGGTCCCGGTCACGATAGCCGTCACCCTCGGGCTCCGACAGTCCGAGATCGCGGCGCTCAAATGGAGCGACTATGACGGAGCATTTATTTTCATCCATTCAGCCAGGGTGCCGGATAAGCACAACAAGCTTGTTGTGAAGGATACAACCAAGTCAAAAGCAAGCACCCGTCTGCTTGAAGTCGATGAGGTGCTTAAGGTTCGCTTGGATCGAGCAGAGCGGAAGTCGGAATTTATAAGCACGATGACACCTAACTCGGTGCTGAAGCGGTTTCAGCAGCTCTGCGATCAGAACGGGCTTCCTCGCTTCACGATGCATGGACAGCGACACGGTAATGCCTCTCTGATGCTCGCTCAGGGTGTGCCGGATAAATATGCGATGGAGAGACTTGGGCAGAGCTCTCCGAATATGATCAAGAATATCTATCAGCATCTCTACGATGAAAAGAAACAAGAAGTATCGAAAACGATGTCAAATAAATTTGCGGCTATAATGCAAAAAGTGGACACGAAAGTGGACACGGACAGCTGAATATACGGAGATACGGGGTTTAGAACGATTGAACGAGTTTTCGAATCCCTCCTTCTCCGCCAAAGCATAAAGCCCGTAAATACGGTACAAACGCCGTATTTACGGGCTTTTCTTATGCGTTACAGCTGCAATTCAGACAGTTCAAAATGCAGGTTTGAAGTCCAAAAATCACACAAAATC
>JAFXXU010000011.1 GCA_017542125.1 Ruminococcus sp.
CAGCACCGGTGATCATGTTCTTAACGTAGTCAGCGTGACCCGGGCAGTCAACGTGAGCATAGTGACGCTTGTCGGTCTCATACTCAACGTGAGCGGTGTTGATGGTGATTCCACGCTCTCTCTCCTCAGGAGCCTTATCGATCATGTCGTAAGCCTCATACTTAGCCTGGCCCTTCATAGCGAGGGTCTTGGTGATAGCAGCGGTAAGAGTGGTCTTGCCGTGGTCAACGTGGCCGATAGTACCGATGTTTACATGGGGTTTTGTTCTTTCGAACTTCTGCTTTGCCATAGGAATATTCCTCCTTAATATAAATTATAGTTTTCAAAACAACATACTATACAAAAGATTATAGCACATTTATCAGAAAATTGCAATAGGGAGAACCAAATTTTTATAAAATTCAGTCCTTAGACCTGGTAGAGATGATCTTCTCGGAGATCGACTTGGGCACCTCGATGTAGCTGTGAGGCTCCATGGAGTACTGACCTCTGCCCTGAGTCTTGGATCTCAGGTCATTGGAGTAGCCGAACATCTCGGAGAGAGGAACGAGGCAGTCAACCTGAACAGCGCCTGTTCTCTGCTCCTGGCCGAGGATCTGACCTCTTCTGGAGTTGAGGTCGCCGATAACGGTACCGAGGTAATCATCGGGAGCGATAACGGAAACCTTCATGATAGGCTCAAGGATAACGGGCTTGGCCTTCTTCATAGCCTCCTTGAACGCGATAGAACCCGCGATCTTGAATGCCATTTCAGAGGAATCGACCTCATGATAGGAGCCGTCGTACAGCTCTACCTTAACGTCAACTACCTGGTAGCCGGCGAGAACGCCTGCTTCCATAGCGCCCTTGATACCTGCGTCAACAGCGGGGATATACTCCTTGGGGATAGCGCCGCCGACAACGTTGTTAACGAACTCATAGCCCTTGCCGGACTCGTTGGGCTCGATATTGATCTTAACGTGACCGTACTGGCCCTTACCGCCGGACTGCTTGGCATACTTGTAGTCCATATTGGCCTTTTCTCTGATAGTCTCCTTGTAGGAAACCTGAGGAGCACCTACGTTAGCCTCGACCTTGAACTCACGGAGGAGACGGTCAACGATGATCTCCAGGTGCAGCTCGCCCATTCCGGCGATGATGGTCTGACCTGTTTCCTCATCGGTATAGGTCCTGAAGGTAGGATCCTCTTCAGCCAGCTTGGAGAGGGCGATGCCCATCTTCTCCTGACCGGCCTTGGTCTTGGGCTCGATAGCCAGCTGGATAACGGGCTCGGGGAACTCCATAGACTCAAGGATAACGGGGGCCTTCTCGTCGCAGAGAGTATCACCGGTGGTGGTATTCTTCAGGCCGATAGCGGCACCGATATCACCTGCATAGATGGTATCGATATCCTTTCTTGCGTTGGAGTGCATCTGAACGATACGTCCGATACGCTCGTCCTTATCCTTGGTAGAGTTATAAACGGTGGAGCCTGCGGTCAGGACGCCGGAATAAACTCTGAAATAGCAGAGCTTGCCGACAAAGGGGTCGGTAGCGATCTTGAACGCCAGGGCTGCGAAGGGCTGATCGTCGCCGGAAACTCTCTCGGTCTCCTCACCGGTCTCGGGGTTAACGCCCTTGATGTGAGGAACGTCGATAGGAGAGGGCATATAGTCAACGATAGCGTCGAGCAGCTTCTGAACGCCCTTGTTTCTGTAAGAAGTACCGCAGCATACGGGGACCATGGTATTAGCGATGGTGCCCTTTCTGATGCAGGCCTTGATCTCGTCGATGGTGAGCTCCTCACCGTCGAGATACTTCATCATAACCTCTTCATCCTGCTCGGCGGCAGCGTCGATGAGGATGGAGCGGTATTCCTCGGCCTTCTCCAGCATATCGGCGGGGATATCCTCCACCTTTATGTCGGTACCGAGGTCATTGGTGTAGATATATGCCTTCATTTCAAGCAGGTCGATAAGGCCCTTGAAGTCGTCCTCGCAGCCGATGGGCAGCTGGATAGCTACCGCATTGCACTGGAGTCTCTCATGAAGCATATTCATTACGTTGTAGAAATCGGCACCCATAATGTCCATCTTATTGACGTAAACCATTCTGGGGACCTTGTAGTTATCGGCCTGCCTCCAGACAGTCTCTGTCTGGGGCTCAACGCCGCCCTTTGCACAAAGAACTGTTACAGAGCCGTCGAGTACACGGAGCGAACGCTCAACCTCAACGGTGAAGTCAACGTGACCGGGGGTGTCTATGATGTTGAGCCTGTAATGCTTCTTGGCAGCAGTATCATAGGTAGGGGTCCAGTAACAGGTGGTAGCTGCGGAGGTGATAGTGATTCCTCTCTCCTTCTCCTGAGCCATCCAGTCCATTGTGGACGCACCGTCGTGTGTTTCACCGATCTTGTAATTGACTCCGGTATAAAACAGGATTCGTTCTGTGGTGGTGGTTTTTCCGGCGTCGATATGAGCCATGATACCGATATTACGGTAATCCTGTAGCTTTGTTTCTCTTGCCATAATAGCCTCCTGTTTAAATTACCATCTGTAATGTGCGAATGCCTTGTTAGCCTCAGCCATCTTATGGGTCTCGTCGCGCTTCTTGCACGAACCGCCCAGGCCGTTGAGTGCATCAAGGATCTCCGCAGCAAGTCTTTCCTTCATAGTAGCCTCGTTCCTGTCACGAGAGTACTTGGTGATCCATCTGAGTCCTAAAGTCTGACGTCTTTCGGGTCTTACCTCCATAGGCACCTGATAGGTGGCACCGCCGACACGGCGAGCCTTTACCTCGAGCTCGGGCATGATGTTGTTCATAGCCTCCTCGAAAACCTCAAGTGCGGGACGGCCTGTCTTTTCCTCTACGATCTCAAAAGCACCGTAAACGATCTTCTGAGCTACACCCTTCTTGCCGTCAAGCATGATGTTGTTGACAAGTCTGGTAACGAGCTTGGAATTGTAAACAGGATCGAGAAGTACGTCTCTCTTAGCAACCTTACCTCTTCTTGGCACTTTAATTCCCTCCTTCACAAATAAATGAATTCACAGGTACTCGCTCCATAGCCTTTATGCTATGGCCCCGTCAGCTCCAATGCAGAGGTACTATTATATATAATAACGCTCTACATAAAACTGTGGTCTTCGCAGCTTATGCGACAATGAGTTTCCTAAACTGTTTTGCAGGATCACTTACCTGCCTTCGGTCTCTTTGCGCCGTACTTGGATCTTGCCTGCATTCTCTTGGCAACACCCTGAGCGTCCAGAGTACCTCTGATGATGTGGTAACGCACACCGGGGAGGTCCTTTACACGGCCGCCTCTGATAAGAACAACGGAGTGCTCCTGCAGGTTGTGGCCGATACCCGGGATATAAGCGGTTACCTCGGTACCGTTCGTCAGCTTAACTCTTGCGATCTTTCTCATAGCGGAGTTAGGCTTTTTGGGAGTTGCGGTTCTTACTGCGGTGCAGACGCCTCTCTTCTGGGGGCAGCTCTGGTCGATCGCGGTCTTCTTCTTGGCATTGTAGCCCTTCTGAAGTGCGGGAGCAGTGGACTTGGTCTCAAGAACGTCTCTTCCCTTTCTGACTAACTGGTTAAAGGTCGGCATATTCTCTCTCCTTTCGTTAGAATATTGTTTCCGGTGAGCTTCACCGGCGCACTGACACAATGCGTCAGCGTAACATTTATTATACCACGAAAATACGCCGCTGTCAAGCATTTTCTGCCTGTCAGCGGCGTAAAATATCTACAAATCCGCGCTTTCGAGCCTGTCCCGGGTAGTGCAAGGCGCACAATCAAGGCTTCTGGAGGCTCACATCAGCACCGAGCGGCTGTCCTTTTCGCCTACGGGCTTGCTACCGGGCTCCCGGCGCTCCGGCGAAGAGGAGCCGTCCTTATTTGTTCTCCAGATGATCGGGGACTGCTGGAAGAAATCCTCCGGCTCAGGCTCCTTTGGCTTTTTGGGAGCGGTCTCCGCCCAGAGCTTCTTTTCCAGCTCATCGGAAGTGAGCTCGCCGGTATCGCTCATATCACCGAGGTACATATTCTTCAGGTTATCCATAGTATAGGCGGTCTCGGACTTATCACGCTGGCGCCAGATCTGCTCCCGCTGCTGGAGGTCGTCCTCGTGGCTGTGCTTGGGGGCTTCGTACTTTTTCTTATCGCCTTCAAAGAATTCCTCGCCGCCGATATTCTGCACCTTATCCTTGTTGATCGTTCCCTCCAGGCGGCGGAGGGCTCTGTCGGTATAACTGCCGTTGGAGTAGATGCCCTTGGTATAGGATTCATCCCTGCGCCAGTTATCGAAGGGGTAGCGGGGATGGCTCCTGAGCACGGCCAGATCCTTTATCACCGATGATGCCACGAGATTGGCGGCATTTGAAGCCACGATGAAGCCGATCTGTATGCCGGTAACTGTGGGATTTCTTGTGAACATACCCATTATCAGCAGTATGAGCTGGATCGTATCCGCCACTGCAACACGCCTTACCTGCTTTTTGGAGTCGTTTGAGAAGATGAAGCTGTAACAGATGAACCCGGCCGCTGCCGAGAAGGCGATCAGCCCGGTGGTCATATCCCCCAGGACGATATCCGGGGCAAACATCATAAACAGCCACACATAGGCCAGCATAGGCAGGCTTATGATCCATATCAGGCGCTTGCCGTGCTTGAAAAGCTCCCTCAGCTGCTCATCGGGGAGTATGAGATACTCCTCCTGCTGTTTTTTCATACTCATCTTCTCACCCCCTTTTCAATGTGCGGAACACATCGGGTGTCAATTCATCTTTTCAGCCAGCTCGTTGAGATATGCCAGCCCTGCGGGGTCGTTGGCTCCCAGAGAGACATTGGGATTGGCCGAGGTGTAAGCGTCGGCGCGCTTGCCCTTGCCGATAAGGAGGCCGAGACAGTCGGTGAGGTAATACTCCCCCTGGGCGTTATTGGGTGTCAGCTCAAAGAGGACATCCAGCAGGTCGGCGGTATTGAACCAGTAGCAGCCGGAGTTGATCTCCTTGATAAGAGTCTGCTCGGGGGTGCAGTCCTTCTGCTCCACGATGCCGGAGATACCGTTCTCAGTGCGGATGATACGCCCGTAGCCGGTGGGATCCTCCTTCTCGGAGGTGACTACGGTAACGGCGTTGCCCTCACGGATATGGAGCTCAAGGGCTCCCTCGATGGTGGGCGGGTCGATGAAGGGTGCGTCGCCGCAGAGGATGAGGGTGTTGCCGCCCTTATGGGCTTCAAGGAAATCCTTTGCCATCTGAACGGCGTGGCCTGTTCCCAGCCTCTCGGATTGGAGGACGGTCTTTATCTCTGCGCGGCTGCTGCGGGAGGCGAGGAATCCGTCGATCATTTCAGCCTTGTGGCCCTTGACCACACAGATATCCTCTATGCCCGCATTCTCGCAGGCGGTGATGACCCAATCCAGCATTGCCCTGCCCTGCACCTGACAGAGCACCTTCGGCCCGTCGGACTTCATTCTTTTACCCTGCCCTCCGGCAAGGATGATGACGTTGTTTTTCATAGCGTTACCTCCGCATAGTTATTTCTTTTTACAATTATACCACACGGGGCAGCGAAAGTCAATCAGGATAAGGCTCCTTTTTGTTCGTCCTGCCGAGGATGTAATCGGTGGAAACGCCGTAAAAATCCGCGAGGATCATAAGATGTTCTACGGGGATAGTCAGCACACCCCTTTCGTATCTTGAATAGACAGTCTGACTTGTGAACAGGAGTCTGGCTATCTCTGTCTGGTTCATATCCTTGTCCTCTCGCAGATCACGCAGTCTTGGGAAATGCACAAGTATTACCTCCCGCTTTTAGTCAATTGTCCGATTTGGTTTTAGTACCGTTCGGTACTATTGACTTTAACACACTTCTATAGTATAATGGCATTGTTAGGACTTATAAGTACTAGCATCAATTGAGAAAGGATATGAATAATATGGATAATAATGAAATTTGCAGAGCAAGGATAAGCGCCAGGCTTTCAATACTGTATTGGATCATCGTAGTTGTTCTGGGCGTGTTCACGATTTTGTGGCAAGTCCCGGTCAATGACCAGAAAAATCTTTTCGGTATGTATAAAACCAATATGTTTAGTAAAGGCTTTATGCAAGGAAATTCGGTGCCCGGCTGTATCACTTTGATACTCACTGTCCTTATAATACTGTGGGGGATAAGATGTATCATCGTCTCAAAAAAATGTTCTCTTGAACTTACCAATAATGGCATTTCAGGAAGCAGGGCAAAGCTTGTCTCGTCGGCCAATCTCCAACTGCCTATCGACAAGATTGACAGCATAATGCGTTCGACGTCACTTTATAACAAACTCACCGGCGGCAATACCGTTGCTATCCGTTCCGCTTCGGGGCTTATAAAGTTTCCGTGGGTGCAGAATGCTGAAGAATTCGTGAATGCGACGCTTGCAAAGATCGAGGAATACAAGAAGACAGTCAAGAAAGACAATCAAGATCTGATAAAGGCAGTTGCCAATACCGCTGCTGTCCCCGCAAATGCTTCATCTGCATCAAAGATAAAGGAGCTCAAAGAGCTTCTCGATCAGGGGCTTATATCTCAGGAAGAATTTGATGCAAAGCGCAAGGAATTGCTCGAAAAAATGTAAAGCATAAAAACGACCCCGTCCTGTCAAAAGGCGGGGTCGTGCTGCTGTGTAATTATTTAGGTCAATAACCGTTTGACAAATCGGCTTGCTTGTGATATAATGTATGCCGAACCGAAAAACCAAACACCCCGTCTTGAACAAAGGCGGGGCACTTGTGCGTTGAATGAAAAATGTCATCAGGAGAGATATTATGAGCATTTGGGATATTTTTGACCGCATTTCATCGAAGAACGAGGTGCAGGGGGGCAAGCCGGAATTCATCATCGTGGGGCTGGGCAACCCGGGCATAGATTACGAGCGCTCCCGCCACAATGCCGGATTTATGGCCGTCGCGGCAATGGAGGAAAAGCTGGGGGTGCAGGTGAACACCTATAAATTCAAGGCAAAGACCGCTGTGGCCTCCGTCGGGGGGAAGCAGTGCCTCATAATGAAGCCCGAGACCTATATGAATCTTAGCGGCGAGGCGGTCTCACAGGCAATGAATTTCTACAAGATACCCATTGAGAAGGTACTGGTGATCTTCGACGATATCTCGCTTGAGCCGGGGACTATGCGCATACGGCGCAAGGGCTCGGCAGGGGGTCATAACGGCCTCAAAAGCATTATTGAGTGCTGCGGCGGCGAGGACTTCCCCCGCATAAAGATAGGCGTGGGCAAGAAGCCTCACCCCGACTATGACCTGGCAGAGTGGGTGCTGGGCAAGTTCTCCGACGAGGACAAAAAGAAGCTCTCGGAGGTCTTTGAGAACGTCCTGCCCGCGGCGGAGCTGATAGTCCGGGGGAAGATCTCCGAGGCTATGAACAAATTCAACTGAACCGATCTTAGGAGAGCGTATGAATATATTTTCACAGATGTGCCGTTCCCTCCCCTTTTACAAGGAGCTGGAACGGTTGCTGGAGGGCGGCTACACCCCCGCTGCGGTAACGGGAGTATCCAGCATACACAAATCGCTGCTGGCTATGGATATGGCAGAGAAACGGCGGGTGCTGGTGATCTGCGACGACGAGGCGGCGTGCACGAGACTGGTGAGCGACATCAACGAGCTCGCCCGGCGGGAGCTTGCCTGCATTTTCCCTGCAAAGGATCTGAACTTCGCCTATATGGAGGGCATCTCCCGGGAATACGAGCACAGGCGCATAGAGGCGCTCTCGAAGCTCACCCAGGGCAGCTGCCGGATAATCGCGGCTTCGGCTGAGGCTGCAATGCAGGCCACCGTTCCTCCGGAAAAGCTTAAGGAATACTCCTTCACCCTTTCACAGGGGTCGGAGGTAGCCATCCCCGACCTGATGAAAAAGCTGATCTCGGCGGGCTATACCCGCACCGAGCAGGTGGAGGGCCAGGCGCAGTTCGCAGTGAGGGGCTCAATAGTTGATATCTTCCCTGTTCAGGAGAGCCGCCCCCTGCGAATGGAGCTGTGGGGGGACGAGATAGACTCCCTCTCCTACTTTGACACGGAATCCCAGCGCCGCACCGACCCCATAGATAAGATAACCGTTTTCCCCTCGCTGGAGATAATCTTCGGCAGCAGCGATGAGCTGATAAGCAAGCTCAACGCTCTCTCGGCGGGGGTGCGGGGCAAGCTGACCGACAAGATCAGGCAGCACATCGCCCGTGACATAGAATGTGCCGAGGCGGGGATACTTCTCTCCGATCTGGACAAATACTACACCCTTGCCTACGGCGGGACATACACGGTCTTTGATTACTTTGACAGCTCCGACAGCGTGTGTATGATCAGCGAATACCGCAGCTGCGAGGAGCACGCCAAGGCCGTGACCGCCCAGCTGCGTGAGGATATACAGCTGCTTGTCGAGGACGGCATTATGTTCAAGAAGCTGGAGGGCTTCGCCGTGGAGTTCCCCCAGGTGATGCACTCTGCCCTCTCGCTGCCTGCGGTGTTTGCCGACACCTTTATGCGGCAGCTGGGGGATATCAAGATAAAGAAGCTCATAAACACCGACTGCCGCCAGACGGGCGTCTGGGGAGGCAATATAACTCACCTGGAGGAGGAGCTCCGTTCCTTCTCAGAGCAAGGCTACTGCACGGTAGTCCTTGCGGGGTCGGAGAAGACCCTGCCCATAATCTGTCAGGATCTCAGGGATGACGGTCTCGATGCACGGATAATGACCGAAGACAGCCAAATACTCCCCGGAGTGGTATATCTGCGGACGGGCAGCCTTTCGGGAGGCTTTGACTTCCCCGACATCGGCTGCGCTTCGATAACCCAGATGAAGGCTATGACCGTCTCCAGGAAGGCCAAGAAAAAGCGCAAAAAGGGCGAGGAGATAGGCTCCCTCTCGGATATAGCCAAGGGGGATCTGGTAGTCCACACCATGTACGGCATCGGGCGCTTTGCCGGCATACGCAATCTGGAGACCAACGGCGTCAAGAAGGATTATATCTCGATACAGTATGCAGGCACGGATGTACTTTACGTTCCCGTGACCCAGCTTGACCTTGTCTCCCGCTACATAGGCCCCCGGGACGACGGGAACGTCAAGCTCAACAAGCTGAATTCCGTGGAATGGACCCGCACCCGCACCAGAGTAAAGGCAGCAGTCAGAGATATGGCCGACGAGCTCACCAAGCTGTACGCCGAGCGTCAGAAGGCGAAGGGCTTTGCATTCTCGCCCGACTCCGACTGGCAGAACGACTTCGAGCAGCGCTTTGACTATCAGGAGACAGACGACCAGCTCCGGGCCATAAGAGAGATCAAGGAGGATATGCAGAAAGAGGCCCCCATGGACAGACTTCTCTGCGGAGACGTGGGCTTCGGCAAGACGGAGGTGGCGCTGCGGGCTGCTTTCAAATGCGTCCTCGACTCGAAGCAGTGCGCCATAATGGTACCCACCACAGTTCTGGCCTGGCAGCACTATCAGACGGCGATCAAGCGCTTTGAGCACTTCCCTGTCAAGGTGGAGCTGCTCTCACGCTTCCGCACACCCAAGCAGCAGGCTGAGGTCATCCGTGGGCTGAAGCGGGGCACCGTTGACATCGTCATCGGCACCCACCGCCTGGTTCAGAAGGATGTGGAGTTCAAGGACCTGGGGCTTGCCATAATAGACGAGGAGCAGCGCTTCGGCGTGGCTCACAAGGAGAAATTCAAGGAGGCCTTCAAGGGCGTTGACATTCTCACTCTTTCGGCGACGCCCATCCCAAGGACGCTGAATATGGCGCTCTCGGGCATAAGGGATATGTCGGTCATCGAGGAGCCCCCTCAGGACCGCCAGCCGATACAGACCTATGTTATCGAGCACGACGACGGAGTTATCGCTCAGGCTATTTTCAAGGAGCTTCGCCGGGGTGGGCAGGTCTACTACCTGCACAACCGGGTGGAGACGATACATACAGTTACCTCCAAGCTGGGCAGGCTGCTGCCCGATGCCAGGATAGGCGTGGCTCACGGTCAGATGTCCGAGGCGGAGCTTTCGGAGATCTGGCGGCAGCTCATCGACAGAGAGATAGACATACTCGTCTGCACCACGATAATAGAAACGGGCGTTGACGTACCCAATGTCAACACCCTGATAATAGAGGACGCCGACCGCCTGGGGCTTTCGCAGCTGCATCAGATCAGAGGCCGCGTAGGGCGCTCCAGCCGGAGGGCTTTCGCATATCTCACCTTCAGGCGGGGCAAGGTGCTCTCGGAGGTGGCGGAGCGCCGCCTTACGGCTATCAAGGAGTTCACCCAGTTCGGCTCCGGCTTCCACATAGCTATGCGTGATCTGGAGATACGCGGTGCGGGCTCGATACTCAGCGGCAGGCAGCACGGTCATATGGAGGCTGTGGGCTACGATATGTATCTGCGGCTGCTCAACGAGGCTGTGGCCGAGCAGCAGGGCTTAGAGATACCCCACTCCCCCGAGGACTGCCTGGTGGATATCTCCATAAACGCCTATCTGCCGGAGGACTACATTGAGGATCTCCCCCAGAGGATAGAGGCCTACCGCCGCATAGCCTCGATAATCACGGTGGAGGACAGCCGGGATGTGCTCGACGAGCTCATCGACCGCTACGGCGAGCCCCCTCAAAGCGTAACAGGGCTGATAAACGTGGCGCTGACGAGGAACATCGCTTCCCGCCTGCGGGTAACACAGATCTCCCAGCGGCAGGACAGACTGCTTTTCTACATCAAGGCTCCCGAGGTGAGCCAGCTGCGGGCGCTCATAGACAAGTACGGCGACCGCCTGCGCTTCGCGGAGGAGGAGAAGCCCTATTTCTCGGTAAGGCTCGCCAAGGGCGAAAAGGCGCCGGAGCTTATGAGCGAGGTCATTAACCTGCTGGACAGCTCAAAGGACGAAACGCAGTAACGAGATCACTTTTCTTTTGTGCTGTTGGTAAGGTAAATCGAGATCTAATATACGGGTTGAATAATTATGGTTATAGATAATACATCCAAATATGATGTGATCTGATCAAGGAAACAGACAAAATATATCAGAGATTTGATTGGAAAAAGCTTAAATAGATCCTGATCTATCGCAGCAGCGCTGTCTGAAAGGAAGCTAAAACAATAAACCCTCCGGCTGTTTTACGCAGCCGGAGGGTGTTTTAGGCAATACCGCACAACCCCTGTGCGTCAGATGCGCAGTCAGATTTTTCGTCAGAGTGCATAAATTTGACGCAGGCGGGCTGACGCCCGGCAAGGAAAATTTGTGTGCTATGACGGAAAATCTGCAAGCAGATGACGTGC
>JAFXXU010000012.1 GCA_017542125.1 Ruminococcus sp.
TCATATTACCCAAATTCTCCTTGACGTTGCGTAAAGCGAAGTGAACTTCGCTTGCAAGCCTGCGTCGAATTTAGGCAATCTGACGAAAATCTGTGCCTCAACGCCAGTTGAGGTTGCGCATACTGATGCACAGGGGTCGTGTGGTGTTGCCCAAGACAAGAAAACGAGGATTGGCCGACGACCGATCCTCGTTCTTTGTTATTCCTTCTCACCGAAGCCATTGAACAGGAAGACCCCGAGGACGGCGGTAAAGCCGGCGGCAGCGAAAACGCTGAACCGCTCAAAGATACCGAAGTAGGCTTTGGGGAGTGCGGCCATGCCGATGGGTCCGAGGAACATCATCCCCAAGGCGATGGCTGCGCAGATGCCCAGACAGCGGTACTGCTTATTGCGTAAGCCGCCCACGATGAGTACTACCAGCGAGGCGATGGAGAGCATTACAACTGCGGGGGTGACGACATAGGTGTGCATGATATCCTGGAACTTATCGGGATTGCCGCTTTCGGAGAGGGGGAACATGGCATAGCCGATGCCGGATATCCAGCTCATAACGGTGAACAGATATATCCCTACCCGCAGGGACTTGGTGAGTCTGCCCTGCACATAAAGGCATACCGACATCAGGCAGACCAGAGTACACTTGTTATAGGGGGCGGCTATGGTGTTCCAGAGGGATCTGGAGGGGGAATTCTCGGCGCTGAGGTCGCTGACCGCCTGAGACATCCAATCATAGCCGGAGTAATCAAGGGGTGCAAATATGACCGCCGCCGTATAGGATAACAGCGAGATCACTCCCAGCAGGCCGAAATAGTTTATAAGTGTTCTTTTCATTGTTCTTCTCCTCCGAATTCCTTGCAGAACCAAGCGATGTAGTCTTTGAGCATATCCTTGGGCGGCTCGGCACCGCTGCAGATGCAGTCAAGGGTGTAGTCCATAGCCGAATGGACGGTCATGGCAAAGGAGAAGGCTGCGGCATCGGCGTCCTTGACGAAGAGCTTGCCGTGCACCTTCAAAGCGTAGAAAAGGTTCTTTGTGGAGAGGAGCATCTTTTGTGTCTCCTCCCGCATTATCCCCGCTGCCGCAGGATCGACTGCTCTCTGGGAATAGATGAGCTTATAGAACATCATAATCTCCGGCTGGGTGTTCATGCTCGTATAATTGCTCACCGCGAGGTTCAGCGCCTCCTCGGCCGTTCTGCTGCGGACCAGCTCGCCGTAGTCGATGCTCTGGAGAGAGAGCTGAGCCTTCGAGCGCTCCCTGAGATACTCATACATCCCGGCGATGATAGCCTCCTTGGACTCGAAGTGGTTATAGAGGGAGGGCTTCCTCATCCCCAGCTTATCGGCGATCCGGGACATTGAAACGCCGGCAAGGCCGTTTTCCGCGGCAAGCTCCAGCGCTGTCAGGATGATCTGTTCCTTTTTATCCATTGCTTGTGCCTCCTTTGTACCGTCTGTTAGCTATTATACTACCGCGCGTTAGTTTTGTCAAGAGCTCTCCCCTGTTTTCGTCGGAAATCACAAACGGGCAGGAGGATATCCCCTGCCCGTTTGTATTCCATTGCGTTCAGATCGTTTTCAGAAGCTCGAATATCTTATCCCGCCTGGCGAGGCCGTCCGAGAAGGCGGTGGCACCCCCGGCGGCTGTTCCCAGGCGGAGGGCGTAGCCGTAGTCCCCCTCTGCGGAGCCGGCTATAAAGCCCGCTACCATAGAATCCCCCGCTCCCACGGAGTTCCTTACCTCGCCCTTGCAGACTCCTAGGCGGTGAAGCGCCCCATGCTCGTCGATGAGCAGAGCGCCGTCCCCTGCCATTGAGATGAGGACGTTGACTGCCCCCATTTCTTTCAGCCTGCGGGCATAGAGCTCGATCTCTGCATCGGATGACAGCTCGGTGCCGAAGAGCTCCCCCAGCTCCTGGACGTTGGGCTTGACCAGGAAGGGCTTATATTTCAGCACATTCAGAAGCAGCTTACCGGTGGCGTCCACCACGGCTTTGATCCTTCTGTCCGAGAGGCGCTCCAGTATCCGCTCATATACGTCTGCGGGCAGCGACGGAGGGATGCTCCCCGCCAGTATCAGGGTATCGCCGTCGGTGAGGCGGTCGAGCTTTTCAAAGAGTGCGGCCAGCGCCTCTCTGTCGATGTCGGGGCCCTGGCAGTTGATCTCGGTCTCCTCACCGCCCTTGAGCTTGATATTTATTCGGGAGCAGCCGGCTTTGAGCCGTACCAGATCGGTGCGGACGCCCATATCCGCCAATCCCTGCTCGATAGCCTCGCCGGTGAAGCCCGCTATAAATCCCAGCGCCACAGAGCTCACTCCCAGCTCCGCCAGCACTGCCGAGACATTTATTCCCTTGCCCCCGAAATACATCTCTTCGCCCTTGGAGCGGTTGGTGGCGCCCAGCCTGATCTCATCGGTGCGGACGACATAATCTATCGCGGGGTTGAATGTTACCGTATATACCATAGTGATCTCCTCCCTATGGAGATATGATAGCATATTGCGGGGGAAAAATCAAGGGGAGGCCCCGTTCAGCGGCAAAAAGCTCCCCGGAGGACACCCCGGGGAGCTGATGCTTATATTCTCTTACGAGATCCTTGTCATGCCTTCGTGGGCGATCTCCACGGTCTCGATGGCTACTTCGGAAGCGGTAGCGTTGAAATCGGGAGCGGTGTACTTCATCGGCCAGGCGTTTATGATCTGCCAGGATGCGGCAGGTGCCTCCTCTTCATCAAGGAGAGTGATGGTGAGGGTCTTTCTCTCGACAGCTCCGTTCACGCCGGCGATCATCCAATCGTACATAACGGTGGAGTCGATTATGCCCTGCTTGAGCGTAACATTGCCGTACTTTTTCAAGCCGGGGAGCTTCTGAGGGGTAGTTACCTTATCGCCCTCTCTGTACTCGATGACATCTATCGAAGCATCAAAACCCGTGACCTCTGAGAAGCCGCCTGCGTCGAGTCCTTCGATCTCGACCTTATATCTGAATCTGGTATGCGGATATGCCATAACTGATCAAACTCCTTTCTGCTTATTCTGCACTGCCTGTGTTCTGAGTGATCCTGAAGATCACAAATTCAGCAGGCTTAACGGGAGCCACGCCTATCACGCATACGAGGCGGCCGTTATCGATATCGTCCTGACTCATTGTGTTGCGCCCGATGTTTACGAAGAAGGCTTCATCGGCAGAGGATCCCGCCAGGGAGCCGTTGCGCCACATATTGTTGAGGAATACGCTGATAGTCCTTTGAACTCTGGTCCAGAGCGCCTGATCGTTGGGCTCGAATACTGCCCAGTTGGTATTGGCCTTGATGGACTCCTCCAGGAAGATGAACAGACGGCGGACGTTGACATACTTCCAGCTGGGATCGGAGGAAGCTGTTCTAGCGCCCCAAACTCTGATGCCCTGACCCGGGAAAGAGCGGATAAGGTTAACGCCCTTGGGATTGAGGATATCCTGCTCGCCCTTATTGAACTGGCAGTCAAGACCTACGCAGGCTCTTACTACTTCGTTTGCGGGAGCCTTATGAACGCCTCTGGCGTTGTCGCTGCGGGCGAAGATACCGATCACCGAACCGGAGGGCGGGATGGCGATATTCTTCTTATCCAGCGGGTCGAACACCTGGAGCCAGGGGTGATAAAGAGCGGCATAGCTTGAAGAGAAGATCTCTCTGTGAGCCACGATCTCATCCACCATTCTGGCGTCTCTGGGAAGATCGAGAACTGCAAACCTGCTGGCGAGGTTCTCACAGTGAGCCACGAGGGTCAGCTGAACGTTGGGATCGGTGATGCCGGGAACAGCCATTATCGAAACAACGTCGTTATCCAGGAAGGACTGGATGCCTGTCCTGTTGCCTGCGCCGCCGTCAACGCCGATGAAATCGGCAGCGGTGATATCCGAAGCGGAGCCGTTGCTTCCGCCTGCGAACTCAGCCGCAGCAACGCCGGTGTCCTCATCGGTGAGGGCGGCGAAGGGGTCGCCTATATCGTTTGAGCCGTTGTAAACTACCTCTACCAGCTCGGACTTGGCGGTCTTCTTGGAGATGTAGTTGGGAGCCTCGATATTGAAGGATACATTATCGTAGCTCTCGGCAGTATCGCCGTACTTGACCTCGAGAGCCAGCTCGCAGGTGGTCAGCACCTTCGAGGGGAGCAGCTCGGTATCGGTGATATCGGCGCCGAACTCGTTAACGAAGGTAATGATGTTATCCTGATTCTTTTCTACCTTATTGTACTCGGTATTCTCGCCCTCGGTAAAGGCTACGATGTCGCCGGGATTGAAGCCTGCGCCGCTCTTAACACGGTACTTTCTGTCGCCCAGCTTTTCGAGAGCCTGAGTCCTCGCCTTGGAGGAGCGGCCGATCTTAAGGCTGATGGCATTGCCCCAGGCACCGGGATCCTTTGCGGTAAAGGTAAGATCGCCGATGGAAGCCTCTGCACACTTAGCGCTCTCGGGAGCAACTCTGGTGATGAAGCAGCGGGTGCCGCCGTTTACGAAGAAATGCTCAACGGCATATGCCAGGAAACGGTACTCGCCGAACTCATTCTCTGAAAGGAAACCGCCGTAGGTCCTTCTGAACTCGGCAAAATTGGTGATGAGACGGGGAACTCCGCCTACGGGGCCTTTTTCTGCAAGGCCCACGAAGCCGGCGGTACTTGTCCCGACGCCCTCCATTGGCTTGCCGCCCGACTCGAATTCCTCAACGTACACACCGGGAGATAAATACTCTGCCATAATATTCGGTCATCCCCTTTGAGAATGACCTTTCCTCCTTTCGGTCACGGGATTTGACACCTGTCCTCGGTATCATAAATATCATAACTTTATTATAAAGGATCATTATAACAAGAACAATAATCCTGTCTATAACAAAATGCCGGAATTACAGCGATAACAGGGCATCTGCGGGGTCTCACAAGTAAAAATGCACAGCGCAGAGGAGCCTGCGTTGTGCATTTTGTACTGATGCTATTATTCATCTTTTTCATCGGGCTTGTTTTCGTCTTCACCGTTCTCATCGTCTGCGCTGTCGGTGAGAACCCCGATGAGCTTTTCGGGCTCATGATCTTCCAAGGCGGGCTTGAAGAGAGTGCGGCGGCGGGCGATGCGGAGCCTGCGGATAAAGCGGTTCTCCAGCTCGGTCTTGCGCTCGATGGTCTGTGCCAGGGCAAGGCGCTCGTTAATATCCGAGGCAGTGCGGCCGTCCTTGCTGCGGAGCTCCTCCAGCCTGCGCCTGTCGTCCTCCAGGGTGAGAAAGGGCGCTGCCTCCAGCCTTGAGGGGGCGATATGCTTTCTCGATACCGTTTTGAAATCGGAGAGTATCCTCTGCTCGGAGAGATCCTTTCCCGTTCTGAATGCGAAGGCTCCCTCACCCTTGGAGGCGGGCTCGGTATAAAACTCGCCGAAATGCTCGTAGACCGTTCTTCTGCGGGAGCCCCGGAGCTTTTGCTTATAGCTGTTCAGGGTCGGGGCGTGGAAGTCCTTTTGTGAGCTGACAGCAAGGGTCAGCCTGCCTTTTTCATCGGTGCTGACCGAGAGGTCGTCAAAGGAATTCTTCAGCCCGAAGACCTCGCTGAGCTTACCATCGGAGGGGTGGGGCTCATAGCCCTCGGGCTTTTTGTGTTCCTCGCGGCTGCTCTCGCGCTCGTGGGTCACAGCCTCGGAGGCTTCCAGCTTTTTGTTTATGAGGTCATATCCCACAGCGCTCACCTCAGCTTTCCGAGAGGCAGTAGTAATACTCCCCTGCCTCGGCTCTGCCGAAGGCTTTTCCGCTCTTGGAATACTCGTTGCGCAGCGCCGGCATAATATGCTTCATCCCAACAGGCTCGCCCTCGCCGGAGGCGGCAAGGAAAGCGCTGTGCAGAGCGATGCTGCGGATATTGCTGCCCGAGAGCTCATAGTGGGACACAAGGAAATCGAAGTCTATGTTCCCCAGGGGGGCTCCTGCGGGGAAGGCACGCTTCCACAGCTCTGCGCGGCGCTGGGTGTCGGGGAAGGGGAAGTCGATGATGAATCGCATACGCCGCTTGAAGGCCTCGTCAAAATTCTGGACCAGGTTTGTGGCCAGGATGACAACTCCGCTGAATTCCTCGGTCTTTTGCAGGAGAAAGGCGGCCTCCATATTGCTGTACTTATCGTTGGAGTCCTTGACCTCGGTACGCCTGGAAAAGAGGGCGTCGGCCTCATCGAAGAAGAGGATGACGTGGCTCTGTCTGGCCTTATCGAAGATCTCGTTCAAATTCTTCTCGGTCTCGCCGATATACTTGCTGACCACGTTTGCCAGGCTTATCCTGTAAATATCCATCCCCAGCTCGGCAGCGATGATCTGAGCCGCCATTGTCTTGCCGGTGCCGGGGGAGCCGGTGAATATCATAGAGACGCTGCGCCCGTAGGGCATCTTTCTGCCGAAGCCCCACTCCTCAAAGACCTTATGCCGCAGCCGCACCTGATCGCAGGCGGCACGGAGCTGCTGCTTGCTGTGCTCGGGGAGGACAAGATCCTCCCAGGCAAAGGAGCTGCTGAGCTTTACCGCCTTGCTGCCCATATCCGAGCCGAAGGAGCGGTAGCAGCCGTTCTTTATGTCGCGCAGGGAGAGGGTATCCCCTCCCAAAAGCAGCGAGGCGAAATGCAGAGCCTTTTTCACGGCACCGGGGGTGAGCTCAAACTCGCCGGTAAGCTCCGCCAGGTCTGCGGAGGGGTCGATTGGGTAGGCTCTGCCCATAGTCTGCCAGAGGGTGAGCTGCTCCTCCGGTGAGGGCATACCGATCCTTACGGTATAGCTCCCGGCGGAGGTGTCCGGCAGGGGCTCTCCGCTGACGGTCACAACCAGTCCCAGCTCATCCGAGATAAGCTCCGCCGTCTCCGGGGAGTATGCACCGCCGCAGAAGGATATGACGGGGATGCTGCCCGAAAGCAGCAGCTTGGTGCAAAGCTCACGGGCTCTCTCAGTCGGGAGCTGCCCGGGCAGCATCAGGAAGATACTGCTCCTGCCCGCTTTCTCAAAGGCGCGTCTGACGGCGGTATGCCTGCCGGAGCCCCTCTCACCTGTTACCCGGATAACTGCCGGCTGGGCAGGGTCCAGACCGGTGATGAGGGAGATAAGCTCGTCTGCGGCAGCCTTGGTGCTGCTCAGGGGGATATACTCACCTGCCTCGGTTTCATCGGCGGCAAAGCAGGGGTCATACAGCTCCCCTGTGAAGATATAGGAAGCTATGAAGCCTTTGAGGGTCATCTCCGCAAGGGCATAGGGTGAAGCGCCGTCAAAGAGCCTTGAAAGCGCCGAGCCCTCTGAAAGAGAGCCGCAGAAGGGCATGATATCCGCGCAGCCGAAAAACAGCCCGCTGACGGCAGCGGGAGTTACCGAAGCAGCCCCGCCGGCACCGAACCGGGACAGCAGCTCCCTGTGCTTCCCGCAGGAGGAAGCATACACACCGAGGACGACTGCGCAGGACTCAAAGTCTCCGCAGCCGAACACGTTCAGTATGTTATCGAGGGGGGTGTTCCCCCCGCTTCCGATCTGAGAGATCAGCTCTCCGGCAGCGGGGGCGTCATACCCCTTTTCGGCGAAGCCGGAAAGATAATTATCCAAAGCAGCGAAAAGCTTTTCATAGCTCTGCGGCATAGTCATCACCTACCTATTTTTCCTCAAAGCAGGAAAGATACTTGCTTCTCAGCCATTTGCTGGGACGGGTGCCGAAATCGGCATCCAGCCTGGCGGAGTATTCCTCATAGTATTTGCTGGCCTTATCGGGTTTTCCGAGAGATGAGCAGCAGACTAGGATATCGTGTACCAGCTGCTCGGAGTAGGGGTCGAGGCGGAGAGCGTTTTTCAGGAAAATCAGCTCACGCTCCAGCTTCCCGGAGGCGCGGTAATGCTCCGAGAGCATCACGCAGACCTTGACATAGCAGCGGTCGTAATACTCCTTTTTCTCCCTGGCCCAGAGGCTGTCGATGCTGCCCAAGAACCTTCCCCAGTAATCCTCGGCGGCGCTCTCGCAGGCAAGCAGCGAGGTCAGGTCGCCGTCCTCGGAACATCTGCAGGCTCTGAGGATGTCGGCATCCGCCTCGCGGATCATATCCATATCAACGGTATAGCTGCGGTTCTTATAGCTTATGATATTCTCCAGCCCGTAGGCAGAAAGCTCCCGCCGCAGATTGTAGATCATATTGTGGAGCATAGCCACGGCGTTGGCGGGCATATCCTCCGGCCAGAAGGCGTTCAGAAGCTCCTCCCGGCTGACGGTGCGCCCCTTGTTTTCCAGGAGGTAGGCTATGAGCTCCAAGCTCCGGCGGGTCTTGCACTGTATCTCTCGCTGCTCGCTGCCTGCCAGCAGACGAAGCTCCCCGAAGCGGAACACCGAGAGCTGCTCGCTCACCGGCTGAGGCTGCGCCTCGCTCTCGGAGATAAGGCTCTCAAACAGCGCCTGCTCCTTCTGATAGAGGAAGGGCAGGGGCAGCCCCGCCTTATCAAGCTGCTCCGCGGCCTTTCTGACGTTGGCGGAGTAAAGCTCGGGGGAGGACTCATATTTCAGCAGACCCTTATAGAGCATCCTGTATGTGCCGAAGCGGTTCTCCTTGCCGAACATACTGTCAGCCAGGTTGTAGGCACGCTCCATTTTATCGTACTCGCCGCTGTAATAGTGATACTGCCCCAGGATCCCCAGCACCTCCGGGTCGGAGACGGTCTCGGGGCGCCCGATGATCCGTCCGCAGTAGCCTATCAGCTCAAACTCGCAGTTTGAGAGCAGCTCACCGCCGCAGATCCGCAGAAAGCCCTCGGCGGCACGGGAGTCGCCGCTTTCCTCAAAGAGTGCGGCAGCCTCGGCAAAGCGCTTGCTCTTGATGAAATAGTCGGCTGCACGGCGCAGCAGATCGCTGCGGGTCTGCGAGGGCAGGAAGGATGAGAGCACCCGCCTCATCACCTCGGGGCAGGGCTCATCGCCCTCCGATATGATACCCAGCCTTTGCAGCTCTGCGGTCTTTGCTCTGCCGTCGGGGATGCGGAAGACCTCCTTTGAAAGGCCGGGATCCCCGGCGGGGATAAAGGCGGTCATCAGCAGAAACTCCCTCAGGTCGGGGGAAAGCTCCGAGAGGATATTCGCCTCAGCATACCGGGTCAGGCAGCTTCTGTCAGCAGCCTCGGAGGGCTCGCCCCCCAGACGGGCAAGCTCCGCCGCCGCTGCGCACCATCCCCCGGTGAAGCTGTGCAGCGTATTCACATATATATCCCCGGGCTGCTCCGAAAACGCCGAGGCAAGCTCCCCGGTCTCGCGGCGGGTGAACCGCAGCTCGTTTATGCCCATAAGCCCGGCGCTGCTGTCCATAACAAAGGGCAGCAGGAAATCGGGTATCCTCCTCGCAGCAAAGACCGCCCGGTAGTTCCCCTCTGCGGCTGCCCTTGCCAGCAGACCCAGCAGCGACGCTGCCCGGGGCTCTGTGATGAGCGAGGCATTGTCAAAGAGCAGCAGCCTGCCCCCCTCTGCGGAGAGGGCTTCGGCAGCCTTGCAAAGGGCTTCGTATCCCCCGTCCTCCTGGGCGATACGAGCCTCGGGCAGAGTCTCCGAGAGCAGAGCAATTATTCTTTCGCAGGAGTTGTCCTCCACCCCTGCGGAGATGCACACGCTGCTTTTATCCTCATCGGCAAGCTGGGCGAGAAAGGCTGTCTTGCCCCAGCCCGCGCACCCGACAATAAGGGTAAGAGGACGGGGCAGCTCCCTGCCCTCACGCTTCACGAAGGGCACGGGTCTTGGAAAGCTGTGCTTTATCTTGTCAAAAAATCCGTATGGCATAGTTATTTCTCATATCCTAACATTTCGGCTACTTCCTCGGGAGTAGCATGGTCCCCGAGGCCGAGGGCAGTAAGCATTTTGTGTCTCAGATTATCCTCCGAGTTCAGGATGTTGTTCGCACGCTTGAGCGCCAGGCGGTTGAAGGCGGCATTGTAGATATCATCGGTGATATCGCTCCTGTCGTCGCTGAGATCCACATCGGCTCCCAGCCTCAGATAGGCTATCTTCTCGCAGACGGTGGGGGAGAGGCTCACGCCCGCAAGCTCCTGGATGCCGCCGGCTTCGGCAGAGATCTTTTTCTTCTTTTCGTCGATATAATCCTTCATGAATATATCTTTGCTTCTCTTGTTACTCTTCTTGTAATGGCTGTCGGCGATGGCATTGGCGGCCTTGCCGGCATACTTTGTGATACCGCCCAGGATACCCAGTATACCGCTTGCATAGCCGCTCTCGCCGGGAGTTTTGCCTGCAAGGGCGCCTATCCCGCTGCCTAATCCCATAAGCGTTGAGCCCAGCCCGAAAACGCCTTTGAGCACAGCGTTGGTGCTTTCCTGTTTAGCTGTATTAGAGGCGAAATGCGACGCCATCCTCATAGAGTAGAACTTGGCTTTTTCTGAATCCCTGGCCTTTTTGTTCACATCGGTCCTGTTTCGTTTATAATCGCTTCTGGCCTGCTGATAGTCGCTTTGATCCTTGGCGACGAATTCATTATTGCCGTTGTAATCATCCTGCATAGCCCCCAGGATATTCCGGTGATGAGCGGCATTGCTGCGGGAGGCGTGGATATCCACCAGACTGCCGAAAACATCTGTCACGCTGCTTGCGATCCCGAGGCCGCCGCTTGCGCCCGATGCCCCGGCCAGGCCGGAGATAGCCGAGCCTGTCTGAAACAGACCCGAGAGTGCACCGGTACCCCCGATGACAGATTTGAAAAACGACTGCCTGGCCTTGTTTTGGTTATTGCCCCGCCTGTCCTTCTTGAATTTGGAAATGTTCGAGAACATATCCATAGCGCCGAGGCCGGTGCCTATCAGGCCGGAGAACAGCCCCATAGTATTTGACAGTTCATCGGCAGCATCCATCTGCTCATCAGAAGCGCCGGGGGCTTTGATGGCGTTCTTATCGGCATGAGCGGCATTCACTATGCTCAGCGAGGCTGAACCAAAGCCCATTATATTTGAAGCGTGCTCTGCCAGTGTGGGCACGAACTCTCCCAGCTCATCCTCTTCCTTGGGAGTATCGTCCTCCTGCTGTTTATCCTTGGTATGCTTATATACCAGCTTGCGCCATACGATCTCCTTTTCCCTGTCCTTATCGTATTCGCTGCCCAGAGGGGCGTCCTTTATTCTCTGTGGCATCCGGGCAGGCTGAGCCGGAGCGGCAGACGCATCGGATGAGGTGCTCTTCCCTCCTGCGGCAGGGGCAGCGGGGGCGGAGTCCTTTACTGCCGTGGTAGACGTAGTGCCCACATAGGATGGAATTGCAGTATCCGAGGAGGCAGTGCTGCTCCTTGAAGAAGTACCGCCGGCCGGGGGAGACTCTTCCGCGTCTTTCTTTTTGGAGGCCAGCACATCTTCCTCATCATCATCGCCGGTCTCGTTTTTCTCCTCTGTTTCGCCTTCCGAGTCGGTATCGGGGTCTTCCTTTTCGGTCTCTTCCTCTTCCTCGTCGTAATCTTCATCGCCGAGGACAAGGCCCTTTGAGCTTCCGATTCCCATAGTACTGTCTCCTTTCCTTAAGGATAGCCTCTGTTTCAGGGGGAGAGGTCATTCACCCGTTATTGCCTTTGCGATGTCTTCAACGGAAGCGCTGTCATCCAGGCCGAGAGCTCCGAGCATCTGTATCCTGGTGGCATCGGAGGCATTCTTGATATTCGCGGCTCTTTTCAGCGCCAGCAGCTTGAAGGCCTCCATCTTATCCTTGTCTCCCAGCGTTTGATCCACGATGGGGATATCAAGGCCGAGCCTTGCGACAATGATGCGCTCCTTTTCGTTATCTGTGAGTGTGGCGCTGCCGAAATCGCCGCGCCGATCGGGAGCAACGCCCTGAAAGATATCTGCGGTACTCACGTTGAGATTTCCCATTTTTGTGATAAGATACTGATTGATGTAGTGCATCTTTGCGTTCTGGGTCTTTTCGGCGGCGTTCTTATCGGACTTGTATTCCGCAGCCATGCCCGAATATTTGAGCAGCGCACTGGTGGCGTTCAGGGCAAGGCTGAGGAAACCGCCGCCTTTTGACTTCGTAAAGCTTTCGCTTGCAAAAGCCTTTGAGAGCAAATTGGCTCCTGTGGCCAGCGATCTGGCGAAGCCGAAGCCTCCCTTGGTGATCTGATCGCCCTTTATCTTATTGAAGGTCTGCGCCATTTCCATACCGTATTTCTTGGCCTTGAGATCAGTCCTCTGCCGGATCAGATCTCTTTTTGCTGCTCCGCTTGCTCTTTTGGCATTTGATGACAGAGTTCTTTCTTGAGCGGGGTCTGTTGATCTTAGCTCCCTGTTCCACGCTCCCGAGTCTTTGACTATGCGGTTATACTCCTTGTTCATACCGATACCGCCGAGCATAGACATAAAGCTGCTGCCGATATCGGCAACGGCTGTGGAGGCTCCGAAGATCCTTCCCCACATTTGCTGATCCTTGTTCTCCTTGGGATCCCCGAGAGATTTCAGACCCGTGGTCGTGATACCGAGCAGGCTGGTAGCTATTCCTCCGATACCTCCCCAGATGGAACGGTTGGCGGCCTTCTGCTTGTTCTGGTTTTTCATTTTTGCCATCTGACCGGTCCGCTTATTGAGCCTGAAAATATTGTTGAGCATAGCGACTCCCGAATTGACCATTGAACCGATGGCAAAGTCCTTATCGACTTCTTTATCCATCTCACCGCCCTGCCATACGGTATAATCCTTTACCATAGACTCGGCTTCGACAGCTGCAGAACCCAATTTAGTAAGATGGTCTATCCCTGTGGAGATATAATCGCCCTTTGTTTTTTTCGGGTCTTCGGGAACGTCCTCGGTATCCGCCTTGCGCTTATTGCGGCGGTATCTGTTTACAAGGTTCTCCTTGAGCAGCCTCGCTCTCGCATCTGCAGCCAGGCTCCCGTCATCGTCTCTGTCCGATAGACGATCGGGCAGCAAGGCAGCACTGCCTGCGTCCCCGACGCCGCCGGAAACCCCATCCCCATCCGAGACGGTCGTGGTGGCTGTTTCAGCCGGTGAACCGGCAGGAACGATGACCCCCTCGCCTATGTTGCTATCTATCTCTTCATGATTATAGGACACTGCGTTCCCTCCTTTTAGTCAGTAAGGTATATCCGGTCTTTGCCGGTAAGACATATCAGTCGCTGCCGCCCTCATTCTCCGGTGCGCCGGCATTCTGCTCAGGCGGCAAGTTGGGATCGATCATCGGGACCTCTTGCTCCTGTTCCTGACCGCCCGCGTGAGGCAAAGCCTCTTGTTCCGGCGGCTGATCATGCTCGATGATCTCCGGACCGGCCTCATCTGGTCGAGGCGGTGGCGGCGCCAGGATCGGACGATGCGGAATCCCGCTCAGCGGCGACACAGCCGGAGGCAGCGGAGGAGGGATCTCGCCCGTCATAGCCGCTACGACTTCTTCTATAGTGGGATTGTCCTCCGGTTTAAGTTTAAGGGCTTTTAACAGCATATTTCTTTCGGTGGATTCCAGGATGTTCCTTGCACGCTTGCGCGCAAGCAGAAAGAAAGCCGCGTTCATTTCTTCTTCATTAAGATCAGAATCCGATATACTGATACCCATTCCAAGCCTTCCGATAAGGATCCTTTTTTTCTCGTTTACCGTAAGCACTGCATCATTGCCTCCGTAAAGGGCTCGCTCTTCTTCGGTGGCAGACCCATACATCTGGTCTGCCGAGATACCCTCAAGGGTATTCATTTTCCTAGCTAAATAACTATTTACGGCTTCTGTTTTCTTCTCCTCAAATCTTTTCTTCTGATCTATTGCATTGCTTGCTTTTAAGGTAGCATCAGCGGTTTTTGCAACTGTGTTAATGGCTGAGAACGCTAAGCTTAACCCAAGCCCCCACTTTGATTTCAGGAAACTATCCTTTACGAGTACCTTCATCAGCGAATTGCTAAACGTGGATGCCGAACCGATCATCCCCAGGATCCCGCCGTATGTATTATCTGCCTTGATCCGGTTGAAAGCAGCTGCAGCTGACATAGCATATTTCCTGGCTTTTCTGTTTGTCTTTGCCTGTTTTTCCCTATTGCCTCTGGGCATACTGCTTTCTTCTATGCCATCCAAATCGGGTGCATCCTCAGCCATTAATTCTTTCGCTCTATCTGCAATACTATTATGAAATGTTCTTCTTCCTTTGTTGCCATAATACGTAGACAGATTTCCCAAAAAACCGACCGCAGAGCCTGCTGCGCCGACCCAGTTTGCTTTATTCATCCCGTCTTTGTCATCAGGATCCCCGAAGCCCTTCATTCCGCTTGAGACGGATAAGAGCCCGTTAGAAAAAACAGAGGCGATATTTCCCCAAAGCAGCTTTTTATCGGCGTCCTTTTTATCTCCATCCCTCTCGCGGCTGATCTTATTTCCCAGACTTATGGACTTGTATATACCGTTGAGCGCTGCCACCCCGGAATTTGCCATCGAGCCGATATTGACGCCCTTGTCGGCTTTCTTGTCATAGTCGCCGGTAAAAAAATTGTTGGCGTCCTTGATCACTCCTCCGGCTGAAAAGGCGACCCCTCCTAATGATGTAACTCCGTCAACAAATCCGGAAAGATGTGCCGTCCCCGACTTTGGGATCGGTCCGGGCGAATCCGGTTCCACTTCCTTGCCCCTATCATTGCGGAATCTGATCACAAGGTTTTCATGGAGAACTCGGGCTCTGCCTGCAGCATCAAAATCAGCAGCGTCGTTTCCTTCCTGACCGTTCCGCAGATCTGCCTGATCATGTCTGTTGTTTTGCCGGCCGGAATTCCCTGATCCGGAACGATTGCCAGATCTTAACCTTGGCATAATTAGATACCCTCCCCTCTGTCAGTTATCGGTATATATCCCCTGCTCCTCCAACTGCTCGCAGGTGAGCTCTCCTTTCACAAGGGGAAGGAGCTGCTGCCGGGCATCGGCAGCCGACCCGCAAAGTGCGTCCAGGGAGGTGAAGAAGGAAGCGAGCGTATTGATCGCAGGCTGTTCCTCATCCAGGACAAAGGTATAGTTAAGAAACAGCGCTCCCTCGATAGCCGAGAAGCATCCCAGCCTCATAAACCTGTTGAGCCTGCCGGTCATTCTGGTGACATTCTCTGTCTGCTCCCTGTCAAGGCCGGAGAACACGGTGATGAGGATGCAAAGCTCCAGCGAATCATCGGAAAGATGTTCCTCGGTGACGGTGCAGTCCTCGGGGAGCTCTTCATTATCCTCGGGGAACTCGGCCACAAGAGCTGCCTTGCCCGCTATCTCGTCAGGATAGAACTCTATGCCGAGCTTCCGGGACTGCTCCGCGATAAGCTCCAGCAATGCGGTGTTTTCTTCCATAGCCGTCATTCCTCCTCTCCCAGTGCTTTGAGCACCGCCTCTGCGGTGAGCTCACCCTCAAGCAGGCGCTTTATCCAGATGCCTGCGTTTGCCACGGCATTCTCCATCAAGCCGATGCTTTTCAGGAGTATCCTTGCGGCGGCGGCAGTTTCGGCTGTCTCGTCCAGCAGGAAGCTGTGGTTGAAGAAGACCGTCCTCTCCTCCTCAAAGAGCACAAAGCCTCCCAAGGTGATGCGGGCATTCAGGGCGTTGATGACCGTCCCCAGCTCGCCGAAGCACTCCTGTGGGATATCCTTGAAAGAGAATATCATCACCTGAAAGATGAACAGCCCCTCGGCATAGTCCTCTACCGAGACGGTATATGAGAGCTCGTCCTCCTCGCCGAAGGGAGACCCCGCCGTAAGCAGCAGCACCGCTCCGTCGTCGGTATCGGTGACGGCTGCCTCGTGTATGCCGTCGGCTGCCAGCTCCGCTATCGCTATCAGATATTCCTTAGCGGCATTCTTTTCCATAAATGCACCTCCGCATCACCTGCCGAGATAATCAAAATCGGCGTTGGTGAGTATTTTACCGTATTTGGAGAAATTCAGCTTGACAGCCTCGATCATATGGCTGTTGCAGATCCCTCTGCCCTCCGCAGCCGCAAGAAAGGCGGCGTTGGTGAGTATCTCCTTGATGTTGCTGCCCGAGAGCTCAAAGCGCTCCGCAAAGAACTCGAAGTCCAGGGGCTCGTCTGTCTTTGCCTCAGCGGGCAGGATGGTCTTCCAGAGCCGCAGCCTGACCTCGGCTGTGGGGAAGACGAAGTTTATCATAAACTTGATCCTTCGCTTGAAGGCATCGTCGATGTTGTTGACGTAGTTGGTGGCGAGGACGGTTATTCCCTCGTGTTCCTCCAGCTTCTGGAGCAGGAAGGCTGTGTCGGCGTTGGCGTAGCGGTCGTTGGAATCCTTCACCTCGGAGCGCTTGGCAAACATAGCATCCGCCTCATCGAAGAACAGCATGGCGTTGATATTCCTGGCGCGGTCAAACAGCTCGCTGATGTTCTTCTGGGTCTCGCCGATATACTTGCTGGTGAGCTGGGATAGGTCTATGCGGTAGAGCTCCAGCCCCAGATCATTGGCCATTACCTGAACCGCCATAGTCTTGCCCGTTCCGGGGGAGCCGTAGAACAGCGCACAGAGCCCGCGGCCGTAGGGGGTCTTTCTGCGGAAGCCCCAGTCCTCGTTGACGACGCTGCGGTATCTTACCTGATCGCAGATCATCTTCATACGGGTCTTCTGTTCCTCGCTCACCACAAGATCATCCCAGGTGAACACGGCATTGATGGGTGTGGCATAGATGCCCAGGGGATTGACCGAATGCTGCTTTACACCTGCGGTGAGAGTATCCTCTGTCAGGCTGCCGCCGAAAGAAAGCTCTGCTGCGGTGCGGCAGGCAAGGTCTATACCCAAGGGGGTCAGGATGTATCTGTTTGCAAAGGATGCGGCATCAAGGCCGCTGCCTTTGAGATGCTGCTCCCAGAAGAGCCTGCGCTCGTTGGCGGTGAGCATGGGCAGCTCGATGCCGGTGCAGAGCGCCTCGGAGGATGAAAAGGCTGACGTCTTTTCCCTAGACACCCAGAAGGTGAACCGGAACACTCCGGCGATCAGCCCAGCTGCCGTCTCGGCCTTTCCCGCCGCGGAAGAAGGTCTGAGGGCACCCTCGCTGTCACGGACGGAGGCTGCTGCATCGCAGACAAAGCAGGGCACGACTCCAAGCAGCATAGTCTCGGTGTAGATCATATCAATATACTTGTCAAGGGAGGAGCCCGCCGTCTCGATGAGCTTTGTGAGCTCAACTCTCAGCAGCCGGAGCCCCACAGCAGCGGCTGCTCTAGCCGCCGTATAGCATCTGCCGATGCCCTTGGGCCCGTAGAGGTTCAGCACGAAGCAGCCCTCGTCCTTGAAGGCGTTGGCGGCGAAAAGCTTTGTCACCTCAGTCTGCTTATCCTCTCTTACGGGGATATGCTCCCGGTGCACCCCATCATAAAGGGAGCAGCAGGGAGAGAGGGCTGGGTCTAGGCTGTTGATCCCCAGGATATATGAGGACACTCTTCTGGAAAGCACCAGCCACTGGGAGCTCTCGCTGCGCTCACGCTTCCTGAACTCACGGCTGCAAAGGAACCTTGAAAGCACCGAGCCCCCCGAAAGCAGCCTTGCGGCATCCGCGCCGGCGCTGCCGAAGAAGTACTCGTAAAGCTTCACCGTGAGCCAGGGCGTCGCGTAGATATCCGAGGAATTGTTGTGCAGATATACGAAGACGCTCTCGTACTTCCTGTCATACTCTGCGGCTAGAGCAAGGAGCATGGCAAAGGTCTCGATACCCGAGAGGCCGAATTTCATCCTGACGACCTCAAACCTGGGTATGAAGTCGGCGGCGGCGCTTTTTTTCACCCTGCAGGCGATATGGAAAAAACCGTTCTCGATCTGATCCTTTGCCTCGGAGGAGAGCTCGTCCAGCTCTCTGCCGCCGGTCCCCGAGAGCAGCACCCCGGCGATATCCTTGGAGGCAACGGTCATACCCATAGCGCATCCGGCCTCGCCCACCTCCGGGAAGCCCTCGCTGCTGAAGCCCCTGGCGCTGACCGCTGCAGTAAAGCACAGATCGAGGAATGAGAACATCTCGCCGAGATGCTCCTCATTGCTCTCATAGGGCTTGAGCATTCTGCTCATATCAAAAAAGGATTCGTAAAGCTCACTTATCTTCATAGACCTGTCTGTTCCCCTTTGGTTATCCGAAATAGCGGAAGCCTATAACTGTTGTATCCAGCTCGCTGCGGCTGCCGCCGCGGAAGCTGTCGAGCCGCGCCTCCAGCTCGTCGATCATCTCGTTCAAGAAATACTTTGAAGAGGCGATGTCGTTTATCTCCTGCTGGACGCGCTCCGCGGTGAAACGCTCGCCGTCAATGTTCTTCATTTCCGGCACGCCATAGGAGGTGAGTATTATGCTGCTGCCCTGGCTGAGGGTCATCTGCTCCTGGGCGAAGGAGACGCTGCGCATCTCGCCCAGATTGAACTGTATCGAGAGCTTCTCAGCCTCGTATTTTTCGCCGGGGCGCTTTATGAGCATGGGAGGCATACCCGCGTTGACATACCTGACGGTTCCCGTCGAGAGCTCGATCTCGGCTATGAGGGCGCTGACGTTCAGGCTGTTGTCGCTGCGCTCGAAGGCGCAGAGCTGATCGTTTGTCTCAGCTGCGATGCGGTAGGGCGGGTAGCCCATTTTCGCCAGGCACTTGATGTTCGTGGAAGCCAGCATCGACATCAGCATGGCTGGCAGAGTATTGCCTATGGACTCGCCTATCACGATGTAGAGATGATCCTCGTCGCTTAGGATGTAATTGCAGAAGCTGCAGCTGTGGTAAACTGTGTTTTTCAGGCTGGCGTAGAGCTCAAAATCGCTGCGCTCCGGGAAGGCGGGATAGCTGAGCTCTGCCGAGGTGGCGGATCGTATGCCCCCTGCAACGGCGAGATCCGCCTTCATCCTCTCCTGCTCGGCGGAGGCGGCCTTGAGGTCGTTGGTATAGGTCAGTATCGACTCGGACATTTTATTGAAGGCCTGAGCCATCTGCTCGATCTCGTCGTGAGTCCTGATCTCGGTAACGGGAATGAAGCTGTGCTCGTCAAAATCCGTGACGAAGTGGTTCATCCTGTCTGAGAGCAGCTTCACGGGCTTGATTATGCCCCTGTGCATAAATACCAGCATAAAGGTCACAAATACCGCCATAACGCCGAGATAGATCAGGATTATCATTATGATCTCGCTGAGGGCTTCGTTGCGGGTCTTGAACAGCGGGCTGCCGGCACCGATGACGGCATATACCTTTCCGCTGTCGTCCTTTATGGGGTAGAACGCGAACACGATCCTGCCCACCGAATGGTTCTCCAGGCTCTCGGTGGTCTTATATTCGCCGGTGCTTACCACATCCTTGATGTATTCGTACTCGTCAAGGCTGTTCCTGCGCTCCCCGAGGGAGACCTGCCCCCCGCTGTTGTAGGCATTCAGAGCCCTTGGCTTGCTGCTGTCAGTATCCTCCTGCATTATATCAAAGAGGTAGACCGCCTCGTTTTGCAGCTCACCGCCGCTGTCGTAGGAGAGCTTGTAGATGAACAGATACGAGAGCCCGAAGGTGTTCTTGACATCGCTCATATACTCCCAGGTGTAGCTGTAATCCTCGTCTTTGCCCTTTTCAAGCCAGTTCTCCAGCGAGTCAGGACTCACCATCCTCCTGACATACTCGCTGCACTGCACCAGCTGCTTTTCCGTGCCCTCCAGGGCGGTGGAGTAGATGATCTTGAAAATGACCGTTCCGATAACGGCTGAAACGATAGCTGTCATCAGCAGGAAGATAAAGAAGGTCCTGACTTTTATATTGCCGTGTTTTTTCATACCGTTATCGCCTCCCTGATGCGGCGGATCCCATAGTTCAGATCACCGCGAGATATTTTCCGCTGCCGTCCTGCTGCGGGTCGGAGATGAAGCTGTCGCACTTGTAGACATATTCCTTGGCCGGAGCGTCGCTGCGGTCGAACCTGAGCAGCTCGATGAAATAGGATCTTGCCTGTAAATAGCTCTCGGCTAAGAACAGCTCCACTCCCTTTTCAAAGAACAGCTTGCTGCGGCGCTTTTTGTACTTGATATCGGCAGGGTCGCCGTCAAAGACATCGTAGAGCTCGGTGTCACGCCCGTCGCACCTGCTGTGGATGAGCCCCAGCCTGCGGGATGAGAACCTGCTGCCGAAATCCCTGATGCGCTCCGCCGCTGCCGCGGTGACGAGTATCACCGCACCGAAGCCCACCGCCAGCTCGCTTACCCGCCTTGCCAGACTGTTGTCGTCGGAGATGGCTATGAAGCTGCTGAATGAGCCGCAGCTTAGGGTACCCATACTCACCGAGCCGTAATGTATCCCCACGGTGAGCTTTGCCGAGGCTGCCTCGGAGGTCAGGGCGGGGGCAGAGCAGATCTCCGCCGCGCAGCGCAGTGCTCTGTCACACTCGCCCTCAAACACTGCCGAAATCCCCGCCTCGGAGATCCAGCAGATCCTGCCGCCGTGTTTCTCGATGACCGGAGCGGCACTGCCGAGTATGGCGCCCAGTACCGAGATCATCTCGTCGCTGGTCCTCTGGCCGCTGCCGGGGAAGAAAACGTGTATATTCATTATCGCCGCTTCCGTCTTGGTGAGGGCTGCGGCTGTCATTGTCCCGTTATCCATTGCTGTCCCTCCGTTATGGGATCTGTATAGTAGTTGCCGCGGGGTTGAGTATCTGTATCACTCCGCCGTAGGCGCACATTAGCTTGCTGGTGTTGTTGAGGGCTGGGCTGCCCGCTATCAGCACCGTGGGGCTGCCGGGAGCCCAGGGCGCGGTTATCGCAGGTATGCAGGGCATGGGAGTCAGAACTCCCCAGGCTGCGGCGGTGGCTGAGGCCACCGTGGGATTGGCAAGGCTGGTGCACATCCCGAAGGGCATTATGTTCACCATGGGCTTGTTATCCATTATGTTCGCCAGCGGAGCCGAGGTCACAGTCCTGTTCTGCGGGAGGACGTTCAGCGCCGAGGGCGCCATTCCGAAGGGACACATCAGCTGTGCTCCCCCGCATACCGCAAAGCCCATAGCATACCTCTCCTTTCTGTCCTGTCATTCCATTGCCGCCGTGAGGGTACTGCCCTCACCGCGGGGAAATTCCTTTATGATCTCGCTGCTGCCCCTTGCCTGAACGACTACCCCCGTATCTGCGGAGCTTACCCTGACCACGGCAAAGAAGCTGCCTTTCCCGTCAGCCCTTGTCCGCACTGCGGGAGCCAGCACCGTCCCGATCTTGGGGTAGGAATTCAGAAGCGGCTCTTCAAGCGATATATCCCCCGAGCCGTCCCCGGAGGGGCTGCCTGTCCTGACCGTTTCACCGCTGCCGTCGGGGGCGGTGAGCCGCAGCAGCCTACCCTCGGGTGAGGTGCTGCCGCTGCAGTAGAGAGCTATCTCTCTGTCCCCCGCACCGGCATCCTTAAGCAGCTTGAAGGCTGCCTGCCTGCCCCGGGGGAAGAGGGTGATCTCCGCCCCGGGCTCGGCTCTGCCCTCCACGCGGATGCAATCGGGCGGGACCCGGTAGAGCCTGTTGGGGCTCAGCCGCAGCAGCAGCGTCTGAAGCTTGCTGCCGATGCTGACCTCGGCGGTGATCCTGCTGAAGGTGCCGCCCTCCGCGGTGACGGTATAGCTGCCGGGGGGGAGCTCCAGGAATGCGTTCCAGCCGTCGCTTTTCTTGACGGGAGGCTTCTGCCCCTCTATCCACGCTCTGGCGTTGCTGCCCGTTATGGGCAGACCTGTAAGATCGTCGAGCAGCAGCACCGCGAGAGACACCCTCGCCGTGACCCTGTTCGAGATACCGAACCTGTTCTCCATTGCCTCTCCTTTCAGCTAAAGCCCTCAGATCTGACCGACGGTGATATCCGTCTCGGTCACTCTTGTGATGCCGGTTATCTTCTCCGACTCGATCTCTATGGGGTAGACCTTATAGAACACCGAGAGCTTATATGGGTTCTCGGAGCTGTTCCAGATGCGGTGCTTTTCCTCGGTCTCCAGGTCCAGCATCTCGATCTTCGGGGGGTACCTAAGATCCGTAAACGGCTTGCCGAAGACCTCACCCTTAAGGACGGTGGTGCCCTCCAGAAGCTGTATAGCCCGCCCGATGAGCTTTGATTCCTCGAGCATACGGAACTTGATATCGCTGGAGGAATAGGCGGTTATCATATAATACAGGTCAATGAAGGATGAGGGGCTGCGCAGCTTGTCGGTGCCGACGGCAATCCTGTCGTTCTGGATGATATCGGTGTTGCGCTTTATATCATAGAGGCAGATGCCCAGGCTGATGTCGCCCCTGTCCGAGGGGTGGCAGACGCCTATGCCCTCGCTGTTGGGTATCAGGTCGGGCACCATCCCCTCACGGAGCAGCTTCACCAAAGCCTCTCCCGTTTCGGATACGATATTGTAATTCGGCATATTATCTTTCCTTTCATTATCAGGCTGCCGGTTCGGCGGAGCTGCTGTCATCCTCCTTGGGGGCTTCGGTATCGAATATCACATTGCCCTTTTCATCGTAGAGGACGCCCTTGCCGCAGTAGCTTCCCAGGCGGAACTCTCCGATATACTTGATCCTGCCGTTATCGTAGAACTCTCTGCCCTCACCGTCGTAGAGACCCATATAGAAGCCGCCGTCGTAGATCACGGTGCCCTTGCTGTTGTAGAGCCTGCCGGTGCCGCTGTACTGACCGAAGGCGAACTGCCCCTCGTAGATGAGGCTGCCGGTGTTCTTGTCATAGAGCTTGCCGGAGCCGTCGTAGCTGCCGTCCTTGATGCCGCCGGAATAGACTGTCCTGCCGTTCTGCTTGATCACGACAGTGCCCGTTACCACGTTGCCCTTATCGTCCAGGGTGCCGTCAGCGATGACGCTGCCGTCCTCGTCGTAGTAGGTGCCGCTGCCGACCTTCTTGCCGGCGCGGAAGGTACCGGTGAACTCCAGCTCGCCCTTGCTGTAAAGGGAGCCCTCACCCTCGTACTTGCCGTCCTTGAAGCCGCCGTCGTAGATAAGGTCGCCGCTGACAGGGTCGTAAAGCTTGCCGGAGCCGTTATAGACACCGTCCTTGACCTCGCCGTCATAGATGAGCTTGCCGGTGCTGTCGGTTATGCGGGTGGCGCCGTTCTTGACGCTGCCGCCTCCGCCCAGCTCGCCGCTGGCTACCACGTTTCCGTTATCGTCGTAGAGGGTGCCGCTGCCGCTCATACTGCCCATATCGAAGTCTCCGTCATAGCGGAGCTTGCCGTTTTCATAGAGCTTGCCGGAGCCGTCATACTGCCCCTCGGTGAAGCTGCCCTCGTAGATCAGCACGCCGTCCTTGCTGCGGAGCTTTCCGGTGCCGTCGTACTTGCCGTCCTTGAAGCCTCCCTCATAGATCACCTTACCGGTGCTTGCATCGTAGAGCCTGCCCTCACCGTTGTAGACGCTGTCGTCCACATTACCCACATAAAGGAGCGCCCCGCTGCTGCCGTAGATGGTGGTGGTGCCGGTAACGACGGTATCGCCGCTGACTGTACCCTGGCCCAGCACCTCGCCGTTAGCATCGTAGAAAGTGCCCTGCCCCTGGAGCTCGCCCATTGAGAACTCGCCCTCGTAATAGAGCTTGCCCTCCTTGTAGAGGCTGCCCTTGCCGTTGTACTTGTTATCGGTAAAGTCACCCTCATAGACCAGCAGGCTGCCGCTGTACTCCTTGCCGCTGCCGTTGAGCTTGCCGTCCTTGAAGGTGCCCTCCATACTCAGGCCGTTCTTATCGTAGAGCTTGCCCTCGCCGGAGTAAATGCCCTCGGAGAAATCTCCCGAATAGAGCAGCTTATCGGTGCTGCTGTCGTAGAGAGAGCCCTTGCCGTCGATGACACCGTTGACGAAGCTGCCTGTATAGGACACCTTCTGGGTGTTGAGGTTATAGAGGGTGCCTTTGCCGTTGTAGAGGCCGTTGCCGAACTCGCCGTCATAAAGGAGCCTGCCGGTCTTTTCGTCGTAAAGCTGGCCGCTGCCGCTGAAAAGCCCTGCCGAATAGCCCCCCTTGTATTTGATGCCTCCGCCGCTGAAATATTCGGTACCCGTGCCGTCGCAGAGGTTTGAGGCGAAGCTGCCCTCATATTGCAGAGTGCCGTCGGGATAGTAGAGCTTGCCCTTGCCCGAATACTCCCCCGACAGGAACTCGCCCACATAGACGAGATTTCCGTCGTAGTCGTAGAGTGTGCCGTCGCCGTCGATCTTGCCCTTATCAAGGCTGCCCTCGAAGATAAGCAGTTCATGCTCCGCCGAATCGTAGAGCCTTACCTTGCCGGAATACTCCGCACACTCGGCGCTGTTGACCCACATCGACTTGGTGAACCACACACTGACCACCCAGGGGTAAACGAACCTGATGATGCAAACTATCAGGGCTATCACGATCAGTATGAGCAGGACCAGCAGCTTCTTGGCGACGTACTTGTCGCCCACCACCGCATACTGCCTGATGTTGTTGGGCTTGCTGGTGATGCCCTTGACGCCGTCCTTGACATCGGTGGCGACCTTGCTGGCTATATTCTGAGGATTTAGCTTTCGCAGCACCGCACGGAAGAACAGCAGCACCGGCGTTATGAAGATCCTCTGGAATTTTTTGAAGAACAGCTTGAACGCTGACCACAGATCGAAATTCATCTTATCATCACCTGTTCTTATCTATGGAAACGGTACCTATGCTGTCAAAGTGGGGCTCCTTATCCTTGCTCTTGCCCGGGTCGAATACGGTGTATATCAGATACCCGAAGGCTGCAAGCAGCAGCAGGATTATCAGCGCCTTCTTTGCCTTGAAGAATACCCTCTTGACCTTATCCCAGAGCTTGTACCAGAATGTTCTGGGCAGCTCGGAGCCTTCCTCGTAGCCCTCGAGCCTGCCGCAGAGAGCATAGTATTCGCTGTAAAGATCTATTATGCTCCCCTCTGTCAGCTCGGGCAGACGGTCAAGGAACTCCACCAGCACGGCGGGGACCTTTTTCTCCAGCTCTCCCGCAAAGAGCAGCCTCAGCACCCGCTGGGTGTTCTCCTTAGCCGAGACCTCCCTGGCCGTCACGATATCCTCTATGGGATAATTGAAGCTCACGGTCAGGTCGGGTGCCACGGTGATACATTCGGGTGAGAAGCACTTGCCCAGGAAATACTCGGGGATGTCCTGGAGCACCGCCCTCTCCAGTATCCTTCTGCCCAGCTCCAGCCTTTCGGCAAGGGGGAGGGCTTCGGTGGCCAGCTTCTTCTCCAGCGAGAGGCCCTGGGTGTATTTCATCACGATGCACAGCGAGCCGTTATAATTGAAATACTCGATGAGATCGGTGAAAGCGCCGGGGTCGGCAGTATCCGAGAGCCAGCCTGCCAGCTCGGGGAAGAGCTTCCTGTCGTGCACACTGAGGATCGTACAGAGTCCGCCTCCGCTGACGTTTCTGCAGATGTAGCTGCTGAAAAGCTCGTTCTGTTCCCTGACTCCCGTAATGGGATAATCGTGCTCATAGGTGCTGATCATCAAAGCGGAGGCTCCTTTCATAGATTTTTCTTAAGGCAACACCGCACGACCCCTGTGCGTCAGATGCGAAGTCCAGGTTTTCGTCAGATTGCCTAAATTCGACGCAGGCGGGCTGGCGCCCGGCAAGGAGAATAGTGTCAACAAGTTGACACGGTAATATGACGGATAAGCCGGTCGTCAAGCAGGCTTGACACGGCAGATGATGTGCAGAGGCGTCAGCCGCGGGTCGTGCGGTGTTGCCTTTATTATCAGATCAAGCATAAGGAAAAGCGTCCGCTGCTGCGGACGCCTTTTTTGTACCGTATTTTACTTGTATTCGCGGTTTGCGTAAAGAACACTTGTCACCCTGCCGATATCAACCGTCCTGCGGAAGAAGGAGTAGCAGTAATCCTCATTCAGCACGGACATACCGCTCGAGCCGTTGATATCCTCTGTGGTGCCGTCATCGTATCTGAACCGGCTCTTTATATCTCCCGAGACATAAAGCGGGCTGCCCTTTTCGCCTCTCAGCACCGATATACCCGTCTGCGAGAGGATGAGCCTGTTATCGCCGTCCCGGAATTCCTTGGTTTCAACGTTCTTTGATACATCCAGTTCCAGGATGATGCCCTCAAACACCGAGCCGTAATAGCCGTCGGGCTCCAGGGCCTTGTAGTCCTCCGGGGTGACATAGATCTTTCCGGGGTTATCATTGCCGAAGTAGTTGAAGCAGGCGAATGCCAGGGCACCGTCGGAATTGAGCCTGGGCTCGGGGCTCAGGCTGTCGGAGAATTTCTGGTTATACGTCCCTGCCTGGAGGACCTTGGCTCCGCCGGATCGGCTGTAAGCCCATAGGTCCTCCAGCTTTTCAGCCTCCTCGCTGTAATACATTATGGGGATGATGCTCTCGTTCTCTTCCTTTCTGCCCAGATACTCCCTGCCAGTATCGTCAAGGGCTTCAACGGTGAATACCATCTGCGTGGTATATCCGTCGCTGAGGACAGTATCTGCGGTAACTCTCATATGAGCGTTCTCTGCCGAGGCTGCCCCAGCTGTGCTGTCGTCCTTTACGGCGCTCTCAATGCCGAAGCTCGCCACCGACTCCTTATGGAAAAATGCCTTGTATGCCGCAGCACCCGCCGTAACTGTCATAGCCAGCGCCGCAACCGCCGCCGCTATAACGGCAGCGGTCTTTTTTGTTCTGCCGGTCTTTTTCATAGCTCTCGCTTCCTTTCTTTCCCCGCCCGCGAGGATGCCCTCAAGGATCCCGCTCCTCAGCTCATCGGGGAATTCTATGCTTTCATATGCTCTCTTGATGCTGTTATCCATTCAGATCATCTCCCAACGCTTTTTTCAGCAGCCTGCGTGCGCGCGTGAGCAGGCTCGTTACGGTGGACTGTTTCATTCCCGTGGCTGCGCTGATCTCGGCTGTGGTCATATCCTCGTAGTAAAAGAGAAATATGACGTTTTTGTACTTGTGTGGCAGGGAGCATACCGCATCGAAAAGCTCCGTATCGGAGTATGCCCTCTCCTCGGCGCCGATACCCCGTGCGGCTTCCAGCTCCTCGCTGGGGTGGCGCCGGCGTTTTCTCAGCATATCCTTGCAGATGTTCCCCGCTGTCATTACCAGCCAGCCGATCTCGTGCTGACTGTCGCGGAATGCCCCGCCGGAGGAAAGGAGCCTCAGAAAGGTCTCCTGCACCGCGTCCGCACTGTCGTGGACGTCTTTGAGATAACTCATACACAGCCTGAAAACTGCGGGAGAGTATTTTTCATAGAATGCGGTGAGCTCTGTATCCGTGAGCCGCTGCGCGCCGCGGCCGCCGATATCGGTCTGCATCCCGTCATCTCCTTTCGCCTTCATTATGTAAACGTCCCGGAATATAGTTTTACTGCAAACGATAGGTATAAAATATGCAATGAAAAAGCATTGCAAATGATCCCCGTATGTGGTATGATGATATTATACACCAAAGCCTGTAAGAAAGGAAGCCGACTATGACAGTTCAGATAACCGACACAGAACAGAAAGCAAAGATAACAAGAAGCATTCTCGAATCCCTCAGAGAATGGTTCGAGGTGGATGAGAGCCGGGAGGGCTACATCCGCGAAAGCGCTGATCTGACCCTGATCGCCGCCGAGGATAAGGGAGATCACATCGGCTTTCTCTGCCTCAGAGAGACAGGCAAAGAGACCGTCGAGCTTGCAGTAATGGGCATACTTAAGGAGTATCAGCACAAGGGCATCGGCAGGCAGCTGGTGGAAAAGGCCAAGGAGCTGGCAAGGGCTCAGGGCTATTCCTTTATGCAGGTCAAGACCGTTAAGTACGGCGTCTACGAGGATTACGACAAGACCAATCTCTTTTACAGGAGCTGCGGCTTCAAGGAGTTCGAGGTCTTCCCCGAATACTGGGATGCTGCCAACCCCTGCCAGGTCTATGTAATGTCATTGAGGTAAGAAAGATGAGCACTCCGATTATCTCCGATGCCCTGATCGGCGATCTGCCGGAAATACTCCGGCTGCAATACCTTGCCTACCAAAGCGAGGCCGAGCTTTGCGGCACCCGGGATATCCCCCCGCTGAAGCAGACCCTTGAAGAGCTGCAGGCCGAATTTGAAAGCGGCCTTATCCTCAAGCTGACGGATGAGAGCGGCAGCATCATCGGCTCGGTAAGGGCTTCAAAGCAGGAGGGCACCGTTAAGATAGGTAAGCTTATGGTGCATCCCGACCACCGCTGCAAGGGCTACGGCAGTATGCTCCTTAAAGAGATAGAGAGCCGCTTCCCCGGCTGCTGGTACGAGCTGTTCACCAGCACCAAGAGCGCAGATAATCTCAGGCTCTACCGCTCTCTGGGCTACTGCGAGTTCAGGAGGAAGACTGTGGACAGGGAACACGACCTGAGATTTGTCTACCTGCAGAAGTCCATACCAGGCGGGGCATTCAGGGACGGGATAGTTAAGTTCCGCTGCGGCTGCTGCGGCAGCAAGGTGGATATGAGCAAAAGTGTCCCCTCCGGCTTTGAGGGCTGGGCTTACACCTGCGAAAGGGTGGAATGGCTCGGAAAGGGTCTGCCCCTACCCCCTCTTGACGAGAATAACTTTCAGAGGCTCACCCGCGTCCCCAGGAAGCACGAGAGGCTCTGCATGAGAGCCTGCATGGGCTTTTGTCAGCAGCTGGGCAGCGAGTTTTATATGGAATACCTGAACCCGGAGCTGTATCTCTCCTTTGAGGGCAGCGACCGGATATACCGCAGCTGTGCCATCGTCAGGTGCAGGCTGGACAGAGTGCTTACCGCCACAGAGTATAGCGCCTGGGTGGAGGTAACTGTGCTGGACGTCATCGGCTTTGCGGAGCTGCCCGAAAGGTACCCTCCGACAAAGGCCGAGCATACCCTTGAAGAGCTGCTTGATTACCCCCAGAAGTCCTGCGACAACTACATCGACTACGATGACGAGGGCTGGAAGGATCTCTCCTGGAGCGCACAGGGCGACGTGGGCACCGGCGGTATTATCCGCAGGGATATTTACGGGCAGAGGCATCTTATCATCGAGAGCTTTTTCAGCTTCCACGACGATATCACCTATTTCGGCAACATCGTCAGCACGAAAGAGCAGGAGACCTGACAGGCGGTGAAGTATATGGATATTTCCGAGCGGGACATCTCCCCGGAGGAGCTTCAAAGCATTTACGAGGATTTCAGGAAGATAGAAATACGGGAGGGCATCCCTCAGAGAGAGGTCCGGCGTTATCAGTATGTCCTTGAGGAAGATGGCGAGGTCGTGGGCTATGTCTCGGGGATAACCGAGCACAAATGGTTCTACCTCACCGATCTCTGGGTGGAGGAGAGCCGCCGCCGGAAAGGGCTGGGCTCCCGTCTGCTCTCTATGATCGAGGAGAAGGCTGCCTCTCTGGGTATGGAGCATATCTACCTCTGGACATCCGGGAAGAACAACCCACTCTTCTATGAAAAACAGGGCTACACCCCCTTTGCCGTCCTTGAGGACAAGCTGGAGGTAAAGGGCTGTCATCAGACAGGTTACAGAAAAGACCTCTGAAAAGGAGCTTACAATGATAAAGAACGCAGCTATGACCGACTTTGAAGCTATCAGGGATATCACCCGGAGGACCATCAACGAGATATACCCCCGCTACTACCCGAAAGGGGCGGTGGATTTCTTTCTTAAGCATCACAGCGATGAGAGCATCCGCAGGGATATCTCTCAGGGGCTCGTTTACCTCCTTACCGACAGCGAGGGCATCCCCGAGGGAACGGTGACGGTCAAGGGCAATGAGATACTGCGGCTGTTCGTCCTGCCGGAAGCACAGGGGAAGGGTCTCGGCAGGCAGCTTCTGGACTTTGCCGAGGCTGCCGTATTTGAGCGTTACGACGAGGCTGTGATAGATTCCTCTCTGGCGGCGAAGCCGATCTACCTGCGCCGAGGCTACAAGGAGACCGAGTACAATATCCTCCCCGCCGATAACGGCGACTTCTTATGCTTTGATATAATGAAAAAGCCGAAAGGACTGTAAGGAAAGCCAGAATGAGAAAAGGAGCCCAAGCTATGAGAGAAGCCATTTCAGCTATACTGTCCCTTTGCCTGGCGGCATCGGTCTTCGCGGGATGCAGTTCCTCGGAGAGCAGCAAAGCCGGGGATGCTTCGGCAGCTACATCAGACGGAGCCGTGACCTCTGTGCTGACGGAAGCCGCCACAACTGCCGCTCCGGAGGCAAGCGAGCCGGATGCGCCCCCCGCCTCCGACACCGATAACACCCCGCTCAATGTCCCGCAGACTCCCCTGCCCTCCTTTGAGGCAGTACGCAAGCAGTATGAGGACGGCAGTGCGGAGATAAAGACCTCCCTTGCGGCTCTCGCCGAGGAAAAGACCGCCCCCTGTATCAACATCACCACCCAGGACGGCAAGAAGATCCTCTCCAAGGAGAAATACACTGCCTGCGTCATCGACGTTTTCAACTGTGAGGAAAGCTATGTCCTCAACGCCGACTGCGGCGTAAAGGTCAGGGGCAACTCCACCGCCGAGCAGGGGGACGAGAAGCCCTACCGCATCAAGTTCGAGGACAAATATAATCTGCTGGGCCTCCACGGCGGCAAGGAATACAAAAGCTGGGTGCTGCTGCGCTCCTACTGGAACCTGGCTCCCGACTTCACCGCCTTCAGCCTCGCCGAGACCATATTTGAGGGAAAGTATTACAGCAGCGACTGTATGTATGTGAACCTGTTCATCAACGGCGAATCGAGAGGTATATATCTGCTCTGTGAGCAGAATCAGGCCGCCGATGACAGGATAGACGTTTACGAGCCCGCCCCCGAAGAGACCGGCACCGACATCGGCTACGCCATTGAGATGGACAACTACCCCTCGGAGGAACACCCCCATTTCTACCTTGATCACGACAACGCCAGCGTTACCGATATCTCCGGCGAGAGCAGGCGCTTCAACGATCACGCTTACAGCGTCAAGAGCGATATCAACACCAAGGGTCAGCTGGATTTCATAAACAAATACACCTACGGCGCATTTGAGATACTCTATCAGGCGGCGATAAACAAGAGAGCGATGATGTTCGACAGCGATTATAAGCTGGTCTCCGCCGACGGGACATACAATTCACCCAAAGAGGCTGTCGAGGCCGTGTTCGACCTGGAGTCGCTGGCGAATATGGTGATACTCGAAGAGCTTGTCCACAACAACGATGTGGGGGCCGGCAGCTTCTATATGGCGGTGGATTTCTCCCCCGAGAGCAGATACAAGAAGCTCACCTTCCTTGCCCCCTGGGATTTCAACTGGGCCTACGAGGGGGATGCCGATGGCGGGTACTACGCCTCCACCTTCCAGAAGCTCCAGCACGACGGCTATGACCGCTCAAACCCCTGGTACATCACCGCTATGAAAGCCGATTGGTTCCGGGACATCGTCAAGGAGAAATGGGCGAAGTTCTCGGAGAGCGGTGCGCTTAAAAAGACCACCTCACAGGTGGTAAAGGAATGTATGAAGCTGAAAAACGATCTCGGCTCCGATTCCTGGAAGATAGATCAGGCCAAGAACCTGGTCAAGTTCGTCAACGGAAGGATAGATTGGCTTGATGAGCAATGGCTCAGCAAGTAACCGCAAGGAGGGCTCTATGAACAATGATATGACAGTCCCCTGCGGCGGAGGGTTCATAAACCTCCGGGTGGGTGCGATAATAATGCAGAACGGCAGGCTGCTCATGGTGGGGAACACCGCAAGGCCTCAGTATCTCTACTCGGTGGGAGGGCGTATCAAGTTCGGTGAGACCGCCGAGGAAGCCGTTGTAAGAGAGGTCTGTGAGGAAACGGGAGTCCGAATGGAGATCGACCGTCTGGGCTTCATCCACGAAAATTATTTCTACGGCGATGCGGGATACAACTCCCGCAAGCTGATCTACGAGATCTCCTTTTTCTACTATATGAAGGTGCCCGAGGGCTTCACCCCCTCCTGCCACAGTATGACCGACGACGCAGCCACCGAGTATCTCCGCTGGATCACCCTGGATGAGGATATCCTCTACTACCCTGAGTTCTTCCGTGAGGAGCTGAAAGCCCCCGTGACGGGCGTAAAGCATTTCATCACCGATGAGAGATGACCGAAACAAAAAGCAGCAGTCCTTGACCGTTTTACCGGTCGGGGACTGCTGTTTTATCAGCTATTTTGTTTCGTTGAATGATCACTCTGCGGCAAGGAAGCCGTACATCTTCATCCTGAGATCGAGGAAATAGAGATACTCATTCATGGCAGTGCTCTGAGCCTTCAGAACATCAACGCTGTCATCAACATCGGCCTCTTCGCCGGCGTTGAGCTTTGCGATGTAAGCATTCAGCTTTTCGAGCCTAACCTTGGTCTGCCAGTATTCTGCCTTGAGCCTGTCTTTTCTATTCTCCGACATCATCAGGTCTACTGTCTCGTTCAATTCCATATAATAGCCCTCCCAAATAGATTTAAAAGCATTACTCTCTGCCTTTTTAACTGTACGCAATATATTATAGCACAAATTCCCTGAATTGTCAACAATTTTTATGACTTTCAGGCAAGAATTTTAGTTCAAATGTCAAAAGTCAGCCTATCGACCCTGCCGAGAAGCTCTTTTATGCGCCCCTGTGTGCGGGATACTCTTTTTCTGTAGAGCTCATCCTCGGCGCCTGCGGAACGCTTTATCAGGAACAGGAACCTTACGCAGCCCATCAGAGCTATGCGGTCTCTGAGGACGGAGATCACCGTCTCGTCATCGGTGCCGAAATAATAGTAAGGGAACCTCTCCCAGACCTGAATGACTATCTCATCGGGGACGCCAAGGAAATCCAGGCTGTTCTGAGGATAGTCCTCACCGAAGGCGCGGTAGGTCACATAGACCGACTGTATATCGAAGATGGGGTGGCCTGCGGTCAGGGTATCCATATCAATGAGCATGGGGCCGTTCTCGTCCTGCATTATATTCTTCATCTGAGCGTCGCCGTGGACCACGTTGTTCTGCTCCGGCACCGCCTCTATCAGCTCGCGGAGCCTTCGGAAGTCCTCATCGTCCAGCAGCGGTGAGATATAGTCAAGATACTCCAGGAACCTCTGCTTGGATGAGGGCAGCCTGCCCGGAGGCACCTCCCTGCTGTTGACCAGCTTCAAGAACTCTGCATACTGCTTGATTATCCCCTCGGGGGCGGAGGTGTTCCCGATAAGCAGGTCGTTGAAGGTCTTGGCGCGGAGCAGCTCGAACACGGAGCCGTAGCTGTCCCCCACCCGGACTATATCGTAGGAGATCGCCGTGGGGACGCCCGCTACCAGGGCAGCCTTTGCCAGGGCTTTCTCGTTTTTGATCATACTTAGGCTCTCCGGGGACTGATAGACCTTGACGATAGTCTCCTCGTCGATGCGGTAGACCGTGCCGTAAAAGCCCTTGCCGATGACCTCGCAGCCGGTGACGTCGATACGGCGCAGCTGCTTGGTCACATTGAATATCTCGATAAAGCCCGTAAGCTCAAAGATATTATACACTTCCTGGGATACGTTCTGTATCTCTTCAAGGCTGCAGCAGCTTTTCTTTATCCGCATAAGGATACGCAGCCCCGCACTTGATATATATTTGAGCTCCTCGGCATCTATGACGATCTCATTTACTCCCGTTTCGGGGATGGCTGCTTTGATGGCGGCTTCGGTGGCTTCGGCGTTGTTGGTGTCGATCCTCCCGCTTAGGAAGATGGTGAGCCTGCCGTCCTTCAAGGTGTTCCTGACCTCTGCGCTCATGGCTTTTCCCTCCGTTCCCGGTCGATTTTCTATATTATAGCATTTTTTTAAAAGAATTTCAAGGGGGTACCCCGCAACTGTTAACAAACGGTAACACATTCCGATTTTCATTGACTTTTATGCAGAAATCTGCTATTATATACTATATACAGGCTGTTTTCGGCCGACAGATAATTGATCAAAGCGCAAACTCGTAGCAGAAGGATAATATACTATGATAAAAAAACTTTTCAAACAAATGCTGCTGACGCAGATACTGTCCTCTATGACAGTTACCCTGTGTATGCTCATTGACAGTATGATGATCGGCAGATATCTCGGAGTAGACTCCATGACAGCCTACGGGCTGGCCACCCCAGTGCTTCTGGTATTCGCTGCCTTCGGGTGCCTCGTTTCGGCGGGTGTACAGGTAATGTGCGGCAAGACCATGGGCAGCGGCGACAAGGAGGGCACCGACGCCTGCTTCACCGTCTCGGTGATACTTGCGGCGGCTATCTCGGCTGTGGGGATGTTTGTGGTGCTGGTGTTCACCGACCCGATCTGCACTATGCTGGGTGCCGGCGACCCCACCCCGGACAACGAAGTGTTCTTCCTGACCCGTGACTACCTCCGCGGCTTTATCATCGGTGCTCCCGCATTCATAGCGGCGCAGATAATGGTGCCCTATATGCAGATGTCCGGCAGCCGGGTAAGGCTGGTCGTGGCGGTGGCATCTATGACAGTGGGCGATATCATCCTGGATATACTCACGGTTTCCGTATTCAAGAACGGCACCTTCGGAATGGGGCTTGCCTCCAGCATAAGCTATTATATAGCCTTCTTCATCGGTCTGGCTTACTTCTTCAAGAAGAACTGCATCTTCAAGTTCCGTCCGGCTCTTGCAAAGGCCAAGCTCTTCACCCAGCTGGTCAAGGACGGCATACCCACGCTGATAAACCAGGTGAGCCTGGTGCTTCTGACCTTTGTCCTCAATAGGATGCTGCTGGGTCTCCAGGGCACCCACGCGGTTGCGGCTTATTCGGTAATCGCCACCGTCGGGAACATCTGCTATGCTTTCAGCTCCGGTGTTGCTGCGGTAACGCTGACCCTCTCCTCCATATTCTATGCAGATGAGGACAGGACATCCCTGAAAGACCTGGTCAAGATAATGTGCTACTACGGCGTTATCATCTGCACGACGGTGACGGCGGTAGTGCTGCTGCTGGCAAAGCCCATGGTAATGCTCTTCCTCACCGACACGGAGGCAAAGGATATGGCTATAACCGGGTTCCGGTTCTTTGTGCTGTCCCTTGTTCCCTGCGTGCTCAATACCTGCTTCAAGAACTACTATCAGGGCATAGACCGCATAAAGCTGACCATGGTGATCTCGGTTTTCCAGAACTTCGCCCTGACCGCTCTCGCAGCTTTGATACTCAGCAGGTTTCTGGGTGTTACGGGCGTATGGCTCGGCTTTGTCTGCGGTGAGAGCCTTACCCTCTGCGGCATAACCCTCATCGTCTATGCTCGCAACAAGCAGGCGAAGATCAGCGCCGAGGCCTTCTCGCTGCTCTCTGACAGCCTGGGAGTCGAGGACAACGACTGTATCGAAGCCTCCATCCTCAAATCCGAGGATGTGGTGGCTGTATCCACCAAGGCCTGTGACTTCTGCAAGGAGCACGGCATCCCCAAAAAGACCTCGAACCTCATTGCTCTCAGCATTGAGGAAATGGCAAACAACATCGTCCACCACGGCTTCGACGGCAAGAAGGATCACAGCATCGACATCAGGGTGATGCTCAAGAACGGCTCCCCTGTCCTGCGTATACGCGATAACTGCAAGAACTTCGACCCCGTGAAATATCTGGAGCTCCACAAGACCGACGACCCTGCCTCCCATATAGGCATCAGGATGATAATGAAGCTGGTCAAGGACGCGAATTACGTCAACTCGCTGGGTCTGAACAACCTGACCCTTACCTTGTGACAGGAGAGGCGGCAGTATGACCGAACAGGCAAAGCGCGGCTTTGTCCCCTCCGACAGGAAGGATTTCGGCGAGGAGGCTATTCCCCTGCTCCGCAGGGCAGCCGCCGAGGTCTGCTACCTGACAGACCGGGGCTACCCCATTATGAGCGCGGTGCGCTTTGTGGGGGATCACTACCAGTTCACCGAGCGGCAAAGGCTGGCATTGACCAGAACTGTCTCCCCCGGAAAGAGCCTGATCTCCCGCCGGGAGCGGCAGGTCTCCGATATCGCGGGCAGGACGATCAGCATCGACGGCTTCAATGTGATCATCGGGCTGGAGATCGCCTGCTCCGATTCTATGCTCTTCAAGTGTATGGACGGCACTATCAGAGATCTGGCAGGGCTCCACGGCACCTACCGCCTTATCCCAGAGACCGACAGGGCTGTCACCGCCCTGATGAAGGCTCTGAACGAGCTGAAAGTGGCAAGAGCGGAAATATACCTTGACAAGCCGGTCTCGAACTCCGGCAGGCTGAAAGAGAGGATATACTCTCTGGCGCAGGATATCAGCTTTGAGCTGGAAGTCTTTATAGAGGATCAGGTGGATACGATACTGAAGGGCAAGCCCCTTGTGGCCTCCGGCGACGCTATCATTCTTGACGAATGCACGGAATGGTTCAACCTCACGGAGAATGTGATCCGCACACAGCTGGGCGGTCATCGCTACACCGATATCCTCCCCGAATGATCACAGGCCTCCCGCAGGACGATGCGGGAGGCTTTCTTATTATACAAAAAGCGCTGTGATGCCGACGGAATAGCATCACAGCGCTTATGATGAAAGGAATATTGCTGTTATCAGTCAGTTTCGGAAGTGAACCAGGCCTTGATCCATCTGCCCTCCTCGGAGAGCTCATCATCCGTCCAGCCCGAGAGCTTGGAGCAGTTTGGAGCAATGACAGCGCTTGCCTCGTCCTTGTTGGAGAGGTTCCAGCACATATAGCTTACGTTGTATTTCTCGATAAGCTCCTTCCAGAGATCAGCCTGGGTGATATCCACCTTGCCGTTTCCGGAAGCGTCGCAGATACCGAACTCGCTGACGAATACCGGCAGACCCTCGGAGATGCATCTCTCCATCTTATTGCGGAGGGAATCCTTGTGGGTAGCGGCATAGAAATGCAGGGTATACATTACATTATCGTAGCTGAGGGGGTTAGCCAGAGCCTTGTCAACATCCTGGCTCCAGGTAGGCGTGCCGACGATGACCACGCTGTCGGGAGCATTGGCTCTGATAACGGGGATGACCTCGTTGGCGTACTCGGTGATCTTATCCCAGCCGGCGCCCTTGTTGGGCTCGTTGCAGATCTCATAGAGCACATTGCCGTAGGAGGCGTACTTCTTTGACATCTCATCGAAGAACTTCACAGCCTCATCCTTGTAAACGAGGGGGCTGTTCTCGTTGAGAACGTGCCAGTCGATGATCACATACATACCCAGCTCGGTAGCCAGCTCAACGCCGTTCTCCACCAGACCCTTGATATACTCCTTGTCGCCGTTGGAGCAGTAGCCGAGGTTCTCGTGGGTATACATCGCCAGGCGGACACAGTTGGTGTTCCACTCGTCACGCATCGCGGTAAAGGTCTCCTTGCAGACGTATGAAGGATACCAGGCTATGCCGTGGGTGGACATTCCTCGCAGCTGGAACTTGTTGCCGGAGGCATCTACCAGGTCGCTGCCCTTTACCGAGAGAGCGCCGTGCTTGGCGAATGCGGTATCTCCCGAAGCATCGGGAGCAGGGTCATCGGTACTGTCAGCCGGAGTCCCATCGGTAACAGCTTCGGTCTGAACAGCCGAAGCCTCAGTCGATGCCGGGTAGGCGGTGCCTGCCGACGAGCCCGAATCATCGGAGCCGCAGGCGGTGAGCAGCAGGCAGGCTGCAAAAATTGCGGTCAGGAGCTTCTTCATCATACATTACCTCTTCTTTTGTTCGCAAAAACTTACATTACTCGGCCGCGGGAGGATCGGAGAAAACTTGACATATGATCGCATTGTCTTAACCGATCCTCTGCACGGCTTTCCTCACTTCTTGCGAACATTATAGCACTTATCCGAGATACGGTCAATTGACAATGCTATTATGTTTTTAACATTTACTATTTCACCAATATGACCCGGCGGGTTGTCAGCGCCCTCCCCTCACCGTGTGAAGCTCTCCGGGACAGGGGCATAATAATATTTATCAAAATCACAAAAAAAGTGTTGACAAACGGTATATAAAAGTGGTATGATATTTATGTAATATAAATTAACAAATAAAACATGATGCCATAAAGGGGGGATATTATGGACGGAGTGCTTTGCAGCAAGAACTTTCGGGAGTTTTTCGGGATCATCCTGGAGAACGCCGACAGCCTCAGTGCGCTCATTGAACTGCTGCGGGATAATCTCTCCCTTATAAACAAGGAGGTCTCGATCGGCCGGCTGAATTTTGAGGTCGATAAGCATTTCGCCCTTGAAGAGCTGGGCACCGAGGAAATGAGCTGCACTATCTTTTCCGAGGACCACTACAATCCCCTTGAGAAAATGGAGCGCCGCTTCAAAACTATGGATAACGGCTCGGTCTATATTGAGCTGTATGCCACCAGCGGGCATATCTGGAACGATGAGGAGAAGGAGTCAATAGAGTTCCTGCTGGAATCCCTTTATGCCATCTGTGCCAAGACCCGGGCATACGTCAGGCTGGAACGCCTCGCCGTCACCGATCAGCTGACGGAGGTCCTCAACAACGAGGGGCTTTCCCAATACTGCGAGAAGCTGCTGATCGAGGGCACCATCGGAGAGTACACGGCGGTCTACTCCAATATACGAAATTTCAAATTCATCAACCAGCATATCGGCACCCGCTCCGGCGACAAGGTGCTCCAGGCATACGCCGCCAAGCTGGTGGAATACGCAGGCTCCGGCAAGGTGGCAAGGCTCGGGGGCGATACCTTTATGACGCTGGTAAAATCCAAGCGTGCGGCAAAATTCATCGAGAATGCCGAGACCATAACCGTCTGGGCCAGCGAATTCATACGCTTCGATCTTGCCTCGAAGATGGGTGTTTACAAGATAGGCCCCATCGACACGATAAACGACATACTGAACCGCGCCTCTATCGCTTACACTGCGGCTAAGAACTCCCTGAACGACATTTACGTCTGCTTTGACCCGGTGATCTACCGGCGCTCGATAACCGAGAACGAGATCTCGGCGGTATTCCATGAGTCGCTGATGAACAAGGAATTCATGGTCTACTTCCAGCCGAAGGTGAGGATGGACACGGGAAGGCTTTGCGGCTGCGAGGCTCTGGTGCGGTGGTACCGTGCGGGTCAGATCGTCCCGCCCAACGAGTTCGTTCCCGTGCTGGAGAAGGACGGCTCAGTCTGCGATCTGGACTTCTATATGCTTGAAGAGACCTGCCGCTGCATCCGCTACTGGCTGGATAACAAGATACAGCCTGTACGGGTATCGGTGAATTTCTCAAAGATACATCTGCACAACTCCCGCATTGCCGACGACATCCACGATGTTCTGAAGCGCTACGACATCCCGCCAAAGTTCATCGAGATAGAGCTGACCGAGACCTCCTGCCACGAGGACTACAACGCTATGCTCAGCTTCATCAAGGATATGCGCACCCGGGGCTTCGGCATCTCAATAGACGATTTCGGCACGGGTTATTCCTCCCTGAATATGCTCAAGGACATTCACGTTGATGTTATCAAGCTGGACAAGTCATTTGTGGACTCTATCGAAGAGAGCGGTGAATCGGCGCGGATCGTCATCCGTAACATAGTCAACACCATCATAGAGCTGGGTATGGAGGTCATCGCCGAGGGCGTTGAGAAGCTCTCGCAGGTGAACTTCCTTGAAGGCATCGGCTGCGAGATGGCTCAGGGCTACCGCTTCGGCAAGCCAATGACCGAAAAGAACTTCACCAACGCTCTTATGTCGGATATGGGATTCCAGATCAATAATATTTAAGGCAACACCGCACGACCCCTGTGCATCAGTATGCGCAACCTCAACTGGCGTTGAGGCACAGATTTTCGTCAGATTGCCTAAATTCGACGCAGGCTTGCAAGCGAAGTTCACTTCGCTTTACGCAACGTCAAGGAGA
>JAFXXU010000081.1 GCA_017542125.1 Ruminococcus sp.
CCGTCCAGATTTTCGTCAGATTGCCTAAATTCGACGCAGGCTTGCTGACGCAAGTCAAGGAGAATTTGGGTAATATGACGGAAAGCTGGCAAGCAGATGATGTGCAGAGGCGTTAGCCGCGGGTCGTGCGGTGTTGCCTATATCTCGTTGCGGTTTTCAAGAGCCTTGTAGAGGGTGACCTCATCGGCATATTCCAGCATACCGCCTATGGGCAGGCCGAAAGCCAGCCTAGTCACCTTCACGCCGAAGGGCTTTAAGAGCTTTGAGACGTACATCGCAGTAGCCTCGCCCTCTACGGTGGGGTTGGTGGCCATAATGACCTCATCCACGCCGCCGTCATTGACGCGGGAGAGCAGCTCCTTGATCTTAAGCATATCCGGCTTGATGCCGTCTATGGGAGAGATGAGCCCGTGAAGAACGTGATAAACGCCCTTATACTCCTTTGTCCTCTCGAAGGCTGCTATATCCTTCGGGGTCTCCACCACGCAGACGGTGCGGTGATCCCGCTTTTCATCGGAGCAGAAGCGGCATAGCTGCTGCTCGGTGAAATTCTGGCATACGGGGCAGGTGTGGACGGTCTTCTTCGCGTCCAGCAGAGCCTTTGCAAAGGCGTTGACCTCCGCATCGGACATCTCCATAACGTGATATGCCAGCCTCTGAGCTGATTTCATACCTATCCCGGGCAGCTTTGCGAACTGCTCGCTCAGGACTGCCAGAGGAAGTGCGCTGTGGTCAGCCATCAGAACAGACCGGGGAAGGATACTCCGCCCGTCAGCTTGCTCATCTCGGCATCGGAGGTCTCGTCAAGGTTCTTGACAGCCTCATTGAATGCGCTCATAATGAGATCCTGGAGCATCTCAACGTCCTCGGGGTCAACGACCTCGGGCTTGATGTTGAGCTTGAGCACCTGTCTCTTGCCGTTGATGGTAACGTCAACAGCTCCGCCGCCTACGGAAGCAGAGAACTCTCTCTCCTCCAGATCAGCCTGGAGAGCGGTGATCTCGTCCTGCATCTTCTGAGCCTGCTTGAGCATCTGGTTCATGTTGCCGTTTCCCTTGCCCATACCCTGTGGTAATCTTGCTTTCATTTTAAAAACTCCTTAATTCTGATTTTTTATCTCGACTTCGACGTTGTTGCTCTTTGCTCGTTTGATTATCTCGTTGATAGGGTTATCCTGATCCTCCATATCAACGTCGTGCGAGCTGTAGAGCATAAAGCCGAAGCTCTTTCCGTAATAACCGTTGACTATCTCCTTGAGCTTTGCAGAGTCGTTGGAGCGCTTGAATTTCCTGAGCGCCACGTCACTGGCGACTATGAGATAGAACATATCCCCTTCTATGCAGGCAGCCGAATTGGTGAGGAAGGAACCCAGTGCGGGGGCCTTCTCGTTGATGATGCCCAGCAGCTCCTTCCACTCCTCCAGGGGGGTGTAATTGTTGGGGTCGAACTTTTTCAGCGGCTTCGGAGGCGGAGGCGGCGCTATAGGCTTCTTCTCCTCAGTGACGGGTACTCCCGACGCCATAGCCTGCTCCAGCCTTGTGAGCCTGTCCATAAGGTTGCTCACTGCCCTGTCGCTGACACCGGAGGCTGATACTGTACCCTTTGCGGGGGAATAGCTGCACATCCTGACGGCGCACATTTCAAGCTCGATGCACTTGTTAGCCGAGCGGGGGAACCTCTCCGAGCACTGCTGGAGAATAGAAATGAGCCCCAGGACCGTATCTATATCCGTACCCGCTGCCATTTTTTCAAGCCTTTCAAGCTCCTCCGGGAGGCAGACGATAAGGTCTCTCGCATCCCTGCCGGACATAAGGATCATAATGTTCCTCATCTGGGTGATGAGCTCCGAGCAGAGCACTGCAAGATCCTTGCTCTTTTCATAGAGCTCGTCGATCTTCCGTATAGCGGCAGCGGCGTCCCTTGCCAGGACAGCCTCAAGTATATCGAACAGGTGATCCCGCCCTGCAATGCCTGCTGCGGCGGACACTGTGTTTATATCTATCTTATCGGAATAGGCAGCGCACTGATCCAGCAAAGAGAGGGCATCTCTCATACCGCCGTCGGAGAGCCTTGCGATAAGGGCGGCAGCCTCCCCGTCCAGGGAGAGGTTTTCCTCACCGGCTATATAGCTGAGCCTGCTGACGATATCCTCGGTCTTGATGCGGTGGAAATCGAAATGCTGGCATCTGGAAACTATGGTCGAGGGCACCTTATGGACCTCGGTGGTGGCTAAGATGAACTTAACGTGGGGAGGCGGCTCCTCCATAGTTTTCAGCAGGGCGTTGAAGGCCCCCGGCGAGAGCATATGCACCTCGTCGATTATATAGACCTTATACTTGCAGAGCTCGGGGGTATAGCTAACACCCTCCCGCAGCTCGCGGATATCGTCCACCCGGGAATTTGATGCCGCGTCGATCTCGATTATATCCGGCAGGGTGCCTGCATCGGCATTTTTACAGATCTCGCACTCCAGACAGGGCTCGCCGTCCTTGGGAGAGAGGCAGTTGACAGCCTTAGCGAATATCCTGGCACAAGTGGTCTTGCCCGTTCCCCGGGAGCCGGTGAAAAGGTAAGCGTGGGCGGTCTTGCCCGCAGAGATCTGGTTGCGGAGGGTCGTGGTTATATGGGGCTGAGAAACGACGTCGTCGAAGGACATAGGCCTCCACTTACGGTAAAGCGCCTGATACAACCTTTCCACCCCCACAAGGCAAAATAATCAAAAATTCGATCCGACATATAGATGTGCAGGCGAAACTGCGTCACACGAAACAGACCGCTTAATGCTGCTCGGTTCCCCGCCTGACATGGTTCACAGCGCTTCATTGCGCAGGACCCGCACACCTATATCTCGGATCGATGAGGAAC